>NZ_JAGGKQ010000006.1 GCF_017873815.1 Halorubrum alkaliphilum | reverse complement strand
TTATAAAAGTACCGGGGGGGGGGGCGCGGGGTTGCCGGGCGGGCGGGGGTGGGGGCCCCCCCCGCCGCCCCGGGGGGGGGGGGCCCCCGACGAGGCTGGGGAGGTGTGAGGTGCGGTTGCTGTTGCGGGTGGAACTCAAAGGGGCAGCCGTGTGAGCGGCGTACGCTCGCTGCGCTCCTCAGTCGCTCCGCTCCTTGCGGTGCTTGCGTCGTCATCAGAACGCGCAGCGTTCTGATTGGCTCACGAGAGCGGAGCTCTCGTGAACGCCTACGCCGCTCACACGGCTGGGGCTTTGGAGGTCGTCAGCGTCGATCCGCAGTCTCCGACTTATAAACGAGCGGCTGGAGCTTTTGAGTAGTTCATCACACCTTCGACCACTTATAAACCGCCGCCAGCAACACCACTCTCTCAGTTATAAACACCACCGTATCAATATACTCGATATACTCCCGCCATCGATCGGTGGATCCGAACACGGGAGACTAATAGCGTGCGAGAACAGCGTGGAGACGAACGCGATCGGGCAGCGCTCATCCGTGAGAGAACGACGCGTCAACCGAGGCTTCACCACCGATCATGAGCAATCAATGGGACCCCGGCGGGATATTCGAGGTACTGGCCAGCGACGAGAGCAGGCGGATCCTCGCGGCCGCCAGCGTGCGGCCGCTGTCGGCCAAGGAGTTCGAGCAGATCTGTGACGCGTCGCTCCCGACGATCTATCGACGGATCAGCGTGCTCGTCGAGTACGACATGCTCTCCGAGGAGCAGGTCGTCGACACCGAGAGCGGTCACTCGAAACAGTACGCGACTGACCTCCAAGAGATCAACGTGCGCGTTGAGGACGGCGAGTTCACCGTCAATCTGGAGATACGGAAGGACACGGTCGACAAGTTCGGGGAGTTGTTCCGTGATCTCGGCGAAGGGCACCGAGGCTCGGTGAGTTCGGAGTTTCCCGACCTTCCGTCGGAGTCGCCCACGGAGGAGTGAGCATGCCCAACACCGCACTCTGGATGTTCATCGTGAGCAACCTCCTCGTGTTCGTGTTGGGGAGCGCGCTCACCGTTCTCAGCTATCGGGCACAACGCCGGCTCGAACGCGAGAACCTCCGGTACACCACCCTCGGATTCGGGCTCATCACGGCGAGTATCGTCACGGAAGCCCTCTACGCGCCGGGAATCGGTGGGGGAGATTGGCTCACAACCGGCCACCTCCTCATGCTGTACACGATGGAGTCGCTGCTGATCGCCGCCGGGTTGGCGTGTATCGCCTACTCGCTACTCAAGTACTGACACGATCTCGTGTCCGCTCGATGGCGGACGGGTCAGGGCCGACGACGACGCCTCAGCCCTCGAACCGGAGCAGTCGAAGCCCGATCAGGCTCACGAGGACGGTCGATCCCTCGTGCCCGATCACCGCGAGCGGGAGGGGGATCCCGGCGGCGAGGATCGCCGCGATCATGATCAGGATTGCCCCGAACGCGATCGCGAAGTTGACGTACAACGTCTTTCGAGTCTCGCGGCTGAGCGAGAAGGCGTACGGGAGCGTCCCGATGTCGTCGGACATCAGCACGATGTCGGCCGTTTCGAGTGCCACGTCTGTTCCGGCCCCGCCCATCCCCACGCTGATGTCCGCGGTCGCAAGCGCGGGCGCGTCGTTGACGCCGTCACCGACCATCGCAACGGCCTCGTGCCGCTCCTGTAACGCCTCGATGTGATCGACCTTCTCCTCGGGGAGCAGCCCCGCGTGTACCTCGTCAAGGCCCAGTTGGTCGGCGATGGAGCGAGCCACGCGCTCGTTGTCGCCGGTGAGCATGACGACCGTCTCGACGCCCTCCTCGCGCAGCTTCCGGATCGTTGCCGCCGCGTTCTCGCGGATCGTATCGGTGAACGCCAACCAGCCGAGAACCATGAGGTCGGTCGGCGTGTCGCCGTTGTCGTCAGTTTCTCGCACGACGAGGACTCCCGTCTTCCCGTCCGCTTCCAGCTCGCGAACTCGATCCGTTCCCGCCCCGAGTCCCGCGATCTTCCGGCCGGCAGTCACCGTCTCGAAGTATCGCGGGTTCCCGATGTGTATCGTGTCTCCCCCGACGTTCGCGTGGACACCCTTGCCAACGACCGCCTCGAAGCCGGTCGCGTCGGGGATCGAGAGATCGCGCGCCTCGGCGGCCGCAACGGTCGCCTCCGCGAGGTGGTGTTCCGACCGGGACTGGACGGCGGCCGCGATCCCGAGAAGCTCGTCGTCGGTAGGGCCGGACGTGGACGCGGAGATGTCCGTCAGCCGCGTGCTCCCCTCAGTCAGGGTCCCGGTCTTGTCGAAGGCGACGGCGTCGACGTCGCCTGCCGTCTCGATGTGTTCGCCGCCCTTGAACAGGACGCCCCGCCGACCGCCGGCGGCGATGGCCGACAGGACGGCGGCCGGCGTGGAGATGATGACCGCACACGGCGACGCGGCAACCATGAGCGTCATCGCTCGGTAGAACGTGGGGTCGAAGGCGTGATCGAGAACGACGAATGGGATCACGATAGCGACCGCCGTCATCGCGAAGACGCTCAACACGTACGGCTGCTCGAATCGGTCGATCAGCTGTTGGGTCGGTGCTCGTTTGTTCTGTGCCTTTTCGACGAGATGGATGAGCCGGGCGATCGCGGAGTCGTCGGACTCGCGCGTGACTCGGACCTCGAGGCTCCCCGTCTCGTTTATTGTGCCGCCGAACACGTCGTCGCCGGGCTCCTTGCTTACGGGGACCGACTCGCCGGTGAGCGAGGACTGGTCCACGGAGCTCTCCCCGTCGACGACGACGCCGTCGAGCGGGAGCCGGTCACCCGGCCGAACGACGAAGACGTCGCCGATCTCGACGTCGTCGATGTGAACCGTTGTCTCCTCGCCGTTCCGGAGGACCCGTGCCGACTCCGGGCGCATCTCCATGAGCGACCGGATCGCGGTCCGCGACCGGCCGATCGCGTATCCTTCCAACACGCCGGACAGCGAGAAGAGGAACAGCAAGAGTGCTCCCTCGAAGGGCGCGCCGATGTACAGCGCGCCGGTTGCCGCGAGGACCATCAGCAGGTCGATCTCGACGGCCGGCTCCCGGAGCGCGCGGACACTCTCCTTGAGCCCGTACCAGCCGCCGAAGACGTATGCGACCCCGTAACTCCACCGGACGAACGTCGCGGAGGCGTCAACCCAGCCTCCCACGAGCCCGGCCACCATCCCGAGGAACGTGAGAGCGACGAACGCCGCCTGTCGGCGAAGTACCGTTCGATCGACCACGTCAGGGTCGTCGGAATCCGGGGAGTCCTCGTCACCGACGGCGTCCGCGACCGACGTGTCCGTCTCGGCGTCCGCGCCCTCGTCCGACGCGTCCGTCCCGACACCGGTCACGCCGTCAGCGGGTGCCATATCACCGTCTTATCCCCGTACCCGATAACGTTCACGCCGAATCCCGTCCGTCGGGAGCGAGAGGACGGGGGGTCTCCACCCGCCATCGTCCCCGGAGCGGGGCTCTTTTGTCGCGGATCGACGAAGCCGTGGCATGGACATCGAGGAGGGCGGAGTGACGGTGCGCGTCCCCGAGGCTCGTGACGGCGCGAGCGAGGGGACGGGCGGCGGAGTCTTCTTCAACCCGACACAGGAGCTGAACCGGGACGTGACGGTCGCGGTCCTGCGCGCGTATCACGAACGTGAGCCGCGAGTCGCGACGTATCTCGACGCGATGGCCGCCTCGGGGATCCGCGGGGTTCGTGCTGCCGGCGAGGGGTACGACGTCACCTGCGCCGACGTCGACCCCGACGCGGTCGAGTTGGCCGCCTCGAACCTCGCGAAGAACGGCCTCGACGGTGAGACTGCCCGCCGCGACGTCAACGCCCTGTTGTACGATGACGGCCCGTTCGACGTCGTCGATCTGGATCCGTACGGTACGCCGATCCCCTTCGCGGACGCCGCGCTGGCGAACGCGCGGAACCTCGTCTGTGTCACCGCCACCGACACCGCGCCGCTGTGTGGCGCCCATCTAAACAGCGGGATCCGGAAGTACGGTGCGGTCCCACGTAACACCGATTACCACCCGGAGATGGGGCTTCGGACGCTGATCTCCGCGCTGGTCCGGACCGCGGCCAGATACGACAAGGCCGCCCGGCCGATCGTCTCACACGTCTCCCGACACTACGCGCGGACCTATCTCGAGTTGGAGTCCGGCGCGCAGGCGGCGGACGGATCTATCGACCAGCTCGGATACGTCGACACCTGTGAGGACTGCCTCTGGCGCGAGCCGACGCTCGGGCTGATCGCGGACCCGGTCGAGACGTGCCCGATCTGCGGGAGCGATCGCGTGCTCACGGCCGGCCCGATATGGTTGGGGCCGGTCGCCGACGCCGAGTTCACCCGATCGGTCCGTGAACACGTCACCGACGACATGGGGGAGGCGAAACGCGCGCGGACGCTCCTCGGAACCGTCGCCCGCGAGCTCGATACGCCGACGCACTACGACCAACACCGACTGTACAAGCAGTGGAGCGAGCCCGCGATCGGGATGGACGAGTTCGTCGACCGGCTTCGCGCGGCCGGCTACGAGGCGAGCCGTGCACACTACCGCGGCACCGCAGTCAAAACCGACGCGTCGGTCCCGGAGATGCGAGCGGTCCTGCTCGGCGAGGACGACTAAGGACGGAAACGGCGGACGCCGGTCCAACCCGCCCCGTTTTTACTCCGCTCGCCCGAACGCGTGAGCATGCTCTCGCGCTCGATGGCCGCCTTTGAGACGACTCGTCGCGTCGTCGATACTGCGGTCGATCGGCAGGTGACGTTTCTCGCGGCCGCGATCGCCTACTACGCCTTCGTCTCGCTCATCCCTGCGCTCCTGCTGCTCGTCGTCGTTGCGACGGTCGTCTTCGGCGAAACGATCGCCGGGCAGGTGGTCGCGGCAACCGGCGACTTTCTCACTCCCGCCGGCGCGGAGGCAGTCGAAACCGCCGTCGCCTCCGCCGGCGGGCGCGCAGGCGCGAGCGTTCTCGGAGTAGCCGTCCTCGTCTGGTCGACGTTGAAGGTGTTCCGCGGTCTCGATACAGCCTTCGTGTCGCTGTACGGCGCGGACACCTCGCCCGACCTCCTTCGGGAACTCGCGGACGCCGCCTCCGTCGTTCTCGCGATCGGCGTTGGTATCGCCGTGATGGTCGCCGTCGGCACCTTCGTCGCAGCCGTGGACGCGATCCCGCTGGTCGAGACGGCGAGCATCCTCGCGTTGCCTGTGTTCCTCACCGCGGTGTTTCTCCCGATGTACTACATGCTCCCGCAGCCGTCGATCTCCGCCCGCGAGGCACTTCCGGGGGCGGCCGTTGCCGCGGTCGGCTGGACGGTCCTCCAAGCCGGCTTTCAGCTGTACGCCGCGAGCGCGGGCCAGTACCAAGTGTACGGCGTTATCGGCGGGATACTGCTGCTCGTGACGTGGCTGTACGTCGCCGCAATCGTCGTCGTGGTCGGCGGCGTCGTCAACGTCGTATTGGCGGATCGAACACCACCGGCGTCCACCCCCGGACCGCTTGACGACGCGAGGTCAAGCGCCGCTGCTGGCGCGGGGGCAAGCGCTGTCGCCGACCGGCAGTTACAACACGACCGCGACCGACTCACGGGTATGAACGGCGAGCCGGACAGTGCGGACGACGCCGGCGACGACGAACGACCACAGGGGGCACCGGATGTCGCGGCGTTACAGGCGGAGGTGCGGCGGCTGCGCGCGGAGTTCGACGAGTTCGAGGACGACGTGGAACGGCGAACCGTTGATAAACCCGCCGTTGAGTCGGAGCTGAAGCGGTACGTGCGCTCGCGGATGCGACGCGGACACGCCCGGGGATGGGGTCCGTATCTCGTGCTGTTATACGGCACTGTCCTGATCTTCGGCGCGTTCGCGTATCTCGACGGCCCCACCGCGATCGCCGCAATGCTGATACTCGGCCTGTCGACGCTCGGGTTGTACACCCTCTTTATCATCGTCGGGATCGGCCTCAACCTGCTCGAAGCGCCCGGAAAAGCGCTCGATTACGCTCGCGACCGGGGCAGCGACTGACCGAGTGATCCGCTCGTGACCGGCCTCGTCACGGCGGATCGCGGGATCGGTGAGTTCGTCGTCGTCGATGCGCTCCCCGAATTCGTCGTCGTCGTCCTCGCGGCCGTCACCCATCTTGCGGACCCGTGGTTCCTGTTCGGGCTGCTGGCGATCGGCTACTGGTTTGGGAGCACCCGTCTCACGGCGTCGCCGCGCCGTGCCGGCGCAACGGCCATCGCGACCGTTTCCTGTACGTACGCCGCCGTCGCTCTCGGGAAGGCGTGGTTCGCAGTCCCGCGCCCGCCCGGCGCAACACCTCCCGTCGACGGACCGACGTGGCTCCCCGGTGTCTTATCGACGTGGTACGAGTCACAGGTTCTCTCCGGCGGGTTCGGATTCCCGAGCGGGCACGCGGCGGCTGCTGCGGGAGCGTACGTTGTGCTGGCGCTGCTGTACGATCGCCCGTCAACGCCCCGAAACCGGCTCGCAGGGGCCGCGGTCGTTGCGATCGCCGTGGCAGCCTCCCGGGTTGCCATCGAGGTCCATTTCCTCGTCGACGTCGTCACCGGCCTTCTCCTCGGTGTCTGTGTCGTCGTCGGCAGCCTTCGACTCGCCGGCGATACACGGATTCGGGTCGCGAAAACGAACCGGACCGACTTGACCCGTGTCCCGGCCGATCTCGATCCGTTCCCGGTGTTTCTCTTCGCAGCAGCCGTGTCCGGTGTCGCTGCGGTCGTCGCGGTCGTCAACGGCGGGACGGACGGAGTGATAGAAGCCGCCATCGGTATCTCGACCGGTCTCGGCGGCGCGGTCGGGTGGCTGCTCGTCGACGGGGACGAGCCTGTCGTTCCAGTTCGGGTTGCGGTCCCAGCGCTGCTCGGTACCGGTGGTGTTTGGGTCGGCGCCTATGCCGTATCGTCGTCAGCCGTGGTCGTGCTCGTCGCGACGTTCGCGGCAGTTGCCGTCGTGATCGGCCTCCCCGCTTTATGTCTCGAAAAAAGCGTTAGTTCGGCGTCGGTACGGCCCTAGAACGTCTCCAGGTAGCGGTCCTCCTCCCACTCGGACACTTGGGTGAGGTACTCACCGAACTCCTGGGACTTGGCCTCGGCGAACTTCTCGGAGACGTGCGGCCCGAGGGCGTCTGAGACGACCTCGTCGGCTTCGAGCGCGTCGACGGCGGCTCCGAGGTTCGGGGGAAGCGTCTCGATGCCGTACTCCTCGCGCTGCTCGTCGTCGAACTCGTAGATGTCCTCTTGGACCGGATCGCCGGGGTCGGCGTCCGTCTCGATGCCGTGTAGTCCGGCGGAGATGAGCGCGGCGTACGCGAGGTACGGGTTACAGGACGGGTCGGGGCTCCGAACCTCGAAGCGCGCGGAGACGCCCGCGGCGTCGGGAACACGCACCAGCGCCGAGCGGTTCGTGTCGGACCACGCGACGTAGATCGGTGCCTCGTAGCCGGGTACCAGACGCTTATAAGAGTTCACGGTCGGGTTGGTGACGGCCGTGAACGCGGGTGCGTGGTTGAGGATGCCGCCCATGAACTGGTAGGCAGTCTCGCTCAGGTTGAACTCGTCGGAGTCGTCGGCGAAGGCGTTGCCGTCCTCGTCGAACAGCGAGATATGGCTGTGCATCCCCGAGCCGTTGATCTCCGCGATCGGCTTGGGCATGAACGTCGCGTGGAGGTCGTGTTGGGCCGCGACCGCGCGGACGACCGTCCGGAACGTCGCGATGTTGTCGGCGGTCGTGAGCGCGTCGGCGTACTTGAAGTTGATCTCATGCTGACCCTGCGCGACCTCGTGGTGGGACGCCTCGATCTCGAAGCCCATCTCCTCGAGCGTGAAGATGATCTCCTTGCGGACGTCGCTCGCGAGGTCTTTGGGGGCCATGTCGAAGTAGCCGCCCTTGTCGTGGGGCGTCGTCGTCGCGTTGCCCTCGTCGTCGGTCTTGAACAGGAAGAACTCCGGCTCGGGACCGATGGAGACGGAGTACCCCATGTCGTCTGCCTTCTCAAGGACGCTCTTGAGCACCTGACGCGGACCGCCAGCGAACGGCTCGCCGTCGGTGTCGACGATGTCACAGACGACGCGAGCCGCCGCCGATCCGTCCTCGCCGCTCCGCCACGGGAGCACCGCGAACGTGTCAGCGTCGGGAACGAGACGCATATCCGACTCCTGAATGCGGACGAATCCCTCGATCGAGGAGCCGTCGAAGTAGATCCCCTCGGTGAACGCCTTCTCCGCCTGATGCGCGGGCACGGAGACGTTCTTCACCACGCCGAGGATGTCGGTGAACTGGAGCCGGAGGAAGTCGACGTTCTCTTCCTCTATTTCGTCGAGTACTGCCTGTTCTTCGGCCGTGAGGCCGCCGTCTGGTTTCGCTTGTTCGTCCGTCATGTTTTGGACGTTTAGTACTCATGTGCCAGTATAAAGGCCTTATCGCTTGGCGCATGTACCGCCACTCCGGGGATACTTGTGGACATTCGTTAAATTATAAAGCCCCGGACCCCTTGCGCAGTGTAATGACGTACGAAAACCTCGACGCCAAGCTCGTGAACTCACTACTCGGGAACGGTCGTGCCAGCCTCCGGAGCCTCGGTGACGAACTCGATGTCTCCGTGACGACCGTCTCGAACCACCTCCGTGATCTCGAGGACGAGGGCGTGATCCGGGGGTACACCCCGACGGTCGACTACGAGAAGCTCGGCTTCGACGTGACCGCAGTGCTCCAGCTGAAAGTCGAGGGGAGCGCGCTGCCGGAAGTCACCGAGAAACTGCGGCAGGAGAAACAGATGGTGAGCGTCTACGAGGTGACCGGCGACTACGACGTCATCGCGATCGGCAAGTTCACCGACACTGACGGCATGAACGACCAGATCAAGTCGATCCTCACCGACGCCGACATCCGCGAGTCGAACACGAGCGTCGTGCTCAACGCGGTCACCGAAAACGAGCAGTTCGAACTCGACATCCACGAGGAGTAGCTGAACTGCGGCGATCGACTTCTCTGAGGAACCGTCTTACGACTCTGCCGCCGCCTCCAGTAACTCGACCGCGGGCAACGGCTCGCCGGTGAGCGCGCGGATGTACGCGCCGCCGGCGATGGAGACGTGTGAGAAGTCCGCTTCGTCCATCCCGTACATTTCGATCGCGCGAGAGGTATCACCGCCGCCGACGACGGAGAAGCAGTCCGTTTCGGCGATCGCTTCGAGCACCCCGACCGTACCGACCGAGAATCGCTCGTCTTCGAAGACGCCGAGCGCGCCCTTCACGAACACCGCGGCCGACTCGCGGATCAGAGGATCGTACTCCTCGACCGTTCCCGAACCGACATCGAGGTACGCATCGGTCTTCTCGTCGATCTCGGCGATCGTGTGCTCCGCACGGTCGCCGTCGTCGTCCTCGTAGGCCAGATCGCTCGCGAGGTGGATCGTGTCACCCCGGTCGGCGAGGATCGACTCGACGACCTCGTGGTTCGCCTCCCACTGGTCGTCGAACAGGTCCATCCCGTCGAGGTCGTGACCGACCGGATGGCCCGCCCCACGCAGGAAGAGCTCGCCGGCGACGCCGCCGAGCAGGAACCGGTCGACGGTCCCTTCCAGCGCGTCCATCACGCCGATCACGTCGGTCGCTTTCGTGCCGCCGACGACCATCGTCACGGGGCCGTCGAACTCCTTGCGAGCGATCGCGGTGTTGGCCTCGTACTCCGTCTCCATCACGCGGCCCGCGTACGCGGGCAGCGCGAGCGGGAACCCGACGAGCGAGGCGTGTTTCCGGTGGGCCGCCGAGTAGGCGTCGTTGACGTACGCGTCGAACAGGGGCGCGAGCGTTCGCACGAACTCGGTGTCCGCCTTCTCCTCGGGCGAGGCCTCGGGAAGTTCGTCGTCACACATCCGCGTGTTCTCTAAGAGCAGTATCTCACCCGCCGAAAGCGACTCGACCGCGGCGACGGCGTCTTCGCCGTACGTGTCGTCGACGAACGCGACGTCGCGGTCGACGTGGTCGGCGAGGATCGCGGCGTGGCCCGCGAGCGACGTGAAGTCGTCGCGTCCGGGACGGCCCTGATGGGCCATGAGTACGACGCGGTGGCCCGCCTCGGCGAGCTCGCGGACGGTCCGTGCGTGGCGCTCGAACCGGCGGTTGTCCTGTGGCTCGCCGTCCTCGATGGGGGAGTTGAGATCGAGTCGGACGAGCACGCGCGAGTCGGCCGGCAGGTCATCGATGGTGTCGAACGTGGCCATGGGTGTGACTGGACGTATCGGTGTATATCGGTGACGGATCGTGTAGGTGGCGGACGTCTACGACTCGGCGTTGACGAACGCGGCCATGTCGAGCATCCGGTTCGAGAAGCCGTACTCGTTGTCGTACCAGGTGAGGATCTTCAGGAGCTTCCCGTCGGCGATGACGTTCGTGGATTCGAGGTCGACGTAGCTGGAGAACGGGAGCCCGACGATGTCGCTGGAGACGACCTCATCGTCGGTGTAGCCGAGCACGCCCGCGAGCGGGCCCGAGTCGGCCGCATCACGGAACGCGTCGTTGACCCCCTCGATCGTTACCTTCTCGTCGAGCGTCACGACGAACTCGGTGAGCGAGCCGTTGGGGACCGGGACGCGCATCGCCATCCCGTCGATCTTTCCGTCGAGCTGCGGGAGGACCTCCTGTGCCGCGCCGGCGGCACCAGTCGAGGTCGGGACGATGTTCTCGGCTGCCGCCCGACCGCGACGGGTCTTCGATTTCGGACCGTCGATCAGTGACTGTGACCCCGTGTAGGCATGAACCGTGGTGAGGGTCCCGGCCTCGATGCCGAACTCCTCGTCGAGCACCTTCGCGACCGGGGTGATGGAGTTCGTCGTACAGGAGGCGTTCGAGACCACGTCCTCGCCGTCGTACTCGTCGTGGTTGACGCCATAGACGAGCTGTTTGACCGGTTTCTCGCCTTTGGGCGGAGCCGAAATAACGACCGTGTCCGCGCCGGCTTCGAGGTGGGCGCTCGCGTCGTCCTTCGTGCGGAAGATCCCCGTACATTCGAGCGCGACGTCCACGTCGAGCTCGTCCCACGGGAGGGTTGTGGGATCCTGTACGTTGAATAGCGGGACCGAGGTGCCACCGATCGTCAACTCGTCGCCGTCGCCGCCGAGTTCGACGCCGTCGAGTCGGCCCATCGTCGTGTCGTACTTCGCGAGATACGCCATGTCCTCGAAATCCATCACGTCGTTGATGCCGGCGAGTTCGACGTTCGGGTTCTCCAGCACCGCTCGGAACACGTTCCGGCCGATCCGGCCAAACCCGTTCAGCCCGACCCGTACGACCTCGTCGTCCGCGACCTCATCGCCCGCAGTCAGGTACGATTTACTCATATGCAAAAAAAGGGCAGTACAGCTACTTAAATCCGGCCAGTTGCGATCAAACACTCTAAACGATGATTATAAACCCTCTATCTGCGCTTTTGCTGTCGAAGCCGGCCGAATCGGCGGTCGACAGAAGGCTTATCGGGATGACCGTCGTCACGTGAACCATGGACAGAGACGACCGAGACGATCCGTTCGGGGACTTCTTCGAGGAGATCGAACGGATGATGAACGAGATGGCAGGGGGCGCTGCCGGGACCGAGAACGCCGGCTTCGGCTCGGAAACGCACGTCGACGCGTACGCGACTGAGGACACCGTCCGACTCGTTGCTGATCTCCCCGCCGTCTCGAAGGACGAACTCTCCGTACAGTGTGACGGCGAGGCGCTCACCATCTCGGCGGCGTCCGACCGGCGCGAGTACGACGAGACCGTCCAGCTCCCGACGACCGTCGACGAGCACTCCGGCGACGCGACGTTCAACAACGGCGTGCTGGAAGTCGAGTTCGACCGCGACGACGACTCGGCGTCCATCGACGTAGTGTAGCCGGCCAGTCACGCCTCGCGGGTCGTTCCGTTTCCGTCCGCCGTCCGTTCGATCAGCGACGCGAGTCGATCGTAAAAGTCCGGTTCGTACTTCGTCGCCGCGTCGACGGTGGGCCGGGCGTTCGTCTCGTTGACGACGAGCCGGCCGCCCGTCTCCAGGAGGTCGACGCCGAGATAGTCGATCTCGAGCGTGGCGGCGGTTCGCTCGGCGAGTTCGCGAGCCGCGGAACCGAGTTCGACGCCGGTCGCCGCCGCGCCGCGGTGGACGTTGTGTTTCCATCGCCCCGCTTCGAGCGCGTCGGCCGGAAGCTCCCGCCGGACCGCGCCGGCGTACGCGCCGTCGACGACCATGACTCGGTAGTCGTTGGCGTCGGGCAGGAACTCCTGGATCAGGTACGACTTGTCGCCGGTCGCTCGGTAGTCGTGGACGAGGTTCAGGTAGTCGACGATCCCCAAAAGGGAGTCGAGATCGGTCGCCTTCGCGACGCCGACCCCGCGGGTCGCCGAGTTCGGCTTGACGACGACCGGGAACTCGAAGCCCGCGACCGCGTCGGCGACGACTGCCTCGTCGACGGGGTTCGACACCATCACCGTTCGGGGTGTGGGGAGTCCGGCCGCGTCGAGCGCCGCGAGGACCCCAGCCTTGTTCCGGGAGGTGACGACCGCGTCACGGCCGTTCACCCACGGAACCGACAGACGAGTGTCGACGACGGCCCCTTCCATGAGCCGCGAGGGATAGACGAATCCGACGTCGAACTCGACGTCCTCTCCGACGCTCGTACCGTCGCGCCGGTCCGCGACGCGAAGCGAGCGCTCGCTGGCTTGGACGTGGCCGACCTCGATCCCGCGATCGGCGAGTGGGTCGCGGATCCGCGTGAACGTCTCCGAATCAGTCGTCATCGCGAGCCGAAGCATGGGCTCACTCGGGGGCGTTTCGACTTAAGAACCGCGAGCGTCGCGGCCGGATCGGTCGGCGCGATCCGTCCGCCCATCGTCGGCCGTCGTCACCGGAGATGCCCCTCCTCGCGGAGCTGTTCGGCCTCGTTCTTCTCGTAGCGCCACGTGATGTCGGCCTTCTCGTCCTGCCAGTCCCACGGGTCGACGAGCACGATGTCGTCCTCGCGGATCCAGACGCGTTTCTGCATACGCCCCGGGATCCGAGCGGTCCGTTCGACTCCGTCGGCACAGCGGACCTTGACACGGTTCGCGCCGAGCATATCGAGGACCTCGGCGAACACCTCGTCCTCCTCGGGCATTCGGAGGTCGCGTCGCCCCTCTCCGTCTCCGTCGGTCATGCGTGTTCCGGGCTACGTGGCCCATATGATAAAAGCCCCACCCTCCGGACCGATGTGACCGGACCCTGACGGGCCGAAAGGGACGACCGCGGACCCGCCCCTTTTACCTCACGGCGGGAGTAGTGCGGCAACATGCGAAAGACGCTCGGACTCGAGGGGATCGCCGGTGCCCTGATCGTGTTCCTCGCGATCGCGGTCGTCACGCTTCAGGACCCCGTCATCGGCGGGGGAATGATGTTGTTTGTCGCCGGGCTCGCGCTGATCGCGAAGGGGATCGCGGACTCGACGATGCGAGCGTTCGGCATGAAGTGAGGAGACTGTCGTCGAAGGAAAAACGACGGACGACCCAGCGGGGAGAAGGGTTATAAACCGTGGACACGCCTAAACGGTCATGGCACGGATACCGGCGATCATCGTCGAACTGTTCGAACTGCTCGCGCTTCTCGTCGGGTCCGCCGCGGTGTCACTCGTCGGCGTCGCGCTCGAACTCACGGGTGTCGAGGCGGTGACCGGTGGCGATCTCGCTCTCGGGCTGTGGGCACTCGTGATGGGGGCGGCCGCGCTGTACGCCGGCGTCGTCGCGCTCGGCTACGAGCAGGTGCTCCCCCGGGCTCGCGCGCTCGTCGGCGACGCGTAGACTCGTTTTTGATCCACTATACATCGCCCTCAGCCGCCAGCTCCCGAACCCGGTCCGCGCGCTCGCGGATCTCCGCCCACTCCTCGTCGTCCTTGTTGTCGACGTGCGAGTACATCAGCCCCATCCGGCCGGTGCCTCGCAGCGTCTCCTCGTTCTCTTTTAAGAAGTCCCAGTAGAGCGCGTTGAACGGGCACGCTCCCTCGCCGGTCGTCCGGGAGACCGTGTAGGGACACGACGCACAGTAGTCGCTCATGCGGTTCACGTAGTTACCGGAGGAGGCGTACGGCTTCGAGGAGAGGACGTCCGTCCCGAACGACCCCATCGCGACGACATTGGGCGTCGTCACCCAGTGGTAGGCGTCGACGAAGCCGAGATGGAACCACTCGTTGAGCTCTGCGGGGTCAGTTCCGTATATAAGTGCGAAGTTCGACAGCACCATCAGCCGCTCGATGTGGTGGGCGTAACCGTACTCGCGGACGTGCCCGACCGCCTCCGAGAGACAGGTCATGTCGGTGTCGCCGTCCCAGTAGGCGGGCGGAAGCGACCGCGACTGGTCCAACTGGTTCGCCTCGGCCATCTCCGGCATCGCCTCGCGATAGACGTGGCGGGTGAACTCCCGCCAGCCGATCACCTGCCGGATGAACCCCTCCACCGCGTTGAGCGGGACCGGCGGTCGCTCCGTCGATTCCGAGCCGTTCGCGGTGGGAGCGTCCTCGGCGGCGTCCCCCTCTTCCGTGCCCACGGCGTCCCCGAACGCGTCAAGCGTCGTCGCCTCCGACGGTTCCGGGTCGTACGCGCCGGGGTCGACACCGCGTTCCTCGTAAGCCGCCTCGACGGCTCGAACCGGCTCGTGGGGGTCAAGCAGCCCGAGGTTGATCGCGGGTGATAGAAGCGAGTGTGCGAGGAACGGCTCGCCCTCCACCATTGCGTCCTCGTACCGGCCGAACGCCGGGAGTCTCCGCTCGACGAACGTGTCCAGCGCCGCGAGTGCCTCCTCGCGTGTCACGGGCCACGCGAACCCGTCGAGCGAGTCATCCCCCCACGTGTCGAACCGCTCGACGACCCACTCATGGGTCTCGCGGGTGAGCGCGTCGGGTTCGAACCGCGGACGCTCGGGCGGCGTCCATCCCGCCGGCGGCGTCTCCTGGTTCAACTCGTCGTAGTTCCACTCGCCGCCGACCGGATCGTCGCCGTCCATCAGGACGCCCGTCTCTCGTCGGACGTGGCGATACCACCCCTCCTGACGATACGTGCGGTCCGTGGAGCCGCCGTCACCGTCCGACGTTCCGCCTGCCCCCGCTGGCTCCCCGGCCCACTCGCGCCAGTCAGCGGGCGTCGTCCAGAACAGCTCGTTCTCACGGAGCGTGAGGGAGCCGCCGCGCTCCTCGACGAGTTCGCGGAGCCGGTCGCCGGCCCCGTGGCTCGCGGGACGCATGAGTTCGATGTGGGGGGTCGCATCCGGACGCTCCGCCAGAAACGTCTCGATCCCGTCCCCGAAGGAGTCGGCCCGGAGATACGTCACGTCGTGTCCGCGTTCACGGAGGTCGTCCCGGACGTGACGCATCGCCGAGAAGACGAGCGTCAGTTTGTGTGGGTGATACGGGCGGCGGTCGGCGAACCCGGTCGCCTCGATCATGAGGACATCGTCCGCGTCCTCAAGGGCGTCGAGGTCGGGATGTAACTGATCGCCCAGCAGCCACAGCGTCGTCGTGTCGCTCACGTCGGATCACACGGCGGGAAGCAGTATAGGTCCGGCGGCGCGATCGGGATGGACCGATGCCGAGCACTCTCGATCCGGCGACCGCGTACCCGCGCCTTTTTATCCGGACCACGAGAGGGTCGTGCCATGGATGATCTGCTCACGAACTGGCTACTCGGTCTGATCGCCGCCCTCCTCGCGGTGTTGGTGCTGGACACAACGGGGCAGGAGTTCCTCAGCCCGCTCGACCCGGTCGCGAACGTGCTCGCGCTCGTCACCTTCCTCTCGTTCGTGCTGCTCACCGGCGCGTTCCTCGTATACACCGCGTCGTTCCGTGACGAGTGAGAACGGGTCCGTATCGGAAACCGCGTTCGTTCCGTCTGTACTCCCCGCGGAACCCATCTTTTTGAGGTCACCCGACGAGCACTCGCCATGGAGTACACGACGCTCGGCGACACCGGCATGACGGTCTCGAAGATCTGTCTCGGCTGTATGAGCTTCGGCGACCCCGACTGGCGCGACTGGGTACTCGGCGAAGAGGAGGGGAAAGAACTCGTCGAGCGGGCGCTGGAGCTCGGCGTGAACTTCTTCGACACCGCCAACATGTACTCGAACGGCGAGTCCGAGCGGATCCTGGGTGAGGCGCTTGCGGGGCATCGCGAGGAGGCCGTCGTCGCGACGAAGGGGTACTTCCAAATGGACGAGTCGGATCCAAACTCCGGCGGCCTCTCGCGGAAGGCGATCGAGCAGGAGCTCCAGGCCAGTCTCGATCGACTCGGGATGGAGACGATAGATCTCTATCAGATCCATCGATGGGACGACGAGACGCCGATCACAGAGACGATGGCGGCCCTCGACGACGCGGTCCGTCGCGGCCAGGTCCGGTATCTCGGCGCGTCCTCGATGTGGGCCCACCAGCTCGCCGAGGCACTCCACACCAGCGACCGGGCGGGGTACGACCGGTTCGTCACCATGCAGAATCACTATAACCTCGTCTACCGCGAAGAGGAGCGAGAGATGCTCCCCCTGTGTGAAACGGAGGGAATCGGCACCATCCCGTGGAGCCCGCTCGCCCGTGGGTACCTCGCGCGCCCGGACGACGAGGTCGACGCGACGATCCGCGGAGAGACGGAGGAACACCTCTATCGACACCCGTACCGAGAGGGCGGTGGTCCCGAGATCAACGCCCGAGTCGAGGAGTTGGCCGCCGAGAAGGGCGTGAAGATGGCACAGATCGCGCTCGCGTGGCAGTTCCACAAGGAGCGGGTCGACGCGCCTATCGTCGGCACGACCAGCGTCGAGCACTTGGAGGACGCCGTCGAGGCGCTCGACATCGACCTCTCGACGTCCGATATCGAGTGGCTGGAGGAGCCGTACGAGCCGGTTCACGTCTCCGGCCACGAGTGAGTTCGGTGGGGACGACGCGGGAGACGCGTCGGGAGCGAACGCGGGACGCCCGGAGAAACAACCCTTTTCGGATCCCGTCCCGAACCGGGATCCATGACCGACGACGAGACGCCCGACGCGGACGACACGGCGGGAACCGACGACGCGACCGACGGAGACGACGCCGAGGAGAAGTCCTTCCGCGAGCGCGTCGAGGAGATCCGCGAGCGACGCGAACAGGAACGCGAGGAGGGCGAGCGACCCGGCCCCGAGGAGATGATGGGCGGCGGCCCCGGCGGCGCGGGCGGCCCGCCCGGCATGGGGGGCGAGGGCGGAAATCCGTTCGCACAGATGATGTCCGGAATGATGGGCGGCGGCGGCCCCGGCGGCGCGGGCGGCCCGCCTGGCATGGGCGGCGGTCCCGGCGGCCGACCAGGCGAGGGCGGCAGCGACGAGGTCGGCAACGAAGAGCTCGTCCGCGAGGTACGCCAGCTCCGCGACGAGGTCCGCGACGCGACCCGCCAGCTCCAGCGGATCGCACAGGCGCTCGAAGACGACTGAGCACGTTCGTCATCCGTTTCGGCTCGTATTCATACCGACACTCGACATCCAGTTACGTCGTTGTAGCGTTCCAGCTGAGGAGAGGGGTGAGGCCGTGGAAACGTTCTCTGCGGACGAGGAGCCGATCCCGGAAATCGATGAACCCGAATCAGTTCCGGAAACGGAGCGGTAGGCAGCTATTGGCTCTGAGGTGTATCGAGACGATCAACGGTACGCTTTTTTAAGGACCCTTCGCAGTATGCCGGTGCGTTTCGGCTGTGACCTGTGGGAATCCGCGTCGAACGTCTCTCTTCTTGCCGCCTACGCTCATGTGTAGCACATTGTTGATGGCGAGCAGTCGTGCGATTCTATGAGAGCACCAGTGTTCTGAAAACAGATCAAAGAATCGTTTTGCGTGCTGGTTTCCGCTCCGGATCTGAACGAGGTATCCGTATCAACAATCTCCGCCAGAAGAGCGTGCCGCCTAATATATAGAACCCGAGGAGGTGGGACTCAGTCTAACACTCCGACCAGCCGCACGACTCGCACGTCTTGCAGCCCTCGGAGTAGTAGAGGTTCATGCCGCCACACTCGGGACACTCGGGCGACTCGCCGGCCGCGATGAGGTCCTGCGTGACGTCGGTCTCCGGTTCTCCGTCGGGACCGCCCGCGGGTTCGGGTCCGGACGGGATGTCGGTCGCACTCCCGCCGGCGGCCGCGCCACCGTCGGTCTGCCCGGGTGAATCGACGTCGGACACGTCGCTGCCGGTCGTCTCCCCGCCGACGTCGTCGAGACTCTGCTGTTGGGGGATCCCTTTGTCGATCTCGTCGTCGAGGTAGCGGCGGAGCGCGGTGCCGATCGCGTCCGGGATCGACTGGATCTGCTCGCCCTTGTCCCACGCGACCTTCGGGCTCCGGGTACCCTGTAGCTCGTCGACGATCTCCTCGGGGTCGACGCCCGAGCGGAGCGCCGTCGAGATGACCTTCGCAAGCGCCTCCGTGAAGGAGTTGGTGTAGCCGCCGGAGTGGCCGATGTTCGCGAACAGCTCGAACGGCCGACCGGTCTCCTCCTCGTTTATCGTCACGTACAGCTTCCCGTAGCCGGTCTCGACGCGCTGAGTCACACCCGATAGCGAGTCGGGACGCGGTCGAGTCTCCGTGTAGTCGAACTCGGGCTTGTCGGCGGATTCGAGCAGCCCGGAGATCTCCGTGTCGATCGCCGCCTGTACGTCCTCGTTGTCGAGGAACGCCTCGACGCCGCCGAACACGTCGCTGATCTGCTCCACTATCGTCTCCGCCGCCTCCGTCTCGTCCGCAAACTCGGTGTTTTTCGCGCGGGTCGTCAACACCTGCTTCGAGCGGGTTCCGTCACGGTAGACGGTGACACCCTTGCCGCCGTGATCGTAGATGTAGCGGTACACTTCCTCCATCTCCTCGGCTGTCGCGTCGTTCGGGAAGTTACAGGTTTTCGAGATGGCGGAGTCGACGCCCTGCTGGCAGGCACACTGGACCGCAGCGTGCTGTTTCCCGCTGAGGTCGCCGGTGACGACGAACAGCTCGCCGATCGCGTCCGGGACCGTCTCCAAGCCGTCCACACCGTCGAACGCGTTTTCGGCCATCTGGTCCTGGGCCTCCTGTTTGACGGCGTCGACATCAACGTCGTTCGCCTCCAGGGTGCGCAGGAAGTAGTCGTCGAACTCGACGAGCATCTCGTCGCCCTGTACGTCGTCGGAGACGTTCTTGTAGAACGCGACGTTGTAGATCGGCTCACAGCCGCCCGTCGTGTTGCCGATCATCGACGTCGTGCCCGTCGGCGCGATCGTCGTCGTGTTGTGGTTTCGGATCGGGAACCCGTCTTCCCATTCGTCGGCGTCAAGCCCGGTGTAGTGTTCGAACCAGTCGCGGTACTCGGTGGGGTTCGCGTACTTCGACTCGTCCCAGTCGTTGAACGTGCCACGCTCCTCAGCGAGCTCGTGGGAGGCCAGCTTCGACTCGTGATTGATATGCGTCATCAACTGGCGAGCGACCTCGTTGCCCGGCTCGGTGCCGTACTGGATCCCGAGCTGGATGTACAGCTGCGCGAGCCCCATGATACCCAGTCCGATCTTCCGCATGTCGCGGACCTTCTGTTCGATCTTCTCGACCGGGAAGTCCGACATCGTGACCACGTTCTCCAGGAAACGAGTGCCGTACTCGATCCGCTCGTCGAACTCCTCGAAGTCGATCGCCTCCTCGAGGAACGCCGACATCGCCGCCTCCTCGGTGTCGTACTCGTCGGCGTGTGCTGCGGACCAGACCCGCCAGTCGGGCGCGTCCTGCGCCGCGAGCGTCGAGAGGTTGATGTGACCGAGGTTACAGGCTTCGTACTCTTCGAGCGGTTGTTCACCGCAATTATGGACGTTGATGCTTGCTTCGCCCGAAACGCTGGCAAAGAAGTTGTGAGTGTCCTCGACGGTTAGGTCGTACACGTCGGCGGTCCCGTCTCCGGTGACCGCGATGACCGTCGCAGTTTCTGCCTCTTGAACGGATCCCTGGGGAGTGGCTCGGGCACGAGAGAGAGCAACGATACCGTCGCCAGTCTGAAGATCAGACGCTTCAACCCAGTCACCATCAGCGCGGCGGATCTCGTGATCGGGAGTCACGCGGATCTCCGGGCCGTCGTCCGTGGTGACTCGCACGATGTCCGCATTCTTTCTCGTTTTGAATGCTGTCGCCTGCCGAGTCGCGATCTCACCGCCGTCCAGCGTACGGACCTCGACCTGTTCGTCCGAGTTCGCGATCTTCCCGATTGCGCGCGTGGTCCCATCAGCGAGCTGGACCTCCATCTCTCCCGTCAGGCAGGGGTTCGTCGCGAGGATCCGGTGGTCGGGGTTCTCCTCCACGTCGAAGGAGTGCTCCTTGTTCACCCGTTCGAGGTAGATGACGCCCGGTTCGCCGTTCTCGTGTGCGCCCTCGATCATGTCGTCCCACAGCTCCTGTGCGGGGATCGAGAGGACCTCGCCGACCTCGACGTGCTCGCCAAGGCCGAACATCTCGTAGATCTCCTTCGTCTCGGGCGTCGCGACGTGGGGCTCCTCCGTGCGCGGGTTGGTGAAGGTGAACTCCTCGTCGTTGTACAACGCCTCCATGAACTCGTCGGTAACGCCGACGCTGATGTTGAAATTGGAGAGGTGTCCCTCGACGGCGTTCCGAAGGTGTTCGGGCACCTTCCCGTCCTCGTCGATGAGGTCGCGGGCCTCTTCGAGGGCGTCCGCGAAGGAGTTGTGCGTGAAGTCGTCGGGGTCGTTCAGGCGCAGCGAGTGGGCCAGCGAGACGTCCTTGTTCTTCGAGTGGATGAACTGGATGACGTCCGGATGGGAGACGCGCATGACGCCCATCTGCGCGCCGCGCCGGGCGCCGCCTTGTGCGATCGTCTCACACATCTGGTCGAAGGTCCGCATGAACGTGATCGGCCCGGAGGCGATCCCGCCCGTGGAGCCGACGGCGTCACCGTACGGGCGGAGCTTCCAGAACGCATACCCCATGCCGCCCCCGCTCTGGAACACCTCTGCCGCCTCCTTGGCGGTCTGGTGGATGTCGGTGATGTCGTCGGCAGGCGAGTCGACGAAACACGCCGAGAGCTGCTGGAGCTCGTCGCCGGCGTTCATCAGGGTCGGCGAGTTCGGCATGAACGAAAGCGACTCCATCCCGTCACGGAACGTCGACGCGGTTTCCTCGACGTGGTCGCGGACGCCGTCGGGAAGTTCGGGAACCACGGTGTCGTACGCGAACTTGTTGACGTTGTGTGCCGTCAGGGTCGTCTCCACGTCGTCGTCGACGGACACGCCCGCGCCAAACACGTCCTCGGCGAGTTCGTCTCGCCGCGGGTGGTCGGGCTTCAACTGCTCGGGGGTGACGGTGATCTCGGTGTTCCGATTGTCTGCCTCGAAGACGGCCTCCGCGAGCGCGACGTTGCGTGCGACGCGATCGAACAGCTCCTCGGGGTCCTCGATCGGCTCCCCGTCCGCGTTCTTCCGGAGGTAGCGTGCGGGCAGGATGTTGTGGTAGGCGTTCCCGGTGAGACGCTCCTCCATGGTCTCGCCGGTGGTGCGTTTGATCGGTAGTTCGAGTTCGTCCGCGGAGACGCCGTCGCTGCTCATTCGACGGACACCTCGGTCTGCTGGCGTGCGATGTGGATCATTTGTCGTGTTAGTGTGCTGGCGGAGCGGACCTTTGTACGTTCGGGTTCCCGGTCCGTTTGGGCGCATATCTGTCCGATCTCGTATGTAACGTTCGTCCGGCGTGTACGGCTCCGAAATCGGTTCGAATACACGTAACACGCTCCGGCTACAAAAGCATGGGTGGACCGGAGTGAAACTGAACATCCGGACGAATTATCGACGTACGGGGCCCCGATCACATCGGAAACGAAGGGGGGTTAGACGACCGGATCGAGCGGTGTGAGAGCCCCGATACAGTGCGGATCGCGGCCGTGACACTCGAAAAAGGTGGCCGGTATAAAGCCCAAAAGCATCAGTATTCAAGAATGTATGCTACACGTTTAACCGTCTCGTCGTTGTGAGGCGATACATGACCGATCTCGGGGTCGCCCTCTCACAGACCGGAGTACTCGGCGAGCCGGTCGGACAGGTACTCGTCGCGCTCGTCGTCATCGCGCTCGTGATCGTCGTCGGGAAGTTCCTGCTGTCGCTCGCTTGGCGGCTGATCACCATCGGCATCGTGGTCGTTGCGGTAGTGTTTGGACTGTCCGCGGCCGGACTGATCTGAGACGCTCGTCTCGGCACCGTCAAACGAATAAAAAACCGTCGCCGGCGTTCACCGTGCCGACGGAGTCGTGCGCGTTACTGGAACGCGCCGAACTCGGACTCCGCGGGCTGCTCCGTCTCCGACCGCTGGAACCGCCTTTCGATCTCCTCGTAGCGCTCGCGCGTCTCGGGCGTGACGCTCGGGTTCACCTCTCGCAGGGCGTCCTCGAAGTGTTTCATCGTTACGCGGACGTTGCCGACCGACTCGCCGACCTCCTCGGGCGAGACGCTGGCGATGAACTCCCGGGAGGCGTTCATCGACGCTTCGCGGGCCACCGCCTCGATGTCCGCGCCGACGTACCCCTCGGCCTGCCGGGCGATGGCGTCGAGGTCGACGTCGTCGGCCAGCGGCTTGTTCCGGGTGTGTACCTCCAGAATCTTCCGGCGCGCGTCCTCGTCGGGGACGGGCACGTGAACGTGCCGGTCGAGCCGACCGGGGCGTAGCAGCGCCGAGTCGATGAGGTCCGGACGGTTCGTCGTCGCGATGACGACGACGTCCTCCAGCGATTCGAGCCCGTCGAGCTCCGTCAGCAGTTGTGAGACGACGCGTTCGCCGACGCCCGAATCGCTCGTGTTCCCGCCGCGCTCGGTCGCGATCGAGTCGATCTCGTCGAAGAACACGATCGTCGGCGCGTTCTCGCGAGCCTTGCTGAACACCTCGCGGACGCCCTTCTCGGACTCTCCGACGAACTTGTTCAGCAGTTCGGGCCCCTTGATCGAGATGAAGTTCGACTCCGCCTCGTTGGCGACGGCCTTCGCGAGCAGGGTCTTCCCCGTGCCCGGCGGACCATAGAGCAGAACACCCTTGGCGGCCTGCATATCGAGCTCCTCGAACACCTCGGGGTACTCCAGCGGCCACTGGATCGTCTCGCGGAGCCGTTCTTTGGTGTCGCTCAAGCCGCCGACCTGGTCCCACGTGACGTCCGGAACCTCGACGAACACCTCGCGCAGGGCGGAGGGCTCGATCCCCTTCATCGCCTGCTTGAAGTCGTTCTCGGTGATCTGGATGCTGTTGAGTACGTCGGCATCGATCTCGTCCGATTCGAGATCGAGCTGCGGGCGGATCCGGCGGAGCGCGTGCATCGCCGACTCCTTCGCGAGCGACTCGAGATCGGCCCCGACGAAGCCGTGCGTGTTCTCCGCGTACTCGTCGAGGTCGATCCCGTCGACGAGCGGCATGGTCCGCGTGTGGACCTGAAGGATCTCCTTGCGACCGTCGCGGTCGGGGACGCCGACCTCGATCTCGCGGTCGAATCGACCGCCACGCCGGAGCGCGGGGTCGATGGCGTCGACGCGGTTCGTCGCGCCGATGACGACGACCTCGCCGCGGTCCTCCAGCCCGTCCATCAACGAGAGCAGCTGGGCCACGACGCGCCGTTCCACGTCGCCGCCGGCCTCCTCGCGTTTGGGGGCGATCGAGTCAAGCTCGTCCATGAAGATGATCGCAGGTGCCTCTTCGGTAGCCTCCTCGAACACCTCACGGAGCTGCTCCTCGCTCTCGCCGTAGTACTTCGACATGATCTCCGGGCCGGAGATCGTGTGGAAGCTGGCGTCGATCTCGTTGGCGACCGCCTTCGCGATCAGCGTCTTCCCGGTCCCCGGCGGACCGTGGAGCAGGACGCCCTGCGGCGGGTCGATTCCGAGCCGCGTGAACAGTTCCGGGTGCCGCATCGGGAGCTCGATCATCTCCCGGACCTGTTCGAGCTCGCCGTCGAGCCCGCCGATGTCCTCGTAGGTGACGTCCGGCGTGTCGTCGTCGCCCGTTCCGCCGGGCGCGTCCGCGCCGCCGACGATCTCCTCGGCTGGCTTCTCGGATATCGTGACCTCCGTCGAGTCGGTGACGACGACCGTTCCGGACGGGCTCGTCTCCGCGATCTTCACCGGGACGGCCTGCCCCTGTCCGCCGCCACCCATGACGCCGAACCCGAAGGGGATACGAACCGTCTGTCCCTCGGTGATCGGCTGGCCCGCGAGCTTGTCACGGATGAAGCGACCGACGTCGCCGCGAACGCCGAGTCGCTGAGGGAGCGCGATGGTGACCCGGTCGGCCGGGTTCACCTCGACGGACTCGACCGTTACCTTGTCGTCGATGCCGACGCTCGCCTCCTGACGGAGTTTCCCGTCGATGCGGATGACGCCGCTGCCGTCGTCCTCGGGGTAGCCGGGCCAGACGCGAGCGATGGCCGCCCCGTCGGTGCCCTCGACGCGAATGAAGTCGCCGCCCGAGAGGTCGAGCTCCTCGGCCGCGACGCGGTCGAGCGCCGCGAGGCGGCGACCGGCGTCCTTCTGTTTTAAGGGCTTGACCGTGAGATTCATCGTCCACCCTCGATCGTGACGACGCCGTTCTCGACGACGACACTGTCGGCCGATCCCGGGAGTTCGAACTCCGATTCGATCGGTTCGCCGTCGCCCGCTATCACGACGATCGCGGTGTCGCCGACGGTGTCGACGCTCACGTTCTCGCCGTCGACGCCCAGATCGGCGGCGACGACCCACCCGTCCTCGTACTCGTACCGGCGGAGCAACGCGTCGTCGCCGGCCGATCGGGTCTGATTGAGATTCATGCTAACTACAAGTTAGGCGTCAGAGTATATAAATATGTCGTACAAAATCGCCGGACGTGGGGGAAACGATAACAGTAGCGGTAGTGTAGCGGTTCAGGGGAGAACGGAAGACGGGAGGCCGGGCTCGCCGTCCGAGCCATCGACCTCCGACCGCCGTCGGGGGTTTATATTTCACGCGCGGACACACGAACTGTATGGAACGGGTCACTCGCGGCGGCCGCGACGTGGCGTATCGGGTCTCCGATCGCGGCGGCGACGGGCCGACGGTCTGTTGTATTCACGGGAGCGGCGGCACGGGGGACGTCTGGACGGCACAGAGCCGTCTGAGCGACCGGTTCCCCGTCATCGCGCTCGATCTCGCCGGACACGGAGACAGCGACGACATCGAGACTGAGCCGGGATCCGAAACCCTAGACGCGTACGCGGACGATGTCGTCGCCGTCGCCGAGGAGACCGACGTGACCGTCCTCTGTGGCAACTCGCTGGGTGGGGCCGTCGCGTTATGGATCGCGCTCGAACGCGACCTCGCGCTCGACGGCCTCGTGCTCGCGGGCACCGGGGCGAAACTCTCGGTCGCCGAACCGCTCCTCGATGCGCTCGCGAGCGACTTCGACCGGGCGGTTTCGATGCTTCACGAGCCCGACCGACTCTTTCACGACGCCCCCGAGGAGTACGCTGAGCAGTCGACCGCCGCAATGGCGGCCTGCGGACGGGCCGTGACGGAGCGCGACTTCCTGACCTGCCACCGGTTCGACGTCCGTGATCGACTCGACGACGTCGATGTCCCCTCGCTCGCGATCGTCGGCGAACACGACGGGCTCACGCCCCCCGAGTACCACGACTATCTCGACGATCGGATCCCGGACTGCCAACGCGCGACCGTCGCCGACGCGGCCCACCTCGCGATGCTGGAGCAGCCGACCGCGTTCAACGCGGCGCTCGCCGAGTTCCTCGAGCGAGTGTGACCGCGTGATGGCCCCATGTCGCTGGTGTCGAATGGCAGTCGCCGGCCAGCCCTACAGCTTTTTCAACCGAGGGCATAACTGACCGGGCATGAGTAGGGACGATGACGGAGACGCGCTTGAACCCGGAAACCGACCGGGGTCCGAGCCGAACCCGGACACCGACTCGGCGACGGCCCCCGGCGGGGAGAACCCCGACATCAACGATCTCTTGACCAAGTTGGACGCGCTGAAGGACACGGTCGACGAGCCCCACGAGCGCGAGAAGGTACGGCAGACGATCTCACTCGTCGAACGAATGCCGGGAAGCCGGGCCTTTACCACCCGGATCACGAAGTACACGACCCGTGACATCGCCGAGTCATTCGTCGGGGGAATCTTGCTCTCGCTTCCGCTCCTCGTCGAAGACGGCGTCTTCGACATCGCCGAGTGGCTCGCCGGGACGCTCGTCGGCGGGATCCCGGTGTTCCTCGTCGCGAACGTCCTCTTCGTACTCGTGATGACATGGGGGCTGTTGTACTACGCCGACTTCCGGGACCTCCAGGACGCCAGTCCAATCCTCGGGTTCCTTCCGCGGCGGCTGGTCGCGGTGTTGATCATCTCGCTCGTCGTCTCCGTCGGGACGATGGCCCTCTGGGGGCGACTCTTTGAGGGCGGTCCGACGACCGTGGAGGCGATCGGGCGAGTGTCCGTCATCTGGGCTGCCGCCGCGTTCGGGGCAGCCTTAGGGGACATCCTTCCGGGGGAGTCGACCGGACAGGACGTAAGCGAGCGGATCGGTGAGTCGCTCGAGGGGTCCAAGCCGCCCGATCAAGACGACGACTGACGCGCCGCGACGACACCGATGACCACAGGTTTTTCGCCGCGGCCGCCGTAACTACCTATATGTCAGCGCTACGCGACGCGCTCCGGGACCTCCCGGACGCGGTGTTTGCGGACCTGCTCGAGTCCGACGACGAGTACGTCCTCCTCGTCGACCTCCCCGGTGCGACCGCGGAGACCACCGAGGTACTCTTCGAGGACGGTCGGATCGAGATCGAGGGGCGACGTGAGAAGTCGACCCCCGAGGGATTCCGATACGTGCGCGAGGACCGTCCGCTGTTCCTCGACGCCGAACTCCCGCTCCCCCCGGACGCCGACGGCGACGCGGCGGACGCGGAGATGGACCGCGGCGTCCTCGAGGTCGTCCTCCCCAAGCGAATAGAGGGCGACTCGCGGCGCATTCCGGTCGACGGCGGCGACGAGGCCACGGACGAGTCGGTCGGAGACACCGGAGATACGGACGATACCGTCGCCTAACGGGTGGTGACGCTGGTCAACTTCCGCGCGTACTGGCGGTTTCTAGTCGTCCTCCGGCGGTTCCTCCCGCTGATCATCGCCTACTGGCGGGACCGGAAGCGGTTCTTTCTGTTCGGCGGGAGCCGGGACGTCGACGAGGCCACTCAGCGTGAACGCGCCGACGTCCTCCTCGACACCCTGCTCACGCTCGGCCCGACGTTCATCAAACTCGGCCAGCTGCTGTCGACGCGTCCGGACATCCTCCCGCCCGCATACATCGAGGTGTTGGAGGGGCTCCAGGACGACGTCCCCCCCGCTCCTTGGGAGGAGTCGAAGCGGGTATTAGAGGCTGAGATCGGTCCTATCGATGAGACGTTCGACGATTTCGACACCGAATCCATAAGCGGTGCGAGCCTCGGGCAGGTGTACACCGCGACGTACGAGGGCGATCCGGTCGCCATCAAGGTCCGTCGACCGGGGATCGAGGAGCTGGTGGAAGCCGATCTCCGGGCGATCCGGTGGTCGCTCCCGCTGGTTCGACGGTTTATCGGGGGAGGACGGGCGTTCTCGCTGGAGAACCTCTCCGACGAGTTCGCGAAGACGATCCGCGAGGAGATGGACTACCGACGCGAGCGGGAGATGTTGGAGGAGATCCGCGGCAACTTCGCCGACAACGACCGCATCCGGATCCCGACCGCCTACGAGGCGGTGTCCGGTCCGCGAGTGCTCACGATGGAGTACATCGGCGGGACGAAGATCAGTCGGATCGACGAGCTGGACGACGCGGGGCTCGACCGGAGCGAGGTCGCGGGGACACTCCAGGACGTCTACCTCCAGATGATCATCGACGACGGCGTGTTTCACGCCGATCCCCATCCGGGGAACCTCGCCGTCGACGACGACGGGCGGGTGATCTTCTACGACTTCGGAATGTCCGGCCGCGTCGATCCGTTCATTCAAGAGAAGATCGTGGAGTTCTACGTCGCGGTCGCGAGACAGGACACCGACGCGATCCTCGATACACTGATATCCATGGGGACGCTCTCGCCGGAGGTCGACCGCGACGTGATGGGCGAGGTGATGGAGCTGGCTATCGCCGACGCCCGTGGCGAGGACATCGAACAGTACCGCGTCAACCAGATCATCGAGCAGGTGGAATCGACCATCTACGAGTTCCCGCTCCGACTCCCGCGCAACCTCGCATTAGTCCTCCGGGTCGCCACCGTCGTCGAGGGCGTATGTGTCACGCTCGATCCCGAGTTCGACTTCATCTCGACGGCGACGGACTACCTCGAACGGGAGGGATACTACGAGCAGACGGCAAAGGAACTGGCTCAGGACGCCGGGAGGCAGGTCCAGCGTACGACGGAGGCGTTGTTCACCGTGCCGCCGAAGGCCGACGACTTCCTCGACCGTGCGAACCGCGGCGACCTCCACGTCGAGGTGTCGCTCGACGACGACTCGCGCGTGCTCGACAAGCTCGCGATGCGGATCGCCTACTCCGTGTTGCTGGCGGTGGGCGTGCTCTCCGCGACCATCCTCTACGCGTTCGCGGAGGACCCACGACTGGCCGCCGTCGTCCTGCTTTTGGCTACTCCGCTCGCGCTCGCCCTGTATCGGTCGTTCAGAAAGAAGCGGCGGATCCCCGGAAACCCACAGTTCACCAGACAGGGGATGAAAGAGCGGCGCGACGACTGACAGCGAACGGATATCCCCGTGGGCGGGAACCTTGCTGTTCGGCCGATGTCGGTACCTCGGATTGGTCTCAGGCCGTCACGACCTGTATCGGAACGAGTAGGAAACAGAGCGCACCCACCGCGAACGTGAGAACGCCGACCGCGTACCGCGGCCAGCCGAGCCCGTTCTCGTCGGCGGGATTCGCCGGGCCGTTGAACGCGATGACGAGCGCGAACACCCCCCAGAACGCCCACAGTCCGACCGACTCGTCGAACCCGAACCCTCGCCAGTAGTAGAGGTACGCGGCGATCGAGAACAGCGCGCCGGGGACGAGCGCGGCGAGCGTCTCCTGACGCGGCCCCGCCATCGCGCGAACCATGTGTCCCCCGTCGAGTTGGCCGACCGGGAGAAGGTTCAGCAACGTGAAGAACATTCCCACCCACCCACCGATGACGACCGGATGTGTCGAGAGAGTCGGGTCCTCGTAGGTCGTCGGCTGGCCGAGGAGGTCGGCGATGAGGTTCAGAAGGGGTGGGTTGTTGAAGCGGATCATCGTCCCGGAGCCGTTCACGAACTCCGCAGGGACCCGGATCGGATCGAGCGACAGCCCGACGGCCGTAACGATGACGGTGGCGACGAGCCCGGCTATCGGGCCGGCCGCGCCGATGTCGAACAACACTTTCCGGGAAGGCATTCGGCCACGCATCCGGATGACCGCCCCGAGCGTGCCGAACGGGAAGATGAACGGGATCACGTACGGCAGCGACACGTCCACGCCGTGGTAGCGTCCGGCGACGTAGTGGCCGAGCTCGTGGACCATCAGTACCCCGAGGACGGCGGCGGTGAACGGCCACGCCCGTAACATCACCAACGGGTTCGCTTGGATCTCGGCGAACGAGACGTAGTACCATCCGGTTGCCCCGACGAACAGCGTGGTGACGACCGTCGCGACGAACATGATGACGTTCACCCACGGGATCCCCGCACGGCCGTGGTCGAACGGGGTCGCGACGATGACGTGTCCGCTCTCGACCGTCTCGATATCGACGTCGTATCCCGCCTCCCGAAACGCGGGGGTGATCTTTCGGAGGAGCACCCGCTCGGGAACGTACGACTCGCCGACGTAGCGGACGCGGCCGTCGTCCCGTCTGACGTCGTCGACCCGGAAGAACGTACGGAGCGGATCCGGACGAGGAACGCCCTCGGGGATCCGCGGCGTCCCCTCGTCCTCGCGGTCTGGCATCATCTCGGGTTGGCCGTCGCCGAGTATAAACCCCGCGTCGTCGGACGCTTCCGAGTGAGCGGCGGCGGACGACCGGGGTGGACTGAAGAACGGTACGGGAGGCGGGCCGAAGAACGGTACGGGAGGCGGGCCGAAGAACGGTACGGGAGGCGGGCCGAAGAACGGTACGGGAACGCGGGAACGCGCTTCGAAGCGCGAAACGGGGAGACGGGATCGCGGGCGATCAGTCGGAGTCGGTACGAGCGACGATCGGGTGACCCGCCATTATGCGGGTTCGACCCGCCACGTCGTCGCACCCGTGTACGACCACTTCTCGACGGTGAGGTCGGCGGCGGAGTCGCGGAGCTTTACCATCAGCGCGCCGATCTCCTTCGGCGAGAGGTCGACGTCCTCGGAGATGAACTTCCCTTTGAAGTACATCTCGCCGTCCTCGGCGCGGTCGAGCAGGTACCGTCTCAGTCGCTCTTCCTTGCTTCGGGTGTCGGTCGCATCGGCGTTCGTGGAGGGGTTGGTGCTCGCGCTCATAGTACACCTCACGCTTGGGGAGAGAGCATCATATAAAGCCGACACCGTTGGGTGACGTTCAGGGAGTTTCAGTTCCGTTTACGGAAACTCCCGAAGATAAAACGTGTCTGACGGACGTTTTATGAATACCTTAGAAACACTTAGATATTTTATAGAAGTTTTTGAGGTCTTAAATAGCGGTGCCGAGACGGGCGGCGCGATTGAGTCTCCGCGACGGGTCGTTTCAGATCGAATACACGATCGCTCGGGGATCGCGGCGGGAGACGACGCGATCCCTCCGGGCGCGCGCTCGACGGAGGGGAGACGACGACCGACGCACGGTTAAAAAGGGCTCACGGGCGGTAAAAAAGCTCGCGGACGGGCGGAACGCGCTCGTGAAGCAGTGGTCCTCGCCGGCTGGATTCCGACGCGTCACTCGTTCGGGCGGTGGAGCCAGAACTCCTCGGACTCCGTGGTCTCTTTTTTGAATATCGGCACCTCGTCTTTGAGCCGGTCGATTCCGTCTTCGACGGCACGGAACGCCTCCACGCGGTGGCCGGCGAGCACGACGACGAACACGATGTCCTCACCGGCCTCGATCACCCCGGTCCGGTGGTACATCTCGACCTCGAACACCCCCTCCCGGTCGGTTAACTCGTTGCTAATGGCGTCCATGCGCTCGCGGGCGACCCCCTCGTACTTCTCGAACGCGAGGTGGGTGGTTCGATCGTCGTCGGGGCCGTCCCGGGCGCGGACTCGTCCCGTGAACGTCGCGATGGCACCCGAGCGCTCTGCGCGCGGCGAGGCCTCGACCCGATCGACGAGCGTCTCACGGGTAACCCACGGCTCGGCGGCATCGAGCGCGTCGACGAGGGCGTCGAGGTCGACGTCGTCCGCGGCCGTCCCCGTCGCGACCACGTCGCCGGGGGTGTCTGCCGGGTCGGCGTCGGGGCCTAAGAGCACGGTCGGCAGCCGGAGCCGGTCGTGTCCGACCGCAACGAGGTAGTCGTGATCGGGTGCCAACCCGTCGAGAAGGTCGTCGAGTCCGTCAACCGTTCCTCGACCCCGCCACGAGCCGTCCGACGACAGCGAGACGGCGGTTTCGGGGCGGTCGTCGGTTACAACGGTGGGTTCCGTGTTCACACCGGTACCTCCGTCGGCGACGGGGTCGTCGCCCGCGCGGACGACCGCGACCCGGCCGTCGAGACGGGGTATGAGGGCGTCGGCGAGGTCGCTCGCGTCGGGACCGAGAATCGAAATCGGTTGCATACCCGAACGCGGGCGGCGAGCGGCTTAGACGTTTCCCGGCAGCCGTGATCCCGGTGGCCGTGATCCCGGCGGCTCCACGCGGGTGGACCGGCTCAGTCGTATTTATAAAACCCTTCACCGGTCTTCTTCCCGAGATCCCCGGCCGCGACCTTCCGTTTGACGAGGTAGGCGGGTTTATACCGGTCGCCGAGCTCCTCGTGGAGCGTCTCGCTGGCGTTGAGCACGACGTCGAGCCCGATGTGGTCCGCGAGTTCGAGCGGTCCCATGGGGACGTTGGTGCCGAGTTTCATCCCGCGGTCGATGTCCCCCTTGTCGGCGACGCCCTCGTCGAACGCGCGGACGCCCTCGTTGATCCACGGCATCAGGATTCGGTTGGTGACGAAGCCGGGCTTGTCGTCGGACTCCCACGTCTCCTTGCCGAGGTCCTCGGCGAAGGCGTGAGCGAAGTCGACGACCTCGGAGCTGGTGCGCTCGCCCACCACGACCTCCACGCCGTCCATCACCGGGACCGGGTTCATGAAGTGGAGCCCGATCACCTTGTCGGCGCGGTCGGTCGCGCTCGCTATCTCCGTGACCGATAGCGTCGACGTGTTGGTCGCGAGGACGACCCCGTCGTTGACGGCGGCATCCAGATCGGCGAAGATCCCTTTTTTACTGTCCATGTCCTCGACGGCGGCCTCGACGACGACGTCGGCGGCCGCGAGCTCCGCGAGCTCCGTCGTGCCCGTGATCCGATCGCGGATCGTCTCGGGCTCCGCCGGGAGTGCGTCCTTCGCGTCGAGTCGACCGAGGCTGGAGTCGATGCTGTCGAGCCCGTTCTCGACGTACTCGGCCTCGATGTCGCGCATCACCACGTCGTAGCCGGCGGTCGCGGCGACTTGAGCGATCCCCGCGCCCATCGTCCCCGCGCCGACCACGCCGACGACCTCGACTTCGGATAGCTCGAGCATGGCGACTGCTGGCCGGTCGCGGGTGGTAAGTATTGCGAACCGAGTGCCGAACGAATTACCTATGTTCATAGTAAACAATCTTCCATTAGGAACTCCATGTCCGGGGGTTTCAGTCCGTGATGCGCCAGTTACCGACGAACGATCGGGACGAAACGACCCCACGCTTTTTTACTCGTGTGAGTGGAGTAGTAGTCGATGCTTCCCCACGCCACCGACGCGATCTCGCGAGACGGAAAGTCACTGATCCTCGCGTACGACCACGGCTTGGAGCACGGACCGGTCGACTTCGATCCGAACCCCGAGACCGCGGACCCCGAGCGCGTGTTCGAACTGGCCACGCACGACGCCGTGACGGCGATCGCCGTTCAAAAGGGGCTCGCGGAGGCGTACTACCCCGACTACGCCGACGACGTGTCGTTGCTGTTGAAGACGAACGGGACCTCGAACCTCTGGATGGGCGAACCCGACACGCCGGTCAACTGTACGCCGGAGTACGCCGCGGGACTCGGAGCCGACGCGGTCGGCTTCACGCTGTACGGCGGCGCGAACAACGAGATCGGAATGGCCGAGGACTTCCGGGAGGTTCAGGAGGAGTCCCGCAAACACGATCTGGGCGTCGTCATGTGGGCGTACCCGCGCGGACAGGGCGTCCGAAACGAGACCGACGACCGGACCATCGCGTACGCGGCGCGGATCGCCCACGAACTCGGCGCGGACATCGCGAAGGTAAAGTATCCGGGCTCGCCGGAGGCGATGGCGGAGACGGTCCGGATGTCCGGTCGGACGAAGGTCGTGATGTCCGGCGGGTCGAAGACGAACGACGAGTCGTTCCTCCGAACCGTCGAGCGATCGATGGACGCCGGCGCGAAGGGCCTCGCGGTCGGCCGGAACGTCTTCCAGCGTGACAACCCGATCGAGATCCTCGACGCGCTGGAACTCGTCGTTTTCGAGGGTGCCACGACGGAGGAGGCGATGGCGGAAACCGGGGCGGGCGAGTAGTCGATGCCCGACGATACGAACGAAGCCGCGGGCGAGCCGGACTCCGTCGTCGATGCGGTGTTCGACGCAGTCGCGGCGACCGCCCCGGCGATCCGTGACGCCCTGCCCGGCCGGCGGGTCGAGAGCGACGACGAGAATCCGTCCGGCGAGACCGTGTTGGCGGGCGACATGTACGCCGACGAGCTCCTCGGCGAGGCGCTGACCGCGGTCGACGGCGTCGGCGCGTACGTCAGCGAGGAGCGTCCGGACGCAACCGACGCCGGCGAGGGCTACTCCGTCGCGGTCGATCCGCTCGACGGTTCCTCGAACCTCCGGTCGAACAACGCGATGGGCACCGTCGTCGGGGTCTACGAGGGGTCGCTACCGGCGACCGGCCACGACCTCGTCGCCGCCGGCTACACCCTGTTGGGCCCGATCACGACGATGGTCGTCGCTGACGAGTCCGGGGTCCGCGAGGAGGTCGTCACGCGTGCCGCCTCCGGTGACGTCACCAGAACCGTCGTCGACGACGACCTCACCCTTCCGGACGAGCCGACCGTGTACGGCTTCGGCGGGCGGGTTCCTGACTGGACCGACGCGTTCCGGGAGTACGCCCGCGAGGTCGAGGACGAGCTCAAGCTCCGGTACGGCGGCTCGATGGTCGGCGACGTGAACCAAGTGGTGACGTACGGCGGGGTGTTCGCGTACCCCGCCCTGACCGACGCGCCCGACGGAAAGCTCCGACTCTCCTTCGAGGCGAACCCCATCGCGTACGTCATCGAGAGAATGGGTGGCGCGTCCTCCGACGGGACGGGGTCGATCCTCGACGTCGACCCCGACGGGCTTCACGACCGCGTTCCGCTGTACGTCGGCAACGAGACGCTGATCGACCGTCTGGAGACCGCACTCGACGAATAGGGAGAAAGTGTGATGGAGGGGAGCGTCGGCCGTCTTATGTCGGCGTCCCCTCGTCGTCGTCGCTCGCGGTCCAGCGGCGCGCGCCGGGGAGGATCCCCACGAGTTTCGTCACGTAGCCGAGTTTGAACAGCCCGAACTGCGAGAGGACGCCGAGCGCGAACACCGCGAGGAACGGGATCGCAGTCGGGTCGAAGAGGATCGGCTCGAACGCCAGCTCCTCGGCCGCGGTCGAGAACGCCTCGGGCGTAAGCGAGCGGGAACCGAGCGCCGCGCCGATGAACGCGGTCGAAACCACGAGCGTCGTCCGGGTGAGCACGAAGCCGAGCAGCGCGCCGACGGCGACCCCCGCGAGCGTCGCGCCGACGAGCAGTGCGGTGCCCTCGAGTCCGGCCGCGTCGGCCGCGTACCACGGACCGACCGCGAACCGCCCGACGAACCCGCCGACCGTCCCGCCGATGACGAGGACGGCGACGGAGAGGCCCGCGTACGCGAGGAACCCGCCGATAAGCCCTCCGAGAGCAACGCCGGCGACGGAGAGGATCAGTCCGTCGACGGCGATCAGTCCGACCAGATTCGGAGCCGCCAGGTATCCCGCACCCGCACCGATCAGGAACCCGGTCAGCGTCACGGCGTACACGGACACCGCCGCGCCGACGAACGCGAGGAGGAGGCCGGCGACGACGACTCCGGCGTCGAGTGGTGTTACCATACGGTCACGTGTGAGGTGGTCCGTCTTAAAAGGTCACGACGCGGGTCGGGCGGGCGGATCCGGGAGTCCCGGATACCCCGCCACGAAACTCTCGGATCTCCGGCCGCTGGACCTCCGGAGCCGTCGATTCATCGGCCCCGACGGCCGGCCCGTCGGTCGATATGGCGCGTGTAACCGCCGACCCCGAGCCCGAACCCGACGACGAGAAGCATGAAGCCGGCAAGCCGGGTGGTTCCGAGCGTCATCAACGCGAGGATAGCGCCGAAGACGAACGCGAACACGCCGGCGACGACGGTGGCGACGTCCAAGAGCGGGGAGGGCTGTACCGCATCACAGTGGGGGCAGACGCGGGTGTCGTCGGGGATCGGTTCCCGGCACTCGACACAGCGGACGCGATCACGGGGCACGGCGGTCGTTCGTTCCTCGGAGACTTATATACTTCAGTCGATGGCGAGCCGAGGTCTGTCGACGCCGCGGATCTCGAATCGCGCACCACCCGTTTCGGAGTCGGTCGCGTGAACCGTCCAGCCGTGCGCGTTGGCAATCTCCTTGACGATCGCCAGTCCGAAACCGGTTCCCGATTCCGCCCCGCTCTCTCCGGGCTCGAACAGCCCGTCGCGTATCCCGTCCGGGATCCCGGGGCCGTCGTCGGCGAGGTAGAACCCGTCCTCGAGGTCGCCGATCCGGACGGTGACGCTGGGGGCGGACTCCGTCGAAACGGTCGAACCGTCGAGCGAGCCGGCGGCTGTTTCGGGGGCGGTCTCGGTCGACCCGTGTTCGATGCTGTTGTGTATCAGGTTCTCGAAGAGGTTCCGAAGTCTCGATGGATCCGCGGAGACGGATCGTTCGGCGGTGATATCGAGAGCGGCGTCACCCGTGTCGACCGCCTCCCAGCTCTCGGTCGCGACCTCGGCGACGGACACCGGTTCGGTCTCTCCGACGCTCCGTCCCTCGCGCGCAAGCGCCAGCGTGTGCTCGACGATAGTCTCCATTCGACCGAGCGCGTCGCTTGCGGCGTCGAGGTGGTCGTTTCCGGTCTCCGTGCGAGCGAGGTCGACGCGCCCCTGAGCGACGTTGAGCGGGTTCCGGAGGTCGTGAGAGACGATCCCCGCGAACTCGTCGAGGCGTTCGTTCTGCCGTCGAAGTGCCTCCTCGCGCTCTTTAAATTCCGTGACATCCTCCTGGAACCCGACCCAGCCGGTGGCAGGACCGTCATCGTCCTCGCGGATCGGGGCGACGCTGACACGGTTCCAGAACGGGGTCCCGTCTTTCCGATAGTTCAGCAGTTCGACGCTGGTCGACTCCTCGGCTTCAATCGCGTCCCGAAGCTCGCTGATCGCCGCTTCGTCGGTCTCGGGTCCTTGGAGGAACCGACAGTTGACTCCGACAGCCTCCTCGCGGTCGTAGCCGGTCATCTCAACGAACCGGTCGTTGACGTACGTCATCGGGTTGTCCGGCTGTTCCGGATCGGTGATCGTGATTCCTACCGGTGCCTCGTCCAGGGCCCGCTGTTTCGTTTCCAACTCGTCACGTCGGGCCGCCTCCTCGGAGACATCACGGAGGATCCCGACGCTGCCCTCGAACTCCTCGCCCTCGTAGGGCAACACGGCCATGTGGTCGCGACACGGGATCGGATCGCCCTCCTTCGGGTGGATATCGACAGGGAACCGCTGGACGTCCGGGCCGTCACTCGAGAGTATCGTGCCGAGTCGGTTTTCCGCCTCGATGACCGCGTCCCGGTCTTTCATCAGTCCCGGCTTGCTACCGATGATCTCCTCGCGGTCGTAGCCGGTCAGCTCCGCGAACGCCTCGTTGACGTACTCGAAGGTCCCAGTTTCGTCGACGACGTAGATGGGATAGCCGAGCGCCGTAAGCACCGTCGAATAGCGGTTCGCCGCCTGCTTGGTCTGGTACTCGTCGGCCGCCTGCTCGACTCGGTTGGCAAGCCGTTGGAGCTGTTCAGGACCCCCTTTCTGGAAGTAGCCGGTGACACCCGCGTTGAGCGCCCTGCTCGCGATCTCCTCGCTTCCCTTCCCGGTGTACAGCACGAACGGGACGTGTTGATGATCCTCGCGGACCGCCTCGAAGAACTCGAGTCCGTTCATGCCCGGCATATCGTAGTCGCTAACGAGACAGTCGAAGGACGATTCCGCAAGCCGGTCCAGCGCCGCGCTTGGCTCCGTCACGGTCGTCACCGAGACGGACTCCAACTCGCGATCGAAGTACGCCTCGGCCAGATCCAGTACCGAGGGGTCGTCGTCGACGTGTAACACGTCGATCCGTTCGCTCATGGTCGATGTACGACATCAGGCGGTAAACCGGTATCGTCCCGAGTATCAGACGTGGATCCGCCGTCACCGAACACGGGACGTCTCGGCACCGACGTGGCCCGTCGTCACGCGCGAGTTGCGTCCTGACGGCTGTTTATACGTCGTTGCTGGCGGGTCGGTGGCGAATACCTCCAACGCCCCAGCCGATCGCTTATAAGGGGTTGACTACGGATCGACGGTGACGACCTCCAACGCCCCAGCCGTGAGGCGGGCGCACGTTCGCTGCGGTCCTCACTCGGTCACTTCGCTCCCTCGTTGCGGTCCTTGCGTCATCATCAGAACGCGCCGCGTCCTGACTGGCTCACGAGAGCTCCGCTCTCGTGAACATCTGTGACTGCCTCACGGCAGCGAGGCGGTCCGCGCCTCGGGCAGCCGGACGTAGTCCCGCGACTGCCCCTTTGAGTCCCGCCCCGACCCACGGCCGCACCGCACCTCACGCCTCCCCAACCTCGCCGGAACGGCGCTTACAAGCGCCGTTCCGGGCTCCAGCGAGAATCGAAGATTCTCTGGCAGCCGGCGCGGAGCGCCGGCGACCTCGCGCCGGCGGTGAGCGCCGCGCCGCGGCGCTCACCGGGGCGCGCCGACCGCACCGGCCGTGTATAAACGTACACTGCCGCCGCTCGTTCCGTTTTTAATTACGATCTCGTCGCCGCCGATCTGAGCGATTCACTCTCGATATCCGTCGCCACCACGTTCGTACGGATCGGATCGGGACGTATCACCTATAAGCATTCGACGGAGTCGACGACACCGGAACCGCGTTGGCAGGTCCACTTCCACCGCGCGTGGCGCGCTCTTAAGGGCGCGGAGCGCGGATCGGCGACCGATGGACGGCGGGACGCTCCCCGGAACCGACACGGAGGGGGTTGACGAGCCCGATCGGGTCGTGTTCCACGTGGACATGGACTGCTTTTACGCGTCCTGTGAGCGGCTGCGCGACCCCGAACTCCGTGGAGAGCCACTGGTCGTCGGGATGGGCTACGAGCCCGGAGACACCGTCGGCGCGGTCGCGACCGCGAGCTACGAGGCCCGCGAGTTCGGCGTCGAGAGCGCGATGCCCATCTCCGAGGCGCTCGAACGACTCCCGAGACGCGGGACCGCCGACGCGACTGCCGGGGAGGAGGTCGGCGAGACCGGCTACTACCGTCCCGTCGACCTCGATTTTTATAAGGAGGTTGCGGGCGATGTCAAGGATGTTCTCCACGACTGCGCGGACGTCGTCCGCGAGGTGAGCATCGACGAGGCGTACCTCGATGTCACCGACCGAACCGCGTGGGACGCCGCGGGTACGGGTTCCGGACCGGAGGCGACGACCGAGGCGGTCGACGGGCTCCCGCCGAGCACCGCGGCCGGCCCCGCCGCGGCGCGAACGCTCGCCGAGGGGTACGCCAGACACGTCAAAGAACGGATCGAGCGGGAGGCCGGCGTGCCCGCCAGCGTCGGCGTCGCGCCGAACATGTCGGCCGCGAAGGTCGCGAGCGACGCCGATAAACCCGACGGGCTGGTTGTTGTGCCGCCCGGAACGGTGGCGTCGTTCCTCGCGCCGTTGCCGACGGCGGCGCTTCACGGCGTCGGGCCAGTGACGGAGCGCGCGCTCGCGGATCTTGGGATCGAAACCGCGGGCGACGTGGCGGCGGCAGACCCGGAGACGCTGGCGGCGGAACTCGGCGACCGCGGGCGTGAGCTCTCGCGACGCGCCCGCGGCGAGGACGACCGCGAGGTCACGCCGCGGGGACTCCCCAAGAGCCTCTCACGGGAGTCGTCGCTGCCGGCGACCGCGGACGAGGCGGAGAAGCGAGAGACCGTCGCGGCATTGGCCGCGGACGTGGCACGCCGGGCCCGCGAGCGGGGCTGTCTCTACCGCACCATCGGGATCAAGGCGGTCGAGCCCCCGTTCGACGTCAACACCCGGGCGCGGAGCCTCCCCGGCCCGGTCGACGATCCCGATCTGGTCGAATCCGTCGCACTCGACCTGCTCGATGAGTTCGACGACGACCGCGTCCGGAAGCTCGGTGTCCGCGTCTCGAAGCTCGATTTCGCCGAGAGCGACCAGGCGACGCTGGCCGGGTTTGAGGCCGGTGAGGACGGTGATAGAGGCGGTACGCGGAGGGAACACCCCGCGAGCCGCAACGACGTGGGAGCGCAGATCACCGACTGGATCGGCGGGGAGCCGCGGACCGACGACGATGAGCCCGCCCCGGATCCGGCGGAACAGGACGACGAGGGACAGGCCTCGCTCGGCGACTGGTCGTAGTCGCGTCGGGGCGCGGCACCGCCGGACAGGACTGTTCGAACGAGACAGCGCTTTTAGGTCGCTGCCCACGGAGAGGAAGTATGGACGATCTGGCGTGGGAGACGCTCGGTACCGAAATTGATTACCGCTGTCCCGGCTTCGACGTGCGCCGTGACGAGGTCCGCTTCCCGGACGGCGACACCGACGGCTTCCACTACGTCGACGAGCCGCCCGCGGTCGTGGTGCTGCCGTTGACGCCCGACGGCGACGTCGTCGTCATCGACGAGTGGCGACAGGCGATCGGCCGGACCAATCGCGGAATCCCGGCCGGAACGATCGAGCCGGAGGACGGGGACGGAAACGGAGTCGACCTCGAACGGGCGGCCGCCCGCGAACTCGCCGAGGAAACCGGCTATGAGGCCGAGTCCTTCGAGCGCCTGACGACCGTCGAGCCGACGAACGGAATGGCGAACGCCGTCCACCACCACGTGCTCGCGACGGGCTGTAAGCCGACCGCCGAGCGCGACCTCGATCACAACGAATCGATCTCCGTCGACGTCGTTCCGTACGACGACCTGCTCGAAGCCGTCGTCGACGACGGGCTCCGGGACGGACGGGCGGTGACCGCCGTGTTGTGGTACGAGCTAACGCGTCGATGAGGGCGGCTGGCGACGGTGCGCTCGACAGGGGAACCGGCAAACCGCCAACCGACGAACAGACCTTTGAGTGAACGGCACCTACACTGAACAATGAGCGATCCCTCCGAGGACGGCGGACGTGAGTCGGACGACGTCGGGTGGGGTGGGACCGAGGACGCCCGAGACGCTGGGGCGGACGGATCCGGATCGGCCGGCGTGGATCCGTCGAGCCCGTGGACCGTCTCGGACTCGCCGCTTCGTGCGGTCGGCGTCGCGGTCGGGCTCGGGACGCTCGGGATCGTGTTCGTCCTCCTGTTCAGTCTCGTCGTCTCCGGAGTAGGAATGGCGATCGGCGGCCTCTCCCTCGCGGTGAGTCTGGGGCTCTCGCTGCTGTTGGGCCAGTACGTCGCGTTCGGTGGGGTCGCGTTCGGGTACCTGCGGCACCGCGGGTTCGACCGCTCTGGGATCGTCTCGTATCTCGGAGTCCGGCGGCCGAGCCTCAAGGAGATCGGGCTCGTCGTCGGCGGCTGGGTGTTGATACTGGTGATGGTGGTCGTCATCTCCACGATCCTCCAGCTGCTCGGGCCGGAGCCGGCGGCGAACCAGAGCGCGGAGATCGCCATGCAGAACCCGGCGATCATCCCGCTTCTGATCGCCGCCTCGTTCCTCGTGATCGGCCCGGCCGAGGAGGTGCTGTACCGTGGGATCGTCCAGAGTCGGCTTCGGGAGTCGATCTCGGCGGTCCCCGCGATCGCCATCGCCTCCGCGATCTTCGCCGCCGTCCACGTGATCGCGCTGACGGGCGGGCTGGAAGGTCGGCTGACGACCATCGCTGTCCTCTTCTTCCCCAGTCTCGTGTTCGGTGCGGTGTACGAGTACACCGACAACATCGTCGTCCCCGCGCTGTTACACGGCCTCCACAACGCCGTGATCTTCACGCTCCTATACGTCGCCGTGGCGTACGCCGACGAGTTCGAGGAACTGGCGGAGGGCGCGGCGATGATCTTCGGCATATAAATAGCGATCCGGATGGTCGACCGATGCGGACCAGTTTTGACTGATGTCGGGAGTAAATCTCCCAAATCGGTGACGACGAGATCGTGTTTAAAAGAGACTTGAGCGGTAGCGACTATTGCTTATAACTGAACGAGGCGGTGGCGCGCGCGAGAAACGCGCGCGAGGTCGCCGGCGGCGGCGCCGCCGACGAGGCTGGGGAGGCGTGAGGTGCGGTTGCTGTGCCGGGTGGGACTCAAAGGGGCAGTCGCCGGACTACGTCCGGCTGCCAGAGGCGCGGAGCGCCTCGCTGCCGTGTGAGCGGCGTACGCTCGCTGCGCTCCTCACTCGGTCGCAAGTTCCCTCGTTGCGGTGTCGCCGGCGGCGGCGCCGCCGGCTGCCCGTGGCGCTCCGCGCCACGCTGCTTGCGTCATCATCAGAACGCGCAGCGTTCTGATTGGCTCACGAGAGCGGAGCTCTCGTGAACGCCTACGCCGCTCACACGGCTGGGGCTTTGGAGATCGTCACCATCGATCCGCAGTCGCAGACTTATACACGAGTGGGTGGAACGTGTGAGTTGTTTCTCGCGGAGTCATTCACTTATAAACCGCCGCCAGCAACATCACTCTCTCGCTTATAAACACCACCGTCTCAGTATGCTCGATATACTCCCGACATCGCTCACCGATGAACGGATCCCGACTACGGGGTGAGACGATCGTCTCATGTTCGAACGGGATCCACGACGACGATCCGACGCGTGGACTCGCCAGTCGCCCTTATAAGCGGACTGAGGGGAGTAAGCCCCCTTCGGTTCGTCCCGACATTCGGCTCAGCGTCTGCGGCCGTGGCCGGACTACCTAATGGCCGCGGACTTGCACCGGCGAGGATTCGCCGTTCCATCCGTTCCCACCCGTCGAACCTCATCGGGTTAGCTCCCTTCCCTTACGGGTCGGTTCGCACGAATCACGGGTCGAGGTGGGGGGTGTCGTTGCTGTTCCAGAGCCAGCCGTCTCCGACTCCGAGCGTGTGCCCGGTCGCCCGTCCGGCCGGTGGGGGGACTTTCCTCATGCCAACGGCACGGGAGTCGGGCTCCCTCTGTCCGCTCGACCGTAGCCGACGCCGGAAAATAAGGGGTTCGGTGGCGGGTCGATTTCGGGACCGAACCCACACGCGACGCCGTGAACGCTCTCTCACGTCCTGAAACCGCCGGACACCCGAATAGACGGCGGAATTCGAGGATACTCGGTCGATCACGGATCTTCACGTCCAAGGGAAGCGTTCAAGTCGTCAGCACCGTTAGAAATGTGTATGTCCGAGGCACAGACCGTTCAGCTGTCGTATGACGACGGTGCACGAGCGGTCGAACTCGCACGCGAGGCGGTCGTGTCGTTCGTTCGAAACGGGCAACGCGAACAGCCCGGAAGCATGCGTGAGGCGTTTTACGCAAGAACCGGCGCGTTCGTCCGGCTCGAATCAACCCGAGGACGCGGGCGACTGCGCGGCTGTGCCGGCGCGTGGGAGACCTCCGATCAGCTCGGCCACGCCATCGTCGAGGCCGCGATCAAGGCGGCCTCCGACGACTCGTGTGGCTCCGAGGTCGAGCCTAAGGAGCTCGACAACATCACCGTCTCCGTGTTCGTCGTCTCCAACACCGTTCTGACGAACGATCCGCTCGAAGACCTTCGGATCGGCACCCACGGCGTCGCGGTGGACGGCGGCAACGACCACGGCTGGCTCTACCCGACGGTCCCCGTCGAGAACGGCTGGTCCGGCGCGGAGTTCCTCTCGCGAGCCTGCCGAAAGGCGAGGATATCGCCGACCGCCTGGCAGGAGGACGACACCATGGTGACGCTCATCGAGGGGCAGGTGTTCCGGGAGCGCCCCGACGGCGGCGCAGTTGAGGAGCTGTAGCGGCCCAAAAGAACGGTCTCAGTAGCTTTTTCTCGGCTCGATCCCGCCGCTCAGTTCCTTCCCCCGTATCCGACCCGCTCCGCGTCCGCGAGCGCCCGCTCCGCCGCCGCCGTGAGCGAGAACGCGCCCCCGTCGATGACCTCGCCGTCGCGGATCACGGGCTCCAACAGGGGTTCGGATCCCTCGGGAGCGTCCCGGTCGACCAGCCCGACCGCGTGCGCGCCGTCGGCCGTGCGGTACGCCTGCTTCGTTCCGGAGAGTTTGCCGCGTTTAGCCGCCGGCTCACCGTCGACCTCGACGATGTCGAGCGCGAAGTCGACGGGGTCGGCGTTCGAGACGTGGCCGCCGACGCCGAACCCGTCGACGTGATCGCGGAGCGTACGGAGGTCGGCAGGACCGAGTCCGCCGGAGACGTACACGTCGAGGTCGTCGTGCCCCCGAGCGTCGAGCTCCCACCGGACCTCGCGAACGATGTGCTCGAAATCGCCCCGGCGCGATCCGGTCGTGTCGAGACGGATCCCGTCGAGCCGGTCGCCGAGCGTCTCGACCGCCCTGAGCGTCTCGTCCACCTCGTCGGTGTAGGTGTCACACAGCGCGATCCGGGGCGTGTCGGGGCCGGCCGCCTCGTCGAAGGCGTGCCACGCCGCCTCTTGGTTCCCCCGACCGAAACAGATGGCGAGCGCGTGCGGCATCGTCCCCGACGCCTCACGGTCGATCAGGTCGCCGGCGGCGACGTGGGAGAAGCCGTCGAATCCCGCGACGAGCGCCGACCGCTCCACCGCGGCGGCCATCGACGGATGGACGTGACGCGCGCCGAAGGAGAGCAGCTGCGAGTCGGGTGCCGTGACTCGACAGTCGAGCGCGGCGGTCGCGATCGCGGAGGCATGTGAGAGAAAGCCCAGAAGCGAGGTCTCCAGCCGAGCGAACGTCCGATACGACCCTTCGATCCGCATCACCGGGCCGCCGTCGAACAACCGTCCCTCGGGGATCGCGTGGACGTCGAGGCCACGCCCGGCGAGCAGCGCGACCGCGTCGTTCAGTCCCGCGAACAGCTCGAACTCGCCGTTCGGGAACTGGTCGGCGGTCACCTCGGCAACGACCTCGGGGTTGCGTCCGGCGTGCTCCAAGGCAGCCGTCGTCCGGTCGAAGTACGCGTCCGTCGCCCGGCCGCCGCGGATCGCCTCGTCGTCGACGATGTCGAACTCGAAGTCGGTCATATCGATCGGTTCGACCGGCAGCCACGAAAAGTCATCCGTGTCGACGACGAGCCGAGCGATCGTTCCCGCGCCCTTTCCGCTACGATCGGGAGCGGCGAGCGAGGAGCGCGGCCCCGACGAGCGAGACGAGGCCGACGACGACCCCGAGACCCGGAACGGCCCCGTCGAACGGTTCACCGTCGGCGAACTCGTCGTCCCCCTCGCCGTCCCCCTCGTTGCCGTCGCCGAGGTTCGGATCGGAGCTCCCAAGCCCGTCACCGGCGTTCTCACCGTTTACGTCGTCGACACCGTCGGGATCGAGTTCGGGACGGAGGTCGAACACGCCGTCAGCGGTGGGCGCGTGAGCGATCGTCACGGTCGTGTCGTCGCGCTCGATGCCGTACGCGCCCCGGAAGTCGCCGTCAGCGACGTCGAGAACGCCGTCGTCGAGGCGTTCGGCACCGTGATGATCGACCATCCGGAGGTACGTCTCGTGGAACTCCTCCGCGTCCGCCTCGGTCTGCCACTCCGTCACCCAGACGTAGCCGTCGCGCTCTTCGTCGCCGGCGTCGTTGCGGTAGGGGTACAGCTCGTCGCCCGCCCAGCCGTCGGTCGAGGAGTGAGCGTAGTTGTACGCGTTTCGGGTCGCGAGAGTCTCATCCGTCGCCAAGTGGGTGTTGGCATCGAACGTCGGGGAGGGCTCACCCGCCTGAACCGCTTGATACGCTTGATACCAGAACATCACGAACATCGACGCCTCGCCCGTCGTCTCCGCACCGTCGACGCCCTGGTTCGAGTACGTCTCCCAGTCGCCCTCCGCGGTGTCCTCGAACTCGACGTCGGTCGTCTCGTAGTCGGGGTCGCGGTGGATCACTTCCGAAGTGCTCTCGGGCGGCTCGTTCATCGTGTCGTTGACCGCCTCCCAGCCCCGCTCCTCTACCAGTTCCGCCGCGTAGAACGGGCCGTCGGAGTAGGGCTGGAGGACGGTCTGTAGGATACCGAAGTTCAGGTCGCCCGCACCTCCACCGGCCTCCTCGTCGGGCTCGCCGAGACACGTCCAGTTCTCCTCACATCGCTCGTCGTACAGCTCCTCAAGGTGGACGACCTCCCCCTCGACGATCCCGTCGACGGCGAGGTCGGCGTCCTGGGTGTCACCGACGTATCGCCGGTCGCCGAGGTCGTGATACTGGTCCTGCATCGCGTGGGCGAGCTCGTGAACCAACGTCGACCCGTCGATCTGGAGGGCCTCACCCTCGTCGACGACGATGACGACCCGTTCCTCGGCCGGCGAGTAGAACCCACCGACCGCGCCGCCGAACACGGCGTCGATCGCCTCGGCCGAGGAGTCGTCCTCGCCGACGACGAACAGCGCCTTCCACACCTGATCGTTCCAGCGGTTGAACTCGCGGTCGGCGTCCGTCGGCTCGCCGTCGTCGGCTCGGTCGGCCTGGAACTCCTCGCGGGTTATGGTGTCGACCGTCACCTCCTCCTTGAAGGGACGTTCACGGAGGTGTTCGACTCGGGCCATCTTCCGGTGTGTCAGCGCTTCGAGCTCCGGCTCGGTCAGCCCGTCGCCCTGATCGATATCGAAGTCGTCGCCGTAGTGGGTCCCGTTCCAACAGCCGATCAGATCGTTGTCGTCGGTCGTCTCGCATTCGGCCGCGGTCTCCGCGACCGAGTTCGTCGACGCGGAGCCCTCGCCGCCGACGGCGGCCCCTCCGACGGCGGCGGCACCGGTGCCGATCGCGAGGAGGGCGACCGTGACGACCACCACCGAAAGGGTGAGAACCCGTCGCATATGACCGCTTACGAGCCGTCGGGTAAGTAGTTTGTCCGTGCTCCCTGTACGTTTTATTTATCGGCGGACGAACCACGGGACATGCCGTACGATCCGCACGCCACCGCGGTGGTCGTCGTGGACATGCAAAACGGGTTCTGTCACCCCGACGGGAGCCTCTACGCCGAGCCGAGCGAGGCCGCGATCGATCCGGTCGCCGACCTCGTCGACCGCGCCCGCGACGCCGGTGCGCGCGTTGTATATACCCGCGACGTTCATCCGCCCGAGCAGTTCGACGACACCCACTACTACGACGAGTTCGACCGCTGGGGCGAACACGTCGTCGAGGGGTCGTGGGACGCGGAGCTGGTCGACGCGCTCGACGTGCGTGGCGAGGATCACGTCGTCGAGAAACACACCTACGACGCCTTCTACCGGACCGATCTCGAAGGATACCTCGACGCTCGCGGGATCGACGATCTCCTGATCTGTGGGACGCTCGCGAACGTTTGTGTGCTCCACACCGCCGGTAGCGCCGGGCTCCGGGACTACCGACCCGTCGTCGTTGAGGACGCGCTCGGGTACATCACCGAGGAGCACCGCGAGTACGCGGTCGAGCACGCCGACTGGCTGTTCGGCGAGACCGCGACTCGCGACTCGCTCACGTTCGGCGGCGAGTGACGCTCACGTTCGGCGGCGAGTGACGCTCACGTTCGGCGGCGAGTGACGCGCGGACGCTCCCGCGCCGCGCGACGATTATCAGCCGCGAGTATCGGCGTGTAACGTTTTAGTTGTCCGACACAGGACCGTGGGTATGGAACTCTCTCGACGCGGCATGCTCGCCGGACTCGGAGTGGCCGGCGGCCTCGGTGTCGTCGGGTTCGTCGGCGCGGCGGCCGTGACCGACGACGCGGACGACGCGGACGGCGAAGCCGGCGGAGCCACCCCCGTCGACCCCGACGCGCCCTTCGAAGCAGTGCTCGTCGCCAGTGACGAACGCGACCGTGGTGGCGCAAATGAGGACGGAAACGATGAGGACGACCCGTTTCTCTTCGATGCTGCGGACCTCGATCACGTCCAGACTCCCGACGACGGTGACGGCGCTGACGACCGCGACGGGAGCGATGAGGCCGACGACGAGCACCTCGTGTACGTGGCGCTGTCGCCGGACGGTCACGGGGCGTTCCGTGAGCGGCTCGAAGCCACGGCCGCCGCGGACGATCCGGCGTCGTTCGCCGTGTCGATGACGCTCGACGGCGAGGAGGTCCGCCGCGTCGACCTCGACGGGCAGACGGTGGCCGCGCTGACCGACGCGGAGTGGAACGGCCTGTTGGAGCTGGCGTTCGAGTCCGCGACCGTCGCGGCGAACGTGTACGAGTCGCTCGCAGCCGAGTAGTGGACGTACCGGACCCGCATTCCGGCGCTTCGACCGTCAGTTTCCGGTCCAGCGGAGGATAGCCAGCGTCCCCTCGAAGAGGACGATCATCGTGAGCGTGACGATGATCGGGGCCATCCCGGTCGGATCGGGGCTGAACAGGAACGCGATGCCGAGGAACGCGCCCCAGAAGATGAGGCGTTTGTCCTCCAGCCAGACTCGGGTGACGAGGTTCATCATGATCGCGAGCATGATGAACAGTGGGATCTGAAAGACGATCGCCATGAACGCGAGCATGATCACGATCAGGTTGAACGTCTCCGCGAGCCCGAAGGCGATCGTCGCCGCGTCGGAGGTGTACGTCGTGAAATACGAGAAGATCGCGGGCAACACGAGAAAGTGTGCGAACGCGACCCCGAGCCCCCCGAGCACGAGGCTCGTGGGGACGGCCGCGAGGTAGTAGCGGCGCTCGTTCTCGTAGAGCCCGGGTTTCATGAACCGGTACGTCTGGTAGACGAACGCCGGGAGGCCGACGACGACGCCGGCGATCCCCGCCACCTTCAATCGTGTGAGCGGGAGTTCGAGCGGGGCGTACAGCCGCGGCCGGTTCTCCAACGGTGCCGGGATGTGGTAGTCCCAGAAGTAGTTGATGAGCGCCGTCGACTCCGTCACGACGACGAGCGTCGCCAGCCCGCCGAGCAGGAAGACGACCGCGATCCGTCGCATCATCTCCTCGATGTGCGCCGCGAGCGGCATCTCCTCGTCCGTCTCGGGGCCCTCTATCCCCTCGAACGCCTCGTCGTCCGCGGTCGACCCGTCACCGGTGTCGCCGTCCTCGACCGTCGCCGCGCCGGCCGCGTCCTCGACCGTGGCGGGAGTACCACCGTCCCCGAGGCTCTCGGCGCTTCCCGGCTCGTGTGCGTCGAGGGTGTCGGTCGTCTCGTCGGCGTCGCCGGAACCGTCCTGCGCTGTAGACGTGGTTCCGGAATCGATCTCGGGAGCGACCTCCGGCGAACTCTCCGTCTCGACCGTGTCCGACTCGTTCGCGTCGTCGCTGTCGACCGTCCCGTCGGCGTCGTCGCTGTCGACCGTCCCGTCGGCGGTGTTCGGGTCACCCTCGGGATCTGAGGGCTCCCCACGCGACCGGTCCGAGTCGTCCATTCAGTTCATCTACGCGACCGGGTGATTATAGGCCTTTTCGGATGGCGACGAGCGTCCCCCTCACCTCGAACCCGAGAAACGCCGTGGGCGCACCGGACGCGGCGACGGTCGAAAAGGTTGATAACGACCACGGCCCTCGGTCGCCGTATGGCGAGTGCCCTCGACGAGGACACCCAACAGTCGCTCGCGGACGGTCGCGACTCGGCGAAGGCGTTCCTTCGATCGATACAGAAGGACCTTCAAAAGGTGTTCGTCGTCTTCTTCATCGGTTTCCTCCTCACGTTCTGGGCGCTCCGCGTGTACGTCTGGGAGTTCCTCTACGACATCACGGAGGCGAACATGTCCGCCGCCGTCGCCGAGGAGCTCGACGTCATCGCCACCACCCCCTTCGAGGTGATCCTCCTTCAGGCGAAGATCGGGCTGATCGTCGGTGCGCTCGTCACGATCCCGGCGCTCGTGTTCGTGACTCGCCACGAGCTCCGGAGTCGCGGGATGTGGCCCGACTCGCCCGTTCCACGCTGGAAACTCGCGGTCATCGGTCTCCTCGGAACGGTGTTGTTCGCCGTCGGCGTCGCCTACGGGATCTACGGATTCTTCCCGATCATGTTCTCCTTTTTGGCCAGTTTCGGTCTCGAAGCCGGGATCCAGCCGACCTACGGGATCGTGATGTGGACGGAGTTCATCGTCTTCCTCTCGCTTTCCTTCGGGCTCGCGGGACAGATGCCGCTGTTGGTCACCGGCCTCTCCTATGCCGAGATCGTCCAGTACGAGACGTTCCGCGACAACTGGAAGTACGCAGTCCTCGCGATCTTCGTCTTCGGCGCGTTCTTCTCGCCGCCGGACCCGTTCACCCAGCTGATGTGGGCGTTCCCGCTCACCGCGCTGTACGGCTTCAGCCTCTATCTCGCGAAGCTCGTCGTCACTACGAAGCGGAGCTCCGACCGGATCGACGTGCCCGCGGCGGTCAGGAACCACTGGAACGTCGTGCTCGCCGCGGCCGTGTTCGGCGGCGCAGTCGTGTACGCCTTTTACGAGTACGGCGGTCGAACCGCCGTTAACGACCTCCTCCGGTGGGCCGGCAGCGACTGGCGCTTTCTCGCGCCCGGTGAGGGGCTCGGCGTGGACCCCGTGACGGCCGCCGCGGTCTACGCGATCGGCTGGGCGCTCGCGTTCGGGCTCCTCGCGGTCCTGTGGGCCGTCTACACCGACCTCGACGCCACGAGCGCGGGATACCAGTACGGCGAGCCGACCGCGATCGACCTCGACGAACTCGACGCCGCCGGGATCCGTGCGGCTCCCGTCGAACCGTTCGAGGAGATGGGCGAGGAGGAGTCGCTCTCCCGGGCGCAGGCCGCGATCGACGACGACGATCCCGAGAAGGCACAGGCGATCCTCGACCGGTTCGACGAGGCGAACGAGGGCGACGACGGAGCCGACGACGCGGACGGGGACGCGGAGGGTACAGCTGACGGAAGCGGCGGCTCCGGCGGTTCCGGCGACGACACCGACGACGCCGGCCTCCTCGGGACGATCGGAAACCGGTCCTCGCGGGCCTCTTCGACGTTCCTCTCGGAGTTCGCGGAGGACGACGACGCCGAGGAGGACATCGGCGGGTACTACACCGATATCAAGTTCATCCTCGGCTCGTTGCGGTCGCGGTCGTTCCGCCTCGTCGCCGTGTTCGGCGGCGTGATGACGCTGGCGTTCACGTGGCTCTACCTCGGCGGGCTCGCAGCGGTCCGGGCGGACCTCGAATCTCGCGTCCCGGAGTCGGTCGACGGGGGGATAGAGATCATCACGCTTCACCCGGTCGAGGCGCTGATCTTCATGGTGAAGTTCTCCATTCTCCTCGGCATCGTCGCCGTATTCCCCGTGATACTCTACTACGCGTGGCCGGCGCTGCGGGACCGCGGGTTCGTCGCCGGACGAGCGCGACAGGTGTACGTCTGGACCGGCGCGCTGTTTGCCGGCTTGGTCGGCGGATTCGCGCTCGGCTACAGCTACATCGCCCCCGCGATAATCGGGTGGCTGATCACCGACGCCGCGAGCGCGAACATGCTCATCACGTATCAGGTGAGCGATTTCATGTGGCTCGTCATCTTCACCACCGTCGGAATCGGCTTCCTCGCGGACATCCCCGTTGCGATGGTGCTCCTGAACAAGGCGGGCGTTCCCTACGACGCTTTCCGTGGTCGCTGGCGCGAGGTCACCGTCGGGATCCTGCTGGTCGCGGCGGTGTTCACTCCCGCGGACGTGATCACCATGTTCCTCGCGACGATCCCGCTGATGATAGCGTACGGCGTCGGCATCGGCGTCCTGTTCCTGATCACCTTCGGCGGCCGGCGGAACCTCTCGCCGCCCGCCGAAGTCATCGGTCGGTAGCCGCCGCCCTCGGCGGCTCCGGACGACGCTCGTTGGTTCGCCGGACCGTCGATATCCACGCCGTCGGATCGCCGAGAGTCGCGCCGTCGGATCGCCGAGACCGACGAGTATTCCCGCGCGCGGGCGTAACACGCGACCAGAATGAGCAAGGACTACATCGAGGTCCGCGGTGCGGAGGAGCACAACCTCAAGGACCTCGACGTCCGGATCCCGCGCGAGGAGTTCACGGTCGTCACCGGCCTCTCAGGGTCGGGTAAGTCGTCGCTCGCGTTCGACACGGTGTACGCCGAGGGGCAGCGACGGTACATCGAGTCGCTGTCGGCGTACGCGCGCAACTTCCTCGGGCAGATGGACAAACCGCAGGTGGAGGCCGTCGAGGGACTCTCGCCCGCCATCTCCATCGACCAAAAGAACGCCGCCAACAACCCCCGGTCGACGGTGGGGACGGTCACCGAGCTACACGACTACCTCCGACTCCTGTACGCGCGAGTCGGCACGCAGTACGATCCCGTCACCGGCGAGCCGGTCGGCGAGCAGTCGGCACAGGACATGGTCGCACAGATCCTCGAACTGCCCGAGGGGACCCGCGCGAAGATCGCCGCACCGGTCGTCCGCGACCAGAAGGGCGCGTTTGAGGAGCTGTTCGAGGAGCTGGTGAGCGACGGGTACGCCCGCGTCGAGGTCGACGGCGAGCCCACGGATCTCACGCTTGACGACCCCGACCTCGACCAGAACTACGACCACACGATCGACGTGGTCGTCGACCGGGTCCGAGTGTCGCCGGACGCCCGCTCGCGGATCACGGACTCGGTTGAGACCGCCCTAGAGGAGGCCGACGGTGCGCTCAAGCTGATCGTTCCCGATCCGCCCGAGGACGTGCCCTTCGCCTCCAACACCCGGTCGACCGGGTCGCTCGCGGCGGATGCCGACGGCGACGATAGGCTCGAAGTCGAGTTCTCCGAGGAACTCGGCAACCCCAACTCCGACTTCCAGTTCTCGGCGATCGAGACCCGGTCGTTCTCGTTTAACAGTCCGTACGGCGCGTGTCCCGAGTGTGAGGGGATCGGCTCGACGAAGGAAGTCGACGAGGACCTCGTGATCGAGGACCCGGAGAAACCTCTCAAAAACGTTTTCGAGGCGTGGTCGTACAACCGGTCGTACTACCGGACCCGGATCGACAACGTCGCGGACCACTTCGGCGTCTCGACCGACACGCCGTGGAACGAGCTGGACGAGGACGTTCGCCGGCAGTTCCTCTACGGGACGGACCGACAGGTCGTGTTCACCCGCCAGACGAAGAACGGGACGCGCCGGAAGGAGAAGCGCTTCGAGGGCGTCATCCCCAACCTCGAACGCCGCCACGTCGAGACGGACTCCCAGTCGACCCGCGAGCACATCGAGGAGTACATGGCGGTGACGACCTGTCCCGAGTGTGATGGGACCCGTTTAAAAGAGCAGTCGCGACACGTCCTTGTCGACGGTACACCGATCACCGAAGTGAACCGGTTGTCGATCGGCGACGCACGGCGACACTTCGAGGGGATGGAGGAGCACCTGAGCGAGCGCGACACCAAGATCGCCGAGGAGATATTAAAAGAGATCCGCGCGCGGCTCGGCTTCATGGAGGAGGTCGGGCTCGAATACCTCACGCTCGACCGCGAGGCGTCGACGCTCTCCGGTGGCGAGAGCCAGCGAATCCGACTCGCGACGCAGGTCGGTTCTGGCCTCGTCGGCGTGCTCTACGTGCTCGATGAGCCGTCGATCGGGCTCCACCAGCGCGACAACGACCGCCTGCTCGACACGCTCACCGGGCTCCGGGATCTCGGAAACACCCTCGTCGTCGTCGAACACGACGAGGAGACGATGCGGCGCGCCGACCACGTGATAGACATGGGGCCCGGCCCCGGCAAGCGCGGCGGCGAGGTCGTCGCGCAGGGCGAGTTCGACGACATCGTCGACGCCGACGAGTCGATCACCGCGGACTACCTCTCGGGACGAAAGGCGATCCCCGTCCCCGACGAGCGGCGCGACCCCGATGGCGAGCTGGTCGTGCGAGGGGCGCGCCAGCACAACTTAACAGATCTCGACGCCCCGATTCCACTCGGGACGCTCACGGCCGTCACCGGCGTCTCCGGCTCCGGGAAGTCGACGCTGGTCCACGACATACTATATAAGGGGCTCGTCCGCGAGATGAACGACAACACCTCGGTCGACCCCGGCGAGCACGACACGATCGAGGGGATCGAGGGGATCGAGACGGTGCGGCTCATCGACCAGTCGCCGATCGGCCGGACGCCCCGGTCGAACCCGGCGACGTACACGGACGTGTTCGACTACGTCCGGGAGCTGTTCGCGGAGACCAAACTCGCCCAGCGGCGGGGGTATAAGAAGGGGCGCTTCTCCTTCAACGTGAAGGGCGGCCGCTGTGAGGAGTGTGGCGGACAGGGTACCGTCAAGATCGAGATGAACTTCCTCTCGGACGTGTACGTCCCCTGCGAGCAGTGTGGCGGCGCGCGGTACAACGACGAGACGCTCGACGTCACCTATAAGGGCGCGACCATCGCCGACGTGCTCGACATGAGCGTCGAGGAGGCGTACGACTTCTTCGAGAGCCACCAGGGGCTCCAGCGCCGACTCAAACTCTTAAAAGACGTCGGGCTCGGCTACATGGAGCTCGGCCAACCCTCTACTACGCTCTCGGGCGGCGAGGCGCAACGCGTCAAGCTCGCCGAGGAGCTCGGGAAGAAGGCGACCGGCGACACTCTCTACCTGCTCGACGAGCCGACGACGGGCCTTCATAAGGAGGACGAACGCAAGCTGATCGACGTGCTCCACCGGCTCGTCGACGGCGGCAACACGGTCGTCGTCATCGAACACGAGCTGGACCTCGTTAAGAACGCCGACCGCGTGATCGATCTGGGTCCCGAGGGCGGCGAGGGCGGCGGTGAACTCGTCGCGAGCGGCACGCCCGAATCGATCGCTCACGACGACGACTCACACACCGGTCGATACCTCCGCGACCTCCTCCCCGATGTCGACCTCGAAGGCCCCCGGAACGACCGACGAAAGCCGGCGGTCGCGGACGACGACTGAGCAGTCGGTCGCCGGAATCGACCGCTACTTTTCGTCGCCGGAGCCACTCCGCCTACCTTCCGTCGTCGAGCTCAGCGGTGACCGTGATCTCGACCGAGATCGGCGCGGGCAGCCGGGACACCTCAACACAGGTCCGGGCCGGATACGGCTCGCTCAGGTACGAACGGTACCCCCGGTTCACCTCGTCGTAGTCGTCCATGTCCGTGAGATAGACGGTCGCGCTCACGATCGAGTCGGCGGTCGTCCCGGCGGCTTCGAGAACCGTCTCCACGTTTCGCAGGGTTGCCTTCGTCTCCTCGGCGACCGTGTCGGGAAGCTCGCCGGTTTCGGGGTCCTCGCCGGACTTCCCCGATACGTGGACGGTGTCGCCGCTGATGATCCCCTGTGAGTACGGCCCGAGCGCCGCCGGAACGTCGTCGCTGGTGATCTCTTTCATCGTCCCCTTCGACTCAATGTCGATATTTTAACCCTCGGGTGTGAGCCGTCGTCGGACCCACGACTCGACCGCCGACCGTGATGGCTCTGTCGGAGACGGCATCGTTTAGTGTGCGGCTATTGGGGACGGTGTATGGACAGCGATCGGACGGACAGACTGGAGGCCATATCGATGTCTTCGGAGCCGGCGACGGCGTTTACCGGCCTTCCGGAGTCGGAGTGGCGAGACGTGTTCTTCGCACTGGCCGAAAGTGTTCGAGACACGGTCGCAAACGGGCTCAGTCCCGCGCAGTTGGAGGCGTTCGTCGATCGCCTCGACCCCGACGAGATCACGGACGTCCTCGGATACGTCGACGAGTCGACCCGCGAAACGCTGCTGGCGACGCTCGATAGCAGCCGACGCGAGAAGGTCGACTTTTTGCTGTCGTTCGACCCGGAGAGCGCGGCGGGCGTGATGAATCTCGATTACGTCACCGTCGACGCCGACCGATCGTTCGGGAAGGTGACGGAGCGAGTGCGCCAGTTCGAGGACCGGACCGGCCGCGTGCCGACGATCTTCGTCACCGATGACGGGGAGCTGCTCGGCGAGCTACCGGGCGCGGCGCTCTCGGTTGCGGATTCGGACTCGGAGCCGGTCACCGACTACATCCAGGAGACGCCGTCGGTGAGGTACGACCGCGAGGACGAGGAGGTGTTGGAGGTGTTCCGTCAGAACAGCGAGCGGACGGTCGCCGTACTCGACGAGGAGAACGATATCCTCGGCGTGATCCACGCCAGCGACCTCCTCAGACTGATCGACGAGGCGGCCGGCGAAACCCTGTACGACCTCACCGGCGTCTCCGAGGAGGAGGGCGTCCTTGACGGGCCCGCAGAGAAGGTCCGACGGCGGTACAAGTGGCTGATTCTCAACCTCGGTACGGCGTTCATGGCCGCAGCAGTCGTCGGCCTCTTCGAATCGACGATCGCCGCCGTCGCGATCCTCGCCGCCTACATGCCGGTCGTCGCCGGAATGGGTGGCAACGCCGGGACGCAGGCGATGGCGGTCACCGTCCGCGGCATCTCGCTCGGCCAAGTCTCGCTCTCGACCGGTAAACGCGTCATCGTGAACGAGGTTGCTGCCGGGGCGGTCAACGGGTTCATTACTGGCGCGCTGGTCGCGGTGATCGCCATCGCGTTCTCGTTCGGGGAGTTCGGGCTCCTGCTCGGCGCGGTCATCGGGGTCTCGATGGTCGCAAACCTCGTCATCGCGGGGTTCTTCGGTGCCCTCACCCCGCTGATACTCGACAGACTCGGCTATGACCCGGCGACGTCCGCGACGATCTTCATCACCACCGCCACCGATGTGTTGGGCTTCTTCGTCTTCCTCGGACTGGCGCAGGCGGTGCTGCTGTAGCTCGGTTGCGGCCCTCTCGTACCTGACTCCGGTCTCAGAACTTCTCAAGGAGCGTCCCGTAAAAATCGCTCTCGCGGTCCCCGGCGAGCTTCTCGACGATGAGCTCCGGCGTCGACCGCGCGAGGTGTCCCTTCTTCGGCGAGCGGTTCACCCGCAACTCGCCGTCGACGAGCCCTTCGGCCTCTATCCCGTCGACCGCGATATCGAAGTCGGCCGCCTCGCGGATCTCGCGGGCCAAATGCGAGACGAACACCGCGGTCGCGTCCTGCCCGTCGAGTGCCTCCAGGATGCCGGCGATGATCTTCGCGGACGCGCCCGGCTCCGTGATCGACTCCAGTTCGTCGACCAAGACGAGCCGACCGTCCGCTCCCTCGACGAGGTCGCCGAAGTCCCGGAGCGTCGCCTCGAACGCGCCCGCGTCGAGGGTGCCCTGCGATTTCGCGTAGTAGTGGATCTCCTCGAAGCGCTCGACCGTCGCCGACTCGGCCGGAACCGGCATCCCCATCTGTGCGAGCACGACGACCAGGGCGACCAGATCCAGCGTCGAGGTCTTGCCGCCGGAGTTCACCCCCGAGAGCAGCGTTGTCCCTGACACCGCGTAGTCGACGGGGTCGACCTCGGCGAACTCGACGTCGAGCAGCGGCGAGCGACCGCCCTCGATCCGGAACCCCGCGGTCTCACCACCCTCCGCCGTCCCGTCCTCGTCCGGACCGACCACTTCCGGCAGCACGCAGTCGAAGTCGCGGGCGAACCGGGCGACCGCCAGCTCGACATCGAGTTCAAGAGCGTCTCGCACCAGCGCTTCGACCGGCTCCCGGAGATCGCCGAGGTCGTCCGCGAGCTCGGCCTTTAGGCGCGCAGCCCGGCGGTCGCGGGCGGCGGCGAGTTCGGTTTCGAGCCGGGAGACGGCGGTCTCGTCGTGATCGACGGGGAACGAAGGGTCGCCGCCGAAGACGCGGCCGGCGAGTTCGGCCTCGTCCGGTTCCAGCTCCAGCGCGTCGACGAGGTGGTCGCGGGCGCTCGCCATCGCCGCGTCGTACTCGTCGGCGAGCTCCCGATCCAGAAGCGAGTCGACGCGTGCGCCCTGCTCGACGAGGGAGAGGAAGTCGGTCCCCTCGATGGTCACGTCGCGCTCGCGGATCGCCTCCCGGAGGCGATCGTCGGCGACGGACTCCGCCGTCGAGACCGCGGCGTCGAGGTCGTCGACCGCGTCGGTCAGCCGCGTCAGCTCCGCGTCGCCGACGATCGTCCCGTCGTCGTCCAGTCTGGCGAGTGCGTCCCGCAGTCGGTCGAGGTCGGCCGGCGCGTCCGCCGCGATACCGGCCGCCTCGTGGACTCCGATCGCGGCCTCCAGTCGGTCACGGTTCTCGGCGAAGAAGGCGAGCAGGCGTTCGGGTACCGTCTCGGCGGGCGTCTCCAGCGCGTCCGGCCGGACGTGGACGTCGCCCTCGACGTCCATCCCCGCAAAGCTCTCGTCGAGGACGATCACGGTCGCGTACGACCGCGCGAGCTCGGCGATGTCGCGGGCGTCCTCGACCGTCTCGACGGAGAGCTCGGGGACCGCGGCCTCCGCTTCCGCGTATCGCTCGGCGTCGGCGGTCGCGAGACACCGGTCCCGGACGCGGACGGTCGCGGGGTCGGTCAGGGGCTCGACGCCCGCGAGCGCGTCGAGAACGGTCGGATCCGGATCGTAGTCCATCGCGTCCGCGGCGAACGCCTGTGCCTCGGCGATCCGCGAGCCCGAACCGCTCGGGTAGAACGTCTCCAGCCGCTTTTCGGCGTAGTCGGTGACCGCGCGCTCAGTGAGCAGACCGAGGGCGTCGCGGTACACCTCCCGGGAGCGGTCGGTCGCCAGGACGCGGCCGGCGTCGTCGTGCCGTTTCCGGATCGCGCCGCGGGCGACGCGGGCCGCTCGCGCCTCGTTGACACCGGGCGCGCGGGCGATGGCGGCGACGTCGCCGGACTCCACGGTCGCCTCGGGATCGTCGAGCGCGCGCAGCGCCCGCGCCGTCTTCTCGCCGACGCCGGGGATCGCCTCCAGCTCCATTCATACGTCGGTATCGCGGCAACGCGCAAAAGGATAGGGGTCGCGGACGTGATATCGCCTCCCGATCCGACGCCGACGCGTTTTTTTCCGCCGCCGCCGAACGCGACCCATGAACCAGGACGCTCCTACGGTCGGGGACCGGCTCGCCGTCGGCGGGAACGGGACGGACGACGAGGGAGTCGGGACCGGCGAGTCCCTCGATCCCGACACTGCCGCGAAGGCGCGCGCGGCTCGCGACGCGCTGGCCGACCGCGAGGGAGTGCTGGTCGCCTTCTCGGGCGGCGTGGACTCGTCGGTGGTCGCCGCCTTGGCACACGACGCGCTCGGCGACGACGCGGTTGCGTGTACGGCCCGCAGCGAGACGCTCCCGGCTGCGGAGCTCGACGATGCCCGGACGGTCGCCGAGGAGATCGGGATCCGCCACGACACGGTGACGTTCTCGGAGCTCGACGACCCCGACTTTGTCGCCAACGACGGCGACCGGTGTTACCACTGCCGGACGATGCGGCTCGGACGGATGTACGACCGGGCCCACGAACTCGGGATCGGGACCGTCTGTGACGGGACGAACGCGGACGACCCGGGTGAGGGACACCGGCCGGGACTCCGCGCGGTCGAGGAGCTGAACGTCGCCTCCCCGCTGCTGGACGCCGGGATCACGAAGGCGGAGGTGCGAGCGATAGCCGAGGCATACGAGCTGTCGGTCGCGGACAAGCCGTCGATGGCGTGTCTCTCCTCGCGGATCCCCACCGGTCTCGAAGTGACCGAGGAGCGTCTCTCGCGGGTGGAGAAGGCCGAGCGACTGCTTCGGGAGTGGGGGTTCGAAGGGTTCCGCGTCCGCGACCACGACGGGCTGGCGCGCGTCGAGATCGCGCCCGACGAGTTGGAACGCGCGCTCGACCCGGCCTTCGCGGACGCGGTCCACGAGCACCTGACGGATCTCGGCTTCGAGTACGTCACGCTCGACATGGCCGGCTACCGAACCGGTAGCGTGAGTCCGGGCGACGAGTCGGCGAGTCCGGAGTCGGCAGGCGGAACTCCGGACGACGGATCGAACGACGAGGGATCCGACACGGAACCGACCGACGGCATCGAGTTGGGCCGACAATATCCGCGTTGATCCCGGACGCCTCGCGTCCGCGGGGCCGAGACGTCCGTTATCAACTGAGAGAACCCGGCACGAACGCTTATATGTCAGTTGAGGTAACACCGGCGCATGAGCGAGGGGAAGACGCTCGCGGTGATCGCTGGCGGCGTCGGCGGGACCGTCGGGGCGTTCGTCGGCGTTGCCATCGGCGGGGACGCGCTGACGGTGACGCTGACCACGCTGGTCGTCGCGCTACTCGTCGGTGTCGCGGTCATCGCGAGCGCGGTGATCGCGGGCGACGTTGAGTTCACGGCGGAGCCGGACGGCGAGTGAGCGGTCCGACCGTCGAATGGGCGGTCTGACCGTCGAATGGGCGGTCCGACCGGGGGAGGTGTCGGGGCGGTCGGTGACCTCGCGGGCGGTCGCCCGAACCGAAACCCTCTCGCCGCTCGCGACCCGCCTTCGAGCGTGAACGATACGGACACTGCGGGAGCCGGCGAGGGCGGTACCGGCGCGGACGCCGACGATCAGTCCCCGGTGTCGGTCACGATCTACACGCGCGAGAACTGTTCGTTGTGTGTCGTCGCCCGCGAGACGATCGAGCGCGTCGCCGACGACCTCGGCGTCGCGGTCGAGCTCGATCTCGTCGACGTCGACGCCGATCCCGAACTCGCCGAGGAGTACGGCGAGCGCGTCCCGTACGTGTTGATCGACGACCACCCGGCATTTAAATACGAGATCGACGAGCGCGAGCTTCGACTGAAGCTGCTGGCAGCATCGTGACTCCAGCCCCACGCCCGGGGAAGGGATCGATCCATTACTGGTTCGAAGAAAGAACTTAACCGGCGTAGGTAGTAGCCCGTTTATGTCGATCGAACGGACGTCCACCGGCGTTCCCGGCTTGGACGAGGTTCTCAACGGCGGGCTCATTCGCGGCCGGAACGTGCTCGTTCGAGGCTCGCCCGGTTCGGGGAAGACCATCTTTGGCCTCCATTTCCTTTCGGCTGGGATCGACGCCGGAGAGTCGGCGCTGTACGTCAACATGGGTGAGCCACAGTCGTACGTCGAGGAGACGGCCGACGCGTTCGGACTGAACGCCGACCGGATACGGTTTCACAACCTTTCACCGACCCAAGAGCAGTTCTCGGAGCGAAACTCCTACAGCGTCTTCGAGTCGTCCGAGGTCGAACAGCCGAGTTTCATCGCGACGCTACGCGAAACGGTCGACGAACTCGAACCGGACCGTGTGCTGCTCGATCCGATCACGGAGTTCCGGTATCTTACCGCCGACGAACGACAGTTTCGCTCAGGGATACTCGGGCTTCTCGACTACCTCAAGGACCTGGACGCGACGGTGATGCTCACCTCACAGGCCGGCGGCTCGGTCACTGACGACGACCTTCAGTTTCTCGTCGACGCCGTGGTTTCGCTCGACGTGACACCGGAGAGCAGAGCGGTCTCCGTCTCGAAGTTCCGCGGGTCGTCGTTCCGACGCGGAACGCATTTCTACGACATCACCGACGAGGGGCTGACAGTCTGGCCGACGCTCGTCCCCGATGAACAGGAGCGGGAGATAGAGCCGGGGACACTCTCTTCGGGAGTCACGGAGCTCGACGAGCTGCTTCACGGTGGGTTAGACCACGGAACAGTGACGATACTCAGCGGTCCGACAGGCGTTGGCAAAACCACGACCGGCCTCCAGTTTCTCACACAGGCGGCGGTCAACGGCAAACAGGCCACGTTGTTCCAGTTCGAAGAGGCGGAGCGAACTATCCGCAAGCGGGCAGATGCCATCGGCCTGCCGCTACAGGACGCGCTGGACAGCGGCGCGATGTCGATAGTAGAGATCCCTCCCGAGGCGTACACCATCGGAGAGTTCGAGCAGTTCGTCCGCGAGACCGTTGAATCGGGAACCGAGGTTGTGATGATCGACGGGTCACAGGGGTTCCAAGAGAACCTCCGAGGGCTTGACGACACGACTGGGGCCCTATTACGGGTCGGCCGGTACCTGCGCGCAGCCGGCGTTTCCACGATACTCGTGAATGAGGTCCACAACATCACCGGAGAGTTCCACGCGACCGAAGAGCGGACGAGCAATCTCGCGGACAACATCGTGTTCCTGCGTCACGTTGAGTACCGTGGCGAGCTACGGAAGGTTATCGGGACGCTCAAGATGCGGACGAGTGACTTCGAACGCGGCCTTCGCGAACTCGAAATCACGGGAGACGGAATCCGTGTTGGAGAGCCGCTTTCACAGCTTCGTGGCATCCTCACCGGAACGCCGGACTGGACCGACGGCGGCACCGGTAGCGGAGACGCCGAGCAGGACCGGTCGTAATCTCACGTCAAAGTACTCGAACAATGGTCACGACAATACAACTGAACCCTGACCCCATACCCGTCGAACGCGTGGCGCGAGACGGCCGTCCGGACGTGCGTCGTTCGGGGAGAACACCGGCCAGCGCTTCCGTCGAAGTGGACAGGAGTAGCATACTACTTGATGTCGGACGGATAGAGATCCAGTATCCGAAGAGCGTGAGGTGACCGAGCGATGATTGACCTGTCCCTCATGGACGAACCGGAGGATATCGGGATCGAAGCGCCGTCGCTGCGCCCGCTGCTCTCCGATGAGGGGAACCAGCGCCTCGTGAGAGAGTGGGTCGAAGGACACGACCGGTACACACTGGCTGACCCGAACCAGCCGATTGAAACGGCAACGTTCGACTGCTGTATCCTCGACGGGGAGATGCTACGAACCCATGCTGAAACGCTTCGTACCCGAAAACGCGAGGCAGACCCGGTTCTGCTGCCGTGTCTCTTGCTCGTGCCCGAGGCGGATCTGTCGCTTATCGAAACCGACCGTGGAGAGATAGCCGACAGTGTGGTGTTCAAAACCGCCGACGAGGTGGTCTCGATGCCGATCAAAAAAGCCGAGTTGGAATGGCGAATCGGAGCGCTCGTTCGCCTCCGTGCCCAATCGCTGTGTCTCAAGGAGCGAACTGAGGCGCTGGAACTGTTCAAACGAGCCGTGGAGGCCTCGGGTCACGCGATCACGATGAACGACATGGACGGGACCATACGGTACGCAAATCCCGCGTTTGAATCCGTCACGGGCTACGACCGAGACAACGTTATCGGCGAATCCGCCGACCTGCTTACCCCCGGTGAGTCGAGTACTGGCTACGGTGAGGAGCTTTGGGACACGCTCGCCGCCGGTAACACGTGGCGTCAAGAGATCACCAACGAACGCCGCGACGGTTCACAGTACGTCGCCGATCAAACGATCGCGCCTATCATCGAGGACGGCGAGCCGAAAGCGTTCGTCGCCGTCCAGAACGATATCACCGAGCGAAAACAGCTCGAAGGCCGGCTCTCGGTGTACCGCGACATCATCGAACGGCTCGATGACCCGATCATGGTCCAAACCCGAGACGGGGAATTTCAGCTCGTCAACGACGCACTCTGTTCGTTTGCCGGCCTGTCTAGAGACGAGCTGCTCGATGCCAACGAGTACGCGTTCATGGACCCGGAGACGGCGACGACGATCGCCAAACGGAAACAAGAGGTGATGGAGACGGAGGAACCGGTGAAGTACAGCGTCGAACCGACCTTCGAGCACAGCGACAAGGAAGCGATCTTCTATACGACTCGGTACCCGTACTACGAGGACGGTGAGCTCGCCGGTACGTTTGCGATCTGTCGGGACGTAACGGATCTTGAGGAGCGAACCCGTCAACTCAACGTGCTCGATAACGTTCTCCGGCACAACATCCGGAACGATCTGAACGTGATTCATGGTCGGGCAACACAGCTTAGTGAGGATCTTGAGGCTGAACACGGTGAACTCGCCGACGTTATCGTCAACCGGGCGGAAGCACTGGTGACGACGAGCGAAAAGTCACGAGATATTACCAGTGTTCTCAACAAACGATACACGCCGAGTTCGATAGATCTCGGACAGATCGTCCGGCGTCTCACGACGGAGTTGCGCGAGGAGTGGCCCACTGCGCAGATCGACGTTACGGGTCCAGACCACCTCGTCGTGTCCGCGATTGACCCGATTGACGTTGCGATCGAGGAGCTGTTGACCAACGCCGTGATCCACAACGACAGCGACGATCCTCGTGTCCACGTCGAGCTCGCCGTCGACGGGTCGTGGGGTACCCTCACCGTCCGAGACAACGGACCTGGTATCTCGGAGTTCGACAGAGACGTTCTCGAATCCGGAACCGCCATCGAGACGCTCTCACATGGCAGTGGACTGGGTCTATGGGTTGTCTACTGGATGACCAAACGCTCCAGAGGCGACATCACCGTCACTACCCGAGAGCCGCGTGGTACCGAGATTACGATCCGACTCCCACTGGCACCTGACGAGCGACTCGCTCCATCTGAGTAGGCCCGCTCCATCTGAGTAGGCTCCCGCTCTATCTGCCGATGATGCGCCACCGGCGGCGCGTACTATATGTTCGATCGGGATGTGTACCGGTATATGACCGTATCACGCGCACCGGCGAATCCCGAGGTCCGCGAGTTTGAGGCGACCGTCAAACGCGTCGATGGTCAGGAAATAGTCCTCGAAGAGACGTACTTTTACCCCGCATCAGGCGGTCAACCGTCCGATCGGGGAACCATCGGAGGAACACTCCTCGAAGATGTTCGCGAGGCAGATGGCGAGGTCGTCCACGTGCTCACAGATCCCGTCGATATCGACGTGGGGGAGACGGTCGCGTGTGTCGTTGACGACACATTCCGGACGTACTGCGCTCGCGCACACACCGCCTCACATGTCCTCTACGGCGCGGCGAGACGCATCTGTGAGGATCTTGGATACGCCGGATTCGACATTTCGCCGGAGAAGGTCCGTGTTGACCTGACGACTGCCGAACCGCTCGACGACGACGACCTCGTCGAGCTCGAACGCCTCTCGAACCGGGCAGTGTGGGAGTCCCGGGCGGTCTCGTGGGAAACACTCTCCGAGAGCGAGGCTCGGAACGTCGAGGGGATCGCGTTTAATACCAAGACCGAGGAGGGCGCAATGAGCGGGAGCGAGGCGGTCCGGGTCGTCACCGTCGAGGACTGGGATGTCGCCGCTTGCGGGGGAACACACGTCGCGAACACCGCGGAGATCGGCCCGATTGCGACTCTCGACCGATCGAACCCCGGCGAGGGCGTGACTCGCGTGGAGTTCGCGGTCGGCCCGACCGCCATCGACCGGACCGCCGCGGTTCATGCGGCCGCACTGGAGTCGGCAGCAGCGCTCGATACCAACGTCGACGACCTCCCGGATACGGCGACGCGGCTCCGCGAGGAGGTCGATCGGCTGGAGTCCGATCTCCGCGAGGCGGAGCGGGAACTCCTCCGCACGCGACTTCGGGAGTTTTCGGCGACCGAGGTCGACGGGACGAGGTGGGCGATCGGGACCGTCGACGACGCCGAGCCGAACGACCTCCGGGAGCCGGCCGAGGCGACTCTGTCCAGCGGTCTGGATGACGATGGCCGTGCTGCCATCGCAGCGGTTGGAACCGGTGACGCGCCGTTCGTCGTCGTCGCTACAACTCCCGAATCAGGCGTTGACGCCGGGGAAACAGTCGACGCGGTGACCGAAGCGTTCGGCGGTGGCGGGGGTGGCGGTCCGACGTTCGCGCAGGGTGGTGGTCTCACCGCTGACCCCGATACTGTCGTCGAGTGGTTCCGCGGGAGGTGAGGGACGCGTCAGCCAGGCACGACTGATCGCTCACCTTTTTCCATGTGAGACCGAACGCCGGTACATGACTGGCGCACGCGTCGGGTCGGCGCTCACCGACGAACAGGCGGCGATACGCGACCTCGTCCACGAGTTCGCCACTGAGGAGATCCGACCGATCGCTCGGGAGGCGGACGCCGAGGCGTCGTTCCCCGAGGACGTCTGGGACGGACTGGCGGAGCTGGGACTGACCGGCCTCACGGTTCCCGAAGAGTACGGCGGCTTCGACGCCGATGAGACGACCTACGCCGTCGTCAACGAGGAACTCGCCTACGGGACGCTCGCGGTCGCCACCGCGCTGTCGGTCCACTGTCTCGCCACCTCCTGTATCGCGGCGTTCGGCACGGAGAGCCAGCAGGAGCGATGGCTTCCGGAGATGGTCGACGGTCGCCCGGTCGGGACCTTCTGTCTGTCCGAGCCTCACGCCGGCTCGAACCCGGCGGCAATGTCGACGACCGCCGAGTACGACCCGGAAACCGAGGAGTACGTCCTGAACGGCGAGAAACAGTGGATCACGAACGGGGCTCGCGGCGGGGTCGCCATCGTCTTTGCGAAGACCGACGCCGACGACCCCGGCTCGATAACGCAGTTCCTCGTCCCGATGGACGCTGGGGGGTTCTCCGTCGGTCCCAAAGAGGAGAAACTGGGACTGCGAGCCTCAGATACGACCTCCGTTTCCTTCGACGACTGTCGGATCCCGGCCGAGAACCGACTCACTGAGGAGGGGAAGGGGCTCTCAGCGGCGTTCCGAATCCTCACCGGTGGGCGGATCGGCATCGCCGCACAGGCGGTGGGGCTCGCGCAGGCGGCGTTCGACGAGGCGAAAGCGTACGCCTTCGAGCGCGAGCAGTTCGACCGACCGATCGGCGAGATACAGGCGATTCGTCACAAGTTCGCGGAGATGGCGACCGACATCTCCGCCTCCCGGCTGCTCGTTCGCGAGGCGTGTCGGCAGGCGGAGGCGGGCGAGGACAACCGAGTAATGGCCTCGAAGGCGAAGTACACGGCGAGCGAGACGGCGATGAGTGTCACCAACGAGGCGATCCAGATCCACGGCGGCTACGGCTACGTTAGCGAGTTCGATGTCGAGCGGCTCTACCGCGACGCGAAGATCACGGAGATCTACGAGGGGACGACGGAGATCCAAAAGAAGATCATCGCCCGGGGCGTCCTCGATACCGAATGACCGACTCGCTTCCCGACGCTGACCCGTATTCCGAAGCCGACACCCTCACCGGAGCTGACGGTCGCGTCGGCTCGGACGCCTTCGCCGCGGCCGACGCGGTCGTGTACGATCTGGACGGAACCCTTCTCGAACTCGCCGTCGACTGGGATCGCGTCGCCGAGGACGTCACCGCGGCGTACGCCCAACAGGCACTGATACCGCCCACGGAGGATCTCTGGAAGCTGTTGGATGCGGCCGAGGAGTACGGGATCGCTGCGGCAGTGGAGGAGGCGATCGCGGCTCACGAGCGGGAGGGCGCGGCCGACTCCCGCCCGTTCCCGCTCGGGGAGCGGCTTCTGTCGAGGGAAGACACCCGCCCCGCCGCGGTCTGTTCGCTCAACTGCGAGGCGGCCTGTCGGATCGCACTCGAAACGCACGGGCTTGACGACGCGGTCGATGCGGTGGTCGGCCGCGACTCCGTCGGGACGCACAAACCCGACCCGGAACCCCTGCTTGCGGCGATCGATGCCATCGACGCCGACCCGGATCGAACCGTCTTCGTCGGCGACTCCGCCAGCGACGGCGTCACCGCGGAGCGTGCGGGCGTCGCGTTCGTCTCGGTCGCCGACGCGCTCGCCGACAACGATATATAAGTGGTCGTGGCTCCCGCGGGATCCGCGAGCGATGACCGGGCGGCCGTTTCGGGAGTGGGTCGCTCGGATCGGGGCTCCTTTGATACTCCGGTGTGGATCGCCGGGTATGGACACGGGAACGACCGCGTCGGCCGGGTGGTCGGCGTGACGGATCTGGTGACGTTCGGCGAGACGATGCTCCGGCTCTCGCCCCCGCGCGGCGACCGTCTGGAGACCGCCCGCGAGTTCGACGTACAGGCCGGCGGCGCGGAGAGCAACGTCGCGGTCGGCGCTGCCCGCTTGGCTGCCGACGCCGCGTGGCTCTCGAAGCTTCCCGACTCCCCGCTCGGTCGGCGGGTCGTCGGCGAGCTCCGAAGTCACGGCGTCCGGACCGGGGTTGCGTGGGCGGACCCCGCCGGGAGTCGCGTCGGGACCTACTACCTCGAACACGGCGGGGAGCCGCGCGGGACCGACGTGATCTACGACCGGGCCGACGCCGCGATCACGACCGTCGAGCCCGCGGAGCTGCCGACCGGCGTCTTCGAGTCGGCGACCCACTTCCACACGACCGGGATCACTCCAGCGCTCTCCGAGACGACCCGGGAGACGACGACCGCGCTGCTGCGGGCGGCGGGCGAGGCGGACGTAACCCGTTCGTTCGACCTGAACTACCGGTCGAAGCTGTGGGACCGAGCCGCCGCGCGGGAGGCCTACGAATCACTGTTCGAGCACGTCGACGTGCTGTTCGTCCCGCGGCGTGACGCGCGAAACGTCCTCGATCGCGAGGGCGACGCCGTCGAGATCGCCCACGGCCTCGCCTCCGAACACGGCTTCGACTGCGTGGTCGTCACCCGAGGTGCCGAGGGAGCGGTCGCGCTCCGGGACGGATCGGTCGAGAAGCAGGGCGTGTTCGACGCCGACACCCACGACGCGATCGGGACGGGCGACGCGTTCGTCGCCGGCTTCCTCGCGAAGCGGATCGCGGGCGGGGACGTCGCCGCGGCGCTCGAATGGGCGGCCGCGACCGCGGCCCTGAAACGCACCGTCGACGGCGATCTCGCGGTCGTGACGCCCGACGAGGTCGAACGCGTCGCCGACGGCGAGAGCGGTATCGACCGGTAACACGGGACGTATCGATCCCACCGGACGGACGAATCGATCGACTGTCGAAGAGCTCCCCGAACGACCGGATCCGAATATCGGATCTGACTATTCGCGGGAAACGGTTATTATCTCGGTGACGGAACTACGGGTCGTGCTCGAAACGACCGATCGACCCTCCTGTGGATCCGTGGACGGGTCGCTTCCGCGCCACGGATCGACCGGTCTCGGACGGGATCGTCGGGGGGTGAGGGATGGACACTGAGGGTCGACCGGTACACGTCGGAACCCCGGTCGACGAGCCGTGGGGCGAGCTCCCCGACGGGACGCGAACGATCGCCGACGTCTCCGAGGCCCCGGGGAGCCCGGAGGACGCGGGTGGCGAGCGCGACCTCGTCGTGGTCCGCTTGGACGACGGCGGTGTGACGGACGAGACCGCACGAACGGCCCGGCTCCGGCGGGTTCGCGAGCGGTTCCCGGACGCGTCGGTGCTCACGTACACCGTCGACGACGACGTCGACGCCGCGAACGACGCCGGACGACACGACGCCACGTACGTCTCCGGACGGCGGTTGGCAGCCGACGGCGAGACGCTTGCCGATCGAGTCGGGCGGGTCGACCCCCCTACGGGTGACGAGCGGACCACGGGCCGGAACACCAACGACGAGTTCCTCGAACGGTTTCTCCGCGCCACCGCGGACCGGTCGACCGACATCGAGACGAAGATCGATCGGCTCCTCGAGATCGGCCGCGAGCGCCTCGATCTGACGATCGGATTTACCTCGCGGATCGAGGCGGACCGGTTCGAGGTCACCCAACAGCTCGGTGCCGACGAGCTGTTTCAGTCGTTCATCGACGCGGACATGGTCAGTCCCGACGGCACCGTCGGGCTGGAGACGACGTACTGCCGCCGGACGATCGAGGACGGCGGAACGACGGCGTTCACGAACCCGGAAGAGGACGGCTGGAGCGACGACCCGGCCTACGAGCTATTCGGGCTGGAGACGTACATCGGCGGGCGAGTCGTGGCCGAGGGTGAAATTCTCGGAACGCTGTGTTTCGCCGACGAGGAGACGCGTGACCGCTCGTTCACGGACGACGAGCGGCTGTTCGTCGAGCTGCTCGCCGAGTGGCTCGGTCAGGAGTTCGAGCGCCAACAGGCACGGGACAGACGGGAGGCAGCGACGACGCGGTTGGAGAACACGCTCGAACGGATCGACGACGCGTTTTTTGCGCTCAATGACGACTGGAAGTTCACTTACGTGAACGAGAAGGCGGCCGCGCTGCTGGATCGCGACGCGGACGCCCTCGTGGGGACACACGTCTGGAGCGAGTTCCCCGACGCCCTCGGGCAGCAGTACGAGTCCGCCTATCGGAAGGCGATGACGACACAGGAGCCGGTCAGCTTCGAGGATCACTACGAGCCGCTCGACCTCTGGACCAACGTCCGGGCGTACCCCTCCGAAGACGGTCTCTCCGTCTTCTTCACCGACGTTACGGACCGAAAACGTCGTGAGGAGCGGTTGGAGCAGCTGCTCGGGACGGCCGAGCGACTCCAGCGCGCCGAGGACGCCGAGGAGGTCGCAACGCAACTGGTCGGTGCCGCGAGGGACGTGCTCGGGTATCAGACCAACGGCGTCGAGCTGTACGACGAGGACGCGGGGACGCTGGAGGTCGTGACGTGGAGCGACGAGGCGGCGGATCAGCTCGGAGAGTGGGGGCCGCGGCCGATCGGGGCTGACACCTCGGGTGAAGCGCTCGAAACCGGCGAGCACGTCGTCAGCCCGGACGTCACCGAGCGGGACGACGGCCGGGACTACGGAGAGGTCCGATCCGTGATCGCGGTCCCGCTCGGGACCCACGGCGTGTTCTCGGTCGGGTCACCGGAGACGGACGCGTTCGACGAGGACGACCTCTCGGTCGTGAAGCTGCTGGCGACGACCGCGACCGCCGCGTTCGACCGGGTCGACAGACAGCGTCGGCTTCACACCTACGAGTCGGCACTGGAGAACGTCGACGACATGGTGTGCGTGCTCGACTCGGACGGGATCGTGACGTACGCCACGGCCCCGTTCGCGGCGTGGCTCGGCGTCGACCGCGAAACGCTCATCGGGCAGTCGCTCGGGGGCCAGCTGTCGGACCCGGACACACACGACGCCCTCTCGACCGGGGAGGGCGGGACACACACGGTCGACGAGGCGATCACGTCGCTCGGGCGTAACGGGGAGCACGGAGGTGCCGAGACGCTCGCGATCGACGTGACTGTCGAGAGACGAGCCGTCGGAAACGGGGGACTCAGCGATGAACACCCCGTAAACGGGACGGTTCGAGACCACGGGGAAGGCGACGGGCGACGGCGAGGGGAACTCCGGCTATCGCTGCTGGACGACGGATCCGGCGAGGTCGTCGGATCGCTCGTCGACACGACCGACCTGTACCGAACCCGGACCGAGCTCACCCGCGAGCGCGGTCGGTTCAACCGATTGTTCGAACGACTCCCCGATCCGGTCATCGAGGTCGTTCACGGGGCGGACGATACGACGATCCAGTCCGTCAACCCCGCGTTCGAGTCGCAGTTCGGCTACGACGAAGCCGCGCTTCGGGGACGACCGATCGGCGATCTTGACCTCCGATACGACAGTCTCGACCCCGATAAGTCAACGACTGACGGTTCACCGACTGACGGTTCACCGACTGACGGCTCACCGACTGACGGCTCAACCACGGGCGAGGCCTCGATCGATCGGCGCGTCCGTGAGGAGGGGTACGTCACCGACGAGATCCGGCGGCGAACGGTCGACGGTCCCCGCGAGTTCCTCTTCCGTGGGTTCACCTATGAGGCGCCCGACGAGACGTACGCGTTCGGTATCTACACCGACATCACGGACCGGAAACACCGCGAGCGCTACCTGAGCGTCGTCAACCGGATCCTCAGGCACAACCTCCGAAACGAATTAAACGTCGTGTTCGGGTTTGCGAGCGAGATCGCCGACCGGACCGACGACGAGACGATCGCCGACTACGCCGATCGGATCGAGACGACGGCAAAGCGACTCTCCGGACTGGGGGATGGCGCACGAGAGATCAAGGAGATCGTCGAGCAGGGATCGAACGAGCGACCCGGACCGGTCCCCGTTCGACCGGCTGTGGAGTCCGTTGCGGCACGGTACGCCGAGGACCACCCCGACGCGCGGATCGACGTGTCCGTCCCCGAATCGGTCACGGTCCGTGTGGACGACCGGTTCGACCGGGTGCTCGATCACCTCGTCGAGAACGCGATCGTTCACGCGAGGGGGGACGCCCCCCGAGTGTCGATCACCGCGGAACACGACCCGGTCCGCGGGGCGGTAACGGTGCGCGTCGCCGACGACGGGCCGGGGATCCCGACGGAGATCCGCGAGGTGGTCTCGGGCGACGCGGAGATCTCCCAGCTCAAACACAACTCCGGGATCGGCCTGTGGATCGTCGCGTGGGTCGTCGAGGCGTACGGCGGGACGGTCGGGTTCGAGCCCGGGATCGACGGCGAGGGGACGACCGTCCGGCTCCGGCTCCCGGCCGCGGATCCCCCGACCCGGGACTGACGGGAACGACACCGGTTCCGCCTCGGCTCCCGCCGCTCCGTCGCGACCGTTCCGACCGGTTTATTACCGCGCCACGACCCCGTTCGGACATGATAGACGACGAGCGACGGGCCGACCTGATCGCCGCGTTGCGGGCGGCGGACGCGGTGCGGTTCGGCGAGTTCGAACTCTCACACGGCGGCACGAGCGACTACTACGTCGACAAATACCGCTTCGAGACCGACCCCGACTGTCTCGGACTGGTCGCCGACGCGTTCGCCGACCGGCTGGCGGAACCGGACGCGAAACTCGCGGGCGTTGCGCTCGGCGCGGTCCCGTTAGTCGCGGTGACCGCCGACCGGCTCGGCCGACCGTACGTGATCGCGCGAAAGCAGGCCAAGGAGTACGGCACCGGCAACCGGATCGAGGGGCGACTGGCGGACGGCGAGCAGGTCGTCGTGTTGGAGGACATCGCCACGACCGGCCAGTCCGCCGTCGACGCAGTCGACGCGCTCCGAGAGGCGGGTGCGGTCGTCGACCGCGTCCTCGTCGTCGTCGACCGCGAGGAGGGGGCAACCGAGCTGTTAGCCGATCACGACGTCGAGTTGGAGTCGCTGCTCACGGCGTCGGAGCTGCTCGCCGATCGAGACAGAGAGTCGTAACGTCAGGCCTCGGGCGGGTCCACCGTCGGCACCGCGATCCGATCGAGCACGTCGCGGATCACGTCGCGTTCGTCCACGTCGTTGACGGTCGCGTCCGGCGTCATCACCAGCCGATGAGCCAGCGTCGGCTCCGCGACGCGTTTCACGTCGTCGGGCGTAACGAACGACCGACCGGCGAGCGTCGCGGCGGCGCGAGCGGCCTCGAACAGCCGCTGTGTGCCGCGGGGAGAGACCCCGGCCTCGACCCGGCGGTCCTCGCGGGTCGCCCGCGCGAGCGACGCCATGTAGCCGAGCAGGTCGTCGTCGACGCGGACCGTCTCCGGAACGCTACGAAGCTCGGCCACCGCCTCGGCGTCGAGCACGCGCTCGACGGCCGGGCTCCGGTCGGTCCGGCCGGCTCGGCGACGGAGGATCTCGATCTCTCCCGCCTCGTCGGGATACCCGAGCGACGTCTTCACCATGAACCGGTCGAGTTGGGCCTCGGGAAGCGGGAACGCTCCCTCGCTCTCGACTGGGTTCTGCGTCGCGATGACGTAGAAGGGGTCCGGGAGGTCGTGTGTCTCGCCGTCGACGGTGACCTGTCCCTCCTCCATCGCTTCGAGCAGGGCGGCCTGCGTCTTCGGCGGCGCGCGGTTGATCTCGTCGGCGAGCACGACGTTCGCGAAGATCGGTCCCGGCGAAAACGAAAAGGAGCCGTCGCCCTCGTCGAACACGTTCGTGCCGGTGACGTCGCTCGGGAGGAGGTCCGGCGTGAACTGGATCCGGGAGAACTCCAGTCCCAGCGCGGTCGCGAACGAGCGCGCGGAGAGGGTCTTTCCGGTGCCGGGCACGTCCTCTAAGAGCACGTGGCCGCGAGCGAGGATCCCGAGCGTGACGCGTTCGAGGAACTCCCGGTCGGCGACGACCGCGGATCCGACCTCATCGATGGCGCGGCGACAGGTGTCCGCAGCGTCGGGGACGTCCATACACGGCCCACGACGGCCGGACCGAAAAGCGTTGCCGGCGGTGCCGTCGTACCGCCACCCGATCGACGATCGAAACCCATAACATCCGAACCCGCCAATCCGGAGACGAGCCGAGGTAGCCTAGCCTGGCCAAGGCGGTAGATTCGAAATCTACTGTCCATTCGGACACCGGAGTTCAAATCTCCGCCTCGGCGCTCCACTCTTCATGCCCGATAGCGACACGATTCGGGGGATTCTCGTTCGGTTGGGATTCGCCGTCGCCGCGACCGTTCTCCTCGTCGGTGCCGAACGGGTCGGCCTCCTCGCGGAGGCCCCCGGCCGTGGCAGAGTCGTCCCGCTCGTCGCCGTGGTCATCGTCGGCTCGTGGCTTCTACTCGCGGTCATCGGCCTCGTCGCGCTGGCGCGTCGGATCCGGTCAGGGACGTGAGACGACCCGCGACCGCACTCGTGTGGGGAAAGAACCATACCGCGCCCTGATGAGCATACGGTATGTCAGAGGCGACGCTGTACGAACGACTCGGCGGCGAGCCCGCGGTCGGTGCGGTGGTCAACGAGTTCTACGATCGCGTCCTCGCGGACGAGCGCGTCGCGGAGTTCTTCGACGATGTCGACATGGCCGAACAGCGCTCCCACCAGACGAAGTTCCTGAGCGCCGTGACCGGGGGACCGATGCAGTACGAGGGCGAGGAGATGGGGGAAGCTCACGAGGGACTCGGCATCTCCGACGAGGAGTTCGACGTCGTTGCGGGCCACCTCGACGACGCACTCCGCGAGTTCGAGGTGGACGAGGCGGACCGGGAGGCGGTGATGGAGGCGGTCGAGGGGTTCCGCGACGAGATCGTCGAGGCGTGAGTGTGTCGTCCTCAGAGCCGGCCGCCGAGCGACTCCTGTTCGGATTCGGGATTCCCGCGGAGGCGACGCCGACGCTTGTCGTAGGCCGCTTCCAACTTGGCGTTCGTCGCGCGGGAGACTAAATAGAGGTCGGCCTCGTCGTCGTCGCGGGGGTGTGCGCTGGCGACCCACACGTGACCGTCACCGGTCGAGAGGTCGTCGGCCCAGCGCTCGGCGGCCGCACGGCTCTCGAAGGGATGGCGGGAGCCGTCCTCGAAGACGAGCCGCCCCACCTTCGCGTTGCGCTTCCGCGCGGAGGGTTTCACTGCGACGACGACGCTCACACGACGACCGTGGGCCCCCATCGAATTAAAAACCACGTCAGACGGACGGATCCGGCGAGGCGGGAACCGGCGAACCGCCGGCAGCGACGTTCATTTATAAAGGAACGATGCGGTTGGCGCGTCCCGGTTTGCGCCCTTTTAAGGGCGCAAACCGACGGCGCGAGGGAGTCAGGGGCGGTCGCCGAGCGGTTCCGGCGACCGCCCCTGACGAGGTTGGGGAGGCGTGAGGTGCGGTTGCTGTGCGGGGTGGGACTCAAAGGGGCAGTCGTGAGGGCGGCGCAGGTGACGCAAGGACCGCAACGAGGGAGCCTGCGACCGAGTGAGGACCGCAGCGAACGTGCGCCGCCCTCACGACTGGGGCTTTGGGAGGTGTTCACCGAAGAGCCTCTATCAGCGATTTATAAATGAGCGGCTGGGACTTGGGAAGCATCCTGCCCTCCGATTTATAAGGGAACCGTGCGGCTCAGCGGAAAAAACGTTCAAATCAGGACTGACCGCGATCGTTTATAACCCGATCCGACTTAGGCCGTCTCCATCTCGCGTTCCATCTCGCGGAGGCGCTCGATCCGCTTCTCCGAGGGCGGGTGCGTCGAGGCGATCCGGCCGATGAATCCCTTCGAGATGGGGAAGATGAAGAACGCGTTCATCTCGGCGCTCTCGCGCATGTCCTCCTCCGGAACGCGCTCCATCCCGCTGTTGATGCTCATCAGCGCGGATGCGAGCGCCCCGGGTTTCCCGGTGATCTGCGCCGCACCGCGGTCCGCGGAGTACTCGCGGTACCGCGAGAGCGCGCGGATCAGCAGGAACGAGACGATCCACACCAGCAACGACACCAGAATGGCGACGATGACGGGCGCACCCTGCCGGTTGTTGCCGCCGAGCAGCCAGCCCCACCGCACGATGAAGAAGGCGATGGTCGAGAGGAACGACGCGATGGTCATCACCATCACGTCCCGGTTCTTGACGTGCGCGAGCTCGTGGGCGACGACGCCCTCAAGCTCGTCGTCATCGAGCGTACGCAGGAGTCCGGTGGTCACCGCGACCGTGGCGTTCTTTTTGTTCCGGCCGGTCGCGAACGCGTTTGGGACCTGCGTGTCGGCGACGGCGACCGCCGGCTTCGGCAGGTCGGCCTGCTGGCTGAGACGTTCGACCATTCTGTGTAACTCGGGGTACTCATCGGGGTCGACCTCCCGGGCACCCATGCTTCGGAGCGCGAGCTTATCGCTGAAGAAGTACTGGGCGATCGCGAACCCGCCGAGCATGATCAGCGGGAAGAGACTGTTGCTGAAATAAAGGGTGATGAACCCGACGAACACGAGGTAGAGGGCGAACAGGAGGAACATCGTGAACGCCATCCGCCCACGAAGCCCCCAATCCGTGTCCCATTGCATACTCAACGATAGCGGTTCTGCGCGTTAAAATCTGCCGGACGCGGGTGGCGCGTCCGATCCGACCTCAAATCGAGAGGATCGCGTTCACCAGCGTCCGAGTCGCGATGGCGGTCACGGCCCCCAGCCACGTCAGGAGGACGAAGTGGATGTAGCCGTTCGCCGGGTTGCCGCCGTCGATCTTCCGGATCATCTGTGAGGAGAGCGCGGCGTTGAACAACACGACCGTCAACAGGAGGTACTCGATGAGCGGGATGTCGTACGCGCCGGGGTAGACGATCTGGCCGATGTCCATCTGGTCGAGCTCGAAGTCGGCCGTCAGCTCCGCGAGAATGGCGACGATCTCCAGTCCGATGAAGAAGGCGAACGTCGCCGCCGCCGTGATCCCGTACAGCAGCCCGATGAACGTGACGGCCGCCTGCCGGCGTTGCTCGCGCAGCTGGTTCGCGGCGTTCATGTTCTCCGATATCAGCTCGCCGAGCATCTGTGGGTCGCCACCCATCCGCCGGCCGACGAGGTACATCTCGGAGAACTTCTGGATGAGATACGACCGAGTGTCACGGCTGAACGACCGCCACGCCCCCTCGGTGCTGATCCGCATGTTGAGTCGGCGGTACAGTCGCGTGATCGCCGGAGAGAGCGCCCCGAAGTCCTTGTCACGGAGCGTCGTCAACACGTCCGTCGTCGTCGACTGCTTCGCGCTCTCGGTCGCGCCGAGCGCGCGAACGAACGAGGGAAACTCCCGGTCCCGAGCGGAGATGGCCTGCTCCTCCTGTCGAAGGACCACACCCGTGATGAAAAGCGGGGTGATGGGTACCGCGAGGTACAGCGGGAGCCTGACGTCGTCGATGAACCAGAGGAGTCCCGGCAGCCCCGGGCCGTACCCGAACATGCCGGCGGCCGTGAACCCGATGAGGAGAAAGGAGAGTCCCGCTCCGATCCCGAGCGACGCCCACAGTTTCAGGTCGCCGGGGGCACGCTCGTCGGGGTGATACCAGACCGGGTCGTACGGTGATGTCGCGCGGATCATCGCGTAAAAGCCGAGCTGGACGAAGACGAACAACACGATGACGGCCGCGACCGTCGCCGTCGGATCGTTTCCGGTTAAGATCGGGAGCACGATCGCGAACACCAGCGCGAACGTCATCGAGAGGATCATCGACATGTACAGGTCCTTCATCACCTCCAAGTTCGACAGCGAGGACTCGTACAGCGTCTCGTACTTGGCGAGCATTACGTCCTGCTCGGAAACGAGGAAGTCCTCCAGCGACTGGCCCGCCCCGAGCGTGTAGCCGAGCCGGTCGAAGAAGTCGGCCATCGCGTCCGACGGGACCTCCTTCGCTCGGCGACGGCAGGCGTCGTCGAGGCTCTGGTTCCACGTGTCGACGAGGCTGACGACGCGGCCGATCTCCTCGGCGGCGAGGCCGTACTCCTCCTCCTTTGCCAGCGTCCGGAACACCTCCATTCGGTCGATGTTCGTCGTCGACAACACGGTCATATGTGTCATCACCAGGTGGAGCTGGTTGTCGATGCGGTTCTCGACGCTGCTGAGGTAGATCTTGGGGTATATGATCGCCGAGACCAGCGTGAGCACGCCGAACATCGGGATCGGGATCCGCGCCTCCAAGGGAAGCGGGAGCACGAACAGGCCGGCAACGGTGAGCAGGAACACGACGATAGCCGGGGCGAGGACGTAGCCGACGTACTGGCGCTTCGAGATGTCGAGCTTCTCGTAGGAGTCGAGTATCTCCTCCGAGAGCCGCATCGCGGTCGCGAGTCCGTCGCCGGCCTGTTTCACCCCCATCGCGATCACCGAACGTTCCGGTGCATGTCGAAGGGCAGCCCCTCGACGCCGTCACGCTGGAACGCATCGATCGCCTCGTTGACCTCGTGGTACTCCATGATCCCCTCCTGGATCATCCGTTCTATCAGCTCCGCGCGGAAATCGAGGTCGTCGTAGATGTCGCGGGTGTCGGCGTACCCGAGCAGGGTCGCGATCTGCTCTTCGAGGACGTAGGAGTTGTTCATTCCTTGGAAGACGATGTCGTCCTCGACGGGGTCCCAGCTGAACACCTCACGGGTGACGACGCCGTCCATCTCCTTCGAGTACCCCTCGATCTCCTGGACGCTCGTCACCCGGCGCAACACCTCGTCGCCCTGCTTCACCCGGTTCTGGAACAGTGCCACGTCGGCGTTGTCCATGAACGTCTCGGGGACGTTGATCGGCTCGGAGGTGAACCGCTGGATCATCGAGACGATGTCGGACGCGTGGAACGTCAGCATCACGGGGTGACCGGTCTGGGCCGCCTGGAACGCCATCCGACCCTCCGCGCCACGCACCTCACCCACGATGATGTAGTCGGGACGCGACCGGAGCGCGGCGGCGACCAGATCGAACATGTCCACGTCGGAGGAGCCCTCACCGCCGCCCTCACGCGTCAACAGCTGCTGCCACGTGTTGTGGGGCGGGATGACCTCGGCGGTGTCCTCCGCGGTGTAGATCTTCGAGTCGCTCGGGATGTACGAGAGGATCGCGTTCAGCGTCGTCGTCTTCCCGGACGCCGTCTCCCCGACGACGAACACCGTCTGTTCGTTCTCGAGACAGAGCCAGAGGTACGCCGACAGCTCCGGCGACAGCGTCCCCCAGTGTGTGATCTGGTTGATCGACAGCGGCACGTCGTCGCCCTGCCGGATCGTGAGCGAGGAGCCTTTCAGCGAGACGTCGTCGGAGTAGATGATGTTGATACGAGACCCGTCGGGGAGCGTGGAGTCGACGATGGGGTCGGAGTCGGACAACGGGTCGCCGATCCGTTCGCCCATATTGCGCAGCCAGTTGTCGAACTCCTGTGGCGTCCCGAAGTCGACGGTCGTCTCCAACATGCCGAACGTGCCGTGATCGACGTGACACTCGTGGGGGCCGATGACGTGAATGTCCTCGTTCGCCGGGTCGCGCATCACCGGTTCCAGCGGACCGAGCCCGACGATGTCACGGTTGAGTCGGTAGCGGATGTTCTCGTAGGTCTCCTCCGTGACGGAGAGTTTCCCCATGTTGAACAGCTCCGAGACTGTCTGCTTCCAGCCGGTCTGTGCGCTCTGGATGTGCGTGACGTCGGCCAGCAGCTCCTCGATCAGATCGTCGTACTCGGCCTCGGAGTCGGGCGCGGCGTGGCCGCCGCTGGCCGTGAGCAGCTTGTTTTTCACCTCGTTGAGCACCGTCGCCTGCGGACCGGACATCTCCGGCTCGATGGCGTAGTACTTCGTGTCCTGTCCGAGGTCGCCGTACACGTGACAGTAGATCGGTCCCCCGACCGGATACAACACGTTGGGGCGGTTCGACTCGTACTCGTCTTTCGGCTCCTCGATGAACTGGGGAAACTCGCCGGTGATCTGTTTGAACTCCTTGAGGTGCTCGCGGAGGTGTGGTCGACGCATCGCTGCTTTCCGGAGTTCGTCCGACGGTTTCGCGGTTCCGTGTTCGGTCATGTCCCGTTCTCAGTTTCCGTCGTGGGTGGTCGCGTCCCGACCGCCGGGACGGCCGTACGCCGACTCGCGCGTCGGGTCACGCGACGCTGCGGCTCTCGATCACGATCCCGGTCCCCGAGCGGACCGAGAACCCGATGGTGTCACCGACCTGTTCGCCCATGCCGGCGAAGCGTTTCACGTTGATCTGCCGGCGGATGTCGTTGCCGACCTCGATCATCTCCAACTGGAGGAACACGTCGGCGATCGACCGGAACGGACCGATCGCGTCGTCGTCGACCGCCGAGGGGTCGACGGTGAGCACGACGACCTTCCCCTGGGAGATGATCTCCCGGAAGAAGGAGATGATCTCCAGGGCCGCCTGTCGCTCCTCGTTCTTCCGGACGAGCGACTCGAAGGTTGGGTCGTTCCGGAAGATGGCGTCGAACGTGTCGAGGAAGATCACGTCCGAGTTCCACATCGCGTCCGCGTTCATCAACCGTTTGAGCAGCTCCTTGCGCTCCCCGTCGCCGTCGGAGAAGGCTCCCCCGGAGTCGAAGTCCGCGTGTAAAAAGAGGAGCTCCTCCTGTAAGAGGGGTTTCACCATGTCGTACTCCAGCGAGTGCATCTGGTCGATGAACCCGCGGACCGTGAGTTCGGTCGACATCAACGTCACCGACGCGCCCTCCTCGACGAGCCCGTAGGCGAACCGCTGGGAGATGGCGCTTTTGCCCGCGCCGTAATCACCCTCCATGAGCACGATGCTCCCGCGCGGGATACCGCCACCCAGCTCCTTGTTCAGTCGGTCGCGCTCGCCCAAGCCGATCGACAGTAGGTTGTCTGCGCGTGGCATGGTTAGGTACCCCCCTCCGGCACGCGGAACTGGAACAGCTCCTCGTCGCCGTTAACCGTGAGGTACACCCGGTGGTCGCTGGTTTCGTCTTCGAGGCTTCCGACGCCGTCCACCTCGTCCAGATCGATAGTGAGTTCGAGGACATCGCCGCGGCTCCACGCCGTCGCGCCGTCGGCGGGGACGAGTTCCCCGCTCGTCGCGTCCGGCCGGACGAAGCGACCGTCGAACACGACGTCGAGGTCGGACCCGTCCGGCGCGAGCCGATAGGTGCCGGTGTTCTTTATCAATAGGGTCACGCTACCGTCGGTGCCCGCGTCCGAGTCGTACACCCCTGCGTTCGGATCGGAGATGACGGTCACGTCGGTCCGGAGCTGCTCCGTCGCGTCGAGTCCGGCGTCGTCGACGGCGGAGCTCACGCGGTCGACGCCAGTCGTGACCGTACCGACCACGCCCGCAGCGATCACGAGACTGGCGATGAACAGGATCAGGTGTGAGACGGGAACGCTCGCCATCTCAGCTGCCCTCCGCCTCCGTCACGACGGCCGTGTCGCGGACGCCGGATTCGGTGACGATGACGACGCGGTCCGCCTCCGAGACGTCGACATCGTCGTCGTCGATCCTGACGCTGAGACGCTCGCCGCCGAGCCAGAGGTCGGTGTCCTCGACGCCGTCTACGCTCGTCGTTACCGCCGGATCCGAACCCACATCGAGGTACGCGTTGTCGACGAGCAGCGTCGTGTCGCTCACGACGAGCCCGACCGAGCCGTCGTTGGTGGCGGTCACGACGAGTTCGTCGGCCTCACCGTCGTCGGTCGTATCCCGAAGTTCGGCCGATTCGACCGTCAGCGCCGTGTTCTGCTGTTCGAGCGCGCGTTCGTTCACGTCGTGTTGGGCGTCCGTGACGCGGTCGAACCCGTTGGCCGCGACGGGGTAGAACGCGGTGAACGCGAAGAACAGCCCGGCGACGATGATCGCCGTGGACGCGGAGACGCTAACGCCCATCTCCCCATCCTCCGTCGGCCGGGTCGCCGTGGTCGGGGCGCGGGTCCGGATCGGTCATCGGCCGGGAGGAACCGCCGTCGGTGTCGTGGGCCGCATTCCGTTCCCGGTGCCCGTCCCGGTTGCGGTGGCCGTTGCTTCCCTCGTGGCGCGACGTGCCGTTCGAGTGACCGTTCCGTTCTCGCTCGCGAGCCCGGCGGCCTCCGCGTGGCGGGGCCGGCGGGCCGCCGCGAACGAGGGAGCCGCCGGCAAGGTCCTCCCACCGGTCGAGAAGCACGGTCTGGGAGCTGGTCCCGTTGAGTTGCGTGATGTACCGCAGGCTCCGGGTGTGGTGCTCCCGCACCAGTTCGGCCGTCCCGGGCCGGTCGATCAGGTTCCGGTCGACCGTACCGAACCCGGAGAGGAAATCGCGGAGTCGCGCCGCGGCGTCGGGACCGACCCACTCGATCCGCTCGTAGTAGTGGATCGCTCGAACCGCGTCGGTCACGTCGCTCTCGCTCACGAGGAACTCCAGCCACTCCATCACGAGCAGGTCTCCGACGTAGTCCGCGGGGAGTTCGGTGAGGTACGGCTTCCGACCGCTTCCGGAGAGGTCGTCGTCGCCGACGTACTCGAAGCCGTCGTCGACCGTGTCCGCGGGGTCGCCCCCCGGAACCGGTCCCCGTCCGCCCGCGGACGAGCGTTGACCGGTATCGTCGTCCGCGTTTCGGCCCGCGTCGTCCGCGTGGCCGTCGACCCCGGTCGAGTCCTCGAATTCCGGCGTGTCAGCCGGGCTCTCGCCGAACTCGTCGTCGAGAGCGTCTTCTCCCTCCGGGGTGTCCTCGAGTTCGTCGAGGCCATCGCCGTCCTCGAACGGATCGTCGTCGTCCGCCGCCGTTTCGCCGCCGGCCTCGTCGGCCCAGTCGGCCTCCCCGGCGTCGTACTCTTCTTTCAACTCGCTGAAACTCTTTGCGTCGTCGTTCATGTCGTCTCCCTCGTCCGCCGATTCGGTCTCGGACGCGGCGTCGGCGGGGTCGCCGGCGTCCGGTTCGCCATCGAGGTCGTCGAACTCGTCACCCAGTTCGTCATCGAACTCGTCATCTAGTTCGTCGTCGAACTCGTCACCCAGTTCGTCGTCGGCGTCCTCCCCCGAGTCGTCCACGTCGTCGTCCAGATCGTCGAAGCCGCCGTCGTCGGGTTCGACCAGTTCCTCGTCGAAGAACCCGTCCGCGTCGGCGCTGGCGACGTCGTCGTCGAGTTCCTCGTCCGCCGGCTCGTCATCCTCGTCGTCATCGAAGAGTCCGAAGGAGTCCTCACCGCCGCCGACACCCTCGAACCCGCTGGATTCGTCGACGAACGGGTTGATGCCGCGGGTGACCATCTCGTAGATGTCGAGCAGGTTTCGCACGTCCTCCTCGATGTCGTCGACCGCCTCGGAGATCTCCTCGTTCTCGGAACGGACCGTCGACACGGTCGAGGAAAGGGTCGCGACCTCCGCTTCGAGGTCGTCGAGACGGTTCTCCAGCTCGTCGGTGTCGGAGCCGCCGCCGCCACCGTCGTCGAAGTCGTCGTCCCACTCGTCCATTCCGTCGAAGTCGTCGAAGCCGTCACCACCGTCCCCGCCGCCGCCGAGTCCGCCACCCCCCATTCCACCGCCCATGTCGCCGCCACCGCCACCGCCGCCACCCATACCGCCGCCACCGCCACCGCCGCCACCCATACCGCCGCCGAAGACGTCGTCGTCACCGCCCATCCCACCGTCGTCGTCGGATCCGTCGTCGTCGAGGAACCGATCGAGAACGCTCGCGCCGACGAGCCCCAACGTGGCGACTGCCAGTCCGACCGTCGAGACGTCCCACACGGGTAGTTCGAGGCCCATTATCGTGATACACCCGCACGGGACACTTCAAGCCACCCCTCAAAATATCAGACATGAAAAGCACAGCTGGCATCGAGGCGGGAAGCTACGTCCCGAAACCCCCTCACAGCGTCCGCTCAAACCCGTCCGCGGCCCGAACCGCGAGCTCCCCGTTCGGACGGTATCGTACCGTTCGACCCACGCCGTCCCCGACGTCACGGGCGACTATCGGGATCCCCGCGTCGGCGAGGGCGCGCTCGGCTCGCTCGACGTTCCGGGGGCCGACGGCGGCCGTGAGATCGAGCATCTCCGCGCCGCCGACGAGCCGCGCCTCCAACCGGTTCGGCGACGCGCCGGCCGCGCCGAGCTCGTCGATGAGCGCGTCGACGCCGCTGTCGACGTATTTTGCCGGGCGGGCGGACGGCCGAGAGCTCTGTGAGTCGTCGGCCGAGGGCAACATCGCGTGGAGGAGTCCGCGTGCGCCCGTGGTCGGATCCACGAGCGCGACCGCGACGCACGACCCGAGCCCGCTCGTCGTGAGCGCGGCGTCGCCGTCCACGACGGCGAGATCACCGACGCCGACCGCGACCCGCCGCGCCGACCCGGACGCATCCCGGCCGCCCGCCGACGATGGATGGCTCATGTCTCGGAGAGTCGGGAGAGCGCGGCCGCCAGCTCCCGCTCGTCGGGGAGCGCGTAGACGTCACACTGTGCCTGGACGCCCTCCGTCTGGATGGCCGCGTCGATGACGAACCCGTAGTCCTGTCGACGACCGAGCTCCGCGACGATCGGGCTGATCGTCGCCGACCCGATGTCGTGGACGAACTCCGGCGGCGAGTGGGCGATCGACGTGCCGAGTACGTTCGCCCAGCCGTCGATGAACCCGCTCGTCATGACGTTGCCGAGCTCACACAGCGCGTTCTCGGCCATGTCGCCGAGCGGGTCGTCGGGCTCGGTCGGGAGCATCGAGGCGGCGACCGCGGCCGCCGACTCCTCCTCGAACAGGATCGCGAGGTAGCCGCTGGGCTCGCCCTGTAGCTCGAAGACGGTTCCAGCGTGCGGCTCCACGCCGACCTCCGCGGGAACGTCCGCGAGGGGGACGAACCGGAGTCGACTCACCTCGACGGTCGTGTCGAGCCCGGTCATCATCCCGATGTTGTCGGCGGCGTTCGTCGACCCCCGTTTCGCCAGCGACGCGAACGTCGACAGCGACTCGTAGGGGACCACGGTGCTGCCGGCGTCTCCCGTCCCTTCGGCGGCCCCCTCCGCGCCGGGCGTGGCCGCGGTCGCGGTCTTCCCGACCACGAGATCGCGGAACGGACCCGAGTCCGGGAGCATGTAGATCGAGAAGTCGAGGTCCGTCGTCGTCGCGTCCAGCCGGCTCTCGAAGAGGAAGACGCCGTCGCCGGCGAGCGCGCCATCGGGGAGGACCGCCGCCCCGTCCGCCTCGAAGTAGCGCGGCGGGGTCATGTCGATCGCCTGTCCGAGGTAGTTCGCCCAGCCGTCGAGGAACCCGCCGAGCGCGATGTTCCCGACCTCCGTCACGGCGCTCCGCCCCATCGACGCGCCGCCGGGGAGCAGCGAGAGGAGGGCGTCCGCCTGTTGGGAGTCGAACGCGAGCACCGCCTCCCCGTCCAGTCCGCCGTCGAGTCCGACGCTCACGCCGATGGACTCGCGGCCGGCGAACGCCTCCGCGAGGTCCTCGCCGCTGGCGACGCTCGCGCCGGTCACCTCGACCGCGAGGTCGGTCCCGGTGAGATCGGCGAGCGCGTCCGCGGCACGCTCTGCCCCGCGCTCGGCGAGGCGATTACAGGCCCCGAGCGCCCGAACATCGACGCGCATTATACCGCCGACCCGATGGCGTCGAGCACGTTCGGTTTCTGGAACGGCTTCGTGATGTACCCCTCCGCGCCCGCCTTGATGGCCGCCTTCATCTTCTCCTCCTGGCCGACGCTGGTACACATGATCACCGTCGCACCCGGATCCTCCTCCATGATCTCCGTGGTGGCCTCGATCCCGTCCCGGATCGGCATCACGATGTCCATCATCACCAGGTCTGGGCCGTGTTCCTCGTACATGTTCACGGCCTCGACCCCGTTTTCCGCCTCGCCGACGATCTGGAACTCACCCTCGAGGATCTCCCGGAGGAGGTTCCGCATGAACTCCGAGTCGTCCGCGATGAGCACTCGCGTCACCATATATACTCGATGTCGGGTCCAGCGATCACTTAACCGCTCGCCCGCGGTTCTCAGGGTTGAGAACTGTCGGCGAACCGGCCGTCGGGAACCGAACGCCGCGTCGCGCGTCGGCTCCGATCACACCCAGTGACCGAGCAGATACGTGGCTCCGACGAGGACGGTCCCGCCGAACGCCTCCCGCGTGCCGATCCCGAACGGGAGGAGCGTCGCCGGCGTGTCGTCGGGAGGGGCGTCCTCCTCGTCCGCGGACGCGTCGTCGGTGTCGCCGGCCCCGTCGTCCTCCTCTGCGTCCTCTGTGGACTCGTCGCCCTCGGAGCTATCCGAATCACCATCTCCCTCCGCGTCTTCGGCGGACTCGTCGTTCTCGGAGTCATCCGAGTCACCATCCCCTTCCTCGGAGCTATCCGAGTCACCATCCCCTTCCTCAGAGTCCGCGGAGATGGTAGTTTTGGCGGGATCTTCCTCCACGATCAGCGTACCGTTCCGTTCGTCGTCGTGGAGTGCAAGTGTGAACGGATACTCCCCAGGTCCGAGGTGGGTACTTACGGACGAGAACCCGACGCGGATCGACTCGTTCGGAGCCACGGTCAGATCGTGGGTTCCCGTGACGTTCCCGTCATCGACGTCAAGTGTGAGGGTACCATCTCCCTCGAGCCCGCCGGCGTTACGAACGTCGACCTCGAGTGCGGACAGGTTCCCGTCCTCGGCGACGGTGACGTTCGCGGGAGCGTCCACGATCGTCAGCCGGTCCGGATCGTCCGTGTCGTCTACGACGACGACGTTGCGCGCGTCCTTTAGCGAGGAACCGTCGTAGAGTTCATAGTTCAGCTGCGTTCCGGGCGACGCTCCGTCAAAACCGCCAGCGATGGAGAACTCGCCGTCGTCGATTTCTAGCGGCGACAGCGTCCGGATCGGCTCGCCGGTGTCGTCCACGAAGTCCGCGGACAGTTCCGTCACCGGGAGAATCGACGTCGTCCCCGTGAGAGTTCCCTCGCCCGCTTCGACGAGGACATCCCCGTCGTTGGTGACGTGGTCGTACCGGAGGAACCGCTCCTGAATGGTGAACGACGTGTCTGCGCTCACACGACTGTCCGACGACTCCCAGTACGGGAACTGCTCGGGAACACCGTTGTCGTCCGCTGACACCGGATCAAACGCCGGGGGCGTGCCGTTGCCGTCGGTGTCGAACCGGTACCGCTCGCCCTCCGCGCCCTCCAGCGCGAACTCGACGGCGAACTCGTCGCCGGGTTCGGGCGTCTCGGTGAACGGACCGTCCGGTCCCGTCTCCAACACTAGATAGAAGCGGCCGGCGGTCGAACCGCTGTCTCCCGTTTCCACCTCGGTCGCGTCGGCCAAAACCAGGCTGATACCGTCCGCGTTGGCGTCCGTCAGGTCGACCTCGGAGCGTCGTTCATTCTGGCCTGGATTAGTCTGTCGAACCCGTAAGGAGACGCCCTCATCGACGTCGAGGAGGTCGCTCAGAACGGCGTGGTCGATCTCCTCGCCGGACTGTACGGGCCCCGCATCGCGCTCCTCGGCGAAGTGGGAGAGCGCGCCCCAGATGCCGCTCGCTTCGAAGCCCAGCACGACGCGGTCGCCCTCCGTCACGACGCTTCGATCGAGTCCGTTCGATTCGAGCGCGCCGAGCGACTCCGCACCGTCACCGTCGATGTCATCGTAATCGTCGGGGTCAGCCGTGGTGAACACCTCGATCTCGTCGTGGAATGTCGGCTTCTCCAACAGGAGTTCCGACCGCTCGACCGTCTCGGCCGGGGTGATGTGTCCGGAGTCCTGTTCGATGAACGTGCCGTTGGAGATCGCGAGCCGGTACCGCTGCGGCACTATCGGGCGAGCAAGCCCGCCAGCGCCAGTCGCGCCTGGGAAATTGCCCAGACTCTCTGCGATGATCTCACCGTCCTCGTCGAGCAGTTCGATGTCACAGGAGACGTCCGGATCACCGCAGCTCTCGACGTTGCTCTCCTCGGTGCCGAGCGTCCGGGTGTTGATCGGCTCGCCGGAGTCACTCTTGAGTACGTCGACGAACCCGACCGACTTCCCGGAGTCAGTAAGGCGGTTCCCGCCGATCAATAGGTACGTGTCCTCGCCGGAAGCGCTGAAGCTGATGTCGACCGGGTCACCCGCGATTCCGGTGTATTCCGGTTGAGCGATCCCACCGCTTAGTTCCAGTCGCGCCGTCTCCGTCGCTTGCCCTGCCGCGATCGTCTCCTCCATCGTGGTCGTCTCCTCCGTCTCGTCCATAGTGGTGGCATTGCTAGCGCCTGTGTCGCCCGTCGAGGCGTCCGCCGGGAGTGCTACTACGCCGGAGCCAGTAAGTGCGATCCCGACGATCGCGAGGAGGCCCACGAGAGCGAACAGTCCGACGCGGAGCGTCAAACGCGGCGAGCAGAGGGCTGACCGAAGGCGATTCGTGGCGGGGGGAGCCGTGTCGTCCGGGGAGCGGTTGGATGTCATCCTGGTGTCCATCGAGTGATCGGCGGCGGGCCGCGGGGCCGGCAACCGCGAGTTGGACGAGAGTCCACCACTCACCGACTAAAGCGTACCCTCCCGATTATCACGCTGGAAAATTGAATCTGCGGTTCGGAGGGGATAAACAGGAGATCGGCCGACAGCAACGGGATCGAACGGTAGACCGTTCCCGAAGAATTAACTCCGATGGGAGCGCGGTTCGAACCAGCATGGCATCGTGTCCGCGCTGTGAGGCGTCGATCGACGAGGGCGACCGGTACTGTCGGGAGTGCGGTGCCCCGCAGACGGAGGACGCGGCCGAGGAGCTCGACGAGTACGTGAAGCGGCAGGCCAAACAGGTCGCGGGCAGCGGGGGCGGTGGCGGCGGCAGCGGCGGCGGCGGAGGTGGCTCGGGCGGCAGCAGCGGGTCGGACGGGTTCGCAGACATGGCGGAGCTCACCGACCGCGAGCGGCTCTGGCGACGCGGCTGTTACGTCCTCGGCTACGGGACGATCGTGATCGCGCTCACGCTCGTCCCGGCGATCGGGTCCTTCTTCCTGATACTGGGCGGGATCGCGATCCTCCCGCCGATCCGACGGCTGACCGCGGAGCCGCTCGGCAGCCCGCTGAAACGTGAGGTGATGGTCGGGCTGTACGCGATGTTCGCGGTGATCGGAGTGATGCTGTTCGTACTCCTATAAACCACCGGTACGGCGAAGCGGCCCCACCCGACGGCCCTCATAAACCGCCGGCACACTCGCCCACGTACCACTTATAAAGACGCAGTCAGTCGATCCGGAACCCGCCTTCCTCCTCGGCCGCTCGGATCAGGTCGCCGATGGAGTCGTTCGCCGAGAGTCCTTGACTCGCCGCGAAGCGTTTGATCGCGACGGGTGGCACGTCGACCGGGGTGTCGGCGGCGACGAGGAGTAATCCGAGTGCCTCCGAGGGGGGTGACTCGGGGCCGGCGTTCGAGACGAACCAGGAGACCAGCGTGTCGAAGGTGGCGACCACGTCGTTGGACACCATTCGGTTTCTGGCGGTGGTGCCGTTCGCGTGGAGCGTGACGTCGAAGCCGTAGTCGAAGCCGTCGTTCTCGAAGGAGGTCGCCAGCCACCGACTCACGGCCTGCCGGTCCACGCCGCCGCCACCACCGCCCGGGGCGGCACCGCCGCCGCCACCGCCGGCTCCGCCCGCGGCAGCCCCACCACCCGCACCGCCCGCGGCAGCACCGCCAGCGCCACCGCCCGCGGCAGCACCGCCCCGCGGGTCGTCGTCGACCGGCGCGCGCTCGGCGGCCGGCCGGGGGTCGTCGGGCGACTGGAACCCCGCGTCGGGGTCGTTCCGTCCGGCGTCCTGCGGGGCGCGGCCGGGTCGGACGTTCGGCCGGCCGTTCGTCCCGACGACGTACCGACCCTCCCCGATCTCGACGACGCTCTCGTCGTCGGTGAAATCGAGGTCCTCTGGGTCGGCCGGCGTCGAGTCCGGGTCCGCGGCCGGTGTATCGCGGTCGCTCATGGCGTAGTCGTTATCGCGCGAGAAAATAGGTGTTCCGGGCGGAGGGATCCGCCACGAAGGTGGTTCGGGGGCTATTCGAGGCTCGTTAGAGCCGGACCGCTTCGCCGTCCTCACTGAACAGGTCGGGGGCGTTCAGCTCGACCTGGGTCGTCGCGCCCGCGGGCGAAACGATGTCGAGCGTCGCCTCGTTGCTCTCGCCGAACGCGGCACCGTCGTCGACGAACGCGCCCGATCCGGGGTTCAGCAGCACGGTGTACTGGTTCTGCCCGTCGAGGACGGCCTCCGAACCCGAACGGAACGCGCCGTCGGAGCCGACCGCGAACTCACCGGGGTTGAGCTTCTCGATCTGGTTGAGACCGAGTGCTTCGGAGATCGTCGTAGTGTCATCACCGGACCCACTGGCGGTGTCGTCGTCTGAAGTTTCAACGGACAACTGAAGACCCTCCTCAAGATCTAAGTCCTCTTCGACCACGTTAACCACTTCTACACCATCTCCGTTATCATCAACATCAAGCACCGTCAGGGGATCCGTCTCTCCGTCCTCGAACAGGAGAACCCGGTCATCATTCCCCTCGGTGTTGAATGCCACATCGAACTCAGTCGTGTCCTCACGGATCTCGTTCTGGATTGCTGCCGTATCATCAGTATCAGGAACGTCGTCCGGATCCTCAAGCCCTTCCAGTTCGACTGCGACCACGTCGCTACTGTCGGTATCTTCCAATTGGTCCCCTTGATCATCAATGAATTTGGCCGTGATCGTGTCACCATCACCGATCACGAGCTCGGAAATGTCGATATCGTTGATATCGTTCTCATTGACGTTGGAGATATCAACCGTTATCGATCCGGCTTGACCATCCCCATTTCCATCGTTGCTGACTTCAATCTCTTCTATATCGTCGTTGGTGATCGTACTGACGCCGACTTGCACGCTCTCGGCATCATCTGGGACTTGCTCCTGAAGATCCAGTTCGTCGTCATTATTGGGAACATCAACCACGAACGCCCTATCAGTGAACACGAGGTTCTCCTGTCCACCGGGACCGACCGCCTGGATCGTCGTGTCGGTCAGGTCGATGTCGTCCGCGCCGGGCGCGCCAGTCACGGTAATGCGCATCTCATCGAGCGTTTCCGTATCACCGCTGACGATCCCGACCGAACTCATCACTTCGATCCGCTCGGACACCAGATCCGTACTCTCTTCGCCCGTTGCCTCCGCCTGCGACTGCAGGAATCCTGCCGTGTTGATCAGGACGCCCGCGGCGATGGCGGCGACCAGCACCATCGCGATGAACACGATGAGGGTACCGATACCCACCTGACCGCGGTCGTCGTTAGTTATGAACTCGAACATTGTTATAGCCTCACTGAGTCGCCGTCGTCACCGACGAGCGTCGTCGGGACGCGGATCTCGGTCGTCGTCGATGCGCTGGCCGCGGTCGTGAACGTCACGGTGAGGTCCTCGCCCTCGTTGAGCTCGTAGCCGGCGTCGTCGAACACACCGGCGTCCTCGAGATCGACCGTCACTTCCGCGCGGTCGCTGTTGTCGGTGAGGACGTTGTCGTTCCCGTTCGTGAAGATGTTCACGTCGGCCGGGTCGTCGTCGCCGAGCTCGAACGTCTCTTGGCCGTCAGCGCCGATCAACTCGACGGTTACCTCGTCGAGGTCGACGTTGTTCGCGCCGGCCGCGGACGCCACGACGAACTCGAGCGTGCCGATGCCCTTCTCGCCGGAGCCGGCAGCGTCATCCGAGATGACGCCCGACTGGCTCACCACGTCCAGCCGCTCTGACACCTGTGCTGTACTCTCTTCGCCCGTTGCCTCCGCCTGCGTCTGGAGGAACCCGGCGGTGTTAATCAGGACGCCGGCGGCGATCGCCGCCACCAGCACCATCGCGATGAACACGATGAGTGTCCCGATTCCAACCTGACCGCGCTCTTCCTCATCCAGTATGGATTCGAACATTGTTTGTTGTGTGGGCCCCCGGCCTCCCCGGCGGGCGTTATCGAGAGGTAGGTGAATTCATACTTAATCGCTTCCACCGAATTATCCGACCTGATAACACGCTGTGGTCATGCGGTTTTTGGGTTATTTGTGACTGTTTAGTTACAGAATACAACAACGACTTCGCAGCGTGGTTATTAGATATGGATCTGGGAGCTTCGACCGGAAACCGTGGCGCTTCAGCCGCTGGACAACGCTGCGGGACCGCTCCGGCGTTCGCCAGCCTCAGCGACCGCGGCGAGAGGACTCGCGCTCCCGACGCACCGGGTCCTGCTCGGCTCGCCGATCACGCTCACGGCGGGGCGCGGGCTCGCGACGTGATTCGCGTTCCTGACGTGACTCGCGTTCCTGACGTGACTCGCGTTCCTGACGTGACTCGCGTTCCTGACGTGACTCGCGTTCCTGCGTCGACTCCGCACGCGTGCGCTCGGCGTCGACCAACCGCTCCAGCCGGCGCTCGAACTCCGCGTCGTCGATCTCGCCGTCGACGTACCGTCGCTTCAGTCGCTCGATCGGCGTTTCCACGGTCGCTTCCGACGCCTCCCGCTTCTTCATCGCCTCGTCGACGAGGTGCCCGCCGAGCGCGGCGCTACCGATCACGTACATCGCGCCGAGAAGCGTCAGCGCGAGCACCCCGACGGTCGCGGCCGGCGAGACGGTCGCCGCGACCCCGACTGCGACGAACGTCAACGGCAGCGACAACAGCGCCACCAGCGCGCCCGCCGCGGCCCCGACGCGACCCCCACGATCGACCCCGTCGGCGTTGTCCGTCCAACTCGCCACGCCACCGCCGATCGCCGGAGCGACCAGCCCGACCACGGGTAGGACCCCCACGAGCACCGTGACGCCGGCACCGACCCCGGCGCGACCCAGAAGGCCGGAAACCCATCGGTCGAGCCGCGCGCTCCGCGCGCGTTTCTCCATATCACGGATACGGGAGACGGCGGGAAAACACCCTCGCCGGCCCGTCAGTCCCGACCCGAGCACCCATCGAGGACGCTCGGCGCGGTCCACCCATCGAGGACGCTCGGCGCGGTCACTCCTCGCGCAGTCGCGACAGCTCCGTCTCGGGGATCACGAGCTCCTGCGTGCCCGGCTCGTAGACGGCGAGGCTCCCGGCGACGAGCGCCATCGACCCCGCGATCAGCCCGGTATTAATAAGCAGCAGCGCCTGCGCGTCCGCGAACGCCGTCCGAAACGCGGCGACCGGCGTCACAACCGCGGCGACGACGACCAGTCCGAACCCGACCGCGAGATACGCCATCGCCGTCCGACCCGACGACCGATACGCGGACAGCGCGAACGCCAACAGCGTCGCGCTCGCGCCGGCGAGCACGGTGGTCGTCACGAGATACAGTCCCTCGATCAGTTCCATACACACCCTGCTCGGAGTCGACGTATAAACCCACGGCGGCGGCTATCACCTCCGATAACACGCGCTTCAACGTCAACGAAATGACCGATACGAGCCGCTCACACTCCCGAGGGATGGCGTTTCGTGAGGAGACGCGTCACCGGTATCCTTTTAAGCCAAAGAATCAATGCCGATAACGTGAATGGTGGGAGACGATCTGATCACCGTCCTCGGTAATAAGTACAACACGGACATCCTGACGGCGACGGGCGACGCGATGTCCGCACAGGACCTGAGCGACGAGCTGGACGTACCCATCGCGACGTGCTACCGCCGGATCAACGAGTTGGAGGAGGCGGATCTGCTCGAACTCCACGACCGGCCCCTCTCGGATGAACACCGACGGGTGAAGGTGTACCGCCGGAAGGTCGACGGGGTCGAGGTCGACTTCCGCGACGGGCTAACGATCGAAGTCGAGGAACGCTCGGCGGTGAAGAACCGCCTCGACGACGTGTGGCGCGACCTCTCGGAACGATAGCGACTCGGCGGTCGGAGGTCGACGGTCGGAGGTCGACGGTCGACGCCATCCGATCGGTCTCCCGGCCGTCGGACGGGTTAAAACGACGGCTCGTCGGACTGACTCATCATCGAGAACCCGCCCGCGCGCTCGTGGACCGTGATCCCTCCCTCGCCGATGTCCATCGGGAAGATGTCGGTGTCGATGTCCTGTTTCCGCATCTTCGCCACCCATACGTAGCGGTTGACCCCCGAATCGGTCGGCGTCTGGATGAAGTAGATGTTCCCGTCGGTGAGGAAGTTCTCCAAGCCGACCTCCGTGTCCGGGAACACCGCACCCTGCTCGTTGATGAGCAGCGAGGTGAGCCCGTTCGATTTGAGGATGTCAGAGAACTTCAGCAGGTAGGTCCGCTCCTCCTGTTCGTCGCTGAAGAACAGCTGGAACATCGACAGCGAGTCGAGCACGAGTCGGTCGAACGACTCGCCTTCGAGCGTGTCGAGGAGCTTGTCGACCGCGGTGGAGAAGTCGGTCTCCCGGAGCATCTCCCGTTTGTCGAGGATCACGACCTCGCCGTCGTCGACGAGTTCGCCGAACTGGTTGAGGCCGACCGACTCCGCTGCCGCACGGATGTCCGCCTCGTCCTCCTCGAAGGAGACGTAGATTCCCCGTTCGCCGTGCTCGGTCGCGCCGTGATGGAGGTACTGGATCCCGAAGATGCTCTTTCCCGTTCCGGGGTTTCCGGAGACGAGGACCGTCGATCGCTCCGTGATGCCGCCGGTGAGGATCGAGTCGAGTCCCTCGACCCCGGTAGAGACGAGTTCTGACATTCGTCCCGTGCTTGGCGACGAACATATATAAAAGACGATCCGTTCGGTTGACGGCGGGACGCCGACAGGTTTATCTCTCGACACGCCGCCCGTTCGTGTATGCGCGGCGAATCGTCTCCCGAGATCCGCGGCGGTGGTCGCCAGTGAGCGACGCGTCAGTGCTCATCGTCGAGGACGAGCCGGACATCGCGGCGTTGTACGCTGGCTTCCTCGAGGAGCGATACGACGTCACCGTCGCCGAGACAGCCGCCGAGGCCATCGACCTCGTCGACGAGAGCGTCGACGCCGTTCTCCTCGATCGACGGCTCCCGGACGGCAGCGGCGACGAGGTGCTCGAACACATCCGTTCCGGCGGGCTCGACTGTCGCGTCGCGATGGTGACCGCGGTCGAACCCGACTTCGACATCATCGACATGGGGTTCGATCTGTATCTCACGAAGCCGGTCAGCCGGTCGAACCTCCTCACCGCCCTCGAGACGCTGTTGACTCGGACCGAGTACGACGACCTCCTCCAGGAGGCCGCGTCGTTGGCGAGTAAACGGGCCGTTCTGGAGGCGCAAAAACCGATCGCCCAGCTCGACAGGAACGAGCCGTACGGGGAACTCGTCGAGCGGCTGGAGGAGATCGACGCGGACATCGACGACATCGGCGAGTCCCTGTCGACCGACGACTACCGGGCGATGTTCCGCGACATCGGCGAAGCCTGACTCGGCGTTGAGCGCCGTTATGAGGACAGCTGTTCGCCCACCAGCGCGTCCGCCGCGTCGAGGAACGCGTCCCGTCCGTCCGCCGGGATCGTTGCCCCGGCGGCGACGTCGTGGCCGCCGCCGTCGCCGTCGACCGACCGGCTCGCCTCCCGCATCACGACCGAGAGGTCGAGCCCCTGGCGGACCAACCGTCCGGTCCCCCGCGAGGACACCTTCAGCTCCGTCGCGTTCTTCTCCGCGAAGGCGATCACGGGTTTCGAGCGGTCGACCGCCGGCGACCCGGCCGCCATGCCGGCGACGATACCGACGATCGTCTCCCGAATCCGCGAGCCCGCGTCGAACCACTGGAGGTGCTCCTCGTCGGTCACGCCCTCGTTTTTTACCCACTGAAGCCCCTTGGAGAGGTTGCGTCGGTGGGTCCGGAGCAGGGAGCGCGCCTCCGCGAGCGCCGCGTCGCGGTCGCCGAGACACACCGCCAGCCCGACGTCCGCACGCTCGTAGCGGGCGGTCGCGTTGAGCAGCGTCGAGAACTCGCTGACGTCGCGGAGCTCGGTGCCGGGCTCCTCCTCGACGAGCGTGTAGGAGGTGCCGACGAGCGTCTCGATCCGGTCGGACGGGACGCCGGAGGCGACCGCGCGCCGCATCAGCCCCGACGCGAGCGTCCGGCGCTCGTCGCCGTCGAGGTCGACCCAGCGCCGCCACTCCCCGTCGGATTTCACGTCGATGTCGAGCTCCCGGAGGAACGATATCGCTCCCGCCTCGTCGTTCGAGATGCCCGGGATCCGGACGTCCGAGGCGTACTCCAGTAGCTTCGGGAGCGGTCGCGTCTGTCGGCCGTACAGGTCGAGGTCGGTTCGCGTTTCGAGGACCCCGGCGTCGACGCCGTCCGCGACGATCCCCTCGTTCGCGCCGACGAGCTCGCCGCTTCCGTTCTGCATGTCGCCGACCGCGCCGACGACGGCGAGGGCGGCGAGGTCGCGGTTGTCGCCGTCGGGGCCCTCCAGCGCGCGGGCGAGGACGTAGCTCGCGCCCGCGCCGGAGAGCTCGCTCGCGCCGTCGATCCCCTCTAGCAAGGGATTGAGGTGGAACTCAGTGTCCGACTCGGCGGGCTGGTGGTGGTCCGCGATCACGGGGACGAAGTCGCCGCGGGCCTCGTGGTCGGCGATGATGTCGAGCTGGCCCGAGCCGAAGTCCGTAAAGAGTACCACGTCGAACTCGCGGGCGGCGATCCCCGCGACCGACTCAGCGTCGAGCTGTTTCTCGAAGACGACCTCGTGGTCGATGTCGGCCCGTTCGAGCGCCGTGGAGGCGATGGCCGCGCTGGTGAGTCCGTCGGCGTCGATGTGTGACGCGAGCAGGACCCGGTCGGCCGCGCGGAGGCGATCGGCGCAGTCGCGAGCGCGTCCCCCGAGGTCGGGAACGGGGTGGTCGGCTGCTGCCATTGTTCCCCGTTCGGTCGGCATCGGGGATAAACTCACGCTCCGGTCCGCGGACGGATCGGCGTCGATCCACTCGTGAGCCGGCGTGTCGCACGGAGCGGCAGCGCTTGCCGTAACTGGCAGTTATAGAAGTCTGGGGAGATATGCGTGTTATACATGACACGTGGGTTCAACACCCGGAGTCTCCACGCCGGCGCGGAGCCCGATCCGGAGACCGGATCGCGCGCGACCCCGATCCATCAGACGACCTCGTTCGTCTTCGACGACGCGGACACGGCGGCGGAGCTGTACGCGCTCCGGGCTGAGGGTCACATCTACTCCCGGCTCTCGAACCCGACCGTGACCGTTCTGGAGGACCGGATCGCCGACCTCTCCGGCGGCTCCGACGCGGTCGCGACCGGCTCCGGGATGGCCGCGTTCGACGCGATCACGACCGTGCTCGCGAGTGCGGGCGACAACGTCGTCGCCAGCTCGGAGATGTACGGCGGGACGGCCGCGTACCTCACGAGCATCGCGAACCGTCGCGGGATCGAGTCGCGGCTCGTCGACACCCTCGATTACGACGCGTACGCGGACGCCATCGACGAGGACACCGCGTTCGTCCACGTCGAAACGATCGCCAACCCCTCGCTCGTCACGCCCGACTTCGAGCGTCTCGCCGAGATCGCCCACGACAACGCGGTCCCGCTCGTCGTTGACAACACCTTTGCGACCCCGTATCTCTGCCGACCGTTCGAACACGGCGCGGACATCACGTGGGAGTCGACGACGAAGTGGATCACGGGCAACGGGACGACCGTCGGCGGCGTGGTCGTCGACGGCGGCCAGTTCCCGTGGGACCACCCGGACGCCGACTACGACGAGCTCGACGGCCAGTCGCCCGCCTACCCGATCGACTTCGTCGAGCGGTTCGGCGACGCCGCCTTCGCCAACGTCGCCCGCCAGCGCGGCGTCCGCCCGACCGGGGGCCAGCAGTCGCCCTTCGACGCGTGGCAGACGATCCAAGGGGTCAACACGCTCCCGCTGCGAATGGACCGCCACTGCGAGAACGCCCGTGCGGTCGCCGAGTTCCTCCGCGACGACGACCGCGTCGACTGGGTGACCTACCCCGGCTTCGAGGACCACCCGAGCCACGAGAACGCCGCCGAGTACCTCGACGGCTACGGCGGCATGGTCACCTTCGGCGTCGACGGCGGGTTCGAGGCCGCGAAGACGCTGTGTGAGTCCGTCGATCTGACGAGTTTCCTCGCGAATATCGGCGACGCGAAGACCCTCGTCATCCACCCCGCCTCCACGACGCACGCACAGATGGATCCCGAACAGCAGCGGCTCGCCGGCGTCTTCCCGGACATGCTCCGGCTCTCGGTGGGCATCGAGGACGTCTCGGACGTGATCGGCGACCTCGACGAGGGGCTGGCTGCGGGCGAACGCGCGGTCTCGGAGGCGGAGGGGGAATGAGTTCCGTTCCCTCCGACCGCGGCGTCGCCGGGCTCGGCGAGTTCGAGTTCGAGTGTGGACAGTCGGTTCCGAACTTGGAGGTCGCCTACGAGACGCACGGCGAGTTCGACGGCGACAACGTCGTGTTGATCTGTCACGCGCTCACCGGCAGCCAGAACGTCGCGCGCTCGCCGTCGCCGGGTCGGGAGGGAGGAAGCGGCGGTGCCGGACAGTCCGGGCAGGCTCGCGCGTGGTGGGACGACATCGTCGGCCCCGGAAAGGCGATCGACACGACGGAGTACTACGTCGTCTGCGCGAACGTCCCCGGCTCCTGTTACGGCACCACGGGACCGGCGAGCGAGCGCCCGGCGGGCGTCGACCTCCCCGACGGGGCTCCCCCGGACCACGACCGGTGGGGAACCGCGTTCCCGCCGGTTCAGGTCGAGGACTGGACGCGCGCACAGCGGCTCCTGCTCGACCGCCTCGGCGTCGGTCGGCTGCGGGCGGTCGTCGGCGGGAGCGTCGGCGGCATGAACGTCCTCGAATGGGCGAAGCGATACCCGGACGACGTCGACCGGATCGCCGCCATCGCGACCGCGGGGCGGCTGGACGCCCAGTGTCTCGCGCTCGACGCGGTCGCCCGGCGGGCGATCCGCGCCGACCCGGACTGGAACGGCGGTCACTACTACGGTGAGGATCGGCCCTCTCCGGACGAGGGGCTCGCGCTGGCCAGACAGATCGGCCACGTCATGTACCTCTCGAAGGCGTCGATGGAGCGGAAGTTCGGCCGGCGATCCGCGGGTCGTGACTCGCTGACTCGCGAGGACGGCGATCTCGGCCTGCCGCCGGAGCCGACGGCGGCCTTCTTCCCGTATCGCGAGGTGGAGTCGTATCTCGACTACCAGGCGGAGGGGTTCAGCGAGCGGTTCGACGCGAACAGCTATCTCTACCTTACGCGCGCGATGGACGAGTACGACCTCGCCGCGGGCCACGGCACCGACGCCGACGCGATCGCGGCCTTCGAGGGGGAGACGCTACTGATGAGTTTCACTGCCGACTGGCACTTCACGGTCGAGCAGTCGGCGTCGCTGGCGACCGCCTTCCGCGACCGCGACGTCCCCGTCGCGCACCACGTGATCGACTCCGACCACGGCCACGACGCGTTCCTCGTCGGGCCCGAACACGTCGGGCCGCCCCTGCGGGACTTCCTCGCCGACGGCGTCGCCGGACGCGCGGTCGACGACGACGCCCCCGAGTCCCCGCGCGAGGACACCGACCACGAGCCCGACCACGCGCCCGTCCACTCAAGCCTTTTTAGAGGGTGAGCGGGACGGGCGGGGCGACGTGACCGAGTATAAAAGGGACGATCGGTTCACCGGCGGCCGTTTATATCCGTCTTAGGCGCGCTCGCCGACGATCCACTTGTGCGAATAGCTCTCGCCGCAGGTACAGTGGGCGTACGCGTGGACCACGTCGCCCTCGGCATAGAGGCCGCCGACCTCCTCGTTTTGCCCCTCCGCGAACGCGAAGACGAACCGGACGCGATGCTCCGCGTCGGCGTCGTCCCCGTCCGCGAACGGGCACACCCCGTCGTCGAGCGACCGGGTTATCTCTCCCTCGGCTCCCATCGCCTCCTTCGCGAACTCCATCGCACCCATGCCCGTGCCGGCCTGAAACGCCGAGCGGCCGGTCTCACCGTCGAGGACGAGTCGGACCCCGTTGTCGGTTTCCGTTCCGACCTCTCGGAGTCGGGAGTCGTCGTCGAGGTAGTCGTCGCTCACGTAGAACACGGCGTCGTCGAGCCGGTCGCCGGCGAGGAACTCGTCGAGCTTGCTCATGCCGGCGACACGCGCGTGAACCCTAAAAGGGACGCGTGTCGGAGCCGCGGCCGACGCATGAACCCGGGATCTCCGCGACCGACCGACGCACGGACCGCCGACTGACGCACGGACCGCCGACTGACGCCCGACGGGAATCGGAGTAAAGACTATTAGGGATCCCGGAGATCGACCGTGTGATGAACGCACATACACCGTCCGGGGACCGACTCGTGGAGTGGGCCGAGTTGGTTGACGAGGACGTGCCGGACGATCTCGACGAGGACGGCCGCCGCCGACGGTAACCCCGCGGCGTTATCACGGTTCGTGATCGGTAGGGCCCGCCCGCGGTCGACGGTTGCGGTAGGGATGCCGCCCGCGGTCGTCGACGCCGAGTATCACTTTCACCCCGCATCGCGAAGCCTTTAGGCCGATGGCGGCGAATCCCCGTCGATGGCGACAGAGGCCACCGGGATCGACCACCCGTTGCTCGTCGACGACTTCCTCGAGTCCCGTCGCTACCAGCTACGGCTCGCGGACGCTGCGGTCGACGACCACACGCTCGTCTGTCTCCCGACCGGCCTCGGCAAGACGACGGTGAGCCTGCTCGTCACCGCGAGACGGCTCCACGAGGCGGGCGGCACGGCGCTGTTTTTAGCCCCGACCAAGCCGCTCGTCCAACAGCACGCCGACTTCTACCGGGAGGCGCTGACGATCCCCGACGACGAGATCGTCGTGTTCACCGGCGACGTGAAACCCGACGACCGCGCCGCGGTCTTCGAGGACGCTCGGATCGTGATCGCGACGCCGCAGGTCGTCGAGAACGATCTGGTCGGCAATCGGATCTCCCTGCGCGACGTGACACACCTCACCTTCGACGAGTGTCACCGCGCGACGGGCGACTACGCGTACGTCTACATCGCGGAGCGCTACCACGCCGACGCCGCCGACCCGCTCGTCACCGGGATGTCGGCCTCGCCCGGCGGCGACACCGAGGAGATCGAGACCGTGTGTGAGAACCTCGGGATCCGTAACGTGGAAGTGATGACCGAGGATGACGCCGACGTCGACGAGTACACCCACGACACGGACGTCCGCTGGGAGCAGGTCACCCTCCCCGACGAGGTGATCGCGATCCGCGACGCCCTCAACGAGGTGATCACCGACCGGCTGGAGAAGCTGAAGCAGTTGGGAGTCACGAACAAGACGAGCCCCGACCTCTCCCAGCGCGACCTCAACGAGATGCGCGGGAAGCTGAAGAAGATGATGGACAACGACCAGTCGGACGGATACAAAGGGATGAGCACCCACGCGGAGGTGATGAAGCTCCGCCGCGCGACCGAACTGGTCGAGACGCAGTCGGTCGAGTCGGTCCGTCGGTACTTCGAGCGCCAGCGCGAGGCGGCTCGGTCGTCGGGAGCGTCGAAAGCGAGCCAACGGATGATCGCGGATCCGAAGGTACGGGAAGCGATGCGGAAGGCGGAGGCGTTCGACGGGCTTCACCCGAAGTTCTCGCAGGCCCGGATCCTGCTCGCGGAGACGCTCGGTATCAACGAGGGCGAACGCGCGATCCTCTTCACGGAGTCGAGAGACACCGCCGAGGCGCTCGTCGAATTCCTCGAAGCCAGCTTCGACGTCCGGAAGTTCGTCGGGCAGGGCGACAAGGAGGGCTCCGACGGGATGACCCAGAAACAGCAACAGGAGACGCTCCAGCAGTTCAAGGACGGCGAGTTCGAGGTGCTCGTCTCGACGAGCGTCGCGGAGGAGGGACTCGACGTGCCCGAGGTCGACCTCGTCTGTTTTTATGAACCCGTCCCCACCGCGATCCGCTCGATCCAGCGCAAGGGCCGGACCGGCCGGCAGGCGAAGGGACAGGTGGTCGTGCTCATGGCCGAGGACACCCGCGACGAGGCGTTCTTCTGGATCTCGCGGCGGCGCGAAAAGAAGATGGCCAACCAGCTCGCAGAGCTGAAGGCGGCCACCGACGACATCGAGGAGACCGTCGGCGACGACGGACAGGCGGGTCTCGACGCGTTTAGCGGGGGGTCCGGAGAGGAAGACGCAGACGCCGGATCAGCAGTCACCGAGAACGGGAACAGCGCCGAGGTCGGAGACGCCAACAGCGCCGAGGTCGGAGACACCGACAGCAACGCTGACACCACGGGCGACGCCGGCCTCACCGACTTCGCCGAGGAGGCCCGAGACGGAGACGACATCGACGACGACGCCGACGGGAGCGACGACGCCGTCGTCGCCACTGCCGGCGTCGAGGACGGGGTCGAGGTCGTGATCGACCAGCGCGAGCTCGACTCCTCCATCGCCAAGTCGCTCTCGACTCATGACGAACTAGTCACTCGGCTCGAAACGCTGGCGGTCGGCGACTACGTGCTCTCCGACCGGGTCGCCGTCGAGCGGAAGTCGGCGGCCGACTTCGTCGACTCCATGCTCGACGCGGACCGGTCGATGTTCGAGCAGGTCGGCGAGCTCTCGCGGGCGTACGCCCGCCCCGTGCTGATCGTCGAGGGGACGAACCTGTACGGCCAGCGCGACATCGACCCGAACGCGATCCGGGGCGCGCTCGCGTCGCTCGCGGTCGATTTCGGCATCAGCGTCCTCCGCACGGAGAGCGAGACGGACACGACCGAGTTGCTGGCGACGATCGCCCGCCGCGAACAGGAGACCCGCGACCGCGAGGTGAGCGTCCACGGCGAGAAGACGACGAAGACCCGCGCGGAACAGCAGGAATACGTCGTCTCCTCCATCGCGGACATCGGTCCGATAACGGCTCGCGGGCTGTTGGAACACTTCGGGACCGTGGAGGCGGTGATGACCGCCCGAGAGGAGGACCTCCTGGAGGTCGACGGGGTCGGGCCGGTGACCGCCGAGCGGATCCGCGAGGTCGTCGGCAGCGAGTACGAGTGATGGCATCACCCAATTACAGTTCGTACACTTCTCCATCGACCGCCAGCGGCTCCGCGAACGCCTCCTCCGGCGGGTAAAAGTGTGCGAGGTGGACGAGTCGCGTCCGGTCGGCGTCGAGCTCGTCGGCGAGCGCCAGCGCGCCCTCCCGAGTCATGTGTTTCGACCCGAACGTGCGGGGGACCCCATTCGAGTCCTCGTGTCGTCCGCCGATCGGGTGATGCTCACACAGCGACGCGGGAACGATGGCGTCCGCTAACAGGAGGTCCGGATCAGCGAGCGCCTCGCGGGAGCGCTCCGGAACGTCGTAGCTCGTGTCGCCCGTTAGCGAAAGCTTCGCGCCCGTTTCGGGGTCCTCGACGACGAGCCCGAAACAGAGGAGCGGCGGGTGATCGACGGGGACGAACCGGACCTCGAACCCGCACGTCTCGAAGGGTTCGAACGGCTCGCGGGCGTGGACGCCGATCCGGTCTTCGAGGTAATCGTACTTGTCGCGGATCGTCTCCGCGACGCTCTCGTCGGTGGCCGGGTCGGTCTGATTTGGCGCGTGGACGGGGAGCCCGTCGACCAGCCGGTAGACGTTGCCAAGGCCGTCGAGATGGTCGAAGTGGATGTGTGTCACCACGCCGGCGTCCGGAAGCGGGACGTCGTTCGCGAGGAACTGGCTCCGAAAGTCGGGACTGAAATCGACGAGCAGGGAGTCGCCCGTCCGATCGTTGGTGACGTGGACGGAGAACCGCGAGCGCGACACGCCGCGATCGCGGGCCGCCTCGCAGGTGTCACAGCCGCACCCGACGGTTGGCGTCCCCGTCGTGTCGCCGGTTCCCAGCAGAGTGACCCGCATTCTCGTGTGGTCGTCGATCGCGCACCGACTTAGCGTCCGTGGTCGCCCCGGTCGAATTCGTCCGCTACCGTGCCGCCGTCGTCTCCGAACGGATACTCGCGTTCAACCCGTTCGGACTCGGCCTCGACGTATATCCGGTCCGCCTCGGAAACGGTCTCGCGGACGGCGCTCTCGACGGCGTCGATAGCGTCCTCCACGCCGGCCGTATCGAGGCCCGGATCGAAGGCGATCTCGGACGCAACGAGCACCGAGTCCGGGCCGAGATGCATCGTCCGGAGATCGAGTACCCGCTCTACGCCCGCAACGTCACCGATCGCCTCCAACAGCGCCTGCCGCTCGGTTCGAGTAACGCCTTCACCAACCATGAGCCCCCGATTCTCCCAGGCGAGCGCCAGCGCGAACCCCATGAGCAGAAGCCCGATAACAGCGCTCGCGGCCGCGTCGTAGACGGTGTTCCCCGTCACGTCGGTGAGAAACACGCCGAGGATCGCCGCGACGACGCCGACAATTGCGACGAGGTTCTCCGTCGCTGCCGTGATCAGCGGCCCGTCCTTCGTTCGGCGAAACGTGCCGTAGAGATCCTCGAACCCCTCTTCATCGGCTTCTTCCTGAACCGCCTGATAGGATTTATAGAAGGCGTACAGCTCGAAGACGAGCGCAACGCCGAGCACGACGTAGTTGATACGAACGTCGACCGCGCGGAAGGGCGTCCCGAGCGCGGCATACCCCTCGCGGACGGAGGCGTACCCCGCGACACCGAAGAGGAGAACGGTAACGACGAACGCGAAGACGTACTGCTCCTTGCCGCGGCCGAAGGGGTATCGGCGGCTAGGGCCGGCTTCGCTCAACCGGAACCCAACAAGCAGGAGGAGCTGATTGCCCACGTCGGACAGCGAGTAGTACGTCTGGCTCAGCATGCTCGCGTTGCCGGTCGCGAGGTACGCGAGGAACTTCGCGACCGCGATGGCCGCGCTGGCAACGAGCGAGACGTACACGACGAGACGCGTCGACGTCGACATCTGTCGGGAATCGACGGGGACACGGGTTGTAGGTTGTGGTCGCGGAGGCGTCCGGGGGCCTGACCCCTATTTATAACCCCCATCGGAACCGACACGGCGATATGTACGACAGCCACGAACTCGTCCTCGCGCGGCTTCCCTCGGGAGTCCCGATCCGAACGACCGTCCACGTCTATGGCGAAGGAAGGCTCGTCGAGGACGGATCCGGCCCTCGGCTGGAGACCCCGGACGACGGCGGCCCCGTGGTGTACGCGCAGGCCGCCCAACACGGCCGAGAGGTGAACGGTGCGGCGGTCCTCCGCCGGCTCCACGATCGACTCGTCGGTGACGGTGAGTCAGGAGACAGTGCTGGCGAGCTCGCCGGCACGCTGGTGGCGGTTCCGGTCGCCGATCCGCTCACCTTCGATCACGTCTCGTACACGACGCCGGAGGCGCTCGACTCGGTTCACTCGAACATGAATCGGTGTTGGCCCGGCGATCCCGAGGGGACGCTCCACGAGCGGATGGCCGCGAAGCTCTGGTCGTTCGCGAGCGCAGCCGACGCCGTCGTCGACTTACATACCGGGTCGCCGTCGATGCTCACGCACACGGTCTACATGCGCGGGGACACGGAGTGTCGGACGCTTGCGGAGGCGTTCGGGACGGACCTGCTGCTCGCCGAGTCCGCGGGCGATGACGCCGACACGGAGTGGTCCGAACGCGGGTTCGCCGGGAAACTCCGGGTCGCTGCCACCCGAGAGGGAATCGCGACGATCACGCCGGAGCTCGCACACAGTCGAGAGATCGTCGAGACGGCGGTCGAGACCGGTGTTGATGGGATGGTCGGGGTTCTACGTTCGGTGGGGCTCCTACCGGGCGATCCGCCGTCGTGGGACGGAACCGTTGCGCGCAACCACCTCGGGCGAGTGACGGCGGTGGAGTCGGGACTGTTCCGGCCCGACCCGGACCTCGAGATCGGCGACGACGTACGCGACGGCGACCGCCTCGGCGAGCTGTACGACCCGACGACGTTCGAGACGCTTCAGACCGCCAAGGCGGACCGCGACGGGATCGTCTACTCCGTCGCGCGCGAGTCGACGGTGACGGCGGGGTCGACGCTCGTCGGCGTCGCCGAACGCATCGACGACTGAGGCGGCGACCGATACCGTCGAGACGACACGAAACGTATTTGTTTCGAGTCCGACGAGCTGTGGGTGCGTGTTTTGGCCGGCCTAAATCGGAATCCTTATTACTTTTAGGTCGGCCTAAAACAAATATGGCAGACGACAACCGCCGTCCGCTCGCCTCGCTCGCTGACCGTCGATCGTTCCTTGGAACGGTCGGAGCTGCCGGAACGTTCGCACTCGCCGGCTGTGCCGGGTTCGGTGGTGGGGATGAAGACCCGTTCGACGACTACGGGCCGCAGGGCGCGGCGCTTGAACCCTCCGCCGTCTCGTGGGACGACCTCGGTGACCTCGAAGGTGAGCTTACGGTGTACTCCGGACGCACCCGCGACCAGATCGACCCGCTTTTTGACACTATCGAGCAGCGATACGACGACTTTACTATCGACAGCGACTTCGACGACAACTCCACACAGCTCAACAAGATCAATGAGGAGACGGCCGACACCCGCCCCGACTTGTTTTATACCCAGTCGTCAGGTGCGCTCGCCTCCCTCAAGCAGGACGACCTCGTCCGGACGCTCCCGGAGGACGTGATCGACGCGGTCGACGACAACTACAGTGACCCCGACGGAGAGTGGACCGGGGCCTCGGGGCGCGTGCGAGCGATCCAGTACAACACGAATCTGTGGGAGGGGGGTGCCGACGCGCTCCCGAACAATATCTTCGAGTACGCCGAGGACGAGCGGTTCCAAGGAATCATCTCTACGCGCCCGAACTCCGGCACATTCCGGTCGTTCATCGTCGCGATGATCGAAATGGAGGGCGAACAGGCCACTCGTGAGTGGGTCCGTGGAATGGTCGACGATCAGAACGCGGAACTGTATTCGAGCGGCTCCCAGCAGGCCGAGGAGGTGAACGCCGGCAACCAGACCGTCGGGCTCGGAAACCAGTACTACGCCGGCCGGATACTGGAGAACGATCCCGACGCACCCATCGACGTGGCGTTCACGGAGAACGATCCGGGCTGTCTGTTCAACGTCTCCGGTGTCGGGATCCTCGCCGACGCCGACAAGCCGAACCTCGCCGCGGAGTTCACCCGCCACGTTCTCGCCGCCGAAGGACAGGAGTTCTTCGTCGAGACGAACGGCGAGTACCCCGTTCTCGACGGTGTCGACTACGTCGGCGACCTCCCGACGCTCTCCGAGATCAACCCGCCCGAGTTCGATCTGAACGCCCTCGCGAACGTCGAGCAGGCCGTCGACCTGCTCCGCGAGGAGGGGATGACCGTTTAAAAGAGGGTCCTCCGATATAGTCGAGGACTGCCCCGGTTTCACTCGTCTCCGTAACGCACCCGCTTTCAGAAGCCGTATATCGCCGGAGACGAACCCCGATACGAGAAGTCGTGTTCGAGACACTTCACAACGGATCCACGAACGGGGGTGACGAGGATGACTACTCCTCGCTCGGCCTCCTCCTTTTGAGCGGCGCGATCGCCGCGCTCGTGACCTCGCCGTTGTTGTGGTTGCTTCTCCGCGCGTCGGAGGTCGCATCACCGGAGCGCGCCATCTCACTCGTGCTCTCGGCGCGAACCGCGGAAATCCTGTTCAACAGCGTCGGGCTAATGACGGCCGTCACCGCCCTCTCGGTCGTCATCGGTGTCCCGCTAGCGGTCGTCACAACGGGGACCGACCTCCCGTACGGCCGGTTCTGGACGATCGTCGCCGCGCTCCCCCTCGTGATACCGAGCTACATCGGCGCGTTCGCGTTCGTCCGAACGTTCGGTCGGGGCGGGGAAGTGAGCAGCGCGCTCGGGGTCCCGCTCCCCACCATCGACGGGTTCTGGGGGGCGGTGCTCGTCATCACGTTATACACCTATCCGTACGTGTTCCTCTCGACGCGTGCCGCCCTGCTCTCGCTGGACATGGCACTCGTTGAGGCGGCACGCAGCCTCAACGTCTCCCCCATCGCGGCGTATCGGCGCGTCGTCTTCCCACAGATCCGTCCCGCGATCGCCGCCGGGGCGCTGCTCGTCGCGCTGTACGCGATCTCCGATTTCGGCACCCCGGCGTTCATGCGCGTGAGCGTGTTCACCTACGAGATCTACGTCGAATCCGGCGCGTTCAACGTCGAGTACGCCGCGCTGCTCTCCTTACAGCTGTTGGCCGTCACCGCGGTCATCCTCCTGATCGAGGCCCGCGTGGGTCGCGACGAGGGGTCCTCGGGTGGCGGACGGACCGCCCGGATCCGACTCGGCCGCTGGAAGTGGCCCGCGATGGGGGTGATCGGGACGATCGGGGTCGTTACGCTGGTCGTTCCCGTCGCGATCTTCGGCGTCTGGGCGCTTCGCGGTCCGGCGGGCGGTGTCCCCTCCCTCTCCTTCGAGTTCGGGTTCGCGCTCAACTCCGTCTTCCTTGCGACGATGGCAGCAGCGGCCGCCTGCCTGCTCGCGATCCCCGTCGCGTACCACTCCGCCCGGTCCGACTCCCGGCTCTCCCGACTGTTCGAGCGCGCGACGTACGTCGGGTTCGCCGTCCCCGGCGTCGTCATCGGGCTCGCGTTGGTCTTCTTCGGCTCGAACTACGCGCCGTGGGCCTACCGGACGATCCCCCTCCTCGTGTTCGCGTACGTCGTCCGATTCCTCCCGCAGGTCGTCGGAACCACCCGTTCGGCGGTGTTACAGGTCGACGACCGTCTCGTCGAGGCGGCGCGCACGCTGAACGCGGGCCGGTTCGAGACGTTCCGGAAGGTGACGCTCCCGCTGATCCTCCCTGGCGTCGTCGCCGGCGGGGTCCTCGTCTTTCTGACGACGATGAAGGAACTGCCGGCGACGCTCATGCTACAGCCCAGCGGGATCGACACGCTCGTGACGATCGTCTGGGCCGCTCACGAGACGCTGTACTACCAGTACGCGGCGGTGCCGGCGCTCATCCTCGTGGTGGTTTCCGCGCTCTCGATGGTCGTACTTCTCAGACAGGAGTCCGGGCTGGGATGAGATGCTCGAACCGGTGAGAACGCGTCGAGGGACCCCGGTCAGGGTTGTCGAACCCGAATCGTCCCGTCCGCCGCAACCGTGACGAACAGCCGTTTCCGTACCTCCCGACCGTGGACCGCGTCGGCCGCGCGGTCGCCAATCGTCTTCATCAGGTCCGGAGCCGTCTGGTTCACCTTCACGCCCGCCTCGTCGCAGGCGTCGTACACCCGTTTCGGGGCGTCGTACAGGTCAGTTCCCTCGGGGATCTCCACACGAACTGGCGAGGAGAGCGCCTCGGCGAACGCGACGGTCTCCTTCGCGCGCTCAACGTTGTCGCGCGCGCTCGCCTCGACGCTGGAGACGTTCGCGCGGGAGGTGCCGAGTCGGTCCGCGATGTCGGCCTGTCGGAGCCCCCGCTCGCGCAGGGCGAGGACCTCCGCCTGTCTGTCGGTGAGCACGCTCGCGTCGGCGTCGAACCCGGCACGCTCCAGTAGCTCCGCGGCGTCGACGTCGTCCCCGGCGGCGCCGTCCGCGGTGACTCCCTCCGACCCGTCGTCGTTCACGACCATACGACACCGACGGGACGGCCGGTGAAAAAACGGCGGTTTCGTGGGGTCGTGTGTGGGGACGAAGTCCGGAGTCGGTCGATTTCGAAACGACGACCGATCGAACCCGATCCGGCGATTGATGGACAGATTGATTACTTTCTCTCCAGTCATATCCTGTATGACCGAAGACGGGGTCACGCCCAAAGCGGTCGGCCTGTTCGTCGGCTGTGGCGGGCTCGACGCCGGGTTCGCGGCCGCCGGATTCGACGTCGTGCTCGCGTGTGACCACTGGGACCCCGCCGCCGAGACCTACCGAGCGAACTTCCCGGAGACGAGGTTCATGAACCGGGACGTTCGGGAGCTGTCGGAGGCGGACGTGATCGACGAGCTCGCGGAGACGGGCCACACCCCTGACGACATCGACGTGGTCATCGGCGGCCCTCCGTGTCAAGGGTTCAGTCGGCTCAACAACGAGCAGATCGAGCTCGACGAGATGGAGAAGGACGGGCGGAACACGCTGTTCGAGGAGTTCCTGCGCGTCGTGGACTACCTCCAGCCCGACCTCGTGCTCATGGAGAACGTGCGTGACCTGATCAACCGGGAGACCAGCGACGGCCGGCTGGTCAAGGACCTGATCGTCGAGGAGTTCAACGAGCACGGCTACGCCTGCGAGTACGCGGTGTTGGAGGCACAGAACTACGGCGTGCCACAGAAGCGAAAGCGCATCTTCTTTTTGGGGACGAACAGGAACGTGCCGATCCGGTTTCCGACCCAGAGCCACGACGAGCCGAACTGGGCCACGGCCGGGGAGGCGCTGGACGGCGTGACCGACGACCTTCCTAACATGCGGTATCCGAACACGAGAGAGAAGACGCTCGAAAAGATACGCCACGTCCCGCCGGGCGGCTACTACCGGGATCTGCCGGACCGGCTGAAGACGAAGAAGTACACGTGCGAGTGTGAGGACACCGACGAGTGTCCACACGAACCGGAGATCGTCAAACGCTACGGGACGTATCTTCGGCGACTCGACCCCGATGAGCCGTCGCTGACCGTCAGCAACAACCCGTTCATCCACCCCGAGGAGGACCGGTACATCACGCCGAGAGAGAAGGCCCGTCTCCAGACGTTCCCGGACGAGTTCGAGTTCATGGGCACCAAAACGGACGTCGAACAGCAGATCGGAAACGCGGTCCCGGTGGAGTTAGCCCGAACGATCGCCGAACGACTGCTGGAGTACTACCCGGACATATCGGACGCCGACGAGCGGGAGGTCGAGACGTGGACGCAGTCCACGATCACTGAACTGAGCTGATCGAACCGAACCGATCACCCGAAGGTGACTCGATAGACGGTTTTAATACGCGGTTTTCGCGTGCTCCCGGCGTACTGCCCGTACATGTCGATACGGAAGGCGCTCTCACCGTCCACGTCGAAAAATATCGAGGTGTTGTTCGACTCCTTGGTGTATATTTCCAAGCTCCCCTCCCCGTCCTTGAACTTTCGAAGCGGGGCCCGGTCCATGGACGCGAACCCGTAGAAGTTCCCGGCCGCGGTGACTTTACACGCGACAGTGTTCGACTCGAGTCGAACGTCACGCAGCAGGTTCGCTCGGAGCGTCGCCTCGTCGCGGTCGCGGAACTCGGTGAACTTTTTCGCGAAGATGGGAATGATCTGACTCGCCATCTCAGAACTCGATATCGCTTCGTCGACGAACTGGGCGGTAACGGACCCATACGTGGCGTACTCTTCCTCGTCGAAGAGCTCGTCGAGGGGGCGTTCGAAGATGTCCTCGGCCATCTTCGAGGCGAGCGTGTTTCGAACGTTGATCGCCGTGTCGGAGGTGAGTTTCAGCGAGTACCCCTTCGACTCGCCGTTTGCGCCTTCGACCACGACGTCGACGTCGTCGTCGGGGTCCGGCTTCTTCGCGTCTCCTTCCTCAAACGCGGCGACGATCTCGAACGGGGTGTGCTCCCGGATGAACGAGACGGCCTTCTCGCTGCCGATCCGAACCCGCTCCCGCGAGTCGGCATCGAGATACTCCAGCTGTTCTCGCGTGTCCGGCTGCGCGTCGCGTCCGTTCAGGAGGTCACGAGTGAGTTTCTCGTGTGACTTGCCCAACCGCTCGGGATTCGATGGCACACCAGTACCCGAACGGCTTCGAGTATATGACTGTTGTCATACGAATAGTCTGGGAGGGCGTCGGGACGACCGTCCACGCGCGTCGACTATCGGATCGCCGATCGGCCCCTACTTGCCCCAGAAGTTCTCTCGACTGCCCAACCGCTCGCGGTCCGTCCGGCTCGGCCCGTCCGACTCCGCCTCGCGGTCGTCGTCGGAGTCGCCATCGGCCTCGCCGTCGGCGTCAGCGTCGGCGGATCCCTCGCCGTCGCCGTCCTCCTCGGAGTCCTCCGGGAGTCGTTCGACGACGTCTTGGGCGGTGGCATGGCTGGATTTCACGCGGTGGATTCGGACCTCGGCGCGGGCGGGCGGGAGCAACCCGTCGACGAGCACGATGAACCCGTCGTCGGTGCGGCCCACGCCGGCCCCGCTCTCGTGGATGTCGTCGACTTCAACGACCACCTCCTCGCCGGGCTGGACCGGCTGCTGTTTGAGTTCGTATATCGGCATGTCGTAGTGGTTACACCACTCGGCACCCCCCTTGTTGCCGTAGTGTTGACACCCCATCCCCTCGATCCGTTCGTCGAAACTGGGGCAATCGTCGGCGAGTGGACAGTCCGCCATACCGTAGGGAAACCGGCCGGCGTTGTAAACGTTTCCGACTCACCACGGCGAACCGGACGAAACGCCCGTTTCAGACGGGTGAACGACCGTAGTATCGGAACCGCATCGGTCTCGACGCGGGCGTCCGGCGGCCTCGCCCCCGCCTAGAGGAACTCGCGGACCTCCGAGTACCACATGTCGTGGTGATCGATCGCGCCGACCGCGTCGGCGACGTCGACCGCGATGGCGTGCCAGCACCGGTCGCTCGGGTCGTCGTCGTCGAGGTTGTACGTCGCGTCCGCGCAGTCACAGCCGCCGTCCTCGACGACGTACTCCTCGGCGTGGCCGACGACGACGGTGAAATCGCGGTAGCGCTTGACCCGACCCTCGCCCACGGCCTCGATCGCACGCTTCCCGCGGTCGCCGTGCTCGTCGACGATCCCGGCGGCGATCGGCCCGGTCAGCTCCCCCGTCTCGGAGAGTGCCCTACGCCAGTCGTCGACCGACTCCATAGCGCTCCGTTCTCGGGCAGCCGGTTAAACACCGTCGGTCGGCAGGGTCGGCCTGGCACAGCCGGGTCAGCGTCCCCCGTTGTCCCACTCGGATTCGAGCACGCCGTACCAGTGGACGTCCCAGTACTGCCCGTCGACGAACGCCGCCTCGCGGTTCGTCCCCTCGTGAACGTAGCCGAGCGACTCGAGCAGCGTCCGCGAGGCGTCATTGAACGCGAACACGCGGGCGGCAATCCGGTGGAGACCACGCTGCCGAAAGCCGTAGGTCGTCAGGAGTCCAGCGGCCTCCCGGCCGTGGCCCTGCTGCCGAAATTCTTCGGCTATCCAGTAGCCGAGCTCCATAGCGTCCGCCTCGTCCGGGTTCGGTGAGAGCCCGACCGTCCCTGCCGGGGCACCATCGACGGTGACAAGGAGATGGACGCCGTCGCCGTCACAGACGACATCCTCGAAGAACTCCTGCTCTTGTTGCTTGTTGACCGGGTCCGACGACCCGATGGCCCGCCAGACGGAAGGGTCGTTGATCTGCTCCTGGAGGAACTCGAGGTCCTCCTCCTCGATCGTTGTGAGCGCGATCTCGTCGCCGTCGAGGAACACTGGTCCGGGCATTGGCCGTGATCGGGTGGCAGTATATAAATAGATTCAGTCGGTGTGTAATGAATACACATACAGACCTGATAGCGTCTATCGAGAACACAATCGGCTGTAGACACCGCCGGACACAATTATAAGGCTCTGTTGAAATCCTATCTGTCAGACATATTCACGTCTGAAACAACTGGTCACTGAAAGCTGCCTGTTGAGTGATAGCGGGAATGGGTATGGCAGTACGGATGATCGGTTGTTTATAAGTTGGATTGGAGTGTTGCTGGCGGCTGTTTATAAATCGCAGATGACCCTGCGGTGAGGACTTCCAAAGCCCCAGCCGGGAGGGCGGCGCACGCTCGCTGCGCTCCTCACTCGGTCGCGACTGCTCCCTCGTTGCGGTGCTTACGTCGCCTGCGCCGCCCTCCCGGCTGCCCCTTTGAATCCCACCCGCACAGCAACCGCACCTCACGCCTCCCCAACCTCGCGGTTCGCGCTTCCAGCGCTCACCGCGTCCCTCGCGGACTCCTCACGGCCTCGCTGCGCTCGGCCGCTCGGAGGCACGCCACCGCATGAGTCCTTTATAAACGATCGTCGCCGCCGCTCACCCCGCTTTTAAATACGATCTCGTCGCCAGCGATCTGCTATACTCACTCCCGATATCGATCACTGGGCAATCTGTACTGACCGCACCGGGAGGATACATATCACTTTTTGAGGATTTCAACAGAGCCAGTTATAAATATTGCGGCAACCGTCGTGGCTCTGTATATAAACGGCGCGGCAACCGCCGCGTTTCAATTTGTAAAAAACGTCTAGTCGTGATCGACCGCGCTCACTCCAGGACGACGAGCACGTCACCCATGTCGACACTGTCGCTCTCGCCGACGTGGCCGACGACGACCGGACTGATCCGGTCTAACAGTTCCATCGCGTGGTTTCAAGCGTCTCGCTCGCGTGAATCAGGGCATGACCGACCAGTGTCCACATCTCGAGTATCGCGAGACCGGCGACGGCCACACGTTCGACGTTGCCCGCGCGTTCTGTACCGTGACCGGGTCGTTCGTCCAACCGATGCGTGCCGATGTCTGTAACGCCCGGTACGATCTCGACCCGGAGACGGACTGCGAGTTCTACGTCGATCCCGGGGCGAACGAATGACGTACGACGAGTATCTCGATGGAAAGCCGACGATCATCACCGCCGCGCTCACGGGCGGCGTCCACGGGAAGGAGGCCCATCCCGACTTGCCGGAGACGCCGTCGGAGATCGCGGACGCTGCGGCCGCCTGCGAGGCGGCGGGCGCGAGCGTGGTCCACCTCCACGCGCGCCGCGAGAACGGCGAACGAGCGTTCTCGACCGAGCGGTTTCAGGCGGTGACCGACGCCGTCCGCGCGGCCACCGACGGCGTCATCATCCAGCATTCGACCGGTGGAACCGCTGCCCCTGACGACCTGCGTCACGAACCGCTGCGGACCGATCCGGCTCCGGAGATGGCGTCGCTCGACATGGGACCGGTGAACCGCTACGATAGGCTCACGTCCGAGAACACCCGCGATCTGGTTTCCTCCCTCCACGCGGAGATGCGGGAGCGGTCGATCAAACCCGAACTGGAACTGTTTAACGACGGGCACCTCAACGAGGCGCTCGCCGTGATCGACGAGTTCGACGAGCCGCCGTACGTGAACCTCCTGTTCGGCGGCGGGACGACGTCGCCTCCGCATCCGCGAAACCTGATCAATCGAGTCGAGGGGCTCCCCGACGGCGTCGAGTTCAACGTGATCGGGTTCGGCCCGCACCAACTGCCGATGACGACGCAGTCGCTGCTGTTGGGCGGGCACGTTCGCGTCGGCCTGGAGGACAACCGGTATTACGAGCGGGGCGAACTGGCGACGAACGAGCAGTTAGTGGCGCGAGCGGCGCGACTCTCGAAGGAGTTGGGTCGGCCGGTCGCGACGCCCGCGGAGACGCGGGAGACGTTGGGGTTGCGTGGCCGATAACGGGCCTTGGCGGAGTTCACCGTCGGCCTGATACCGACTGTTTATAAACGAGCGGCTGGGTTTTTGGAGGTCGTCACTGACGATCCGTCGCCAACCACGTATAAACGAATCAACCGGGATCTGGACGCATTCCGTACCCGATCGATTACTTATAAACCGCCGCCAGTAACCTCGCTCGTCCACTTATAAAATCACTCCACCGTGTTGCGAGACCTACTCCCGCTATCGATCACGGCTCACTCGAGGACGACGAGCGCGTCGCCCATGTCGACGCTGTCGCCCTCGGCGACGTGGACGCTCGCCACGGTGCCGCCGCGCTCGGCGACCACGTCGTTCTCCATCTTCATCGCTTCGAGGACACAGACCACGTCGCCGGCAGCGACCTCGTCGCCCTCGCTCACGTCGACCGAGAGGATCGTCCCCTGCATCTCCGCTTCGATGGCTTCCCCGCCCTCGGCGACGTCGACGCCCGCGGACCCGCCGTCGTCTCCACTTTCCGTGGCCTGCGGCGGTCGCTGCTGGCGGCCGCCGGAACCGCCCTCGGGGGTCGGAACCGCGGGTGCGCCGCGCTCCTCCAAGTCGACCTCGAACCGCTTGCCGTTCACCTCGACGGTGAACTCGCGTTCGGTGACTTCCTCGTCGGCGTCCGCCGCCGTGGACGACTCGGTTCCCCAGCGCTCCTGCGCGTCGGCGATCCGGTCGGGGTCGACCTCTTCGTCGAGGTATTTGGTCGTATGCGTCCCGTCGACGAACCGCTCGTCGTCGAGCATGAGCCGGTGGAAGGGAACGATGGTGACGACGCCCTCCAGGTCGTACTCCGCGAGCGCGCGTTTCGAGCGCGCGAGACACTCCTCGCGATCCGACCCCCACACGATCAGCTTCGCGATCATCGAGTCGTAGTCGGTGACGAGCGTGTCGCCCTGTCGGAGCGCGTCGTCGACGCGGACGCCGATCCCGCCCGGCGGGTCGTACGTCTCCAGACTCCCCTCGTTGGCGGGCTGGAACTCCTCGGCGGCGTTCTCGGCGTTGATCCGGAACTCGATCGCGTGACCCTCCAGCTTGATGTCCGACTGGTCGATCGAGAGTCCCTCGCCGCTCGCGACCCGGAGCTGTTCCTTGACGATGTCGATGCCGGTCAGCTCCTCCGTGACGGTGTGTTCGACTTGGATCCGCGTGTTGACTTCGAGGAAGTAGAAGGGCGTGTCGGGGCCGAGCGGCTCCGACGGATCGCGGTCGGGGTCCTCCTCGACGAGGAACTCGACGGTCCCCGCGTTGGTGTAGTCGGCGGCGGCGACGCCCCGGCGGGCCGCCTCACCGATCCGCTCCCGTAGCTCGTCGGAGAGCGCCGGCGACGGCCCCTCCTCGATCACTTTCTGGTGGCGGCGCTGGAGCGAGCAGTCGCGCTCGCCGAGGTGGATCACGTCGCTCTCGCCGTCCGGGCCAACGCCCTCCTCGCCCTCGTCGGCGACGATCTGGATCTCGACGTGACGCGGGGTTTCGAGGTACCGTTCGAGATAGACCGAGTCGTTCGAGAAGTACGCCTCTCCCTCGCGTTTAGCGGATTCGAGTTGGGCCGCCGCCTCCTCGGCCGACTCGACGATCTTCATCCCGCGGCCGCCGCCGCCGCCCTCGGCTTTGATCGCGACGGGGTAGCCGTGCTCCTCGCCGAACTCGTGGACGGCCTCGACGTCGGCAACCGGCTCCGTCGTTCCCGGAACGATGGGGACGTCGGCGGCGTCCATCGCGCGGCGAGCGTGGGTCTTCTCACCGAGTCGTTCCATCGCGTCGCTCGTCGGGCCGATCCACGTGATCCCGTCGGCGGACTCGACCCGGGCGGCGAACGCCGCGTTCTCCGCGAGGAAGCCGTATCCCGGATGGATCGCGTCGGCGTCGGCCGCGCGCGCGGCGTCGACGACCGCCTCGCCGTCGAGGTACGAGTCGGCCGCGCGGGCCGGGCCGACGTTGTACGCCTCGTCTGCGTATCGAACGTGACCGCCGTGTTTGTCCGCATCGCTGTAGACGGCGACCGTGTCGATCCCCAGTTCCTCGCAGGCGCGCATCACCCGCACCGCGATCTCGCCCCGGTTGGCGACTAGGACCTTGTCGAACATTCCTGTACGTTCCTTCTAACAAAGGCTACCTGATTCTGTCGGTCCGGGACGGCGTCGACCGGTACGTCCCGGGACGATTAAGTCGATTCCGAGCACCACGAACGCGTATGCTCTACGCAGGGAACCCGTACGTGTTGCCGTCGACGATCGCCGGGGCGATCGCCTACCTCGGCGCAACGATACTGACGGAGGCCTCGCTGCTCGTCCGCCTCGGCGTCCTCGTCGGTATCGTCGGTGTCGTCCCGATCGTGTTGAACCGGGTTCGTGGCGTCCTCGTCGAGTCGACCGCGTCCGACGGCGCGGAGGCGGTGGAGGAGGCGGAAACGGATGCGGAGGCAATGGAGAGGGCGGAAACGGGTGAGACGGAGACAATGGAGAGGGCGGAAACGGGTGAGACGGAGACAATGGAGAGGTCGGAAACGGGTGAGACAGAGACAATGGAGAGGTCGGAAACGGGTGAGACGGAGACAATGGAGGACGTGGACGCGAAACCGGACCGTTCGGGCTCGTAGTGGGTACTGCGAGTCCGAACCGCCACAACGGGTAGCAACCCTCAAAAGGCCTCCCGACTATCCACGGCCGTGAAACGGATACAGCTCGGAAACACCGTCTTCGAGGGCGAGAACGACGTCTATCTGATCGAGACCGACGCCACCGTGCTCGTCGACACTGGGGTCGCCATTCCCGAGACGCGCGAGGAACTCCGGGAGGGACTCGCGGCCCACGGCGTCGCGTTTGCCGACGTCGACGCGATCTTTCTCACTCACTGGCACCCCGATCACGCCGGACTCGCCGGCGAGATACAGGCCGCGGGCGACGCGGACGTGTTCGTCCACGAGGCTGACGCGTCGCTGGTCGACGGGAGCGAGCCGCACTTCGCCGAGGACCCGGACGCACAGCGGCGGGTCTTCGACCGATGGGGAATGCCCGAGCCGGCTCGCGACCGCCTCCGGGAGTTCTACGGGACGGTCGGGACCGGGCTCCGCGGGCGGGACGCGACGGTCACGACGTTCGGAGACGGCGAGACGTTCGAGGCCGGCGGACTGTCGCTGGAGGCGGTTCACCTCCCCGGGCACACCGCCGGGCTCTCCGCGTTCGCGTTCGACCCCGGGACGCTTCCGGGCCACGACCCGGTCGACCGAAGGGAACGGGGCGAAAGCGCGGAACCGACCGCGAGTCCGGGCCGGGGGACGAACCCGGAGGCGTTCACCGGAGACGCCCTGCTACCGCGCTACACCCCGAACGTGGGCGGGGCGGACGTGCGTGTCGAGGACCCGCTCGGGAAGTACGCCGACAGCCTCGCGCGGATCGTCGAACGCGACTGGGGCGCGGCCCATCCGGGCCACCGCGAGCGGATCGACGAGCCGAGCCGGCGCGCGGCGGAGATCCTCGCCCACCACCGCCACCGAACCCGTCGCGTGCTCGACGTGCTCGCGGACGGGCCGGCCACCGCATGGGAGGTCTCGGCGGCGCTGTTCGGGGATCTGGAGGCGATCCACGTCCTCCACGGGCCGGGCGAGGCTTCAGCACACCTCGACCATCTGGTGGCGGCCGGCGTCGTCGAACGCGACGGAACCGCCTATCGACTCGTCGAACCGCTCGACGACGCGGCGGTCGGGGTCGACGCGCTGTTCCCGACGACTCCCTTGGACGACGAGGTCGCCGCTTCCGCGGAGGACTGACCACCCGGCCGGGAGCCAGAGGACCGGGGTGCGTGCCGGTCCGCTCGCCGAAAAGTATACCCACCGGAGCCCGTATCTACCGGCGTGAAACGGGAGACCCTCGTCGCAGTCCTCCTCGCCCTCCTCGCGGTCGTCGCCCTCGGCGTCGCGGCGGCGACGCTCGACACCGCGGTCACCGTCGACGGCGGCGGGTTCGGCGGCGGCGAGGCCGGGAGCGCGGGACCGGGCGAGACCGCCGACACCCCGTCACCCACGGCGAGTCCCGGCGGTGAGACCGAACTCGACATTCCGGAGCTGTGTTACGAGTTCTTGTGGGAGCCGCCCGCCCTGTTGGTCTTCGGACTCGCTCTCCTCGGAGTCGGCTCGCTGGCGTATCGTGACACCGGATCCCTCGTCGCTGGGACGGCCGTCGCCGCCCTCGTCGGCTTCCCGATCGGGCTCCTCATGTATCTGTTGTCGCTGTGTGAGCCGCTAGAGCTCGGTGAACGGACCGATGTCGGGCTCGGCGGCGAGGGGAACGGCACCCTTCCCGGGAGCGGGGGTGGAGACGGCGGGCTCGGCTCCGGCTCCGGCACCGTCTCGACGCCGGAGGCACTGTTCGTCGCGATCGTTGTCGTCGCGATACTCGCCAGCCTCCTCGTGTTGCTTGCGGCGTCCGGCGACGACGAGACCACGGTGGGGGACGATGAGAGCACCCCCGACGAGCCGGAGTCCGCGGAGCCCGATCTCGCCGCGGTCGCGCGGACGGCTGGGGAGGCGGCCGACCGGATCGAGTCGGAGAGCGCCGAAAACGAGGTGTATCGGGCGTGGCGGGAGATGACGGAGGTACTCGACGTCGACCGTCCGGCGTCGTCGACGCCGGCGGAGTTTGCGGCGGCCGCCGTCGACGCCGGCGTCGACGAGGAGTCGGTCACGCAGCTCACGGCCGTCTTCGAACGGGTGCGGTACGGCGGCGAGGACCCGACCGACGACCGGGAGCGGCGCGCGGTCGAGGCGCTCCGCCGGATCGAGGAGGCACATGGGGGTGACCGGTAGTGCGGCCGCTCGCCGGTATCGGCGTCGTCGCCGTCGTCGCGGGGTTCCTCGTCGCCGTCGAGACGACCCTCGCGAGCACGCTGAGTCTCTCCGCGTTCGTCATCACGCTCGTCGGGGTGTTGGGCGTTCTGCAGGGCCTCCGATACGCGAACGAGAGACGGGGCCGCGACCGAAAGACGATGAACACGGGCGAGCCTGAGCGGCGCGAACCGGCGACGGTCCCCGGCGTGGAACTCGACGACGACATCGTGCGTGCCGCGAACCGCCAGTACCGCAGCCGCGGACGGGCCGGGAGGAACACGCAGGAACGGGTCCGGGAACGCGTACAGGAGGTAGTCGTCCGCGCGGTCGCTCGGGAGCGGAACGGATCGGTCGACCGGGCGGCGGAACTCGTCGAGCGTGGCGAGTGGACCGACGATCCGGCCGCCGCGGCGTTCCTCTCGCCGACGACCGCCTATCCGCTCGCCGATCGACTTCGTGGGGGAACGTTCGGACGACCCACCTACCTCACGGGCGTGAGAGCTGCCGTCGAGGAGGCTACTGCGCTCGACGAGTCGAACGGCACCGCTACCGAGGGAACGACGACCGTCGACGGCGCGGATGGAACCCCGATCACGGAGGGGATCGACCGGTGACCACGGCCGTCGGATCCGGAGGGGGGGACACGGTCGACGGCGACGGTGACGACACGGCCGAGGGCGGCGCTGGCGACACGGCCGAGGGCGGCGCTGACGACGCGGGGACCGAACGGGATCCGCTGCGTGCGTTCGACACGGGTCGCTGGGTGGGCGTCACCGGGCTCGCAATCGCGCTCGTCGGGATCGGCGTCGTCCTCAGACAGCCCGGGACGGTGCTCGTCGGTGCGGCGGGCGTCGGGTACAGCGTGTACGCTCGCATCGGCGAGGCCGAGGAGGCGACGCTCGCCGTCTCGCGGGCGGTGAGCGACCGGACGCCGGAGCCGGGCGACGAACTGACCGTCACGGTGCGCGCACGGAACACCGGGGACGAGCCGTGTCTCGACCTCCGGCTGGTCGACGGCGTGCCGCCGGGTCTCGAGGTGATCGACGGACCCGCCCGCGTCGCGACCGCGCTCCGGCCGGGCACGGACGTGCGTCTGGAGTACACGGTTCGGGCGAGTCGCGGCGAGCACGAGTGGGAGACGATGACCGCGATAACCCGGAACCCGTCCGGCTCGCGGGAGCGGACGACCGATATAACGACGCCGACGCGGATCGCGTGTACGCCGGAGCTCTCTGCCGGCAGCGACCTCCCGCTTCGGGACTTGACGACGATGTCGAACGGCCGCGTGGCGACGGACGTTGGGGGATCCGGCGTCGAGTTCTACGCCACCCGCGAGTATCGACGCGGCGATCCGCTCAAACGAGTGGACTGGAACCGGCGGGCTCGGACGGGGGAGTTGGCGACGCTCGACCTCCGCGAGGAGCGCGCGGCAACGGTGATCCTGTTGATCGACGCCCGAACGGAGGCGTACGTCGCGCCCACGCGGGACGCCGACACGGCGGTCGAGGCGAGCGTCGAGGCGGCCGGGCAGGCGTTCACCGCGCTGCTCGCCGCCGGCGACCGCGTGGGGATCGCGGTCGTCGGCCCGCGTGACTGCTGGTTACCGCCCGGAACCGGGACCGAACACACGGTTCGCGGACGGGAGACGCTGGCGACGGACCCCGCGCTCGCGCCGACGCCACCGGAGGACAGCTTCTACCGGTCGCTGTGGTTTCGACGGTTCCAGCGTCGGATACCGGGTAACGCGCAGGTGTTGCTGTTCAGCCCGCTGGCGGATGAGTATCCCGCAGCGCTCGCGCGACGACTGGACGCGTACGGCCACCTCGTCACGGTGCTCTCTCCGGACGCCACCGTCGCGACCGGGGGGCGCGGAGCCGGTTCGGGATCGGGGACGAGCGGACCCGGATCGGAGACGACCGAGCCGAGCGCGGAGACGACCGAACCGGGCCGACTGCTCGTCGCGCTCGAACGGCGGGAGCGGCTGCGTGACCTCCGAAAGGCGGGGATACGCGTGATGGAGTGGGACGACAGATCGTTCCCGGTCGCCGTCGCGAACGCGAACACACGGTGGTCACGATGAGCACGGTCGGCGATCAGGGGGCGGACGCGGGCGGGTCCGAACGAGACACGCGACCGCCGGTGTCCGCGGTCGTGACGAGCCTCGGGGCCGCAGCCCTCGCAGCGTTGGCGGGGACCCTCGCCGCGCCGATCGGCGGGGGCGTCGTCGCGCTCTCGCTCGTCGCCTTCGCTGCGGGGTCGCTGACCGGCTCCGCCCGCGTCCTCTCGTGGGGCGCGGGCATCGGCGTCGTCGGCATCGCGGTCGCCGCGGGACTTGGTGGGGCCGTGGAACCACTCCTCGTCGCGGCCATCGCGCTGGCGGTCGCGTGGGACGTCGGAGACCACGGTCTCTCCGTCGGCGAGCACGTCGGACGCGAGGCCCGGACCCGGCAAAACGTCGCTGTCCACGCCGGCTCCTCCCTCCTCGTCGGCACGCTCTCTGCCGCCGTCGTGTACGGATCGTACCTCGCTGCGGCCGGCGGCCAGCCGGTCACCGCGGTCGCGCTGCTCCTGTTTGGAGCCGTCGTGTTGGCGTCGGCGTTCCGGTGATCACCTCGGACGCGTCACCGAAGTTGCCCTCGTCCGTCCGTCACTCGGTTCTATCGTTCCCGCCCTCGTCGGTCGCCTCCGCATCGGCCCTCCCGCTCCTCTCGGCACGTTTCGCGTAGAGCGCGGTCCCGACCGCGGTGAGAAACCAGATGGGTGCGCCGACGCGGATCGCGAAGGCCGCGCGCGCCCCCCACGTGTCGAGCGTGACGAACGTCGAGAGCACTGCAACGACGGGGGCTCCGACGAGGATGGTGACGACGAACGTCGTCTGCATTACCCAGCCGTAGTCGACACCCTCGATCTCGGCCGACTCGACGGGTTGCACGCCCGACTCTCCGTGACGAACGAACAAATCGGTGGCGGTCCGTGGTCGAACCCCGTGTCGGGAGTCGATTCCACCGGCCTCCGGAGCGGTTCGGCGTCGGATCCCGCTTCCGGGTCCCGGCGATTTTAACCGGTCGGGCGACCAGTTCGGATCGATGACCACGACGCGGGGACTCCGGGACCGCGAGGAACCGATCACGATGCTCACCGCTTACGACGCGCCCACCGCCGAGGTCGTCGACGAGGCCGGGATCGACGTCGTCCTCGTCGGCGACAGCATGGGCAACGCCGCGCTCGGCTACGACTCGACGCTCCCGGTGACGATGGCGGATGTCCGCTCCCGGACCGCAGCCGTCGCCCGCGGCGTCGACGACGCCCTCGTCGTCGCCGACATGCCGTTCCTCTCGTTCGGGGTCGAGGAGGCGGAGTCCGTCCGGAACGCCGGCGAGTTCTTAAAAGAGGCCGACGCCGACGCCGTCAAGATCGAGAGCGGTCCGCACACAATAGAAACCACCCGCCGGATGACGGACGTCGGCATCCCGGTGATGGCCCACCTCGGACTCACGCCACAACACGTCAACCGCCTCGGCGGCTACTCCCGTCAGGGGACCGATCAGGACGCCGCCGAGGAGATCCTCGAATTGGCCCGAGACCACGAGGAGGCGGGCGCGTTCTCGCTCGTGTTAGAGCACGTCCCGGCGAACCTCGCGGCGGCGGTCACCGACGCCCTCTCGATCCCCACCATCGGGATCGGTGCGGGCCCCGACACCGACGGACAGGTGCTCGTGATCAACGACGTTGTGGGACTGGGAGAGTGGTCGCCACCGTTCTCGAAGCGATTCGGGGACGTCCGCGGTGAGATGCAGCGTGCGGTTGGGGAGTATAAAGAAGCCGTCGAGGACGGGACGTTCCCCGCCGAGGAGCATTCTCACGTCGAAGACGATCTGGAAGAGCTCTACTGAGTACGCGTTCCCCGCCTTCGTCGCAAGCCCCGCGCGTCTTGCTCACCCGCCGAGATGGGTGATGTCCCGTCTGAGCGAGTAGCCCTTCGGGACGCCGACCGCGCCCAGACAGTCCTCACACAACACCCGTTCGTAATCCCGGTTCGTCTCCTTTTCGAGCAGTGATACCGACTCCAGCGGGAACACCGATTCACACCGGGCACACTCAGCCTTGTCGCCGTCGACGATCTTCATCTATCGATCGACGCTTCCGCGGTGACGTATAAAAACTCGCGGACGGAGTTATCACTGACCGAGAAACGGCGGTCATAAAAACACGGACCGTGTGGGGCGGTTCGCCCCGTCGCCGTCCCGGTTCCGGGACGTCGTGTGAGTCGGACGGGAGCCAGCGGGCGTCTCAGCCGAAGAGTTCGCCGAGACCCTCGCCGCCGTCGTCGTCGTCTTCCTCCTCTTCGGCCGCCTCGGCCTCGTCCGCCTCGTCATCGTCGTCGCCGTCGTCGGCGTCAGCGTCGCTGCCGCCGTCGTCGGCGCTACCGGCGGCCGCGCCCGCGCCCGCAGCGGGCGCAGCAGCGGCCGTATCGATGGCTTCCTCGATGTCGACGTCCTCCAGCGCGGCGACGAGCGCCTTGACGCGGGATTCCTCGACGTCGACGCCGGCGGCTTCCAGCACGCCGGTGATGTTCTCTTCGTTGATCTCTTCGCCAGTCTCGTTCAGGATGAGCGCAGCGTAAACGTATTCCATTGGTGTGTCCTCGTAGTGTTATCCGAACATCGCGCCGAGACCGTCGCCGCCGTCGTCGCCGTCGTCATCGTCGGCGTCGTCGTCGGCCGCCCCAGCGTCGTCCGTGTCCGCAGTATCTTCGTCGGTCTGTTCGTCCTCGTCGGCGTCGTCCGTCTCCGGAGCCGGAGCGGCTTCGACGCCCTGTAGCTCCTCGGGAAGCGCCTCCTCGTCGTCGATCTGTGCCGCGAGCGAGCGGAGCTGGGCGTCGGCCTTCCCGATGAGGTCGGGCACGACGTCCGGGCTCTCGATCTCGGCGAACAGCCCGACCGACTTCGCCTCGCCGGACGCCTTCGCGAGAAGGGTGCCGGCGGTGGCGGCCGTCGGGTAGGCGGCGTTGACCGAGAGGTTGCGCGCGGCGGCCGCGGCGGACTGGACGTCCGCGCGGTACTCGTCGACGTCGATCGCGAGCTCGTCCGGCTCGAACAGGACGCCGTCGGAGTAGACGCCCTTCAGGTCGAGCCCGACTTCCTTCGGCTCGATGCCGAGCTCGGCCAGGACGTTCGCGAGGTCCTCGTCGACGACCTCGCCCTCGTCGAGGACGGCCGAGTCCTCGGTGACTTTGATCGAGCCGTCCATGATGCGCGCGGCCGCGCCGACCGTCTGGAGCTCGCCGACGAACGGACCCGGGTCGACGCCGGTGTCACCCTCGGGGATGACGACGTCGTTCGGGGCCACCTCGCCCGCGTTGATCGGGGCGGGGGTTTTCGAGGCTTCCAGCTGCTTGAAGAGGCCGAAGGGGTTGTCGTTGGTGCCGATGAGCGCCACCTGCCCCTCGACGTACTGGGTCAGCTCTTCGACGCCCTCGTTCACCGCTTCGAGCGCGCGGACGGTGAGCGTGTTGCGGCTCATCCGGACGTCCGCGGAGCCGTGTAGCTCGCGGCGCATGGCCTGGAGCTGTCGGCTCGGAATGCCCGCGACGCCGACGATCCCGACGGAGTTGAACGACTCGACGAACTCCACGAGTTCGTCGACTTCGTCCTGCTTCCACTGCGGGATCGTCTCGGTCTTTCGAACGGAGCTCATACGGGCACCTCCTTCGCGGGACCCATCGTGGTCTTCACGTAGATCCCGTCGATGTTGAGCGGGCCCTTCTCGAGGTCGGCCTCGAGACGGCGGATGATGACGTCGATGTTGTCCGAGATGTCGTCGGCACCCATGTCCTCCGCGCCGACGCGCGTGTGGAAGGTACGCCGATCACGAGATCGGAGCTGCACCGTGTTCTTCATCCGATTAACTGTCTCGACGATGTCATCGTCCGGCTGTAGTGGGGTCGGCATCTTCCCGCGCGGACCGAGGACGGTACCGAGGTACCGACCGATGTCCTGCATCAGATTGGCTTCGGCGACGAAGAAGTCGGTGTCGTCGGCCAAATCCTTTGCGCGGTCGTCGTCGTCTCCGAGGTCCTCGAGGTCGTCGCTGTCGAGAACGTCGTCCGCCACTTCGGCGGCGCGGACGGCGGTTTCGCCCTCCGCGAAGACGACGATGCGTGTCTCCTGTCCGGTTCCAGCCGGCAGCACGATAGACTCGTCGACTCGATTCGACGGATCGTTGAGGTCGAGGTCTCGCAGGTTGATCGCGATGTCCACCGTCTCGCGGAAGTTCCGCTCGGGGGCGTCATCGAGTGCGAGGGTTACGGCCTCTTGTATTGTGTCTGCCATTTTCACCTCCGTAGTACGCAGGTCGCTCCTACGGGTCAGTGAAACAGGCGAAGCCTGTCTCATCGGAGAGTGGTCCATCAGCCGTTTAAAAGCGTCGAACCCACCTTGTCCGTGTCAACCGGGGACAGGGGCTCTACGGGTAACGGACGGGGATCGAGTGTGACGGAGCGCGGCACGCAGCGGTACCGGCGGAGTTCGACGATCGTCGAATCCAGTAACGTCGTATAGGGGAACCCTTTTGACCGCGCTTTCCGATCCACCGAACAATGATTCAGGGTGGTCCGGCGTGACGATGGAGGACCGCATCGAGGACCTTCGGGAACGCCGCGAACGGGCCGCGAAGGGCGGTGGCGAGGACCGGATCGAGTCCCAACACGAGAAGGGGAAGATGACCGCGCGCGAGCGCATCGATTACTTCCTCGACGACGGGACGTTCCACGAGTTCGACCGGTTCCGCACCCATCGGAACCACACGTTCGGGATGGAGGAACAGCAGATCCCGGGCGACGGCGTCGTCACCGGCTACGGCGAGGTGAACGGCCGCAAGACGTTCGTCTTCGCCCACGACTTCACCGTTTTCGGCGGCTCGCTGGGCGAGGTGTTCGCCGAGAAGGTGTGTAAGGTGATGGATAAGGCGATGGACGTGGGCGCGCCCGTCGTCGGCCTCAACGACTCCGCCGGCGCACGCATTCAGGAGGGCGTCGGGGCCCTCGGCGGCTTCGCGGAGATCTTCCGGCGCAACACGGAGGCCTCCGGCGTGATCCCACAGATCTCGGCGATCATGGGCCCCTGTGCTGGCGGCGCGGTGTACTCCCCGGCGATCACGGACTTCACGTTCATGGTCAAGGACACCTCGCACATGTTCATCACCGGGCCGGACGTCATCGAGACGGTCACCGGCGAGGAGGTGAGCTTCGAGGAACTCGGCGGTGCGGTTACCCACACGTCGACCTCCGGCGTCGCGCACTTCGCCGAGGAGAGCGAGGAGGCGGCGCTGGATAACATCGCCCGCTTACTCTCGTATCTCCCCGCGAACAACGTGGAGGATCCCCCGCGCGTCGAACCGTGGGACGACCCCGACCGGGAGGACGACGATCTCGCCGACATCGTCCCGAACGCGCCCCGCAAGCCGTACGACATGCACGCGGTGATCGAGGGCGTCGTCGACGAGGGGTCCTTCTTCGAGGTGCAAGAGAACTTCGCGAAGAACGTCGTCGTCGGCTTCGGACGGCTCGACGGCCACTCGATCGGTGTCGTCGCCAACAACCCCCGGGTGAACGCGGGCACGCTCGACATCGAGTCGAGCCAGAAGGGCGCGCGGTTCGTCCGCTTCTGTGACGCCTTTAATATCCCCATTCTCACCTTCGAGGACGTGCCCGGCTTCATGCCCGGCACGGACCAAGAGCACGGCGGGATCATCCGCCACGGCGCGAAGCTGCTGTACGCGTTCTCGGAGGCGACCGTCCCGCTCCTCACCGTCATCACCCGAAAGGCGTACGGCGGTGCCTACTGCGTGATGTCGTCGAAACACATCGGCGGCGACGTGAACTACGCGTGGCCGACCGCCGAGATCGCTGTGATGGGGCCGAAAGGGGCGGTGAACGTCCTCTACCGCGAGGAGTTGGCCGAGGCCGCCGATCCCGACGCCCGCCGACAGGAGCTCATCGACGAGTACCGCGACGAGTTCGCGAACCCCTACACCGCCGCGGACCGCGGGTTCATCGACGACGTCATCGAGCCGGCCGAGACCCGGGCTCGCCTCATCGACGACCTGACGATGCTGAAGGGGAAACGTTCGGACAAACCCGATAAGAAACACGGTAACATCCCGATCTGAGATGGGAGCGGATACACCGGAACCGGAGGCGACGGAGCCCGAAGCGGTGGACTCGTCCCCGGCCGCATCCGGGATCGATCCTCCCGATCTCGATCCCACCGACCTCGACCTCCCGGACGACGCGGCCGACGACGAGGCGGCCGCCATCGTCGTCGCCGTCGCCGCCCACCTCCGTGACCGGGAGGCGGCCGCGGCCGCCGCGGCGGCGTCGGAGGACGAGCCCGAATGGACCGGCACGCGGTGGGCGTTCGCCGGCCGGCTGGAGTCGGTTCGGGGGCGTCGCGGGCGGGTCCCGGAGGGAGCCCCGACCGATCCGTGGGCTGCTGCCGGGCGAAGCGATCGGTTCTGAGCCCCCGCGATCGGCGGCCGATCCTTACTCTCCCGCTCGACGGCGGAGCCCGAACGCCGCCAACAGAACGCCGAGAACGACCGCGCCGAGCGGCGCGGGCACGTCGTCATCGGCTTCGTCTCCGGCCGCCTCCGCTGCGGTCGGGTCGTCCGTCGCTCCGTTGGCGTCGCCCGATCCGCCGTCCGCCTCGTCGGTCGCGCTCGCCCCCTCGTTGCTATCGGATCCCTCATCTACCCCCTCGTTCGCTTCCTCCTCGTCGACGTCGGCGAAGGGGTCGTCCACGAACGCCGGTTCGACGACGTCGCCGCCGCCGTCGACGTGGAACTCGGCGGGCAGCACAGCGATCTCCTGTGATTCCCGGCTGCGGGTCGGGTATACGCCTGCTCGTTCGGCCGTGAGCTGCGCGCTCGCCGCGTCGGCGTCCTCGCTCACCTCGACGGTCACCCGAGCGACGGTCGCCGCCCCGATGACGCCGAACTCGGGGGTGGCGAGTGACTGTTCGAACAGCGCCGCACCGTTCTCGTCGGCGTACACGATCCGCTCGCGGACCTCCGTGTCCGACTGTCCCTCGCCGATCCGATCGCCGTCCGGCGCGTTCTCGAACCAGCTACCGGGCTCGATACGAGTCACGGAGAGGTACTCGGTCGGATAGTCGAGGTGGAGCTCGACGTCCGCGATCCCGCTACCGAAGGGATCCCCGTGGCTTCGGAGCGTCACGTCCACGTCGACGGTGTCGCCGGGTTCGACCGACGCCTCGTCGGGCTCGAACCCGACCACGGCGGTGTTGTCGCCGGCCGACGCGCCGCCCGCACCCAGCGCGATCCCGAAGACGGCGGCGAGCAGCGCGAACAGGGCGAGAGCCGACGCGAGCCGAACTCGCCGCCCCTCCTCGGCGGACCCGCTCTCACGACTGCCTCCGCCCCGGTCGGTCATGGGAGTTCGATCGTGTACGAGACCGTGCCTGGCTCGTTGAACGCCGTCTCGTAGCCGGCGTGTCTGGAGACGTTTGGGATCGTCTCGACGGTCACCGACAGCTCGTCGCCCGTTTCGAGCTCGTCAAGAGCCGTTCCGTAGTGATAGCCGACCTCGTGATCGAGGGTGTCCCGGAGCGACCCCTCGGCGACGACCTCGCCGTCGCGTTCGACGGCGTAGTCGAGCGCCATCATCGGGAGCATCAGGCGGTTGTACGGCGTCCGCGGCGACACCGCAAGATAGAACGCGTCGTCGTCGACGAACCGGGATCCGCGGTCGAGTACCGTTGCGGGATACACCGCATCCGCGAGGGCCGGCTCCCCGAGGAGGCTCCCCGGCAGGTCGTCCGGGAGCGGGACCTCGCCCTCGTCAGGTCCCCGGCGGTACGTGCCGAACCGGTGGTGTCCCTCGCCGACCGACCACCGCTCCTCCCCGCGGTGATCGTGGGCGTCCCCGTGGCCGTGGTCGTCATCGCCGTGACCTCCGTGGTCGTCGTCGCCGTGACCTCCGTGGTCGTCGTCGCCGTGACCTCCGTGGTCGTCGTCGCCGTGACCTCCGTGGTCGTCGTCGCCGTGTTCGCCGTGTTCGCCATCCCCGTGGTCGCCGTGGCTTCCGGCCATGTGGTTCGCGAGCGCGCCGTGTCTCCCCCAGTGTTCCTCGTCCAGGTAGTGGATCCCGCCGACGACCTCGTCGCGGAACTCCCCGTCGAACTCGAACGTGAACGATCCGCGGCCGGCCTCGTCGAACCGACCGGCGAACTCTCCCGTGAGGCGGGCGTCGATGCTCCCGACCCGGACCTCGATCTCGTAGGTTCCGTCCTCGCCGAGCGGGACGTTGTCGCCGACGTGAAACCCCATCTCCTGAGAGATCATCGGCCACGGGGCGTGTGGCGTCTTCGACTCGCCCTCCAGTCCGACGTTCAGCTCCAGCCCCGTTTCGGCCGGCAGGACCGCTCCCGTTTCCGGATCGCGGACGGCCACCATGAGGTGGACGTCGTCGCTCCCGCTCGGTTCCGCCGCCTCGACCTCGCGGCCCGTCACGTTCCAGAACCGATGGGGGTACGTCACCATCGGCTCCACCTCGAACTCGCCCGCCTCGATCGGGTCGAGGTGACGCATCGCCTCGAAGTGGGTCGGAATATACGTCGCGTCCGGCGGATCGTCGACCGAGGGAAGCGCAGGGGCCCCGCCCTCGTCGGACTCGTCCTCTCCGGTGGCGTCGTCATCGCCGTCGTCGTCAGCGTCGCCGCCGTCGTCCTCCGGATCACCGTCCTCGTCCGCACAGCCGGCGAGGGCAGCGGTTCCGAGAGCGACGCCGCCGAGGATCGTCCGCCGGCTCATGGGTCCGCCTTCGACCATCCCGCGTGGATCGGCATCGGTTCGGTTGTTTGGGGACGTATCGGTTCGGTCGTTCGGGGACGTATCGGTTCCGTCGTCGTCGGTGCGTTGATTCGTCATGAGTGGTGTCGTCGTTCTCAGGGATCCGGTTCGGGAAGCGATCGATGCGTCCGCGGCGGGACAAGGTAGTTCCCCCGCCGTCGGACGAACACGTACTGGAGGATCCCGTTGTTCAGTCGGGACCCGACGCCGCTCTCGTCGGCGAGATCGCTCCCGGTCATCGCTTCGCGGACGCGAACGAAGTCGGCTATCGATTCCTGTAGGGTGAGAAAATGGAGTCCGGTATGGTCGCCGTCCGTCGTCGGGAAGTCGCGACGGAGGAGCGGCGGCGTCCCGTCCTCGTCGCGCGCTCGCGCAGCCTTCTGTGCGTGGCCGACGACGCCCTCCTCGCGGGCGAACTCGATCGCGTCCTCCGGCAGGTCGGCCACGGCCGGGTTCGAGCCGAGTTTCTCACCCCACTCGCCGACCCGCTCCTCCGCCGCATGGGTCGGGCTGAACAGCTTCGCGACGCGCTGGTGGTGGTTCTCTTGGTTCCACCACGCGTTCAGCTGCGTTTGTAGCTTCGAGACGTGCTCGGTCGTCCCGCCGGCGAACGGTCCGTCCGTTATCGTCACCCGGTCCTCCGTCGCCTGCGACCCGGCGAAGCCGTTTTTGAACCCCATGAACAGCGGAGCCTCCTCCGGGATCGGCGCGTCGTCCGGAACGCCCTGTGCGTCCCGGTGTTCCCGTGGAAGCCCCGGCCCGAGAAAGCCGGTCCGGCGGTCGACCGGGTCGAACAGGTCCGTCACGTCGGTCACCGGCTCGCCGTTCGCGGCGTCCGCCCCGCCGAACAGTGCCTCCTCGGCCGCGAGCACCGCTTCGGGAGTGTCGCTCGCGAGATGGACGAGCACGTCCGCGGTGTCGAACCCCGGGTCTTCCATCGACGTGAGCGCCGTCGGCTCGGGGAGGTCTACCCCCGCCGGCCCCTCGCTTCTCCCGTCGAACCGCTCGAAGTACGCCGGTGCGTAGCCGACCGTGAACAACAGCCCCTCGTTGGACCACTCGAAGCCACGCTCGATATCGCTCAGCGCGTCCGCGAACCGCTCCCGGGCGTCGTCGACCGCCCCCGCGTCGCCGTCGTCGATGGCGGCCGCGAGGTCGTCCGAGACCGAGCAGTACCGGAGGACGTGGTGTGTCGGTGCGACGACGTTCCCGCTCTCGTCGCGTTCGAGCACGTCGTTCCACGCGTGCTGGCGCTCCGGAACCGACTCCGGATCGCCGGCGGGGACGCCGCTCAGGGCTGCGGTTTCGCCGGGATTGTCGCGGTCGTCGCCGACGCCGAGGCAGGCGCTCAGGCCGGCGGTACCGCCGAGCGCGACGGCGGCCTTGCAGAACTCGCGGCGCGGGACGGAGTCGGGATCCGGGAGGTTCATTCGTGTCGTGGTCGTCAGTTGGCGTCTCACACTAAAGAGCGCGTCGGCGGGACATGGCGCGGGCCCGTCGACGGTGCTCGATCGTGGCCGGTTGCGTGCTGGCCGATCCCGGATCGCTCGCCGTTTGAGCCCGTATTAGCCGTCAACCGGCTCATCACCGTCGTCAGCGCCGTACTTGCTGTAGAGATACGCCGCGCCGGTGACGCCAGCAGCCCCGGCTGCGGGACCGAACCCGGGGACGTCGTCCTCGACGTCTCCCGTCTCGCCGTCAGCGTCGCCGTCGTCAGCGTCGCCGTCGTCGTCAGCGTCGCCGTCGTCAGCGTCGCCGTCGTCCTCGTCGCCGTCGTCATCAGCGTCGCCGTCATCGTCAGCGTCGCCGTCATCATCAGCGTCGCCGTCGTCCTCGTCGTCGAGCGCGGCGATGACGGCGTCAAGTTCCTCGTCCGAGACGGACGTCTTCAGCTTGTGGAACTCGTAGCTCGGATTCGCCGGGAGGTCGATCAGCTCGCCGCCGTCCTCGTAGCCGTAATAGGTCTCGTCGGGATCGAAGTGGCCGTACAGACGGACGTGCGGGTCGTCGACCTCCGCGAGCGCGAGCAGTTCGTCGGCGTCGAACGTGACGGCGACCTCGTCACCGTCGACCTCGACGCTCGTCGCCTCGGCGACCGCCTGCGTCCGCGAGACGGCACGGAAGCCGTCGTCGACGACTTCCGCCGCACCCTCCGGAACCGGGAACGTCGCCGTGACGCTGCCGTCGGCGGCGAGGTCCGCCTCGCCTACGTCCTCGTCCACGCGGACGATCCGGTGGCCCACCTCGGGCGCGACCGTGTCCACCTCCTCCTCGAGGTAGTCCATCGTGAAGGGCCCCTGGAACTGTCCGGACTCGACGACGAGTTCGCCCTCCTCCGCGATGGGACTGCGATCCGCCTCGAAGTCGTTGGTTGCGAGCAGATACGTCTCGTCCTCGTCAAGCGGTTCGTCCCCGACAAAGACCTCGTACACGTCGCCCTCAGGGTAGCCGTCGTCCCCTTCCTCCCAGCCGTCGTCGTGGCCGTTCCACTCGTAGGAGAGTCCCGATACTTGGATCGCGGGCTGGGCACCGAAGTCGTCCGGCATCGCTCGGGTCGCCCACAGCAGGTAGTTCCGGATGGTCGACCCGTCGACCTCCCACACCTCGATCTCGTTGGGGAACGGGAGGATGTCCATCACGTCGCTACCGGTGATCTCGCCGGGGCCGTAGGTGGCGTCTGACCGAATGCCGCCCGCGTTCTGGACCGCCACCTCGATCTCACGGTCCACGTCGACGATCCGGTCGACCTCGCGCATGACATCGGTCATCAGGTTGCCCCAACTCGTCTCGGCCTCGTAGTTGGCGAAGGTAGCGTCCAGTTCGATCTCGCTGTCGACTATCGACTCCCCCAGTCGCTCCTCCAGCTCGTCGAGATACTCGTCGGCGATCGCCGCGAGTTCGTCGTCGCGCTCGACATCCCGTACGTCGACCGGAGTGTGGTGATCGGTCTCTTCGGGGAACTCGTCCTCGTCGAGGGCCTCCGAGTCGTACAGGTCCAGTCGCTCCCAGTCGGTCAGCGCCGCGTCGTCGACCTCGAAGGTCAGCCGGCCGAGGTGGTCGAACTCGTCGCCGAACTCCGAGACGACGCCGTTCTCGCTCTCGTCCGGCTCGTCGAAGACGATCCCGGAGTGGGAGCCGACGACCGCGTCGACGCCGTCGACAGCGGCGATCGTCGAATGCGCGCTGGAGGGGGCGTGTGAGGCACAGACGATGAAGTCCGTGTCCTCCTCTAACGCCTCCACCGCGTCCCGTGCGGCCTCCTCGTAGCCGAGGACCTGCCAGTCGTCCGGATAGTCGGTGATGTCGTGGAACCCGCTCGTTCCCATCCCGAACACGCCGACGGTGTGGTCCTCGGTTTCGACGGTCGTCCAGCGCTCCGCGCCCGGAACCGGTTCGTCGTCGGGCGTGAGCAGGTTGGCAATCACCCACGGGAACGCCGACTCCTCGAAGCGCTCCTCGGCGGTCTCGACGCCGAAGTCGAACTCGTGGTTACCGGCGCCGACGACGTCGATGTCCATCTCGTTCATCGCCTCGATCATGTGTGCACCCTCGAACTCCAGTCCGAGAACCGAAGGCGCGAGGTCGTCACCGTTGCCGAGATAGAGCGCGTTGGGGTACTCCTCACGGATCTCGTCGACGAGCGTCTGGTACCGTGCGACCTCCTTTTCGGGGTCGTCGGCGTCCTCGAACCGCCCGTGGAAGTGCGTGTCGTGGACGATAGTCAGCGTGTCCTCGTCGGTGGCGGCCGCGCTTCCGGCCCCGCCGAGCCCGAGCGCGCCGACGGTCAGCCCACCCGCCGCCCCCGTGAGCAGACGCCGTCGCCGTTCGTTGATAGTCTCCGCCGACCGCTGATCGTTTGGCATACGAACGAGTTCGAAACGAGATATTTAAGCTTTCATTTCTCGACCACGTTGTGATATATACGTATACACAACACGCTGTCCGTCTATAGACGGGTGAGTGTGGATCGGTGATGAACACGTCCGGAGCCCCGGCTGTGCTCACTGCGAACGGGTTCGTGGACGGTGTGTAAGCGACGAGCTACTGTTTCCCGTCGTCGATACGGTGGTTGCGGCGGTATGGACTCGCAGTACCTCGCTACGAGTCGCACGTCTCGACGCCGGTGAACTCGAAGCGTGCGCCGGTGGCGTTGCTGTCGCGGTCGCCGTCGGTCACGTTCACTGCCCAGCCGTGACCGTCGGCGATCCGCTCGACGATGCGCAATCCGAACCCCGTTCCGTCGGTCGTCGTGGAGTAGCCGCTCTCGAACACCGCCTCGCGTTCGTCCGCGGGAATTCCCGGCCCGTCGTCGCCGACGAAAAACCCCTCGCGGTTCGGGAGCCATCCGACGGTGACGGCAACGTCCTCGCCGGCGTGTTCGATCGCGTTCCGGAACAGGTTCTCCAGAAGCCGCTCCAGTCGACCGCGGTCCGCACGAACGCTCCGATCGGTCGCGACCCGTAGCGACGCCTCGGCCGTCGCCACGTTTCGCCACGCGTCCTCGGCGAGCGCGCCGATGTCGACCGACTCGGTCTCCTCGACCACGTCGCCCGTCCGCGCCAGCGTGAGAAGGTCCTCGATGAGCACCCGCATCCGTTCGTGGGCGTGTTCGATCTCCGCGACGTGCTCCGAGAGCGCCGGAGGGACGTCCGCGTCGGCGAGGTCGTCCTGGAGGAGATCGAGTCGACCCTCGGCGACGTTCAGCGGGTTCCGGAGGTCGTGAGACACGATGCTCGCGAACTCGTCGAGGCGCTCGTTCTTTCGGCGGAGGGCGTCCTCACGCTGCTGCCGCTCGGTGACGTCTCGGATGACGCCGACGCGGTCGAGCGTGTCGCCGTTCGCCGACACCTGCGCGAACCGCATTTCGACCGGGAACGTCTCCCCGTCCGCAGTGAGGAAGTCGTACTCGACGGTTCCCACGTCACGGTCGTCGTTCGCGAGCGCCTCGCGAGCCCGCGTCGCTTTCGCCGCCGTCTCGTCGGTAACCCAGTCGTAGATGTCCGTGCCGACCAGCGTTTCGCGATCGACACCCTTCATTTCGGCGTATCGCTCGTTGACGTAGGCGATCCGGCCGTCGGGATCGATGGCGTACACGGCGTCCTCGAGGGAGTCAAGGATCGTCTCGTACCGCCGTAGCTCCCTCTCGCGGCGCGATCGTTCGGTCATATGGCTGCTCGTTTGATACGTTCGACGCGCTGTGGTATAAGTAGGTCGGCAGTCCCCATCTCTGCCGAGATGTTCCCGGACGCGGTGTTCGTCGTTCGTGGTGACGTGCCCGCCGTCGAGGTCACTGCCAACGACATGCTCTCGTCGGTGTTTCGGAACCTCCTGAACAACGCGGTACAGCACAACGACAAGCGGGAGCCGCGCGTGACCGTCTCCGTCGTCGTCGACGAACCGGACGTCGTCGTCACGATCGCGGACAACGGGCCGGAGATTCCGGAGAGTCACGAGGAGTCGATCTTCGGGGATCACCACAAGGGCATCGCCAGCTCCGGAACCGGAATGGGGCTGTATCTCACGCGAACGCTGGTCACCAACTTCGGCGGTGAGATCAGCGTTTCGGGCAACGACCCCACCGGATCGGTGTTCGAGATCCGACTACCGAAGGCGGACTCGACGCCGATCCGTACTTAAACGAGATATGAGGCCCAAGAGACCAACCTAGATTTCGTGCCACAGCGCACGTTCCGTTGACTGGTCCGTGTAGATACAGAGTCAGGGGAGTACAGCCCGGGTGCCGCTGGAAAACGCAAACCGTGACGAACTCACGGAGCTTCCTCCGTCCGTATCCGTTCAGCTCCTCCAGTTTGAGCTCGACTGTCTTCGTGGGCTCGGTCACGAGCCATCCTTCTTGTGCTGTTGGCTGTAGCTCTCGACAGTCTCGCTCGAAACGTGGCCAGCGGTCCCGGCATAGAACGGTGGAAACCCCAGCCGTGGCGTCGTCGGTGGTGATGTAGGCCATGTCCGCTTGACCTCCCAAAAACGGGGATATGCGCTCGTGTCTTTATGACTCGATTCCACGCAACTGAATGGCAAATTTTCATTTTATACGAATAGCCGAAAGAAACATACGACATATACGGAAATAATTCGGTATGCTTTCAGGAAAGACTGCAATCGTTACCGGTGGTTCAGCGGGAATCGGGAAAGCCATTGCCGCAGAGTTTCTCGAACAAGGCGCGTCAGTTGTCATCGCAAACAGAAGTGAAGAAACGGGTAAGGAGACTGCCGAGGAACTCGGTTGTTCGTTTATTCAGTGTGACGTGTCGTCGTATGAATCCGTTGAGTCGCTGGTTGAACAAACCGTCGAAGAGTACGGCGAACTAGATATTCTCGTGAACAATGCCGGTATTGGAATGACTGGTACCGTTGAAACCACACCGCTTGAGGACTGGCATAAACTCATGGAGATTAACCTCAACGGCGTGGTATATGGGACTCGTGCGGCGATGCCATATCTTCAGGAGTCATCGGGAACGGTGCTCAACGTTGCGTCTGTCTTTGGACTCGTCGGTGGGCCACAGACGGCAGCGTATGCGACTGCGAAAGGTGCAGTCGTCAATTTCACTCGGACGACGGCTGTTGACTACGCCGAGGAAGGCGTGCGAGTCAACAGCATCTGTCCCGGCTTTGTTGAAACCGAAATGACGGAATCGGAACTCGAAGCGGATTCGTTCTATGAGTTCGTGCTCAGTCAGACGCCAATCAATCGCATTGCCCGAGTAGAAGAGATCGCTGAGCCCGCAGCATTCCTCGTCTCTGAGAAGGCTTCCTATATCACCGGCACCAATCTATCAATTGACGGTGGCTGGACAACTCACTGAAGCTCTTGGGCGAGATTGTGTATCGCCTCTTTCGACCTTTAAACGGAATCAGGCGCTACGTCTCCTCTCACGGAGCGAACCGCGTCAGCGGTGAGCGAGTAGGGTGGAGTCGTTCACTGTCTACAAACAGCAGCTTTGAGTTGGGCTCGCATCGATCAGGTTGGTACCCATGATCACCGACCCCTCTCTATCTTTCACACGACGATTCTCAACGTGACAACTGATACGCATCACACGCCTAGTCACACAGTGAATCGCTCCGCATTACAGCCGTTCAACACAGCCGTTTGAGGCGATCCGTCCGATCTTCGGATTAGGGTTCGCCGATGTCGCCCACGACGGTGCGGGTCTGCTGGCGCATGAACTGCTGGAGGTACCAGGGGCCGCCGGCGAACTTGCCGGTCGTTCCCGAGTACTTCCAGCCGCCGAACGGTTGGGCCTCGACGAGCGCGCCCGTCGTCGCGCTCTGCTCGCGGTTTACGTAGCACATTCCGGCCTCGATCCGGTCGAACCAGGTGTCGACCTCCGCGTCATCCTCGGTGAAGAGTCCGGCACACAGTGCGTAGTCGCTGTCGTTGGACTTGGTGATCGCCTCGTCAAGGTCCGAGACTGGGTGGACGGTGACGAACGGGAGGAAGTGTTCGTCGGTCGCGAGCGCGTGGTCGTGTGAGAGGCCCGTGACGACGGTGGGCTCCACGTAGCGGCCTTCGGGCAGGTCCGAGCGCTCGACGTGGCTGCCGCCACATTCGACCGTCCCGTCGGCAGCCGCCGACTCACAGATGTCGTCGTACCGCTCGATGGCACCCTCGTCGATCAGCGGCGAGACGACGGTCTCCTGCGTTTCGGGCTGGCCGACAGCGAGACCCTTGGTCTCCTCGATCAGCTGCTCGGTGAACTCCTCGGCGACGTCCTCGTGGACGTACACCCGGGACGTTGCGGAGCACTTCTGTCCGCTGAACGAGAACGCGCCGTATTTCACGCCGGAGACGGCCTTCGAGATGTCCGCCTCATCGGAGACGATGACGGGGTTTTTTCCGCCGAGCTCGGCGATGACGGGGCCTCGTTTGTCCAGTTCGTCGAACGTCTCCTGGATCTTGAGACCGACCCGGCGCGATCCGGTGAACGCGAAGCCGGCGACGTTCTCGTGTTCGATCATCGGTTGGCCGACATCGCGACCGCCGCCAGTGACTAGGTTCGCGACGCCATCCGGAAGACCGGCCTCCTGAAGGATGTCGAAGAACGTGTGCGCCACCAGCGGAGTGGTGCTCGCCGGTTTGACCACCGCCGTGTTGCCGGTGATCAGCGCGCCGGTGGTCATCCCGACGAGAATCGCGAACGGGAAGTTGAAGGGAGCAACGATGCCGAACACGCCGTATGGCTGGAGGTCGCTCACACAGCGCTGTCCGGGCGTCGGCTCCCGCACGTCGCCGCCGTAACCGTCGCTTTTCTCGAGTTCGTGACTGTAGTACCGGAGGAAGTCGATCGCCTCGTCGACCTCTGCCATCGCCTCGTTGCGGTTCTTGCCGTTCTCGAACGCCATCATCGCCGCGATCTCGTACTTCCGGTCGGCGATACGGTCGGCCGCATCGCGGAAGATAGTGGTTCGTTCCTCGATCGAGGTCGCTTTCCACTCGTCGAACGCCGTGCTTGCCGCCGCGACGGCGGCGTCCACGTTCGTTTCGTCACCGGCGGCGAACTCCCCGACGACTTGGTCGGCGTCGCCGGGATTTCTGACGGTGAACGTCTCGTCGGTCTCGACCGCTTCGCCGTCGATCCACAGTGGATGGGTGTCGCCGAGCTCGGCGCGAACGTCCTCGACGGCGGCCTCATAGGCCGCGTGGAACTCGTTCATCGTTCCTGCCTCTGTATGTGTCTGAACCGTGAGTTCGTTCTCGAACTGAGATGGTACCATTATTTGCCACTCAGTTCAGCCCGAGGCATGAATGTGCCGAACAGGTCCGATCCACCGGCACCCCGTCGGTGGCGAGCGCGGTTTGGTACACGAACGTGCGTATAGAAAAGCATTAGACCGGGAACGATGACCACGTAAGTGAATGAGCCTGTCCGAGACGGACCACGAGCTCGTGATCGCGGAGCTCGGTCGCGAGCCGACCCCGGCGGAGGTCGCGCTGTTCGAGAACCTGTGGAGCGAACACTGCGCATACCGCTCCTCGCGGCCGTTGCTGTCGGCGTTCGACGGCGAGGGCGAGCAGGTCATCGTCGGTCCCGGCGACGACGCGGCCGTCCTCGCGCTCCCTGACGCCGACGCGGCCGACACCCCGCCCGCCGAGCGCGATGCGGACGACTACGGCGATCAGTACGTCACCTTCGGGGTCGAGAGCCACAACCACCCCTCCTTCGTCGACCCGTTCGACGGCGCGGCGACGGGCGTCGGCGGCATCGTCCGCGACACGATGTCGATGGGCGCGTACCCCATCGCCCTCCTCGACTCGTTATACTTCGGCGGCTTCGACCGCGAGGGGTCCCGATACCTCTTCGAGGGCGTCGTCGAGGGGATCTCCCATTACGGGAACTGTATCGGCGTCCCCACCGTTGGCGGCAGCGTCGCTTTCCACGGTGGCTACGAAGGGAACCCTCTCGTCAACGTCGCCTGCGTGGGCGTCACGAACGAAGAGCGGCTGGTCACCGCGACCGCCCGGGAGCCCGGAAACCGCCTGCTGCTCGTCGGCAACGCGACCGGCCGCGACGGACTCGGCGGCGCGTCGTTCGCGAGCGAGGACCTCGCCGAGGACGCAGAGACGGAGGACCGCCCCGCGGTGCAGGTGGGCGACCCCTACGCCGAGAAGCGGCTGATCGAGTGTAACGAGGCGCTCGTTGACGAGGACCTCGTCCTGTCGGCACGCGACCTCGGTGCGGCCGGACTGGGCGGGGCCTCCTCGGAGCTCGTCGCGAAGGGTGGGCTCGGCGCACGCATCGAACTCGACCGCGTCCACCAGCGCGAGCCGAACATGAACGCGCTGGAGATCCTGCTCGCAGAGAGTCAGGAACGGATGTGTTACGAGGTCGCACCCGAGAACGTCGAGCGCGTTCGCGAGCTCGCGGACCGGTTCGACCTCGGCTGCTCGGACATCGGAGAGGTGACCGACGGCAACTACGTCTGTACGTTCGCGGCGGACGAGTCGGCCGACCGCGAAATCGTCGTCGACGCCGATGCCGAGTTCCTCGCCGACGGCGCGCCGATGAACGACCTTGCGGCCGACGCGCCGACCGATCCCGACCGCGACCACCCAGAGCCGGCCCTCGAAGACGCCTTCGAGGCGGTCGTCTCGGATCCGAACACGGCGAGCAAACGGTGGGTGTATCGGCAGTACGACCACGAAGTCGGTACCCGAACGGCGATGAAACCCGGAGACGACGCCGCGATCATCGCGATGCGGGAGACGAGCGAGAGCGGCGAATCCGTAGACGGCGGCACGACCGGCGGATCCGCCGCCGACCTTGGGGCCGCTGACCCCGAGGGCGTCGGCCTCGCGCTCTCCTCGGGCGCGAACCCGCGCTGGACGAGCGTCGCGCCCTACGACGGGTCCCGCGCGGTCGCGCTGGAGAACGCGACGAACCTCGCGGCGAAGGGGGCGGTCCCGCTCGCTGCGGTCGACTGCCTCAACGGCGGCAACCCGGAGAAGCCCGGCGTGTACGGCGGGTTCAAAGCCATCGTCGACGGGCTCGCGGACGGCTGCCGCGCGCTCGACACCCCCGTCGTCGGCGGCAACGTCTCGCTGTACAACGACAGCGTCGAGGGGCCGATACCGCCCACGCCGACGCTCGCACTGCTCGGCACTCGTGCCGGCTACGACGCCCCGCCCGCCGAACTCGACCCCGATGCGGCGGCCGACTCCGAACTCCTCCTCGTCGGTCACCCGAGCGACGGCCTCGGAGGATCCGCGTACCTCGCTGCCGCCGGCGGCTCCGACCGGTTCCCGTCGCTTCCCGACGCTCCCGGCGCGACCGTTTCGTCGCTCGCGGCGGTCGCGCGCCACGACGCCACGCTCGCCACCCACGACGTGAGCGATGGGGGACTCGCGGTCGCGCTCGCGGAGCTGGTCTCAGAGGAGGCGGGCGCTGACGTCGCCCTTCCGGACCACGTCGCGGCGTTCGAGGAGACTCCCGGGCGACTCGTCGTACAGACCACTGACCCCGACGCAGTCGCAGAGATCGCGGACGACCTCCCCGTCTTCCGGCTCGGCGACGTGACGACCGACGGGACGCTCTCGCTTGCCGTCGGCGACGAGTCGCTCGCCGTCGACGCCGACGCGATCCGGGAGCTTCGCGGTGTGATCGACCGCGAACTCGCCTGATCCCGCTCTCCGGATCGCCTTCCCCGGACCGCGCGATCGAACGACACGCTTTTAGGCCCTCCTAAAATAAGGTCGGGCAACGACGAGACGCCGGATCGCCCGGCGCTCGACTATCGACATCATGGCTCACACTCAGCGAACGGATTCGAGACGATCGACCGAGAGCGCGGCCGAGTCATCGATCGGTTCCGACGAGGGCGGGTCAAATCGAAGTCTCTCGAAAGGGGTGGCCGCAACCGACGGCACGATGGATCCCGTCCTCACGCTGGCTGACGTCACCAAAGAGTTCGGCCCCGAGTGTGCCGTCGACGACCTCTCACTTGAAGTACAACCGGGTGAGCTGCTCACGTTCCTCGGGCCGTCCGGGTGCGGGAAGACGACGATGCTCCGGATGATCGCGGGACTGGAAGAACCGTCGTCCGGCTCGATCACGCTCGCGGACGAGCGGGTCGCCGACGCGAACTCGTTCGTGCCGCCCGAGCGCCGGGACGTCGGCATCGTCTTCCAGAACTTCGCGCTGTTCCCACATCTCACTGTCCGCGAGAACATCGCGTTCGGGCTCGACGACGAGGACGCCACCGCGACCGAAGCTCGAGTCGACGAACTGCTCGATCTGGTCGATATGCCGACCCACGGCGAGAAGACGCCCGACCAGCTTTCCGGCGGACAGAAACAGCGGGTCGCGCTTGCCCGCTCGCTCGCACCCGAACCCGACGTGCTCCTCCTCGACGAGCCGTTCTCGAACCTTGACGTTCGGCTCCGCGTCGAGATGCGAGAGGAGGTCCGTCGAATCCTGAAGGCCGCGGGCGTCACCGCAGTCTCCGTGACCCACGACCAGGAGGAGGCGCTGTCCATCTCCGACCGCGTCGCCGTGATGAACGAGGGATCGATAGAGCAAGTCGGTCGTCCGGAGGGCGTCTTCGAGCGCCCCGAGTCGAAGTTCGTTGCCTCCTTCCTCGGTCGGGCCTCCTTCCTCGAGGGCTGTCTGTGTGACGGACAGGTCGAGACCGGCGTCGGCACGTTCAACGCCGCCGCGCTGGAGGGATACGACACGACGTACGACGGCGCACCCGTGGACGTGCTCGTCCGTCCGGACGACCTGCGCGCGACGCCCGCGAACCCCGATGTCGCCGACGGCGTCGTCGTCGCCAGACAGTACGTCGGTCCCTCGTTCATCTACCGGGTCGAACTCGACTCCGGCGAGTCGGTCCACTGCCTCCACAACCACGTCGAGGAGTTCGGACTCGACGAGCCCGTCACTATCGACCTCATTGCCGACCACCCGTTGGCGTGGTACCCCCGCGGGTCGGCCGACGGGGCGGACGAGACCGACTTCACCATGATCGACGTTGGCGACGACTGTCGGTCCCGATAGCCGCCGCCTCGACGGCGACTCGATAGCGAGCCGGGGTTGTGAGCGCGGGTGCTCGCGGGAAACAGTCGGACTGAAACGAACCGTTCTGGCTTGATGTGAAGGAATCAGACGAGGAGCGCCGGCAGGACGTACGCCAACAGGACCCCGATCAGGGTGACGGCCGCACCGATAGCGACCTCACGGGTGCCGAACTCCTGCATCGGGGCGGTCACGCGTGCGTCCGGGTCGGGCTCGTGGGAGTGATCGGCCATACCCGCGGATCCGTCCGGGGAGTATATAAGGCCACCTGAACTGGTCGACCGGGGCGGTGAGCGCGGTCCGCCGCCGATCGATCCCGGCGGATCGTCCCCCCGGGAGAGTTTATAAGTCATCGCACGGACGGACACGTATGTCCGGCGTCGAACTCACCGATCGCGGGCTCGTCGTCGACCGTGAGCCGAACCGGCTCGACGAACTCGCGATCGGCTTCTCCGAAACGCTGTCCGGGCTCGATATCGACCACGCCTTCGTCGCCGGCTACGTCGCGATCCTCGCCGGGCGGTCACGATCGACCGAGGACATCGACGTGTTCATCGAGCGCTGTTCGGCCGAACGCATCGACGAGCTCGTCGCCGAACTGAAAAAAGAGGGATACTGGGGTCCCGAGATGCCGCTCTCCGAGACGTACGGAAACCTCTCTACCGGGACGAACATCTGGGTCGCGCCCGACGGCGAGATGACGCCACACCTCGAAGTGAAGTTCCCGAGCGACGAGTTCGATGACGCCTCTCTCGCGAACACGGTGGACGCACACGTCGGTGGCCACACGATCCCTATCGGCCCCCTAGAGCTACAGATCGCTTATAAACTCTCGCTCGGCAGCCGGACCGATCTCGAGGACGCCGCGCACCTCTATACCCTCTTTGGAGAAACGCTTTCCCGCCCCCGGCTCGAAGTATGGGTCGAACGACTCGACGTCGAGGATCGCTATGAGCGACTCACGAACGCCTGAGGACGGCTCGGCCGAAGCCGACGGCGATCCCGAGCGACCGCCCCGCTACGATCAGGTGATCCGATGGGCTGAGTATATAAAGGACAACCCGCCAGAGGTGTGGGGCCCACAACAGAACGCGGTCGTGAACGGGCAGATCGAGAGCGCGCGAGCGGTCGAGATGAGCGCGGAGGACCGAGCGCGGATCCAGGCGTTTGCGGACGCGGAGCTGCGTCGAGACGGCGAGGAGAACGCGGAGGCGGAAGACGGCGAAGCGAACCGAGATGTCGAACGGAGCTGAGCGAGGAGCCGGATGAAGCGGGTTCTACTCGAACGACTCCAGTTTTCGAACGAGTTTCGTATATAAGTCGGGTGCGACGTACCAGCCGGCGTCGATCATCGCGTCGATCGTCTCGCGTCCCCGTTCGGGAGTCATCGCTCCCCGTTTGACTGCCGAGAGAACGAGGTACGCGGTCCCCCGCGTCTCGATGCCCTCGACCTCGGCGGCAGACCGCCCGGCGGACTCGTCCATCACGGCGACCGCGTCGCGGGCGTCCGCACAGGCGAGGACTGCCACGTCGGCGTCGCTGAGCCCGGGGTGGCGCTGGAGCCGATCCGCGACCGCCGATTCGTCGAGATCGACAGTAACGATGTCGAGAAGGTCGGCTTCCACGGCGCGTTCGATCCGGCGGGCGTCGTCGTAGCCGCGTTCGACGCCGGCCGTCACGACCTCGTGGTGGACCGCCTTCGGAACGACCCGCGGCTCGTCCAGCGTCTCGATGATGTCGAGTTGCTCCGCCTTCGCGAGGTATATAAGCGGAGTCGCGTCGAGGACCCAGCTCACAGCTCCTCGAGGTCGGCTTCGAGGTGGTCGGCTGAGACCCACGCGGTGTCCGCGTCGTCGACGAGCCGCGCGAACTCCCAGACCGACAGGTCTGCGAGCTCGGCGGCCCGTATGAGTGAGACCTCGCCGTCGACGAAGCGTTCGAGCGCGCGGTCCCGTTGCCACGCCTCGAGTCCCTCCGAGAGGAGCTTTCTGACCGCCGTGCTCCGGTCGAGGCGCTCCTCGTCGAGGTAGGCTTCGAGTTCCGCTTCGAGGTCCTCGGGAACCCGCGTGGAGATAGTCGGCATAGTGTTTGCTATGTATACGTTCTATACAAGGGTTTCGACGAACGCGGCGATCGATACATCATCTGGACCACTGATGACTGGACGTAGGAGTTCCGGCCGCCTGCTGCACGAGCCTTTCAAGCCCTTGACGCGACGATCCTGAAAAACGCCCGCGTCATATCGGTTCGAGCAAGGCCCTACGTGGTCCGATTTCCGCGCTGTGCCAACCGTTTATCAATACTGGCCGCATACGCTCATCTATGGGAGAGATCGTATCGACGGACGGCGTGATGGGTGGACAGCCCCGGATCGAAGGCCACCGGATCAGCGTCCTACAGATCGCCGAATGGGTCCACGAGGAGGGGATGGATCCCGAGACGGTCGCCGCGGAGTTCGACCTCGATATGGCCGACATCCACCGTGCGCTCGCCTACTACTACGAGCACATCGAATCGATGGACGTCTGGCGTGACCGCCGTGAACGGCGACTCCGAGAGAGCCGGGAAGGGCACCACCATCCCGACTCCGTCTCCGAGCACGCATGAGGCTCTGTTGTGACGAGAACATCAAACGATCCATCACGAATCTGTTAGCACAGGAGGGGTACGACGCGGTCCGCGTACAGGACGAGCTCGAACTGGGATTCGAGGACGAAGCCATCAGGCTTTGTTTTTGCTCGTGATGCAGTATTCATCACGTCGCCACGCCCAGTCACTCGTCCGGTTTGCACAGGCGAGGAACTGATCTTTCGTCTGATGGAGAGCCTCAGCGTCATCACTCGACACATCGAGTTTGATGATGACGGTGCGGCGTGGCGGGTTCTCCATCGGTATTTCACATTACTCGGGTTTGTCTTATAAATATACCTGAACGTGTAGCGCTCATGTCGGCTTCCTCCACGGGGTCAAGCCCCGTGGCATCCGCCTTGTATTTCTGTGAACTGCTTGGGGATCAAGCCCCGAAGCACTGGGGCAAATCCTGTAGAAAAGCTAATATTAAATAGGAAAATAGTATACGGTAATATAATGAGAGCACCTAGCTCAGACGATGCCGGAAGCACTCCCTCAAGTCCAACCCGTCGGCGAGTTATCCGGAGTGCCGTGGGAGCTAGTATCGTCTCCATTGCCGGCATCCAGAGCAGTACTAATGTACGAGCAGAATCCGGACAGGAGATTTGGAATCTCCCGGTAGGGAGTTCAGTGTCAGGTTCACCGGTGGTGGTTGATGATTCTATGTTTATTGGAAATCGGGATGGCGAAGTCTACGCAGTGAATACAGCAACGGGCGATGAACAATGGCAATTTGAAACCGCGGGTTCGATTAGAACCTCATTGATAGTGGTTGACGGGGTTGTCATCGTTCCCAGTCAAGGTGACAGCGTTTACGCGCTGGACGCGGACTCCGGTGACATTTTGGGCGAGACAGATGGAGGGCTTAGAGCCACCGTGGACGATTCAACATTGTTCAGCGTGCTCGACAACCGTCTTCAGGCGGTCGACATCGAAACCAACGAGGATTTGTGGCACTTCGAGATCGAGGATGACAAGTTCATCGAACGAGCACCGACGGTGAGCGATGGGACGATCATTTTCGGAACTAACTCTGGAGAATCCAGTCATCATCTTTACGCTTTAGATACTGAAACTGGAGAGGAAATGTGGCGTTTTACCCCCACTTCGGGAGACGGATTCTCCTCATCACCAACGGTACATGAGGGTCTCGTCTTTGTGGGGAATTTCGACAGTAATATATACACAATCGAGGCGGATTCTGGTGAGGAGGTGTGGTCAACCTCGGTTCCACACTGGCCCCGCTCGACCCCGACCGTTAGTGAGGGGGTCGTTTATATAGGGAATCAAACTGAACAGGGCTCGAACGTTCATGCCCTAGACACACGAGATGGCAGCGTAATATGGACCACCGGTGTTGAGGATGTAGTTAGTTGGTCTTCACCAACCATAGTCGATGGAGTTGTGTTCGTTGGAAGCGAGCGAATGCAGGGTGGCGAGAATGGATTTCTGTACGCGTTGGATGCAGAAACAGGAGAAACACAGTGGCGCTACGAGGTCGGTGAATCAATCAGATCATCACCAATTGTCGCTGATGGGACCGTATTCTTTGGCACTCTCGATGATCGAGTCCATGCTGTTGATGGGGGCGTAACTGGATCGAGTGAGGGCTCCAGAGCATGGCTTGGATCTCAAGGACATCATGATGACTCGAGACACGCAGATACGACAATTGACGGAATTGAGATGGAATACTCCCGTCTCGAAGTGACCAATGTGGATGTTAACGACCACCCACCAATCGGGGAGCCGCTTGAAGTGACTGTCAGCGTAGCGAATACGGGTACCGCAAGTGTCACCGATACTATCGAGATTACGACTGAGGAAATAGGAGAACTGTCGTTTGAGGTCTCCCTTGATGGAGGTGAAAGCGCAACTGAATCGATGTCATTCACTACCGAATCCAATGAGGAAGGTGAAGAAACGATAACGATTACGAGCAATAATGATCGTGTCGAGGAAACCGTATACTTTTCAGAAATAACTCAACCGGAACCGTCATTCGTTGAGGATCATACAGGCGCTCTTTGGATTATTGGTACTCTCGGGACAATATTTGGGAGCGGTTACGTCGCTTTGCGTGCATCGGGGTCGAAAGACAAAGAAAACTCAACAGTAGATACGGGTGAGTCGAACCCATCTGTTCCATCTTACAATCAGCTTCTCAAAGATGGAAACGAGGCTGCTAATAAAGCTAAAGCCGCCCGAGAAGACGGCGCTTTTGAGACCGCGTTTGACCAGTATGAGGTTGCGCTTAACCGCTATGGTGAAGTGCTAGAACAAAAACTGGAGGATGAGGATGATAGCGAGATTGAGACCAAAATCGACAACGTACGATCCGAGCGGGCCGCTCTTCAAGATCTTCAAGAAACCCGTTCAGATATTGAAACGGATCTAACGGCCGCAGAACGCGCATTCGGAGAGGCGATCATCGGGCAGGTACAGGGCAAACAGACGCTCCCACAGATTCGCTATCGGCAGGCTCAGGAGAGTTTCAAATCCGCACTTTCAAAGTTGAATGAACCGGAAGAACGGAAGTACGACCCGTTTGAGACGGAGTTGGAGGTGACAGTCCAGATCAACACTGACTCGCTACCGAACACGCTATCGCATCTCGATATTTTGGACGAGGAGAGTGCCGAAGCACTCGCGGAAGCTGGTTTCGAGACTATTGGTGATCTTGCGGAAAGCGATTCCTTCCAGAATACCAGTACGCTCACTGATGACACCGAGTTGTGCCTTCTCGCTCTATCAAGGTGGGTTGGTGAAGAGACAGTCACGTTCTCCGAACCGCGTGACATCGAACACCGTATCCAACAGGCGAAGCGTGGCTACAGCGCGGTTAAGTGAATGTACCCCATCCTTTTTAGCTACGCTCTTCTGTAGGAGATTGTTGATACGGAATAGTCGTCGCGGTCGGAAACTGAAACCGGCACGTAGACACGTTCTCCAACCGAGTTTCAGTACCTCACAAAGCCGGTTAGTTAGAACGTCTGCTTGCTGTGAATGTGACCAAACACCAGCAGCAAGCAGACAGTGAACTCCACGAAGACCAACTCCTTAATTTCCTCGTCAACCAGCTTGACGAGGAAGTTACTCTGAACCTCGCCAACAACGCTGAAATCGATACAGAGGACATCCACGAGGTCCTCGTCGGCGCAACCGCCGACGGGACCTCGATCTCGACGCTCTGCAACTCCAGTCAAGACTCGCCATCGGCGAACACGATCCTCTATCACCTCAGGACGAAGTTCGAGCCGGAACGGCTCGAACGAGTCGCTAACACGCTCCTTCGTCGAGATATCGTCGAACTGCTCCCTGAGCAGGTGGAGGTCTGTGCAGACCTCCACCTGCGGCCCTACTACGGTGATGAAGACGACACGGAGAACCTCTATCACTCGGAAGCCAAGCGTGGAACCACCGCGTTCCACGCCTACGCCACACTCTACGCGCGTGTGAAGAACAAACGCTACACGCTGGCGGTGCGCCGTCTCGAAGACGGCGACACCGCCAGCAGCGTCCTCGCTGAGTTCTTCGG
>NZ_JAGGKQ010000005.1 GCF_017873815.1 Halorubrum alkaliphilum | reverse complement strand
GAGAATCATCACGAACCTCTGCTGCCAGTTCATACAGGCTAAGTTGTGCGCCTTCTATGAGATAGCAGCGAAATCAGTTCGGGCTAAACACGTACGTTCAATTAAAACCCATCGTCGCAGCCGCTCACAGGACTCTTAAATACGATCTCGTCGCCATCGATCTGAGAGATCCGCTCCCGATATTGGAACGGCTCCTCGAAGGGGGAACCACGGCCTTTGTCGTCCCGATCACGGTCGAGTGTATCGGGCTGAGAGCGCGCGAAACGTGTCGTTCCACTTCCGCTTCGCTGCCGGTTCGTTTTTAACCCCATCGACGGAAGGTAGGGGTACCGAATGACGTCCTTCCAGTCGAGTCTCGGTGAGGACGAGGGGATCGCGGAGGAGCTGGCCGAGAGCCAGCGCGAGATCTCCATCGCCGAGTTCTTCGAGAAGAACAAACACATGCTCGGGTTCGACTCGGGCGCTCGCGGGCTCGTCACCGCGGTCAAGGAGGCGGTCGACAACGCCCTCGACGCGACCGAGGAAGCCGGGGTGCTCCCCGACATCTACGTCGAGATCACGGAGGTCGGCGACTACTACCGCCTCGTGATCGAGGACAACGGTCCGGGTATCACGAAAGAACAGCTTCCGAAAGTTTTCGGGAAGTTACTATATGGTTCAAGGTTTCACAAACGTGAGCAAAACCGCGGTCAACAGGGAATCGGGATCTCCGCGGCCGTCCTGTACTCCCAGTTGACTTCGGGCCAGCCCGCGAAGATCACGTCGCGTCCGAAGGGGCAGTCCGACGCACAGTACTTCGAGCTGATCATCGACACGGACACGAACGAGCCGGAGATCAGCGTCGACGAGACGACCTCGTGGGACCGGCCGCACGGCACCCGGATCGAGTTGGAGATGGAGGCGAACATGCGCGCCCGCCAACAGCTCCATGACTACATCAAACACACTGCGGTCGTCAACCCGCACGCCCGGATCGAGCTCCGCGAGCCCGGACTCGACGAGCCGTGGAAGTTCGAGCGCGCGACCGACGAGCTGCCCGCCGAGACGAGCGAGATCCGTCCGCATCCGCACGGCGTCGAACTCGGCGCGCTGATCAAGATGCTGGAGGCGACGGAGTCGTACTCGGTCTCCGGCTTCCTCCAAGAGGAGTTCACGCGGGTCGGCAAGAAGACCGCCGACAGCGTCATCGACGAGTTCCGGGACCGCTACTACGGCCGTGAGCTCGCCTGGTCGCCACCCTCGGCGCGGTCGACCCTGTCTGGGAGCGCCGCCGGCGCGGACGACGTCGAGAGGGCCATTGAGGCCGCCGTCGCGAACAAGGGTGCGGCGGCGACCGCCGCGTTCGCGGAGGGCGTCGCGGAGACGGTCGGGACCCACGACCACCGCACGCGCTCGGAGCTGGTCGAGATCGTCGACAACGTCGCCGCTACCGTCGAGGACGACACCGGCCGCACATTTGGTACGACGGTCCGCGAGAACGCGGTCGACGCGGCGTGGGCAGCGATCCTCGGGACGGATGCGGACGGCGACGACGCTGCCGTCGACGGCAACGACGAGACCGACTCGGTGTTCGTCACCGATCTGTACGCACTCGTCGACGAGGCGACCTCGACGCGTAAGGACGACGAGACCGTTCGCGCGATGGCGGAGGCGCTCGCTCGCCGTGTCGCGGACATCGATGGGGACGCCTATCGGATCACTCGCGACGACCTCGAACGGCTGATCGCCGACGCCGCGAGCTTCGTCGCGGAACAGCACGACGCGACGTTCGGCGAGACGGCCCGCGAGAACGTCGCCGAGGCCGTGTGGGCGCGGGCCCGCACCGTCCCCGACGATCCGCCGAAAGTGAAGACGATCGCGGGCGACCGCGACGCGGCGGCGGATCTCCTCGAAGCGATGCGAAACACCGACATCCTCGCCCCGCCGACCGACTGTCTCGCGCCGATCACGGCCGAGCTCGTCGAGGCGGGCCTCCGGAAGGAGTACGACGCGGACTTCTACGCGGCCGCGACCCGGGACGCGGAGGTCCACGGCGGCGACCCCTTCATCGTCGAGGCTGGCATCGCCTACGGGGGCGAGATCCCGGCCGAGGGGAGCGTCGAACTGCTCCGGTTCGCGAACCGCGTCCCGCTCGTCTACCAACGCGGCGCGTGTGCGACGACGGACGTGATCCGGTCGATCGGCTGGCGGAACTACGGGCTCGACCAGCCCGGCGGGTCGGGGATGCCGAACGGCCCGGCCGTGATCTCGATCCACGTCGCCTCCACGAACGTCCCGTTCACGAGCGAGTCGAAAGACGCGCTCGCGAACGTGCCGGCGATCGAGGACGAGATCGAGCTCGCGGTCCGGGAGGCCGCCCGGGAGCTCAAGTCGTACCTCAACAAGCGGCGCTCGATGCAACAGCGCCGGGAGAAACAGGATGTCCTCGGTCGGATCCTCCCGGAGATGGCCGATAAGGTCTCGGAGGTGACCGGTCGACCGCGGCCCGACATCGACGCGGCGCTTGCCCGGATCATGAACAACGTGAGCGTCGAGCGCGAGGTCGACGACGGGACCGTGACGCTCGTCGTCGAGAACCACTCCGACGTCGCCGAGACCGTGGAGATAACGGACATCGTCTCCGCCGAACCCACCGACCTCTCCGACGGGACGGTCGTCGACATGGACGGCGAGTGGTTCGTCCAGTGGACTCCCAAGATCCCCTCGGGCGACGAGCGGAAACTGACCTATGCTGTCGACGACGACGACGCCGACTTCGAGGTCAGCGTCGGCGGCGTCGAGACGGAGAAACTCACGGTGAACGCCTAAATGACGACCGAAAGCGACGCACGAGACGAGCTCATCGATCTGGCCGCCGACTTCTACGACCAGTTCGCCGGCGGAGAGATCCCGGAGATGACGCTGCCGACCCGGACGAAAAGCAACATCGTGTACGACGAGGAGAGCGGCGTGTGGACCTACGGGGATCGCACGTCAACTCGGAGCGCCAACTCGGTCGGCGGCGCGCGCAAGCTGTTGAAGGCGGCGTACACGATCGAGTTCCTCGCCGATCAGCTGGAGGAGGACCGCTCGTCGACGCTGCGGGAGCTGTACTACCTCTCGGAGTCGTGGGACAACACGGAGGCACAGTTCAACAGTCAAGACGAGTCGAACGACCTCGTCGAGGATCTGGAGATCGTCACCGGCGTCACCCGCGAGGACTTCCACATGCGCCCCGAAGAGTCCGGCGCGACCCTGATGGGGCCGCTGAAGCTCCGCGAGCAGACCCGCCGCGGGGAACGCGAGATCCACTGTCAGGAGGACGTCGGCGAGGGCGGGTATCAGATCCCGAACAACCCGGACATGATCGAGTTTCTCGATCACGACATCGAGTTCGCGCTCGCCGTCGAGACCGGCGGGATGCGCGATCGACTCGTCGAGAACGGGTTCGACGAAGCGTACGACTGCCTCGTGATCCACCTCAAGGGCCAGCCCGCGCGGGCGACCCGCCGGATCACGAAGCGGGTCCACGACGAGCTCGACGTCCCGATCCTCGTCTTCGCCGACGGTGACCCGTGGTCCTACCGGATCTACGGCTCGGTCGCGTACGGCTCGATCAAGTCGGCCCATCTCTCGACGTATCTCGCCACCCCGGAGGCGCGCTACGTCGGGATCCAGCCGGAGGACATCGTCGAGTACGACCTTCCCTCCGACCCGCTCGCGGACTCCGACATCAACGCCCTCGAATCCGAGCTGGAGGATCCGCGGTTCCAGACGGACTACTGGGAGGAACAGATCGAGCTCCAGCTCGACATCGGCAAGAAGTCCGAGCAGCAGTCGCTCGCGAGCCGCGGGCTCGACTTCGTCACCGACACCTACCTTCCCGAGCGGCTCGACGAGATGGGCGTCCTCTAGCCGCACCGACCCCTCGTCGTCGCCGTCGCCGACCGGTCCTCTCTCTCGTCGCTTCCCGTCGGCGTCGTCGTTCTCGTAGTTATACCCACTCTGTCCGCCTCGTCCGCGGTCGCGTTGTGCGAGCCGTCACAGAGAGGCTTGGTGTCGGAGAGCCCGCACTCACGGACGTCTATCAGTCCGTCGCCCACGTCGGACTCGTCGAGCATTGTCGGCCCCGACTCCTCGTGATCACGTCGCGTGTTATGGAGTCGCGGGCGAGTGCGACCCACAGACGGGTTTCGGCGCTGACCGCCGCAACCCCCTTGCCCCTGCGGGACGTATCCGGCGTATGAGCGAGACAAGCGAGCACGACGGCACCGCCGAGGTCGACGACGTCGACCCCGCTGGATTGACCGACGAGGAGTGGCGCGAGCGACTCTCCGAGGAGGAGTATCGGGTCCTTCGCGAGAGCGGCACGGAGGCGAAGTTCTCCGGCGAGTACGTCGACCATCATCCCGAGGACGGAGAGTACCGCTGTCGAGCCTGCGGAACCGTGTTGTTCGAGGCGGAAACGAAATTCGAGTCCGGCTGCGGCTGGCCCGCCTTCTACGCCGCCGAGGAGGATTCCGTGACGACGACGATCGACACGAGCCACGGAATGCGACGCACCGAGGTCCGCTGTGCGAACTGCGACTCGCATCTGGGACACGTCTTCGATGACGGTCCGGAGCCAACCGGGAAGCGCTTCTGTATCAACTCCGTGGCGATGACGTTCGACGAGGACTGACGGAATCGATCGCTGACTGACGCGACGTCTCCGTCACTCCGCGACCGTCACTGGGCGATATCGAGTTCGACGACGAACACGGCTCCCTTGGGATCGTTGTCCTCGATCCACACCTCCCCCCCGTAGAGCTCGACGAGCGACCTGACGAGATACAGCCCGATCCCCGCGCCCGGGCTATCAAGTCCCTTCTCACCCTTCCCGAACACCTCCTCGCGGAGGTGCTCCGGAACCCCCGGTCCGTTGTCGGCGATCCGGACCTCGACGGTGTCCTCGACAACCGCGGCCGAAACCTCGATGCTTGGTGGCGTCTCGTCGTTGTGTTGAACCGCGTTCTGGAGGAGGTTTCGGAACACCGAGCTCAGCATCTCGTCGGCGACGACCGCCTCGTCGGGAAAGGATCCCTCGACGGTGAAGACGGCCTCGGGATACGCCGAACGTACCTCCTCGACCTGTTGGGAGAGGACGTGGTCGAGCGACACCTGCTTGGGCTCGGCGTCCTCGCGAAGCATCACCTGTGCGAGGTCGCGCACAGTCGTTGTCAGCGTGACCGCGCTCTCGGTGTTCTCCTTGATTATTTCGAGGTATCGCTCGCCCTCCTCGTCGACGTGGTCGTCGAGCAGCTCCGCGTACGCACCGACCAGCTGGAGGTCGTTGCGGATGTCGTGACGCATCACCTGATTCAGCAGCTGGAGGTCGTCCCGCTGCCGTTTGAGACGCTCGTCCGGCGTCCGGTCCTCGTCCATGTCGGCGCGTCGTGTTCCAGCGATATCGGTTCGTCGATGTCATCGGATCAGCGGTCCGGGCTCCAGCGGGCTCAGATCCCCTCGTCGAGTAGCTCGCGGGCGACGATGTTCTTCTGGATCTCCGTGGTCCCCTCGTAGATCTGGGTGATCTTTGCGTCCCGGTAGAACCGCTCGACGTCGTGGTCGTTGACAAACCCCGCGCCGCCGTGGATCTGGACCGCCTCGTCGGCGACGTCGACGGCGACGCGCGAGGCGAACTCCTTGGCCATCGACGCCAGCGCGGTGAGATCCCCCGGTTCGTTGTCGACAGCCCACGCCGACCGATAGGTGAGCCACCGAGCTGCCTCGGTGTCGGTGTGCATCTCCGCGAGCTTGTGTTTTATCGCTTGGAAGTCGGCGATGGATCGACCGAACTGTTCGCGCTCCTCGGCGTACGCCAGCGCGCGCTCGGCCGCGCCGCGGGCGATCCCGACACCTTGGGCCGCGACCGCAGTCCGGGTCTCGTCGAAGAACTCCATGAGCTGGAGAAAGCCCATCCCGCGCTGGCCGATCAGGTTCTCCTCGGGGACGCGTACGTCGTCAAAAACCAGTTCCGCGGTGTCGCTCGCTCGGATTCCGAGCTTGCCGGTGATCTTCTCGGTGGTGAGCCCGTCGCGGTCGCCCTCGACGAGTATCTGTGAGAACCCGGTGTAGCGGTCCTCGATATCCGGGTCCGTCTCACAGACGACGACGAAGTAGTCGGCGACGGTCCCGTTGGTGATCCACATCTTCGAGCCGTTGATCACCCACTTGTCGCCGTCCTTTTCGGCACGTGTCGCCACCGACGTCACGTCCGATCCCGCCTGCGGCTCCGATATCGCCGACCCCATGATCGCGTCGCCCGCGGTGACCGCCGGGAGGATCCGCTCTTTCTGGTCCTCACTGCCGAACCCCATGATCGCCTCCGCGCCGAACCCGGCACTGGAGACACAGAGGCCGATGCCGGGGTCGGCCGCGAACAGTTCCTCCGTAAGGATCGCGTTCTCCAGCGCGGAGTAGCCCACGCCGCCGTACTCTACCGGAACGTGCGGCGCGAGTAGTCCCATCTCCGCCGCCTTCTCCATGACTTCGTGTGGATACGACTCGTTAACGTCGTGCTCGGTCGCGATCGGCCGTATCTCCTCGTCGGCGAAGCGTCTGACCTCGTCTCGGAGGTGACGCTGCTCGTCGGATAGCTGGAACTCCATGGTGGCATGTCACTTGGTGTCTATCATAATCGTTCCTAAACGACGAGGAATTCACGATACGTTTGTGATTTATAAGCGTCGCTCGGGGCCACGACCGTCGGTCGTCACTCCCGGTCGGCGACGAAGTCCGCGATCCGGTCGGTGGCCGCCTTCAGTTCGCGCATCGAGGTCGCATAGGACACCCGGAGGTGGCCCTCGCCACCCTCGCCGAAGACGGACCCGGGGACGACGGCGACCCCCTCGGCTTCCAGGAGCTCCGCCGCGAACGCCTCGTCGTCGCCGCCGCACTCGGGGAACGCGTAGAACGCACCGCCCGGCTCGAAGGTGTCGAGCCCCATCTCGTTGAACCGCGAGACGACCAGTCGGCGGCGGCGGTTGTACTCGTCGACCATCTCTCGCACCTCGTCCGCACAGCTCCGGAGAGCCTCTAACGCGGCGTGCTGGGCGGTCGTCGGCGCTGAAAGCATCGTGTACTGGTGGATCCGATTCATCGCGTCGATAGCATCGGCGGGTCCGAGCGCGTAGCCCAGCCGGAGCCCCGTCATCGCGTACGCCTTCGAGAAGCCGTTGACGACGACGGTTCGCTCGCGCATACCTGGTTGAGTCGCGATCGACGCGTGATCGGCGGTGTAGGTGAGCGCCGAGTAGATCTCGTCGGCGACGACCCGGAGGTCGTGGTCGCGACAGAACGCCGCCACCTCGGCGAGTTCCGACTCCGACATGACCGCCCCGGTCGGGTTGTTCGGGTAACAGAGGACGAGCACGTCCGCCGCCTCAGCACCCGCCGCCTCCAGCCGCTCGCGGGTGAGAGCGAAGTCGTCCGCTGCGTGGGTCGGGACCGAGAGCGGCTCGCCGCCCGCGAGTTCGACACCGGGACCGTAGGAGATGTACGTCGGCTCGTGGATCGCGACCGTGTCGCCGGGGTCGACGAGCGCGCGGAACGCCAGATCGACCGCCTCGCTTGCGCCGGTCGTCACGAGTACCTCCTCACCCGGATCGTACCGCTGGTCGTACTGCTCGTGGTGGGCGGCGATCGACTCGCGAAGCTCGGCGGTTCCCCTGTTGGCGGTGTAGGAGGTTCGACCGCGTTCGAGGGCGTCGATCGCGGCGGTTCGAGCGGCCCACGGCGCGGAGAAATCGGGCTCGCCGACGCCGAGCGAGATGACGTCATCGCGGGCCTCCGCCAGCTCGAAGAACTCCCGGATCCCCGACTCGGGGAGCTCGCGCGCACGGTTCGACGTCCTCATGGCGAGACGGAGAGTCGGTCGTCGTCGTCGCCGTCGGCGAAGCGGATCCCGCCGTCCTTGTAGGTCTCCATGATGTAGTGGGTGACCGTCTGGGTGACCTCGGGCATCGGCGCGACCTGCTCGGAAATGAACCGTGAGACGTCCTGCATCGTCTCGCCGAGCACCTCGACTGCGAAGTCGTAGTCGCCGGAAACGAGGTGGAGGGCGTCGACCGCGGGGAACTTCGCGATCCGGTCCGCGACCTCCTCGTAGCCGGTTTCGCGGTCGAGCTCCACGTTAATCTCGACGACTGCCCGGATCTTCCCCTCCTCGACGCGGTCCCAGTCGACGACCGCCTGATAGCCGTGAACCACACGGTTCTCCTCTAATGAGTCGATCGCCGCCGCTACTGCCGCTGTGTCAAGCCCCGTCTGGGCCGCGATGTCCTCGATGTCCTCACGAGCGTTCCGGGCCAACACGTCGAGTACCTCGCGCTCGGCTTCCATACCTAATGATCAGGCGGGGGCGGTTTATGAGTAGCGGCGGACGCAACACGTCGATCGGTTGGAGCGAGCGAGCGCAGGGGTCAAGCAGGCCAGAACACCCCTTCCGCCATCCCCACAGCTTTCCGCGTGGCGCGCGATCGCTCGCCCATGGCTTCGAACACCACCAGCCGACGCGAGACGTTTGATATCGGAGGCGACCTAACGGTCAACCGTCTCGGCTTCGGCGCGATGCGGATCACGGGCGAGGAGATCATCGGTACTCCCGGTGACGAGGGCGAGGCGAAGGAGGTCCTCCGACGCGCGGTCGACCTCGGCGTCGACTTCGTCGACACCGCCGACTCCTACGGGCCGGGCGTCTCGGAGCGGCTGATCGGTGAGGCGCTCGGCGACCCCGACGGCGTCGTGGTCGCGTCGAAGGCCGGACTGCTCCGCAACCGCGAGGGTGACTGGCTCCCCCACGGCGACCCCGATTTCCTGAAGAACCAGGTACTTTGTAGCCTCGATCGGCTCGGGACCACCACGATCGACCTGTACCAGTACCACCGCCCGGACCCCGACACAGACTTCGAGAAGTCGGTCCACGCGTTCGCAGAGATGAAAGATGCCGGCCAGATCGCCCACGTCGGACTCTCGAACGTCACCGTCGAGCAGTTGGAGACCGCGATGGAGATCGTCGACATCGCCACGGTCCAGAACCGGTACAACGTTGGCCACCGCGACGACGAAGACGTACTGCGTGCCTGCGAGCGCAACGACGTGGGGTTCATTCCGTGGGGCCCGATGTACGCGGTCGACGGGGACGAGATCCCCGAGGCGCTCGGCGAGGTCGCCAACCGCCGCGACGCGACGGCTCGGCAGGTCGCGCTCGCGTGGCTCCTCGATCACTCCGACGTGACGCTCCCGATCCCGGGCACGTCGAGCGTCGACCATCTCGAATCGAACCTCGCGGCCGCGGACCTGTCGCTCACCGACGAGGACCTGGCGGCGCTGGACGCGGTTGACTCACAGAAGTAGCCGCAAATCCGGAACAGCCCTCAGTCAGTCGCTCCACTCGCCGAACTGGTTTATCAGCTCGACCGTCTCCTCGCGGTCGGGACCGAGGTCGGCCGCGTCGATCGAGGTGTCGATCTCGCCGGCGAGAGTTCCAGTATGGCGACGCGCGCAAGGGATCCGTTCCGTCGTCGGGCTCGTCGAGTCCGCGGCCGCGTCCACCCGGTGACGTTCGGCTTTCATATCGAAATCCCTTTTAAATGAGTGGGACGCCTACGAGTGTGAGCAACGCCGACAGCCGATCACAGTTCTGGGCCCTCTATCTCACCCGGTTCGCCGAGGGGTTTGGCTTCATTACGCTGTTGACCCTGCTGCCGACCTACATCAACACGCTCGACCCGCAGGCGACGACAGTGCTCGGCGTCACCGTCTCGGCCGGGTTCATCATCGGGATGTACACCACGGGGTTCACGCTGGCACAGACCGTCGCCGTGATACCGCTCGCGTGGGCGGGCGACCGCTTCGATAAGCGGCTCGTACTGCTCGTGGTTCTCGGCGTCGGCGCGGGCGTGTACGCGCTGTTCCCGCTCGTCGACTCTTCCGGCTCCTTCATCCTCGTTCGGGCGCTACAGGGACTCGTCGTCACCGGTGCGGGGCTGATGACGCTGTCGCTCGTCGGACAGATCGCCGACGTGGGCACCCGTGCGGACAAGATCGGGAAGGCGAACGCGGCCTCCTTTGCGGCCTCGATCGTGGGGTCGCTCGGTGCGGGCGTGATCTACGACGCCGTGGGGTTCGGTCCGGTGTTCACGATCATCACGGTTCTGATGATACTCGCGTGGGTCGTCACGTGGGGATTCCTCGACTCCGACCCGACGCGGGTCGAAGGGTTCCCCTTCTCCGATCTCGCGGTCAACCGAAAGATCCTCACCATCTCGACGTTCCGCGTCCAGTACGCCTTCGCCGTGACGATGGTTCGGACGTGGATCCCCATCTACGCCGGTACGTCGATGATGGCCGGGGGGCTCGCAGTGGGCGCGACCGCCGTCGCGATCACCGTTACTGCCGAGAAGGCGACGAACATGGTCGGCCAGCTATTCACCGGGCGGCTCTCCGACACGTACGGCCGCTCGGTGTTCGTCTTCGCCGGCGGCGGCGCGTACGGCCTGATCGCCCTCGCGATCCCGTTCGCCCCGACCATTGGCGGCGCGGTCGGTGCCGACGTGACGGTCCCTGTCCTCGGCGCGTTGCCGGCGGCGTACCTGCCGCTTGTCGCGCTCTCTGGACTGTTGGGGGTCGCCGACTCCTTCCGTGAGCCCGCCAGCATGGCGCTGTTCGCCGACGAGGGGACCGACGACGGCGGGGTCGCCTCCAGCTTCGGGATCCGGGAGCTGGTGTGGCGGCCGGGCTCCGTGGCCGGGCCGCTTATCGCCGGCTGGTTGATGGTCGAGGTGAGCATGGCCTCGGTGTTCTACGTCGGCGGCGCGTTCGCGATCACCGGCGTGCTCGCGTTCCTCGCGATCCTCGCCCGGGACCACGGCCGAGCCGCGTTGACGACGTGGTAGGCGATACGTCACGACGGGCGGCGCTGACGACGTGGGAGTCGCTCGCGTCGCGGAGGGTCGGAAGGGCGGAAGGACGCGTTTTTATCAGTTCCGGGCATAGCCCGTCTATGGCGAAAGTGAGCGTCGGCCTCCGCGGGTGGCGGTTCGACGAGGAGGAGATCATCACCGAGGACGGCGAGTTGAAGCCGCTCGACGAGATCCCCGAGGAGCCCCGAGAACGACTCGTGCGGCTCGTCGCGCTCGTCGAGGAGCCGTGTGACGCCTGTTATCTCGAACACGGCGAGAGCGAGATCCACCGTTGCCGCGAGGCCGAGATCGTCTACGGCGAGCCCCGCGGCGAGGTCCTGTTGTGCCCCGAACACGAACCTGACTTCGTCTACTGGTTCCGCGAGGCGGGGGGTAGCGATCATAAGGGGACCATGGAGTTCGGCGACCGCTTCCACGAGTGGATCGCCGCCGGCAACGAGGCACCCGACGGCTACGCCTCGGTCGAACACGTCGACGAGGACCCGGATGGACTCCCGGATCTGCCCGACCAACAGGAGATCCAGGAGCGGGTCGAAGCGGGATTCGAGGGCGAACGGATCGATGTCCGCGAACTCGCGGGCGAGGGATCGGCGGACGAACGCGACGAGGACGACGAGGACGACGGCGTCAGCGAAACGGACCTTCAGGACGCCGGCGTCGACCTCTCGACCGACTACCCGTCGAACCGATGAGCGATCGCGAGCGGGACGGGACGCAAGCGGTCGAGGACGACGAGGCGGGAACGCTCGAATCCGAAGACGACGAGGCGGCCCCGGATGAAGTCGAGAACACCGACAGGGCGACCGATGCGATCCGAGAGAAACCCGTCGTCGTCGTAGTCGAACCCGAGACGCCGGGAAACGTGGGCACCATCGCGCGGGCGATGAAGAACTTCGGGCTCTCGGACCTCAAACTGGTCGACCCGCCGGAGCTGTCGGAGGACGGCGAGGCGTACGGTTTCGCGGGCCACGCCCGTGAGGACGTTCTGCCGAACGCCGAGGAGGTGACCTTCGAGGAGGTCGTCGAGAACTACCACACGGTCGGGACGACCGCGATCACCGGCGAGGACGACCGCAGACACGAGCGCTGGCCGTTCAAGACGCCGACCGAGCTGAAGGAGTCGCTACAGACCGTCGACGCGCCGACGGCCATCGTCTTCGGGCGGGAGGGCCGCGGGCTCAACAACGACGAGCTGGGTCGGCTCGACGAGGTGTGTTCGATCCCCGCCGCCGACGACTACCCCGTATTGAACCTCGGGCAGGCCGCGACGGTCCTGCTGTACGAGCTGCGCGACCTGACCGTCGATGAGACCCAGCTCCCGGACACGGCGGTCACCCGTGCGCCGGAGGCGGACATCGAGCGGTTCCACGACCTCTTCGGTGACTTCCTCGACGCGGCCGGGCAGCAGTCACACCGGCAGGAGAAGAACGCGCTACTGATGCGCAGGCTGTTGGGACGCGCTCATCCGACCGAGCGGGAGGTCCACTCGCTTCTCGGGACCGTCCGGAAGGCCAACACGAAACTCGAACACGCCGACTACCTCGCGGCGAAGTACGACGAGCATCCTTACCCCCGCGAATGACGGCCGCGCGCTGTGGGGAGACCGTGAATCGGCGGCTCAGCACGGAGGCAGAGACGATCAGCCATGGATGAGGACCTCCTGGCGGGCGTCCGCGACGTCTCGCCGCTCCTCATGGGGATCGCCCCGTTCGCGTTGGTCGCCGGGATCGCGGCCGTGGAAGTCGGCTTCGATATCGTACAGGCGCTCGGACTGTCAGTGATCGTGTTTGCGGGGGCCTCACAGCTCGCCGCGCTCGAACTGTTCGGCGAGAACGCCCCGCTCGCGGTCGTCATCGGCACCGCCGTCGTGATCAACCTTCGAGTACTGATGTACTCGGCGTCGATCGCGCCGCACTTCGCGGAGTACGGTCGGCGGACGCGCGCGGTGCTCGCCTACTTCCTCACCGACCAGGCGTACGCGCTCTCGGTCGCCGAGTTCGCCGAGAACGACGATCGAAGCCGGTGGAAGTACTACCTCGGTGCGGGTGGGTCGCTATGGGTCGTCTGGGTGATCGGCACCGTCGTCGGCGTCGTGCTCGGCGCGGGAATCCCGGAGTCGTGGGGGCTCACCTTCGCGGTCCCGCTCGTCTTCCTCGCGCTGCTCGTCCCCGCGATGAAGGACCGACCGACCACCGTGGCCGGAGCAGTGGGCGGAGGAGCGGCGGTGGTCGCCGCCGGACTCCCGCTCAACCTCGGGCTGCTGGCAGGGGCGGTCTCGGGGATACTCGCCGGATTCGTCGCCGAGGAGGTGAGCACGTGACGCTCGCTACCGGATCCGTGGTGCTCACCGCGGGCGCGTCCGATCCCGACGCGGCTCGGATCTGGATCGCCATTCTCGTCATCGGGATCGCGACCTACGGTTTCCGACTGTCCTTCATTCACCTGTTCGGACGGGTCGACGACGTGCCGACGCGAGTGCGCCGCGTGCTCCGGTTCGTTCCGGCGGCCGTGCTCGCGGCGCTCGTCGTCCCCGACCTGCTCACGATCCGGCCGAGCGTGATCGCGACGCTCGCCGACGAACGACTGATCGCGGGAGTGCTGGCCGGCGTCGTCGCCTGGCGCACCGAGAACGTGTTCGCGACGATAGTCGTCGGAATGCTCGCGTTGTGGCTGTTCCGGTTCGTCGTGTTCGCGTGACGGTTTTATAAATGGACGATGCGGGCGTCACCGGCGGCTCCGCCACCGGCTGCCTCTCGCTGGAGTCGGCCGGCCTCCGCTTCGCTTCCGGCCGGCCGACGAGGGTGGGGAGACGTGAGGTGCGGTCGCGGTTGCGGCCGAGTGGGACTTTGGAGGTGGCCATCGACGATCCGTAGTCAGCCGTTTATAAACGAACGGCTCGGTGTCTTGAACTCGTTCACCGCGCTGGCAACGATTTATAAGGGAACGGTCGGAGCTTTGGACTGGTGCCTCGCAGAATCGGTTATTTATAAACAGCTGCCAGCAACACCACTACTCCAGTTATAAATACCCTTCTCCAACACCGCACGAGACGTACTCTCGATACCGCCCATCAAACCGGACCCAGTGACCCGCCGTTCGGACAGAGCCGATGCGGTGCCGCATCTCAACGAGAGCGATGAGTTATACGCCGATCGGCGGACTCGGCGGTCGATCACTCCTCCCGATCGGTCAGTCTCGTCGTCGTCCGCTCGGTCGGATCGGTACCGACCTCGCGCGGTGGAGTCTCGTCTTCGAGATCGACTTCGCGCTCCTTTACCGCCGCGTATCGCTGGGCCGCGTCGGCGATCGAGTCGGCGACGGCGAGCCCGCGGTACGTCAGGTACGCGCCCGCGAGACCGACGACTGGCACGAGCCCGATGAGCACCTGTCCGATGATCATCAGCGAGTACACGAACGTCAGGACACTGAATAGAACGAGGACGTTTCCGAGTCGGGTTTCGGCTGCCTCCCGGAGGGTGAGCGGGTCGTGGACCATACGACCGGCTACCCGACGAGTTTACTTAAAAATGGGTGGCTCGGTCGGGGGTGCGGGCGGACCGCTCGCTCAGTCGTCGGCGGGCGCAGCGGAGTCGCCCGCGGAGACGCCGGTTCCGGGGCCGATATCGATGCCGAGCGCGTCGAGTTTCTCGTCGGGGACGACCCCGTCGACCCACTCGCGGTGCTCGTAGTACTCGGCTTTCATCAGGTCGAGCTCTGCGAGTTCGCCCTCGCTGGCTCCCTGCCCCGGGATCGCGTCGGGGTGTCCCTCGACGAACCGGCCGGGGAGCGTGTCGTCTTCGCCGTCGAACCCGGCGAGGTTGTTGTAGTAGCGTTCGAGGTTGTAGATCCGCTCGCCGATCTCGAACAGCTCGTCCTCCGTCACGTCGCGGCCGGTCATGCCGTTGTACTGGAGTACGTACTCCTCGATCCCCTCCGCGAACGCGTTGAACTTACAGATGTCGAACGAATCGGAGATCGCGTGGAGGTCCTGGAACGTGGCGGTGAGTTCGCCTTTGCCCTCCGGCTCGTACGGGTCGACTTTTTCGGGGATCCCGAGTATTTCCGCCGCAGGTGTGTACCCGCGCAGGTGACACGCACCGCGGTTCGAGGTGGCAAACGCGATCGCCATCCCCTTCATACAGCGCGGGTCGTACGCCGCGATGCTCTGGCCTTTCACAGAGAGCTTGTTGTCGTGGGCGTCCTTCCGTTCGCCGACGCGGTCTGGGCCCTCGGCGAGCAGGTCACCGAGCTCCGTCGAGCGGTTGCCGATCTCGTCGATGAGGTCGATCATCCGCTCGGAGTCGCCCCAGTCGATGCCGACGTCGAGTTTGCCCTGTTCGGTCATCTCCATCGCCATCGCCATCGTGTTGCCGACCTCGATGGTGTCGATGCCGACGTCGTTACAGCGCTGGAGCATTAGTGCGATCTCGTCGCGGTCGGTGTGTCCGGAGTTCGGGCCGAGCGCCCACGCGGACTCGTACTCGTACGACTCCGTGCGGACGTTCATGTCCTCGCCCTTGTGTTGCATCTGCACTTCGACCTCCTTCTTACAGGCGACCGGACAGGAGTGACACGTCGGCTCGTCGACGAGGATGTTCTCGCGGACGTTCTCGCCGGAGACACGCTCGGCGTCGACATCGATCCCCTCGCCGTCGTTGTACGCCTCCGTGGACGTGAACTTCGCGTTCTTCGTCGGCAGCCCGTCCATCTCCTCTGTCGCATTCATCAGGACGTTGGTGCCGTACATCGAGAGTCCGCCCTCGTTGGGCGCGGTCACGTCCGACTCGCGGATGACCTCCATCGCCTGTTGATATCCCTTCTGGAACGTGTCGGGGTCCGCGGGCTTCGGCATCCGCGTGCCGCTCTTGACGACGACCGCTTTCACGTTCTTCGAACCCATCACGCAGCCGGTGCCGCCCCGGCCCGAGGCGCGGTCGTCCTCGTTCATCACGCAGGCGTACTTCACTTCGTTCTCGCCGCCCTGTCCGATCGCCATCACGGAGACGTTCTTGCCGACCGATCCCTCGACCTCCTCGCCGATCTCGTCTATCGTGTCGTGGACGCCCTTCCCCCAGAGATGGGAGGCGTCGCGTACCTCCACGTCGCCGTCCTCAACGAAGAGGTACACCGGCTCGTCGCTCGCACCGTCGAGTAAGATACCGTCGAGGCCGGCCCACTTGAGCCGCGCGCCCGACCAACCGCCGTGGTGTGAGTCGGTGACCGTCCCCGTCAGCGGGGACTTCGTCACGAGGGCGATCCGGCCGCTCATCACGGTCTGTGTGCCCGTCAGCGGGCCGGTCATGAACGCCAGTCGGTTCTCCGGGCTTATCGGGTCCACGTCGGGACCCTTGTCGAAGACGTATTTCACGCCCAGCCCGCGCGCGCCGATGTACTTCTCCGCGTTGTCTTCTTCGATCCCGCGATAGTCCACTGCTCCGTCGCCGAGATCGACCTGTGCCACTCGGTCCCTGTAGCCACCCATTTCAGTCATGTAATGTTCTATCATTATACAAGGACTACAGCGTGTTAGCTGTTCACCTCATCACAGAACCGATACCGGTTACACTCGGCCGCATATCAGGGACGTTCGTTCACTCGCGGGTTCGGACCGTGACGGGGAGCGGTTCCGGCCGAGCTGCGCGACGGCTCCCGGAGAGGGGCGACGGTCCTCCAGAGGGGCGGCGGTCCTCCAGAGGGACGGTAGCCCTCCGGAGCGGAGTTGGGTTCGCGGTAGACAGGTGCCGTGAGACTAACCCGTTGTGGCGAGAAACGGGAACCGTGACTGGGGACGAACGCGACGCACTGCGACCGGGATCCGATCGCTGGCGCGGACCGGCGGGATTCGCGGTCCTCCTCGTCGTCGCCTCGGTGCTTCCGATCCCGAGCAGCGGGACCGGTGGTAGCGGGGGTGGCGAAATACCGCTCGGCGTCGGCTTCACGGATCCGTTTCACCTCGTCGGGTACGCGGTTCTAGCCGCGCTCATGACTCGTGTGACGGGGCGGACGCGACGCGGGCTGATCCTCGCCGTCGTCGCGGCCGTCGCGTTCGGTTTCGGGATCGAACTCCTACAGGCGTCCATCCCGTGGCGAACGTTCGCGTGGCGAGACGTGGGGGTCAACGCGGTCGGTGCCGTCGGAGGAGCGGTCGTCTCTGGTCTTGAGTATGGTTCCAGCTTACCCGGTGACAGCCGCGAGTGAGACGCGCCACTGCTCGTCCCGACGGAGGCGAGGGCCGACGTCAGGAACCGCTTCTCGACCGCTCAGTCGGTGAGACGACAACAGTTGTCGGCCGCTCTTCGGTAGAACGACCGCAACTGCTTCGGGACCACCGCCTCGTCAACGACGTTGATAATGAGGTCGCGATCGCCGAGCGTGTCGCCGTCGTTGGCGTACGTGTTCTCACGGACCGCCGCCTCGCCCATCAGGTCGAGTTCGCCGGCGATGTTTCCGATCACGACGCAGGGGCGCTCGCGTTGTGAGTCGACGCGATCGTTCGCTCGGGAGAGCGTCGTCTCCTGTAAGTCGATCACGTTCTCGTCGGCATCCCACGCGCCGAACGGGTCGAGAACGAACAGCCGGTCGGTCGCGAGCGCGTCCGTCACCGCGACACCGGCGTCACGGCGGAGAACGCGGTCGAGTGCGGACCGGTCGAGCGTCGCGGTCGGCGACAGTGAGACGGCCCATCCGTCATCGATCGCGGCCGCACAGATCCCGGCGATCGTGTCGTCGATCGACCCGTGATCGTCGTCGCCACCTACCGCTCCGGCCACGTGGGTGTCGCCGGAGCCGTTCCGGTCCGTGATCACCACGTTCCGCGACCCCGCGGGCAGCCCGCCATCAGCGTCGAACTCGCTGATCCCGGTCGGGACGGTTCCTGCCCGCTTGAGACGCTGTTCGCGCCCCCTGCGGGCCGACGAGAGGGCGTCGTCGATCTCAGAGAGCAGGTCAGTCATCTGTGCGCGCTCGTCCCCGATGTCGTCGACTGACTGACTGATCTCGACCGCCGACGCCGAGGTGCTCTCCGTGTTCGCTGCGACGCGGGTACTCGTCTCCGCGCCCTGTGTGACGGCCACTGACACCTCTTCGACTCCCGTTGCCGCGGACTGGACTGCCTCGTCGACGACGTCCAACTCCGACTCGGCAGCGGTGACTGCCGTGGCCCCGGTTTCAACCGCTTCGACGGCCGAGTCCAACGTGTGAGTCACCTCGTTGGTGACCGTCTGAACGTCGTCGACTGCCCGTTCGATCTCTTCGGTCCGCGAGCGTGACTCCGCGGCGAGCGACTTGATCTCGTCCGCCACCACGCCGAACCCGGAACCGTCATCGCCCGCTCTCGCGGCTTCGATGGAGGCGTTGAGCGCGAGGAGGTTCGTTTCGTCGGCGATTCGATCGATGACGTTGATGATCTCGTCGATCTGTTCGACGTGGTCTTCGAGCGTCGAGACGCGCTCCGTCACCCGTTCCATCTCCTCGGAGGCCCGAGCCATCGCAGTGGCCGCCTCATCGGTGGCTTCTCGCCCGTCGGTTGCGGCCGCCGCGGCCCGTTCGGTCGTTTGACTGACCTCGTCGGCACTGGCGGCGACCTCCTCGATCGTCGCGCTCAGATCGCTTACGTCCGCGGCGACGGTCTCCATGTCGTCGACTTGTGTGTCGGCCGCCTCGCGGATCGTTTCTAGCTGCCGGTCGACGGACTCGGACGTCGCGTGGACGACACCGACCGCACCCTGCGCGTTCGCGATGAGCCCGTCTTCAGCACCGACCGTGGCGTCATTCGACGTCTCCGATCGTTCCGTGGACATTTTCGTGTTGTGAAGTGACCACATGACACAAAAGTGTTGAGCGGCAGTATTGTCTCTGATAATTCAAGACACACGATCAATCATTATTAACTACGGTTCATACATACGGACGGATCGGCAGCTGTGTGTAACGCTGTCTTCGGCGAGTTCGGAACCGAGAGCACTGGAAGGGCCGATGACGACACGGCTTTACGCGAGCGGGCGCTTCTCTCGACAATGAGTCAACCGAGCCCCGAGGCGTACGAGCAGGGGCGTGGGATGGACGCGCACAACGAAGTAATGCGTGACATCCGCGCCGAGCGCTCGGAGACGTACGACCCGACGGAGCCGACCCGCGTTTGGATCGACGAGGACAACACCCCTGACGGAGTGGTGAACTCGCTCACGATCATCTTAAACACCGGCGGCTGCCGGTGGGCCCGCGCGGGCGGCTGTACCATGTGTGGCTACGTCGCCGAGTCCGTCGAGGGCGGCAGCGTCGCCCACGAGGACCTCATGACACAGATCGACGCGTGTCTCGACCACGAGCGGGAGAACGCGGACGACCCGGCCGAACTGATAAAGATCTACACCTCGGGCTCCTTCCTCGACGAGCGCGAGGTCCCCGCCGAGACCCGGCAGGCGATAGCCGAGACGTTTGCGGACCGTGATCGCATTGTCGTCGAGTCCCTGCCGGACTTCGTCAATCGGGAGAAGATCGGCGACTTCGCCGAACACGGGATCGCGACCGACGTCGCCGTCGGGCTGGAGACCGCGACTGACCGCGTTCGCCACGACTGCGTGAACAAGTACTTCGACTTCGCCGACTTCGAGGACGCCTGTGCGGAGGCGGCCGGCGCGGACGACGAGTTCGACGCTGACGTGGGGATCAAGGCGTACCTCCTCATGAAGCCGCCCTTCCTCGCGGAGCCGGAGGCCGCGGCCGACATGATCGACTCGATCCACCGGTGTGCCGACGTCGACGGCTGTCACACCGTCTCGATGAACCCGACGAACGTTCAGCGCTACACGATGGTCGACGAACTGTTCTTCGAGGGCGGCTACCGGCCGCCGTGGCTCTGGTCGGTCGCACACGTCCTCGAAGCGACCGCCGATGTCGACGCCATCGTCGTCTCCGACCCGGTCGGGCACGGCTCCGACCGCGGCGCGCACAACTGCGGGGAGTGTGACGACCGCGTCCAAACCGCGATCAAGGACTTCGACAAGCGACAGGACCCGAGCGTCTTCGGGCAGGTGTCCTGCGAGTGTGAGGCCACGTGGGAACTCGTCATGGAGGAGGAGACGAGCTACAATATGCCGCTGGCACAATAACGCGGAGAGGCCCAGCTAGGTTGATATCAGTTCCCAACCGGCTCTACGTCGTCAACGACGTCGTCGGCGGGTGTCGTCTCCGGCGTCCCTCCAGCGTCGTCGATGACGGTTCGTTCGGGAATGTCCAGTTCTGGCTCCCGACCGACAGTAAACAGGCGTTCGGTGAGGGTTAATTCCTCCGTGGCGGGGCTCGGTTTTCCGACGGTCCGGTACTCGACCGAGATCCCCTCCGGCTCGTCGGCGATCCGGACCGTACCGAGCTGATAGGTCGGATAGAACACCGGCGGCAACAGGCCGATGATCCCATCACGGCGGTGGAGTCGCTTGAGCCACGTGCCGGTGTTAACGAGCACGCCGCCGTCCAACTCCCGCACCGTCGGCCGGTGAGTGTGACCGTAACAGAAAACGGCGGTCTCGGGGTTCTCCTCGAACGTTTCACGAGCGGCCGATTCGTAGGGGCCCTGGGCGTCGACGGTTAAGGCCGTCTCGAACACGCCGAAGCGGTCTATCGTCCGCCGGAAGTCACGTCTAATGAAGTACAGCGGGATCGCGACCAGCAGCAGCAGCGCGGTAACGACGACGTTGATCGCGAGCAGGAACCAGACTGCGGTGCCCGCGGTCCCGAACTGCCCGAGGAACGCCGTGGTTCGGTCGACGGGCATCGACCAGATTCCGGCGAGATCGAGACCCGCCAACAACGCGAGGACGACGCTGATGTTGAACAACAGCAGGAACGGAACCAAGGCGTACCGCAGAATGGGGTTCATCTCCCGATAAAAGTACTTCGAGAAGAGCCACACGGGCATCCGTTCAGTCGGGGTGACGGCTTGAACGTCCTTTAACCAGTTGTACCGGCCGCGGTCCGAGAGCCGTCCCGCGCGGCTCGTGACGAGGGTATTATAGTAGTAGCCCAGCGGGGTCGCGTGCTCGTTGCCCCAGTCCTCGATCCGATTGTTCGGATCGTGCTGGTGGCCGTGTTCGAAGTGAACTGTACGGTCGCCGACCCGGCGCGTTATCGACTCGTTCTGAACGAGGTCGACGTTGTATTCCGCGAACCGGTCGACGTACGCATCGTAGGCGGCGAGTTCGTGGTCGTGGTTTCCGGGAAGGAGTGTAACCGTGATGTTCTCGCCGGTCCGACGGAACGCCTCGAACAGCTTCGGATACGACGACTCCAACTCGTCGAACTTCTCCATGCCCTCGACAGTCGTGAACTCCCAGAGACCGAACGCGTCGCCGTTGATCACGAGCTCCGCGTTCTCGTCGGTGTTTTCCAGCCGTTCCAGGAACTCCAGTAACTCGTCGAGGAACTCCACCTCTTCGAGCTGTTCGTCCCCGCCGATGTGGAGGTCGCTGATAACGTAATACACGTCGGCGTCGTCGGTCATCTACGTCGCCCAAACGCCGACTACTATATAAAGCCGTTGTCCACACGATCGCTCCCGACGAAAACGGGCCGGTAGGGGGCCAGCGCCACCACACAGTTGAAGCCGCAGGAACGGGTAGGCTTCGGTATGGCACGAACGACGCCGATCGAGGTGGACGGCTCCCGCCCCTAATGTCGTTGGCGTGGACATCAGCGGCCGCCACGAGGAGGGCGGCGAATATCTGATGGTCGCGGCCGCGGTCCACGCGACGATCGACTCGACCCGGATCCGCTCGGTCGAGGGGATCGGGTTCGCCAGCGTCCGCGACGGGCCGACCCTAGAGGCGACCGTTGCGCTGACGGCGGAGGCGGTCGGTAACCTCCCGGAGCCGCCGTCGTGTCCGATCGTCGCCGAGGGCGGCGAGTTCTACGAGGAGCCCGCGGAGGTCGTCGGGCTGAGCTTCCGACCGGAGTTTAAATACGTCGAGAGCATAGGGGAACGCGAAACAGTGCAGGCCGCACACCACGCCGCGTACGCCGCTCGAAACCTCCTGTTATGACGGGGGGAAACGACGGGCTCGACGGGACGACTGACCGTACGACTACCGATGGGTTCGACGACGCGATCGAACGCGTCGACCCCTCCGACACCGACGCGGACGGCCGTTCCGCGATCGTCGCTAAACGCGTCGATTCCGGCACGGCCGACCTGACGGAGATCAGCCAACTCACCCGGGCCGCAGGTTACGGGGTTGTCGGGAGTCTGACGCAGACCCGAACCGAGGACGCCGCGTTCATGTTCGGAGAGGGGAAGGTAGCGGAGCTCCGCGACCTCGTCCGGCGGACGGGAGCCGGAGCCGTGATCATCGACAACGATGTCGGTCCGTACCAGACGTTCAACATCGGCGGCGAGCTTCCGGAAGGGGTCGAGGTGATCGACCGGTTCACGCTCATCCTCGAGATATTCGGCCAGCGCGCGAACACCCGGAAGGCCCAGCTACAGGTCGAACTCGCGGAGCTCCGCTACGAGCTCCCCAGAGCGGAGGCAAAAGCGAGTCTCGCGAAACGCGACGAGCGTCCGGGGTTCATGGGGCTCGGCGAGTACGACGAGAGCGTCGAGCGCGACATCAAACGACAGATATCCGAGATCCGCGACGAGCTGGAGTCGATCGCGGACAAGGAGCGGGCTCGCCGCGAGCAGCGCCGGGAGTCCGGATTCGACCTCGTCGCGCTCGCGGGCTACACGAACGCAGGCAAATCGACGCTGATGCGTCAGCTGGCCGCCGAGCTCGACGTCGACGAGAACGAGGAACGGCACCCGGATCTGGACTCGACCGCGGAGTCACAGGACATGCTGTTCACGACGCTCGGCACGACCACGCGGCGTGCGGCGATGGAGAAACGGGACGTGTTGCTCACGGACACCGTCGGATTCATCGCGGACCTGCCGCACTGGCTCGTCGAGTCGTTCGAGTCGACGCTCGACTCCGTCTACCGCGCGGACCTCGTGTTACTCGTCGTGGACGCGAGCGAGTCGGTCGAGGAGATGCGCGAGAAGCTCGTCACGAGCCACGATACCCTGTATGAACGCAACGAGGCCCCCATCGTCACCGTGTTCAACAAAGTCGACCGGCTCGAACCCGGCGAACTGGCGGACAAACGCGCAGCACTCTCGGGGCTCGCGCCGGAGCCGGTCGCAGTCTCCGCACGGACGGGCGCGGGAGTCGCCGAGCTTCGCGATAGGGTCGAGGGCGAGCTACCCGACTGGGAGCGCGAGCGCCTGATGGTCCCCGTCTCCGACGACGCAATGAGCCTCGTCTCGTGGATCCACGACCACGCGCACGTCGACGAGGAGACGTACGCCGACGAGCACGTCACGGTCGCGTTCGAGGCGAAACCCTCGATCGTCGCCCGCGCACGGTCGAAGGCGGCGGAGCTGGCACCGGCCGGTTCGACTTAGGCGGGAGCGCGCCCGCGGAGGAGTGCGACGATCGCGACGGCGAGCCACACCAGAGATGCGGGTCCAGCGAGTTCGAGATAGATCGCGAGCGGCGAGCTATCGGTACCGCCGAACGGGAGCGCAAGCAGCCAGCCGCCAACTGCGACGCCCGCGGCACCGCCGAACAGGAACGTCGCTGCCAAGCCGAGGTCGACGAACGGCGACCGGTCGCTCACGTCCCTCATTCGCTACGTTCCCCCGGGCCGTTCCTTTCGCTTCTCGACGACTCCCACGTCGGCGATTCGCGTGTCCGGATAGCCGCCGTCGGCGTCCTTCTCGGCGGCTTTTACCATGTCCCAGACGACGTTGAGACCGGTCGTTACACCCTGTAGCGCCTCCATCTCGCAGCCGGTCTTCCCGGTCGTCTCGACGGCGACGCTCAGTTCGACACGATCCTCGTCGACGACGAACTCGGTGTCGACATTCGTGATCGGGATCTGATGACACATCGGGATCGACTCCCACGTGTGTTTCACTGCGTCTATCGCGCCGATCCGGGCGGTGGCCAGCACGTCCCCCTTCCCGATCGAGTCGGCTTCGATGGCGGCGACCGTCGACGGCGTCAGCCGGATCTCACCGCGGGCGACCGCGCGCCGCTTCGTATCCGGTTTCGACCCGACGTCGACCATCTGGACGTCGCCGTCGGCCGTCGTGTGCGTCAGGTTCTCGTCGGGGGAGGGCTCTTCACTCATCGTACAACGCCTGCGGGAGCCGGTCGATTAAATCCGTCGCCACGAGCCCGTCCCCGTTGGTCTCGGCCGCCGAGTCCCCCGCCAATCCGTTGGCGTACGCGCCGGTGGCTGCCGCCTCGAACGGATCGGTCGTCGCCGCAAGCGCCCCGACCGTTCCCGCGAGCACGTCGCCGGTGCCGCCGACGGTCATTCCGGGGTTCCCGGTCCGGTTGAGCCGGACCTCGCCGTCAGGACTTGCGACCACGTCGACCGCGCCCTTCACGAGCAGCGTGTGGCCCAGGTCGGCGGCGAACTCCCCGACGAGTGCGGCGCGATCGTCCGGGTCGGCGGCGGTCTTGCCGCCCATCGCCTCCAACTCACCCTGGTGGGGCGTACAGATCAGCTCCGCGGATGTCTCCATGTCCGGGACGACCCGGAGAGCGTCCGCGTCGACGACGATCCGGCCCTCGTGTTCAGCGAGGAACTCGCGGACGAACGAGAGCGTCGCCTCCGCGTCGCCGAGCCCCGGTCCGAAGACGACCGTGTCGTGGTCCGCTGCGAGCTCGCGAATCCGGGCGAGATGGGACGGACCGAGCGTTTCACCGGAGAGCCCGTGAACGATCAGGTTCTCCGAGAACCCTTGAACCTCCCGCGCGACCGCCGCCGGGCAGGCGACGCGGACGAGGTCCGCGCCGGCCCGCAGCGCCGCCCGCGCCGAGAGCGTCGGCGCGCCGGTGTAAGGACCGCCGCCCACGACGAGCACCTCGCCGTTCTCTCCCTTGTGTGAGTCCGACGCTCGACCGATCCCGAGCAGGTCTCCCGGACCGGTGAACCGCTCCGCGGCCTCGGGGATCCCGATGTCAGCGACGGTCAGTTCTACCGATAGGCTCCCTAATCCCGGCTTCTCGTCGTGGAACGTCACCACGTGGTCGGCGTCGACGGCGACCGCGTCCGCACCGCCGGCGGGTGCTCCGGTGTCGGCGTCGATACCGGACGGCACGTCCACGGATACCACCGTCGCTCTCGCCTCGCCGGCGTCGTTGATGCGTTCCGCGGCCGTGCGCTCCGGATCGCGAAGTGCGCCGGAGATCCCCGTTCCGAGCATAGCGTCGACGACGACGTCCGCGGTCCCGAACTCGAGGCTCCCGGCGTCGACGACCGACTCGGTCGGGATCCCCGCGTTGACGAGCGTCTCCCAGTTCTCGCCGGCGATGTCGGTCGTGATCGACTCGGGGCGTCCGAGCAGGTGAACGGTCACGTCGTATCCCGAGAGGAACCGCGCCGCGACCGAGGCGTCGCCGCCGTTGTTCCCCCGGCCACACACGAGTTCGACGGACTCACCCGGCTCGGCAACCGACCGCACCACACGGGCGACCGCGTTACCCGACGACTCCATGAGTTGCTTCCGTGGAACCCCGAGCGCCGCCGCATTGGCGTCGATGGCTGCCATCCGATCGGTCGATATCATACGGATTGGTGCGTTGAGGAGCGTCATAATGATGTGGGGCACCCGACCCATACTTATTTGAGATACGATGGAGAATCGCCGGTTGGTGATGCCGTAATGTCAACACAACCGTCCGAACGGACGCTCCAAGCGGAGCTGTTGGGGCGTGAGGTGACGTTCAACTACTCGGAGACGTGGCTCGCCTATTCGATGCTGGGGCTGCGCCTCGTGATGGCGTGGGTGTTCCTCCAAGCGGGGCTTTCGAAGCTGTTCGAGGGCGGTATTAGCGACCCGTTGGCGTGGTCGTCCGCCGGCTTCCTCCAGAACGCGATCGCGGAGGCGAACCCCCTGAGCGGACTGTTCGCGTGGTTCGCTAACTACGGCTCGATCGTCGACCCGCTCGTGATCTTCGGGCAGATCCTGATCGGACTCGCCCTGCTGTTCGGCGTGTTCTTCCGGTTCGCCGCGCTCATGGGTGCGATCCAGATGGCAATGTTCTGGACTGCCGCGTGGGAGGGTGGCCTCGCACAGGGGTTCCCGATGCCGAACGGCTACTTCATCGACAGCTCGTTCGTCTACATGCTCCTGCTGTTCGGCCTCGGCGCGTGGGGTGCCGGCCGTATCGTCGGCGTCGACCGCGCCCTCGAGGAGTCCTCGATCGTCACGGAGAACCCGTGGCTTCGGTACCTCCTCGGGTGAGTCACGGAGACGGCCCGTCCCCTTTTATCCGATATTTCGGGCGCGTTCACGGTCCGTCGAGCACAGGCCTCGTCAACGTCGGTAGGGCCACGGTCCCGTCGACGCGTCCCGGAAGCGATCCGACGGGATCGACGGTACCGACGAGCCGGCCGCAACTGGAGCGTCGTTCTCGGAGGGGGTCGTTCCACGCAGCGACGGGATCCCGGACGGTGGGTGGTCACCGAACGGAACGACCGACGGGTTGTACCGTCCGCCACAGCGGCGGGGGACACTCACCGTCACGGACGAGTTCGTGAACTGGCGTTGCTGCCTCCGCGTTGCCACATCGGCACACGCCACGCAAGCGTTCGTGCCGTGGAGTTCGATGACACCGCCCGGTCTAACGCACCTCGAGATCGGTTCAGGCGGCCGGGAGCGCCCACTGCCACGCCGATCTGAGGGCGACGACGCCAAACGGGCCGCCGAACCCGGCGGCGACCGCCGCGACGGTGGGGGCGGAGGAGGCGAGGCCAACCACGGCGGCGACGCCACAGGCTCCAACCGCAGCTGCCGCCCCGACCACACGTCGGTCAAGCGGACCGAACACCGTCGTCTCGACGGGGAGTTCGAACGCCTCGACGGCCCGGTCGTACTCCCGGAGGTGCGCGACGCTGCGTTCGTGTTCGCCCACAAACGTGGTGAGCGAGAACGTCCGGGTGTCGTAGGCACGGTCGACGAACTCCCCCTCACACAGCTCGGCGTCCCGGACATCGTCGACGGGGATCACCCACTGGACCGCCTCGGTGAGGTCGTCGTACGCGACCACCGCGTCGTCGCGGCGCTGGTACACCAGTGTGCCATGGGTGAGGACGTACTCGACGGTCTTCAGCCCGCCGATGGCGGCCGGTAGAAAGCCGAAACAGACCACGGTTGCGGCGACTCCCCCCGCCGATCCGGCAGTGAGCCCGACCCACGCGACGAGGTACACTGGGCCGCCGCTAACCGCGGACTTCACGCCCCGCCAGAGTGCGGTGGCGTGGACCGCACACCGGTCCGGACGGACCTCGGCCGTCGGCGGCACGTCCGGAGCCGCCACGGGCGGGAGCGTTCCCAACCCCTCGTCAGGATCGACCGCTACCCCGTCGCGGTAGCTCCGCCACTCCATGAACAGCTTCACCATAACGAATGCAACCAGCGCGCCGGTCGGACCGCCGACGGCCGCAAACCAGAGCACCACTACGGCTACAAACGCCTCGTTTTTTGCGCTACTGATCACCTTCCGGGGTGTGCTCGTCCTGTAGCGCCGCTCGCCGAAGTATTCACGACTAACAAGGCCGACTTGAGAGACGACAAGGGAGACGGCGCTCGCCGCCACGATCGGGTCAGCAAGCGTTGCCGGCACGTTGATGAAACGGCTCAGTGTGAAGAGGAACACCCCAACGAGTGTCACAGCAGTCCCAACCGCTTGTAAGACGAACGGGACGTTCCGAGGGTATATCGGCGGGAGCGAGTCGACGACCGTGACGCTCCCGCGCCGGCGCTTGAGGTCGCTCGATCCGACGGAACTCTCGCCCAGCTCGTCGGAGTTGAGCGGGGTATCCCTCCGTGGACGCTCCAGCTCGTCGTAGTCCGGCGGGCGGCGTGCGAACAACGCCTTCAATCCAGCAAACGGGACGGCGACGACCAGTTCGATCGCGTAGACGACCGCGAACGTCTGTGCGCTCCACCCGAGGTGGAGCACGCCGACTAGCGGGACGACGTTCGCCGCGACGGTCACCAGAAACACGGTAGACGAACCGTTGGACGGTGACGCCATCGGTTCACCGTTCGACAGCGGAAAGTAGAACCTGTCGGCATGGGATTGCCCGCTCTCGCTCGACTTCCTCGGCGATCTCGTCGACGGTGCGTGGTCGTCCTGCTCGATAAGCAGGCGGAAATCTCTTTACGGAGAATCGAGGAGAAAGCCTCGCGCTTCAGCGCGGGGAGGATGTCAATGAGGTCTTCAGAGCGTGGGTACGCTCCAGAATCCCCTCAACCGCACCTCCTGTTTGAGATGTTCGCTCATCGAATCGGCCATTGTACCCGTATTCACGGCCCCGAACGCAAATTATTTGTGAAGATTGTACAATACTACTGAGTGTCGAACCGGGAGAAGAGCGGGCCGGTCAAATCGTCACGAACCACCTACAGACGGTTTCACGGTAGCACTACCGGCCCTACACTGGAGGCGTCGCTCCCGGTCCAGACGGAGAGTGTCTCATATTCTCGGACGCGACTGAGACGGGTTTTTGAGGGCGCTCCCGACACGGTTTCGAGAGACACCCCACAGCGGGATCTCGAGGAGTTCGTTTCGCTTTCCCGGGAAGCATTAGCACGGGACAGCGCGTCCTGAAAGCTGTGTCCGCCCCGGGAACACTATATTTTCATAACTTACACCAATATCTCCGTCAGTTACCTATCTTATACACTTCAATAATATTGTATAGAGGTCCCAAAACTGTTATTACCTCCGGCAGGCGTAGGTGAAGGTGAGTAAAAAGTATGATTCCCACACAACCATTGCGGATGGGGTGGTCGGTCGTATGATAGCGATCTCGGCCCTCCCGATAGCGGTACAGGCGGCACTCGTCGTCACGCTCGTCCTCGTCGAGGCAATCGTCCTCTATGTCGGATACGGACTGATAGAAGAACGCATCGCACCGCCGATTCTCGAAGTCATCGAAAGCGTCTGATAATGGAACTGCTCGGACTTCCCCCGGAGCTGCTCGTACTGTTCGTCAGCTTCGGCTTTATGGTGGGGGTGTTCTTCGGGTTCTTCGGAATGGGCGGGTCGTTTCTCGTCACCCCTGCTCTCCTGATTCTCGGCTATCCTGCGCCGGTCGCTATCGGGAGTTCGATGGCGTTCGTTTTCGGAACAGCCGTGATCGCGACTCTGAAACACCACGATGTCGGACAGGTCGATTACAAACTCGGCGCGCTGATGTTCGTCGGTATCGTGCTCGGTATCGAGGCCGGGAAGATGCTCGTCTTCGGCCTCGAAGCCATCGGGCAGGCCGAACTGGTCGTCGGCACCGCATACGTCCTGCTTCTGGGTGCGATCGGCATCGTGTTCACGCGAAACGCGCTCAAACAGGATGCCTCCGAAGACGACGATCAGCAGACCGACGACGACATTCCCGAGATCGCGAAGAAGATCAAATCGTACAATATCCCACCGATGGTGACGCTAACCGACGGCAGCAAGGCGTCGATGTGGACCATCTCGGGGGTTGGCGGCGGCGTCGGCGTCGTCTCGGGCTTTCTCGGCGTTGGTGGTGGCTTCATCCGGATGCCCGCCATCTACTATCTTATCGGTGTACCCCTTGCGGCCGCCGTCGGGACGAGCCTCTTCGGTGCGCTCATGTCGGGCGCTGTTGGGGCGTTCAGCTACGGGCTCTCGGGCGTCATCGATATCGGCGTCGTGACGGCGCTGCTCGTCGGTAGCGCACTCGGTGCCCGGATCGGGTCGGCGTCAACGGCCTACGTCGACGAGGACGACGTGACCATCTACTTCGGCATCATGTTGCTTTTGGCGAGTGTTGCGGTCGCCTTCGGCGAGTTCGCCAACTGGTTCGAGATGCCGATACTCGACACCGTGAGCTTTGTTCTGCTCATCGGATCCTCAATCTTCGTCACCGCAGTCATCATCTACTATGGCGCACTGGCCGTCCGTGAACGGAAGGTCACCACCGATGTAACACCACACGGTGACGACTGACGCATAAAGCTGCTGGCTATCGTTCCAGCAGTGTTACGGTACTGTTCGTCGTCGAGTTTCAGGCGCTTGATCGACCACAGGAAGCTCAGCTGCTGGCGGGGACGGCCTCTCTCATGACTTTCACGATGTCGTTCTACAGATCCGTCGGTCTTGTATGTATGTCCCACAAATACAGATGCTATCACAAACCGTTCGACCCTCGTTCGGGGCGTCAAACCGTTCGGAACGGATTGTTCCGTCGTCACCTGTGGAGCTACGCGCTCCGCTCCGGCGGCACTACCAGCACGTTGCCGTTCGCGTTGGCGACGATGTCTTCAGTCACGCTGCCGAGTAACAGCCGTCGGAGTCGGCTGTGTCCCCGCGAGCCGAGAAGCGTCGTCGTCGCGCTGTAGGCCTCCTCGACCGCAAGGAGTTCCTCGGCCGGGTCGCCCTGCCGGATTTCGACGTCGGTCTCGATGCCCCACTCCGCGAGACGGCCGGCCAGTTCGGAGAGCCGGTCACGTGGGTCCCCACTCTCAGGCCCGGGGTCTTTCGGCGTTCGGACGTGAACGAGCATCGCATCCACCGTCGCATGACGGAGATACGAGAAGGCCTCGAAGGTCCGGTCGGCGTTCTCCGAGAAGTCCGTCGCATAGAGCACTCGATCGAAGAGGTGTTCGCGAACGAGTTCGGGGCTCTCCACACCGCGCTCGATACGGTTGACTAACAGCGGAGCGATGGTCGTCCGCGTGAGGTTTCTGGCCGTCGACCCGATAATGCGGTTCTCAAGCGGACTCTTGCCGCGTGAGCCGACGATAGTGAGGCTGGCACCGACTGTTCCAGCCACGCCGTTGATCCGCCGATGCGGTGTCCCCCGAACGACGTGCGTTTCGACGGCAAACCCGGCGTCCTCGATTATCTCTCTGTACCGTGCCAGAGCGCGCTTCCGGCGCTTCTCGAACTTCATTCCCGGCATCCCGGCGTGGACGTTCGACGGGATGACTGTGACGAGGTGTATCTCTTCGACCCCGATCTTTCCGAGACAGTGTAGACAAGTCTCGGTCTCAATAGCCGCCTCGCTCGCCGCCGAGAGGTCAGTTGCGCATACCGCTTTCATACGAGAGCTACGCAGTGGGGCCATAATATTGTTTCGTACCCCCAATATACTGTCAGTCGTCTCCGGGTGTGGTGATATTCACAGAAATACAAGGCGGATGCCACGGGGCTTGACCCCGAGGCTGTTGACATCCGAAGACTAGCTTCGCCAAACGCCCTGTGCGTAGGCCCCGAGGAACATCCCGGCGATGGCCCACAGGATGGTGACGTTACCGACACCGAGGCTGGCGTAGGCGGCACCGGGACAGATTCCCGACAGTCCCCAGCCGACGCCGAAGATCGAGCCGCCGATCAGAACGTTTCGATCGAACGGCTTCAGCCGTCGACCGTACGGGCGGTCGGTGAGTGGGGCATTCGACCGGAGTCGGGGGACGAGCCAGAACGCGAGTCCGGCGACGATGGAGCCGCCGAACATCACGAACAGCAAACCGAGGTCGTCGAACGTCAGGAAGTTGAGGACGACTTCCGGGCGCGCCATGTGGCTGAATCCTAGACCGAAGCCGAAGACGAGCCCACCGAGCAGGATGAGCGGCATGAACAGCGGATGCCGGCTCATGGCGAGATCCCCATTACAGCGACGAGGTTCGCGGTCACGATTGCGACGATGAGGAACGTGACAACACCGATGAGCGAGGTCCGGGAGACGGAGCCGACGCCACAGACGCCGTGGCCCGACGTACAGCCCTTTCCGAGTCGGGTTCCGATACCGACGAGGATGCCGCCGACGAACAGCCGCCACGGCTGGACGTCGGTCAGCCAGATGGTGAATACGCCGACGTCTCGCAGCTCCCCGGTCGTGCCCGTCGCATAAAGACCACTGGAGACCAGTCCCGACTGGAAGGTCAGGGCGTATATCGCTGCCCCGCCGACGATGCCGAACGTGAACACGATTCGCCAGTCACGCGACGGCCGATACTGCGTGAATCGTTCCGTTTCGGAAATGTACGACAGCGTCGACTCGAGGAACGTGCTCGCACCGGCTGTAATCCCGGTTCCGAGATAGATGATGGCGGTTCCGAGCCCGACGAGTATGCCTCCGACGGCGTATCGGGAGATTCCGTTCGGGAACAGCGCCTCAAACGTCCCGGAACCGAGTAGCTCGGCGATCATCGCTCGTGATCCTCGTGGTCGTCGTTAGTCGCTCGTGAGTGCATCCTGGCTGGCTGCGCAGTTGTTCGGGCCGAGCTCGAGGGTGAATGCCTCGTCGTCGTCGACGACGTTCTGTCCGAGATTCGTCGCGATGATGTCCTCGTAGTTGGCCGGTCGCGGCGGCATATCCGCGAGAACCACGTCGACGAAGTCGTCTTCGTCCATCCTCAGAGCCTCCATCTCTTCGACGAGGTTACCGATGGGTGCGGTGTAGGTGCCATCAGCGGCGGACTCTGCGACGCTGCTGAAGTGGGCACCACCGATGAGCGTCTCGTCGGGGAGCGTCAGGACGCGTTCCTGTAGCGACTCGTAGAGCATCCGCGCGGCGTCCGGCGCGCCCTCGTCGCCCTCTTCGAGGTCGGGGCGTGCGACGCTCTCGATGAACAGTCCGTCGCCGGTCGCGAGTAGGCCGTCGTCGACGAGGTACGAGGTCATCCCGGTGGTGTGGCCGGGTGTGTAGACGGTCTCGATAGTAGCATCGCCGATCTCGAAGGTGTCGCCGTCTTCGGCCGTGGTCAGCTCGTCGGCGTAGGTAACGCCGCGGTCGACGGCAGCCTCGGGGATGACGCCCTCCACGCCTTCCTCGTTGAGCTTACGGACGCCGGAGATGTGATCGGCGTGGACGTGGGTATCCAGCGCGTACGTCAACTCGACGCCCAACTCGGCCGCGTCCTCGAGGTACCGATCCGTGAACGCCCGCAGCGGGTCGATGACGGCGGCCTCGCCGTCGTCGTAGACGAAGTAGCCGAGACAGCCACTGGAGGGACGCTGGTACTGTAGCAGCGTTCCTGTACCGTCGTAGTCGGTGACCTCGTGGGCCTCGTAAATCAACGCCCAGCCGTTCATTCCCTCTTCGAGGTGGTCGACATCGTAGCCACGATCCGCGAGCGCGCCAGCGACGTATTCGCTGGCACCGCCCTTCGCACAGAGAACGGTAACGTGTTCGTCATCGGGGATGGACGCGAGCACGTCGCCGTCGATCTCCTCGTCGAGGAACTCGAAGTATGGGACGTTGATGCTCTCAACGTTCTCGCCGTCAATTTTCCACTCCTCATAATCGCTTTCCATACGCGCATCGAGCAGCGTGACGTCATCGCCGCCGTCGATACGCTCTTTGAGCGCCTCCGGCTCGATCGATTCGACATCCGATTCCGGCGTTGGGAAATCCATCGCTTCGGGATCCATGTACACTCACACGTACTACCCAGAATGACTTAAGGTTTTGTATAGTAATTCAATATCTACCCAATATAGCACTACCGAAACTCCAGATAAAAGCCCAGTAGCCGCGCACACGAACACGCGAACCAAATGAGACGGACCGAATACACAACAGTATTTCAATTTAAACCCAATAATCGACACACTTATGTCTGGGGACACAGTATTGTGGAACAACCCCAACACAGGGGAGATAACCAATGAGTACGGAAACCGCTGAGACGGTCGATGTGAAAGGACAGAACTGCCCGATGCCCGTCATCAAGACAAAAGGTGCCTTCGAGGACCTTGACGCCGGCGAGACGTTGGTCGTCGTTGCGACCGACTCCGGGAGCATGAGCGACATCAAAGGCTGGGCGGAGTCGACGGACGGTGCAGAGCTGCTCGAGCAAGAGGAAGCGACCGAGGACGGCGAATCCGTCTACAAACACTACGTCCGGAAGACCAAGTGAACATGAGCACGGACACACCAGCCGGTTCCGACGCGGAACTCTCCTCCGAGGAGACTGCGGAACTGCTGGCGCGTATCGAGGAACTCGAAGACGAGGTCGCCGATCTCCGGATGGCGGTCAACGAGGACTCGAACAAGATGGTCATCATCGCTACGAAGGGAACGCTCGATATGGCGTATCCCCCGCTCATCCTCGCCAGTACGGCAGCCGCCTTCGGCTACGACGTCACCGTCTTCCATACGTTCTGGGGATTAGAGATTCTTCACGAGGAGAACTCAAAGGACCTCAAACTGAGTTCGGTCGGAAACCCGAACATGCCGGTGCCGAACGCCATCGCCGCACTCCCCGGAATGGACCGGATGACGACCCGGATGATGCGCGGAAAGATCGACGACAACAACGTCGCATCGGTACAGGAACTCATCGAAACGTCTCTCGATCACGGCGTCGATCTCCAAGCGTGTCAGATGACCATCGATCTGCTTGACTACGACGAAGACGATTTCTACGACGGAGTAACAACGGGCGTCGGTGCCGCCTCGGCCTTCCAAGAGATGCAAGAGGCCGACATTCAACTGCTCGTCTAGAGCGCTTTCCGATACGCTGCCCGGAACCGGATCGAGTTGAATCCTCCTCCGCCTGAAGCGGGAAGACCGCTCGCACCGACCTCGGCCGTGATCTCCCCCGCGATCGCCTTCTTATTGGTGGAAACAAACCGACGGTGAATCCGCCCGAAACTGGCCTATCTTCCGGAACCGTGTCGCTCCGGATCACTATTCGATATAGCAAAATAGACTGTATGTGTCCGTCGCAGCCCACGCCTCGTGGTACCATGCAGTATGGATCACGAACGACTCCGGAACGATTACGGTATGGGGCGAACCAACTGCGGACATGACGAGTTCCGACTGGGGCGACTGGCTGCCGCGTGCGGTCTCGGAAGCGGACCCGGATACGGTGGCGCTGTGGTATCTGGGCTGTAACGGGTTCGCGATCAAGGGCCGTGACGGGACGGTACTCTGGATCGACCCCTACGTGGGAACCGGCGATCCCCCGCGAACGATCCGGATGGTCCCGATTCCCTTTGATCCCGAGGACGTCGACAGCGCGGACGCAGTGTTGGCGACTCACGAACACGTCGACCACGTCCACGGCCCGTCACAGGCACCGATCCTCGCGAACACGGGCGCGGAGTTCGTCGCACCCGACGACTCGCTTTCGGTAGCACGAGAGGACGAACGGTGGACCGAGAAGTGGGATGTCGCGGACGAGCAGTTCCTCGAAGTCGCCGAGGGCGACGAGCTCCGGATCGGCGAGTTCACCGTTCACGTCGTCGAGGTTCACGACACGGACGCGACCCACCCGGTAGGCTATGTCATCGATCACCCGGACGGAACGATGTTCCACGCGGGCGACAGCAAGCCGTCATCGACGTTCGAGTCCCTCGCAGACGAGTACGACATCGACCTCGGGATCCTCGCGTTCGGATCGGTCGGAACGGTTCCGGACAAAGAGACCGGAGAGCCGGTGCGGACGAAGTGGTACAGCGACGAGAACGAGATCGTTTCGGCCGCAAGCGCCCTGGAACTCGACCGATTGGTTCCGACTCATTGGGACATGTGGAAGGGACTCACCGCGGACCCGACCGCGCTTCACGACCACGCACAGAGCTTCGAGTACCCCTCCCGACTTTCGATCGTCGAGATCGGCGACCGGATCGATCTCTGAGAGCACCACGACGAACTCCGGGGCGGGCAACGAGTTATCGTCGCTGAGACGTCGCCCGTGGAATTTAAGCCCTTGCTTACGGAGGGTTTCGTATGAACGAACGGACGGCGGAGGCGACGACGACCGTCGAGGAGGACGGAATCAGGGTGGAGAAGTCTTTTACCGACGATGCGTTCCCGGTTCCCGCAGTAATGTATGAACTCTCTTCGGCCCGCGAGGACGCCGTACGTGTCCGGATCGTCGACAGGATACCCGAATCGTTCCCGATGGACCGGATCGGATTTCATCCCGACTACGAAAGCGAGAACTGGACCGCATATAAGGACAACCGTGTGGAGTTCGAACGAGTCCTCGAACCGGGAGAGTCCGTCGAGACCGTCTTCGGGATCCGTGATGACGACCCCGACCTAGAGGCGTTCCTCGGGGCACCCGTCATCGAGCACGTTCCGGTCGGCGAGGAGATAGAGGACGTCCTCGGGACCGACGAGACGGATGCAGTCAGAGAGGTGTTGTCGGGTGATCGGGAGACGCTACCCGGAATGGAAGACCTCTCCGAGACGGAGTCGACACCGGCGGAGTTCGAGGAATCGGAGACGGAAGCGGAACCGGAGAGCGAAGACCCTGCGACGGAGGATTCGACCGCGACGGATCCGACGCCGGAAGACGAGGGGTCTCAAGCCCCCGAGCCACGTGATCTCGTCGAAACGACCACGTCGGCCGTTACGCGGCATGACGAGGTTCCTGAGCCAAGCGACGAATCCCCTGACGCGGACGACTCACATCCCGAGGACGTTCCGGGGGAGGTGAACGAGTCGGATTCGACAGAAGCGGAGCCGTCCGACAGTGACGAGCCCGCTCCGACTCCGAAAGTAGCCCCAGAGGGGATCGCGTCCACCCTTGCGGACGAGATTCGCTCCGGCGAGGTCGACGAGGCGGACCTGAACGTCCTCCGGTCGGAGCTCGATGTCGGCGTTCCCAGAAGCGTCGATGTCAGGATAAGCCGTCTCCAGTCGAGTGTGGCGGACATCGAAGCGTACGCGGACGCGCTCGCGGAGTTCATCGATGAAGAGGGCACCGCCCGGGAGATCCTCGACGGGATCGATGCTCGGGTCGACGATGTCGAGGATGAGGTCGGTGCGCTGGACGGTCGGGTCACGGCGGGAGAACGCGCACACGGCGAGCTCGCGACTGAGGTCGTGGGGATCGATGCTCGGGTCGACGACGTCGAGGAATCGATCGAAGGCGTCGAAGACTCGGTCGGAGACGTTGAATCGACCGTTGAAACCGTTGAGTCGACCGTTGAAACCGTTGAATCGGATATTTCGGGGCTCGAAGCCGACATGAGCGACGTCGAAGGAACCGTAGGCGAACTCCGAGAGTCCGTGTCGGCGGTCGAGGGGAACGTTCACGAGGTCAAAGAGACCGTTGGCGGCGTCGTCGAGGACGTCGCGGGCGTCGAGGCGGACGTCTCGACGCTCGGTGACGACGTGGACGATCTGGACGACGACATCGAGACGTTGTACGAGGGAGTCGACGACGCTGCGGCCGCCGCCGAACGGACGGACGACCGTGTCGACGACGTGGAGGACCGGATGGGTCGGTTCGATGAGGAGTTCGACGACCTCTGGGACGACTTGGCCGAGGTCGACACCCGTCTGACCGAAATAGAGGACCGCCTCGGGGACGACCTCGAGGACGTGGACGCCGAGTTGGCCGCGATCAACGACCACTTGGAGGAGCTCGAAGCGTTCCGAGAACGGCTTAACGAAGCGTTCGGTCCGTAAAATGGTAGTTTCGTCGGTCCGGACTGAAGCGCAACCCGTTTTGCTGACGACGATCCATACGGGGTAATGACCGAACCGCTGCCCGTCGCCGTGCCCCGAAAGGGTCGCCCGCTCGAGGCCGTTCTTGAGCGGCTCGCGGACGTCGGCGGCACCGATCGCTTGGAGGAACTCGCCGACTCAGTCAGTAATACGCTCCGCTACGAAAAGGCGGTGACGAAAGGATCCCTCGAGGCGGAACGAGGGCCGTACCATCGGTTAGCGGACTACTCGGATCCAAGCGACCCGAACAACCCGGAGTTCACCTTGCTCCGCGATGATCGTGACGGAAAGCCACGACGGATCGTCTTCGACTCCGCAACCGTCTCGATCGACGGCGTCGATCTCATGCTCGTCGGTCGCGAGGAGCCATTTCGTGCGCTTCGAACCCACGAGTTCGCGCTGGGGTTCGATTCGGCCGACCTCGTGTTGGAGGAGGTCGTCGGCATCCGACCGACGGGTCTCGGCCGACTGGCCGACATCAACGAACGGATCGACCCCATGGATACGGACGTCCGGGTCGTGACCGGGCTCGGAGACACGGTGTATCACACGCTGATGGGACGGCCTAGCGAACTCCCGGCCGGAACCGATCTGGATCGCGAGTTCCTGACGGAGTACGAGGGCCCGATATGTATCTCGCCCCGATACGAACGACTCGTGACCGCCGTACTTGGGACGGACGTACTCGCGGACGTCGAGTTCGTCTATCCCGACCCCGACGCGCCGGAGGAGGCCACGATAGCCGATACCGGACTTGGCGTGTACCTCACGGTAAGCGGCTCGACCGCGCGCGATCACGGGCTCGTCCTCGGCGAACACCTCTTTCCGAGCGAAACCGTCGTGATGCGTAACGCCGCAGAAGATCATCCGGCCCTCGAATCCGCGCTGCGGCTCTTCGACGGGATCGGTTCGGATTCGAAAATAACGGTATAGCGCTCGTTACCGCTGGATTTCATCATCTCGTTCAGATCGACCCCCTCGACAGAAACGGGCCAAATCTGTATCGCAATATGTGGTTTATAAGATCGACGTCGAACGGGATCGATCGGTAAGGAGAGGTGTGTTTCGACGAGCCAGTAGATCGGATCGGCGGAGACACCGTCTCCGGAGTAGCCAGCAGCGCTCGCTGATGGCAACCGATCACGGCGGTACGAGCCCGGCAGCCAACGACTTCAGCTCTGGGTAGCTGACTCGTCACACCCCTTAGACCACGGTGGTTCCCTTACCGTTCTACGCTACGCCGTCCTCGAGTAGCGGCGAGCCCCTGCGGTACCTCACAGCGTTCGCGGCACGACGTGTCCTCTCGCGGTTCCTGACGGCGTCTGTACGATCGCTTATTGCTACCGAACCGGGGTGCGCTACGTTCGGCCGGCCGAGAAAGACGGTCGTGTTCCGAGCGCGGACCCTATCAGACCATCCGGCCCGATCGAACCCCACTCGTCTCGTTGCGTTCAGTTACTCCGGCGGCGTCCTGACCGGGCACTGAACTCTCGCTCCCGGAACCGTCTTGCGACACGTCGGACATGCCGGACTTGCCCGACGGTAGATCGACCGGATCGAAACGAGCGGGCGATCGAGATCTTGTCAAAGTCCGCCAGAGCGACGAAGTATTATATCTTGTATTCAAGAGCTATATCACGGATCTTGTGGTGTCACACGTGTTGATATGTAAAAACTACGCGGCGATCTGAAGGGACAAAAGACAGTATAAGTGACCTTATCCCGGAATGTGGGACACATTCAAGTCACTGGGTCGAGACGGTCGACTCGTAATGAGCGAGGAGCGCAAACCGGTGAAGACCTACGTGCCGGCCGATCAAAAAGCGGCGTGGCAGCGCCACGCGGACGAGATGGGGATGTCACAAAGTGAGTTCGTCAGAACGATGGTACAGGCCGGAAGACGCGGGTTCTCTCTCTCCACGGAGAGTAACCCCGAGGAGGCCGGTTCTTGGGACGCGAACCCAGGCAGTCACCACCTCGAAGACCGGGTCGAATCCGTTCTTGAAGCGGACCACCAGTCTTGGGACGAGCTCGTGGACGCGGTGTTCGACGACTTCGAGGATCGGCTGGAAGAAACGCTCGAGTCACTCCAAGATCGCAACCGAGTCCGCTACAGCGGACGAGACGGGGGATACACGCTTGTCGATGAGTAGTTCACGCATGATCGAAGGTTCCGACGACCCTGTGGGGTACTTCATCGAGGACCTGACGTATCACGGCAAGACGGAACGGACACGGGAGTCGTACGAACGGGTTCTCCGTCGATTCGAGGCCCATCTCGAGGACGGAACGTCGCCAGCAACGGCGACCCATCGCGACTGTATGGCGTTCATCCACTCGTTGCGGGGGAACGTCGCCGACAGCACCGTTGCGACGTATGCAGCGTACGTACACCGCTTTTATGGGTATATGACCGAAGTCGGAGCGTTCGATGGAAATCCGATGACCCTCGTGATGGAGGAGATGGATGAAACGATCGACAAGGACCCGGCACGACGGGACGTCTCGATTCCGGCAATGCGGTCGTTCGTCGGCAGGATCAACCATCCACTCCACCGCGCAGTCGTCTGTACGCTGTTGAAGACCGGAATGCGGGTCGGTGAACTCTGTAACCTCGATCTCCGCGACCTCGCCGTCACGGACGCCGAGCTTGAGGCAGCCTACCCGCTGGGGACGCGTGCCGCGCTCGCCGACCGGCCGAACTCGCTATACGTAACCCCCGATGCGACGGTGGGAGCGGAGTTAAACGGGGAGATCCGGACGGCCTCCAACAAACGCAAACGGGCGACCGTGATTCCGGTCGACGACGAGCTTCACACGGTCCTGAAACGCTGGTTAGCGATACGACCGGACACGACCTCGGTCGCGGAGCCCCTGTTCGTCGGTACCGCGGAGGGGTGGGGTGAGCGACTCGATCCACAGTCAGTTCGTCATATCGTCAAGCGGTACGCTCGCGAAGAGGGGTGGTATCGAACCGGTGGCGGAGCTGAAGAGAACGTCACGCCGCACTACTTCAGACACTTCTTCACGACGCATCTCCGGGACAGAACCGGTGACCGCGGCGTCGTCAAGTATCTCCGTGGGGACGTCGCCGACGACGTGATCGACACGTACACCCACAACTGGGGGGATCAAGTACGGGAGACGTACGAAGCAAGCGTGTATCGGCTGTTGGCCTGATTCGTCCGTATTGGACCCGGGGACGTAGTCGGAATATCGAGGGTCGTCGAATTTCGTCGGATACGACCAAACGAAATTCGTCGCAAGACGATCTAATAAACCATATTCTGCTATATAAATTCTCTGCCCGCTCGGATGCTCCGTTTTTCGGTGATCGGGGCGATCACACCCCCAGACTCATCGAGAAATTACCTGCCGGACGCCCGGCGTATCGAACGACGTGGACGATCCAGCCGAGTTCACTTGACTAGAATCGTGGGAACGTCCGTTCGTCGAACCACCGCCTCAGCGACGCTTCCGATCAGGAGCCGTGAGAGTCCGTCTCGACCGTGAGTCCCCATCACAACGTGATCGAACTCGCCGTCCTCGATGTACTCGATCAGTCGGTCCTCAACCGGTCCGACGAGGTACGTCACGTCGATTGACTCATCTCCGGCGATGTCACGCATCGTCTCGAACACCGCCTGTGCGGTCTCGTCGCCGACCCCGTCGAGCGAGTCGAGGCCCGCCTCGAAGACGTCCGTCGCGTCCGCCGGGAGCATGTCCAACTCGGGGTTGGCGACGTGGACTGCCGTCACTCGGGCGTCCGGAAAGACGTCACGGGCATACACGAGCGAGTCGCGACTCAACGTCGAACCGTCCATCGCAACGAGAACGTGCTCGGTCATATCCGAGGTTCTCCCGGGGACGTAATAACTGTTGGTCGGTCGCCACGCGCCGGTCAGAATCGGAACCGACCGCGAAGCCGTTCGAGCACCGCGTCCACACGCCGGCCGTATGCCAACGAGCCGACGGCGACGGCGACGCCGACGACCGACCATCCGAGAAGCGTCAGGACCGCACGACCCGGATCGACGAAGCCGTTCCCGGCCTCGAACGCGACGCCGACGACGTACTCGAAGACGAGCCCTCGAAACGCCCCGTTCGGCGTCGACGCTACCGTCCCGGCGAGCGCCGTGGTCGATCCACCGTCGGACAGCGACCGCAACACGCCGAGGTCACCGCCGAGGACTCCGCCGAGGAGAACGACGCTCCCGAGCGCCAGCGCGCTGCGACGGCCGGCCGCGAGCGACGAGACCGCCGCGGCGACGGCGAGGTAGCTGGCACCGAGCGCGAGGGCGAAGGTGAGGAACCGAACGAACAGCAGCGGCGAGTCGACGCCGGTATGCGTCGCGTAGATACCTGTCTCCGGACTGGCGGTGGCCCATATGTAGCCGCCGACCATCGCGAGCGGGACCCCGACGAGCACGATGAGCGCAACGAGGCGAGCGAGAAGCACCCCGAGCGTGTACGCGACGACACCCACCGGATACGTTCGTATCACCGCGAGTTCCCCGCTCCCAACATCGGTGAGCAGGGCTCGATAGCCGAGGACGACCGCGACGAGCGGGACGAGCACCTCGACCGGAAGTAACAGGTCGACGACGGCCGGGAGGATCCCCGTCGAGCCACCCCCACCGACGACGGCGACGGCGGCGACGATGAGGAGCACACCGAGCCCTAAGACGGCGTATCCGGGCGTCCGGAGGACGGTCGCCAACTCGCGCCGGAACACCGTTCCGAGGGCGCGCAGCGCGCTCGTCATTCGGAGACCCCCGTGACGTGTACCGCGTGGTCCGCCTCGCTTGATCCCCCCAATCCGTCCGAGTCGGAGGCGACGACCGACCGATAGAGCTCCTCGACGCTCGACACGTCGTGGTCCTCGAACAGCGAGTCGACATCGTCCGCGGCGGCAACGCCCCCGCGATCGAGGAGCAGGAGCCGGTCGGCGTGCTCCCCGACCAGATCGAGGTCGTGTGAACTCACGACGACGGCCGTGCCGTCGTCTGCGGCCGCAGCGGCCACGCGGAACGCCCGTTCTCGCATCCCCGGGTCGAGCCCGCTCGTCGGCTCGTCGAGGACGACGAGTGGCGGGTCACCGATCGTCGCCTGCGCGATCCCCAACAGTCTGCGCATCCCGCCGGAGAGGGCATCTACCCGGCGGTCGGCGGCGTCCGTCAGGCCGACCGACGCGAGCAGCGCGTCCGGGTCCGCACCCACGAACCGGGCGTAAAATGCGAGCGTCTCGCGCGCCGTGAACGACCCGCGGAACGGAACGTCCTGTGGAAGGTAGCCGACTCGACGCTCACCGCGACCGTCACCCGTCTCGGCGCGGTCGACGACGCCCTCGACCGGTTCGACCGAGCCGGCGAGGAGGCCGAGCAGCGTCGACTTCCCCGAGCCGTTCGGTCCGATCACCGCGGTCGTTCCCGGCCGTATCGATAGCGATACCGAGTCCACGACGGGGATCCCGCCGTACGTCCGGGTGACGTCCGTGAACGACGCGATCCTCCGCTCTCCATCCGCCGTCAACGTGGTGGTATCAGTCATTGGTGTCGTCCTGCGCGTTCTCGTCCGCGTCGATATCGCCTCGCCAGTCCGGATGAACGGGATCACCACCCCCCTCGCGAACCGCCTCGATCCGATCCGGTGAGTGCGGGTCGGTCACGGGAACCGGATCGACGATGCTCCCCGAGCGTGCCCCGGGAACCGTGCCGATCAGGTGGTCGAGCAGGCGTGCCGCCGGAGATTCGGCCAGCGTGGTCGCCGCCGGGTCGCGATGGAGCGCGGCGTCGACCGGCGACGTCGGCTCGTACGCCCGGTCGGCGGCGCGGAACCCGGCGTCAGCTCCCTCCCAGTGGTTCCCCCGGTCGCCGTCTGCCCAGATCCGGAGCGGTCCGGCTCCCGCGCCGGCGTGGTCGTCGTTGCCGACGAAGTCGTTGGCGGCGACGCGGCTCGACGGGACGACCGTCGTCGCCCGAGCCCCCTCTTCGTTGTCGAGAAGGACGTTGTGTTCGTAGAGCGAGCTGCGCGAACTCGTGGAGAGTCCCAGCCCGTTGTTCGCGAGCGTGTTGTACGCGATGTACGTCCGAGTGCCCGAGGCCTGAATCCCGGCCGGCGAGTCCCGCACGTCGTTGCCGACGATCGCGTTCCCGCTCGGCCGGGTCATCACCGTGATACCGCCGTACAGCTGGTCGCGGGCGACGTTGTCGGCGATCAGCGAATCAGCCGTGTACATCAGGTGGGCACCGTAGCGGGTCCCGAGGAACGTCGAGTTTCGGACGACCGAGCCGTCCGCACGGTGGAGGTACACCCCGTCGCGACCGTCCTCGAACCGGGAGTCATCGACCGTCACCTGTGACTCCATCCCCACGACGCCCATGAACCCGTCCCGCCAGTCGTCCGCGCCGCGAACGTGGAGTCCGGTTAGCGTCGCGTCGGAGCCGTCACGGAGGAGGACGCCGCTCGCATCGGTGTCGATCCGCACGTCCTCGACGACCAACCCGGGCGCGTCGACGGCCCTGATGCCCGCGTCGCCGTGGCCATAGCCGAGTTGAACGTTCGTGTCCCAGTCCTCGCCGTCATCGGGCGGGCCGCCGGCAGCGTCCGGATCTCGGGTCTCGTTTCCGGTCCCCGACAGCGAGAGGCCGACGATCCCCACGTCCGGCGATCGCACCTCGATCACGGACCCGGTTCCGTTGCCCCGGATCGTAGCGTCCTCGCCGGCGATCGTGATCGGCTCGTCGACGACGACGGTCTCGTCGTACTCGCCCGGCGGTACGCGAACCGTCGTGTTGGGCTCTGCGGCGTCGACCGCGGCCTCGACGGTGGGCTCGTCCTCGCCGACGATGATCGACTCGGGCCGGTCGATGCGGTCGCCCGACTTCCGGATCCGGTCGTCGGCCGCCGCCCAACGCTCGGGAGCGACCAATCGGACCGCGTCCGCGGCGTCGACGTCGAACGATCGGTCTCTGAGGGTCTCCCAGTCCACGACGTGACCGTCATGGGACGCGGCGAACCGCTCCGCAGCACCTCGATCGGCGAAGGGAACCAGCGTCTCGCCGGCAGTGCTCTCGACGTCGCCGTCGACGACGTACACCGCCTCCTCCGCGGGCGACCACTCGGGTTGCTCGCTCGCGGCGAACCGGTCCTCGTCGATGGTGTGTGGGTCCGCGTCATCGAACGTCTGGACGTAGACGGTCACTGGGAACCCGAGTTGGCGTTCCGTTCGGTCGTCGGCGAGCGCATCGACGAACGTCTCGACCCCGTGATAGCCGACGACGTACTGGAACTGCGAGTAGAACACCTGTACCCGGGGGACAGTTGCGTCGGAGCTCATCTCCGCGTCCGTCTCGGCGGACAGCCCGAGTTCGACGGTGTCGTCGTACGCGACGGGGTCGGGCGTCGACGCCGCGGGGTCAGCGAGGAACGCGCCGCCAGCGACCAGAACCGCCACGAGAACCGCCACGGCGACAATCCATCCGGCGAGTCTCGACCGGTCGCCGAACGGGTCGATCCGTAACACGCCGGACGTTACGTGGGCGGGCGTATAGCCGATCTGGTTCGTTCCTCGAACGCCGGGATGAACCGCTACGGAGGGTATTTGGACCCGAGTCCCCGAATGCGTGTATGGCCGAATATGACGACTCCGACGTGAACAGACGGACCGTGTTGACGGGCGTGTCGACCGGGATGGCGCTGGCGGTCGCGGGCTGTCTCGGCGGAGAGGGCGACCCAGATATCGAGCCGATAGCTCTCGACGGCGAGCGGTCCTGTGACCAGTGTGGAATGATCGTCGAGGACCATCCGGGACCGGTCGGCCAGATCCATTTCGCGGACGACGAGCCGGAGGGCGGACGCCCGGGGCAGTTCTGTAGCAGCAGCTGTACCTACCGATACCGGTTCGACGAGGAGGATGCGGGCCGAGAGCCGCTCGTCACCTTCCTCACCGACTACTCGCGAGTCGATCAGGAAGCGTTCGAGGAGGGCTCCGACGTGCTCTTCTCCTCGCACGTCGAGAGCGAGGCGTTCGCTTCGACGGCCCACCTGACGGTGGTCGCCGGCAGCGACGTGGTCGGGTCGATGGGGCCGGAGCTCATCCCGTTTTCCGACTCCGCCGATGTGGACTCGTTTCAGGAGACGTACGGCGGGCAGGAGATGGACGCCGGGGCGGTCGACCGGACCGTGATCGAGGGGCTGTAATAAATCGCCGGGCCTGTCGTGCGGCACGGGTCCCGCTGCCGTCGCGTTTCCGCTCCGACAAGGTCCTCGACGCCTTTTATACCATCCGCCACGACACGGATCGTATATGTGTGGCCGCTATACGCTTTTCACCCCGGTCGCCGAGTTGGAGTCGCGGTTCGGGGTGACGTTCGGCGAGGAGTATCGGCCGGGGTACAACCGTGCCCCCGGCGAGCAGCTGCCCGTTATCACGGCCGAAGATCCCGAGCGGGCGACGCGGATGGAGTGGGGGCTCACGCCGTCGTGGGCCGAGGAGTCGTTCGGCCTGATCAACGCCCGCGCCGAGACGGTCCGGGAGAAGCGAAGTTTCGCCGACGCGTACGAATCCCGCCGGTGTCTCGTCCCCGCGGACGGCTTCTACGAGTGGGTCGAAGAGCGCGGGGAGAAACGACCCTACCGCGTCGCCTTCGATGACGACCGCCCGTTCGCGATGGCGGGACTGTACGAGCGGTGGCGGCCCCCCGAACCCGAGACGACGCAGGCAGGACTCGGCGCGTTCGGCGGGGGAACGGCCGACGACGCGAGCGACGGGTCCGATGGCGATGTCGTCGAGACGTTCACGATCGTGACGACGGACCCGAACGAACTGATACGTGACCTCCACCACCGGATGGCAGTGATAGTGGGCCCGGACGAGGAGGCGGCGTGGCTCCACGGCGACCCCGACGAGGCGGCGGCGATCATGGATCCGTACCCGGCCGACGAGATGCGCGCGTTCCCCGTCTCTGACCGGGTGAACGCCGCCGGAACCGACGGATATGAGCTGATAGAACCCGCCGGGTGAGTCGGTCGATCCACCCGTCGATCCGGTCCGGTCGTCGTCTCACCGACGCCGCCCGGCGACGCGCTCCTCGGCGGTTTCCGCGCTGACGAGCTCATAAAGGATCGCGCGTCCGCCGTCGTCTTTCGGTCGGAGGACGCGGCCGAGCCGCTGGGTGAACTCGCGTTCGCTTCCCGATCCCGAGAGGACCACCGCGACGTTGGCGTCCGGAACGTCGACGCCCTCGTCGAGGACGTTGGCGGCGACGACGCGGGAGTAGGTTCCGTCACGGAACCGCTCCAGGATCTCCCGTCGCTCTTTCGCCCCCGTCTCCGCCGTGATCGCGGGGATCAGGAACCGCTCGGAGAGGCGGTAGACGAGTTCGGTGTGCGCGGTGAACACGATCACCCGGTCCTCCCGGTGGCGATCGAGCAGGTCCGCGAGCCGCTCGATCTTCCGTTCCGCGTTCATCATGATCTCCCGCGCAGCCGACTTCGCGAGCAGGGCCTCCCGGGCACGGGGGTCGTTGCCCGAGCGCATCACGAGCTTCCGGTAGTCCTCCCCGCTGGTGAACGTGATCCCGGACTCGCGGAGGTACCCGACGAAAGTGCCCTGTTTGGCCTCGTATCGCTCCCGCTCTTCGGGAGTTAACTCCACTTCCATCCGCCGGATGTCGTAGGGGGCAAGGTGGTCACCGGCGAGGTCGTCCACGTCAAGCGCGTAGACGCGCTCGCCGACGAGTTCGGCGACCGTCTCGTGGCCCCCGTCGGGTCGCTCGAACGTCGCCGTGAGTCCGAGTCGGGCCGGAGCGGCCAGCAGCCGCGCGATGTCCTGGTATCCCTCCCCGCCGAGGTGGTGGACCTCGTCGAAGACGACGAACGCGAAGTCGTCGCCAACGTCCTCGGCTTTCAGGTACGCGGAGTCGTACGTCGACACCGTGATCGGCTCCTGACGCTGCTCCCCGCCGCCGAACCGCCCGATCGGAACGTCGAACTCGGTGTCCAGTTCGCGTTCCCACTGGTCGAGTAGATCGATGGTGGGGACGACGACGAGCGTCGGAACGCCCAGATCGACCATCGCGCGGATCGCGATCACCGTCTTGCCGGCTCCCGTCGGGAGTTCGAGCACCCCCCGGTCGTCGGCGTCGTGCCACGCGGCGAGCGCGTCGGCTTGGTACTCCCGGAGGTCGTAGTCGGTGGATAACGCGAGGTCGTCGTCGCCGCCGCTCGGTCGGTCCGCAAGCACCCGGTCCTCGACCGATACCCCCGCAACCGAGAGCGCCCGGCGGATCGCCGCGTAGCGGTACGCGGGGGCCCGAGCAGTCCCGGATCGTGGGTCGTCCTCGACGCCGGGGAGTGGAGGGATCCGATCCGTACCGGTCCCGTCGGCACCGGCACTCCCGCCGGCGTCGACGCGGATCGTCCCGTTCTCGTAGGAGAGCCGGACCGTCATCGGTTCGAGTAGCCGGCCGACTGATAAAGGACCACCGCCTCGGTCCGCCGCGCGAACGATCTCCACCGGTCCGAAACTCGAATCGCTAGTCGACGCCCCCAAAGCGACTGGGGGACGGTGCCGGTAGCCTCAAGTCCCGCGAGACGCACCTCCCGGCCATGAGTCTCATCGGATCGCTCGTCGCGTTCGTCGTCGGCTTGCTCGTCGGCGGACTGGCCATCTTCATCGCGGCCAGCGTCGTCACGGACACGCAGGACTACGGCCACGCCGTGTTCACGGCGTTGGTCGGCGCGATCGTGTGGGGGCTCTCCGAGTTCTTCCTCTCGTGGGTCCCCTTGGTCGGCGAGTTCATCCCGCTTCTCGCGTGGATCTGGATCATCCGACGGCGGTACGACGCCTCGTGGACGCACGCCGCGATCATCGGGTTCATCGCGTGGGGCGCGGCGATCCTCGTACTCGCAGTACTCCCCGTTGCCGGCGTCACCGACGCCGTCGGTGTGCCGTTCACGCGCTCGATCGCGGCCGCCTAACGCGTCCTCGGCTCCACTGCTCCCGCCGGTCCAACTAGAACAGCGCCTCGCTCGGGTCGAGCACCCGTGCCGGACCGCCGACCTCCCAGACATCGGTCTCGATACCGATCTCGGCGATGCGCGATTCGACCTCCTCGACGTGTTCCTCGCGGGTGTTGACGTACACCGACGCGCCGGTGTCCGTCGAGAAGTGGACGTCGACGCCCGACTCCTGTAGCTCGCGAACCGCGTTGAACACCGCTATCGTCTCCGGCTGCCAGTACACCCAGCCCGCGGGTCCGGTCATCGTCGTCGCCGTCAGGGAGAGTGAGTCGTGTTCGGCGGTACCGAAGATCCGCTCGAAATCGCCCGCACGGAGCGCGTCCTTCATCTCCACGAGCTGGTCTTGGACGTGCGCCGTCCGCGCCTGCATCATGTGGCTCGCGGCGGCCTCGCGGTGTGCCTCCTCGGTCTCCTTATACGCGGGGACGTGGGCGGCGACGATCCGGAGGTCCTCCTCGGGGTCGAACCCGTCCGGTCCCTCGCCGACATCGAGCCGATACGAGCGACAGTCCTCGTCGTTGAGTCCGGCTTCGAGGACGGAGTACGCGCCCGTCACGGAGCGAGCGGCCGACGAGGAGCCGCGGCGAGCCACCGTCGAGACCTCGGGAAGCGTCATGTCGAGACCCGCCGCCTCGACCAATGCCAGTGCCGCCGCGGCGAACCCCGAGGACGACGAGCCGAAGCCGATGTTCGACGGGAACGAGTTCTCGCTTTCCAGTCGGACGGGATGGTCGAAGCCGGCCACCTCGCGCACGTGATCGACGACCATATCGATCCGTTCGGCGGCCCGCCCCTCGACGGGCTCGCCGCCGATAACGTACGTGTCCGCGCTCGCGTCGGGTTCCCACTCGACGGTCGTCGTCGTCGCGGTCGGCGCGGTACAGAGACTGATACTGTCGTGGTACGGTAGTCTGAGTTCGGCGTCACGCATCCCGTGATACTTGACGAGCCCTTGGATCGGGTGGGCTCGTGCAGTGACTTTCTCGGTCATTACCCGGAACAGCGGTCGGGGCCGGATTAGTCGTTGCGATGACCGGGAGGAAAACCCGGTTGCCCATCGAAGTGAAGGCGACGGCTTCCGTTTCGAACGCTGCCGGGACGACCACCCCCACGGCGACGCGAACCGCCCCTGCCACTATCTTTAATTGAACACGGCGTATCATATAGATCGATTATGAAGAAGCTGATCAACGATCCGGACGACGTCGTCGACGAGATGCTCGACGGGATGCTCGCGGCGTATCCCGACCGACTGCGACGCCTTCCGGACACGCAAGTGATGGTCCGCGAGGACGCACCGGTGGACGGAAAAGTGAGTCTCGTTACCGGCGGCGGCAGCGGCCACGAGCCCACTCACGCCGGCTATATCGGCGACGGAATGCTGGACGGGGCGGCTGCGGGCGGCGTGTTCTCCTCGCCGACCGCCGACGAGTTCGAGGCGCTGATCGACGCCTGTGACGGTGGCGACGGTGTACTCGCCATCATCAAGAACTACGAGGGCGACGTGATGAACTTCGAGACTGCCATCGAATTGGCGGAGATGGAGGGTGTCGAGGTCGAGAGCGTCGTCGTCGACGACGACGTCGCCGTCGAGGACTCGCTGTACACCTCCGGCCGCCGCGGCGTCTGTGGAACCATCCTCGTCCACAAGGCCGCGGGCGCGAAGGCGGCCGAGGGAGCGGACCTCTCGGAGGTCAAACGCGTCGCCGAGAAGGTGATCGACAACGTCGGCACGATGGGCATGGCGCTCACGTCGTGTGTCACGCCGGAGAAGGGCGAACCGACGTTCGATCTGGGCGACGACGAGATCGAATTGGGCATCGGGATCCACGGCGAACCCGGGACCGAGCGAACCGAAACCATGCCCGCCGATGCGGTGACCGACGAGCTGACCGAGACGGTGCTCGACGACCTCGACGTCGAGGCGGGCGAGGAGGTGCTCACTATCGTCAACGGGATGGGCGGCACCCCCGAGATGGAGCTGTTCGTCGTCAACCGCCGGCTTCAGGAGCTACTCGGCGAGCACGAGATCGAGACGCACGACGCGTGGGTGGGCGATTACATGACCTCGCTGGACATGGAGGGGCTCTCGATCACGGTGTGTGTCCTCGACGACGAGCTCAAGGGCCTGTTCGACGCGCCGGCCGACACTCCCGGGTTGAGCGTCCAATGAGCGGGGACGGTGAGGCCGTGGTCGCGGCCGTTGAACGGGTCGCAGAGCGACTCGAAGCCGAGCGCGACCACCTCACACAGCTCGATTCGGCGATCGGTGACGCGGACCACGGCGGAAACATGGCGCGCGGCTGGGCGAAGGCCGCGGAGACCGCTCGCGACCTCGACGACCCGGATCCCGAAACGGTCGCAAAAACGGTCGGTAAGACGCTCATGGCGGAGGTCGGCGGCGCGTCGGGACCGCTGTTCGGTGGCTCGCTCGTCTTCGCCGGGGCGGAGTTGGAGGGCGGGATCACGCCCGAGACCGCGGTCGCGTTCGCGGAAACCTATCTGGAGAAGGTTGAGGACCGCGGCGACGCGCGGGTCGGTGACCACACGATGGTCGACGCCCTGACGCCGGCGGTCCACACGTTCAAGAAATCGATCGAGACCGACGAGCGCCCGCCGCTCGAAGCGCTCGCGAAGGCGACTGACGCGGCCGAGCGCGGTGTGGCTTTTACCGTCCCGATCCGCGCGCGAAAGGGTCGCGCCTCCTATCTCGGCTGGCGATCGGTCGGTCATCAGGACCCGGGGGCGACGAGCACGCTGTTCATCCTCCAGGAGCTGCTGAGGACTGTCGCGGACCGGCTGGACGAACCGGTCCCGGACGTCGACGCGACCTCGCCGACGATTCCCGACGAGGACGCCGGGGCTGACGGGGCTGATGCGGCCCCGGAGGGGGAGGAGTGACCGTCGGACTCGTCGTCGTCTCCCACAGCGAGCGAGCGGCCGAGGGGATCCGCGAGGTGGCTGCGGAGATGGCGGGCGACACCCGTATCGAGGCCGTCGGCGGCGACGGGCAGGGCGGCATCGGTACCGTCCCGGACGCCATCGGAGACACCATCGGGTCGGCCGACGACGGCGACGGCGTCGTCGTGTTGGTCGATCTCGGCAGCGCGGTGATGAACGCCGAGGTCGCCATCGAGATGGGGGACGTCGACGCGGTCATCGCGGACGCGCCCGTTCTTGAGGGTGCCGTCAACGCGGCGGTCGCTGCGACGGACCCAAACGCGACGATCGAAACGGTAAGAGAACAGGCAGAAGCAGCTCGCGACATCGAGAAACTGTAGCGGCACGAAGTCGAGACGTCCCGCTCGGGCCTCGCGATTACTCTTCGAGCAACTCCCGTACCTCCGCTCGCGTCTCACAGGCGAGGGCGGCGTCGGCGAGTTCTCGGGCCTCGTTCACGTCGACCTCGCGGACACGCTTTTTGACCGCCGGAACCGTCACAGCGCTCATACTGAGTTCGTCGAGGCCGAGCCCGACGAGCAGTTCGGTCAGGGCCGGATCGCCCGCCATCTCGCCGCACATCCCGACCCACGCGTCCGCGTCGGCGGCGGCGGTCGTCGTCCGGTGTATCGTCCGCAACACTGCCGGATGAAGCGGGTCGTGGTACTCGGAGAGAGCATCGTTCTCGCGGTCGACGGCCATCACGTACTGGGTGAGGTCGTTCGTCCCGATGCTGAGGAAGTCGAGCCGATCGCCCAACGCGTCCGCCATGCTCGCGGCTGCCGGCGTCTCGATCATCGCGCCGAGTTCGGGGATCGCGTGATCGACCCCCTCGGCCTCCAGATCGGTCGCGACCGATTCGACCGTCGCTACCGCGTCCGTCACCTCCTTGATCCGCGTCACCATCGGGAACATGACGGCGAGATCTCCGCCGACATCGGAGGCGGCGGCGCGCAACAGGGCACGCAGCTGCGTCTCGAACAGGTCCGCGTGCTCGCCGAGCGACAGTCGGATCCCCCGCCGACCGAGGAACGGGTTGGTCTCCGTCGGGAGGTCGAGATACGGCACGTCCTTGTCGCCGCCCACGTCGAGCGTCCTGACGACGACGCGGTCGTCGGGGAACCGTTCGAGGGCGGCCGTGACCGCCTCGTACTGTTCGTCCTCGTCCGGCTGCGACTCCCGGTCGAGAAAGAGGAACTCCGTCCGGAACAGGCCGATCCCGTCCGCGCCGCGGTCGCTCGCGGGAGCTAACTCGGGCTCGCTCCCGACGTTGGCGGCGACCTCGACTGCCCTTCCGTCCGCGGTCGTCACTCGGTCGCGGACGACCTCGGTCTCCTCGTCGTCGATCGCGGCGCGACGGGTCTCGTCGGGATCGACGACGAGCTCTCCGGCCTCGCCGTCGACGAGCACGGTCTCACCGTCCGAGACCGCACGAAGGGCGTCGCCGACGCCGACGACCGCCGGAATCGAGAGGGATCGCGCGATGATCGCCGCGTGTGAGGTCCGCCCGCCGGTCGCGGTCGCGATCCCTGCCACCGCGTCCGGATCGAGGCTCGCGGTGTCGCTCGGGGTCAGTCGCTCGGCCAGCAGGACGGTTCCCGGCGGGAGCGTCGAGAGGTCGACCGTATCGACGTCGAGCAGTACCCGGAGCAGTCGGTCTCGAACGTCACGGAGGTCGTCGGCACGCTCCGCCATTCGGCCCTCCATTCCTTCGAACTGGACGATCGCGTCCCCGAACCGGTCGTCGACGGCGCGTTCCGCGGGGGTTCCCTCGTCGATGGCGGCCTCGATGTCGTCGATCAGTCCCGGGTCGTCGAGAAAGGCCTCGTGTGCGTCGAAGACGGTCGCCTCCTCCTCGCCGACGCGGTCCGCGGCACGATCCCGAGCCAGTCGGATCGCCTCGCGAGCGGTCGTGCGGGCGTCCGCGAACCGCTCCCGTTCGGCGGCTGGATCGACGGCCTCGGGGTCCGGTTCGTCGGGGAGGCTCAGATCCTCGGCCGAATCGTACCAGCGTGCCGTCCCGATCCCGGTGAGCGGCGTGCTGCCGACCCCAGCAAGCGTTCTCACTCGTCGTCACCGCCGTCCTCGGCCTCCCCTTCCTCGACCGGTGTCGTGAGCAAGTCGGCGATCGCGTCGAGCGCGTCGGCCGCCTCCGGACCGTCGGCGACCACGCGGACTGACTCCCCGTGGGCGACGTTCAGACCGGTCACCGAGAGCATGCTGTTCGCCGGAACCAGACCGTTGTCCGCTCCGGAGCCCGCCCCGTCGTCGGCGCGACCGATCGACACCTCGGCGTCGAACCGGTTGGCGGTCTGTACGAGTTTCGAAGCGGGTCGTGCGTGGAGACCGGCCTCCGGCACCACCATTACGGTACGTTCCATACTCCCCTTACGTCGTCGGGGCGTTTTATATGCTCGTCACGGTGCGGCCTGGTTCGTCGAGACCAGCTCGATCACGTCGCGGTGGTCGAGCTCATGGCCCGTCCCCACCTGCCGCCCGCTCCGGCAGTCGGTGCCGTGGAGCAGCCCCTCGCCGATGTCCGAGTGGATGTGGAACGCGAACTCTTCCGTCGTCGCGCCCTCCGGAAGAATGAAACAGTCGCGGAACACGCCCTTGTTGTCATCACGGCTCCCGCTCGCGGTACCAGGGAAGACGGCGATACAGCCGAGCACGTCGAAGACCGCCTCCTCCAGTGCGTGCTGGACTCCGGTCCCACCGTACGACTCGACGAACCCCTCGATCTGTCGGAGGCCGGTCTCCTGTTCGTCGGAGACATCCCCGACAATCTCGAAGCCGCCGTCGCCAGCGGTGTAGTCGACGACGCCCGCTTCGTCGGCCTTTTTGAGTGCCTTCTCGGCGTGCGCGCTGGCCGGAACGAATGAGAGGTGGTCGTAGTCGGGGTCGGTCGTGATCATCTCCCAGTTCGCCTGCGCCTCCGGCGTGTCCATCTTGTTGGCGGCGACGACCATCGGCTTGGTGCGCTTGCGGATCTCGCGGGCGAGCGACGCCCGCTCCGCGTCGTCCCAGGTATCGGGATCGAGTTCGAGCCCCTCCGCGAGGATGGTCCGTTTCATCCGGTCCTTATTGATCCCGAACGCCGACATCTGCTCCGCGAGCTCCTCCTCGATGGCCGCCTCGGAGCCGTGGTAGCGCGTCTCGAACTTCTCGATTCCCTTTTCGAGGACGTCGAGGTACCACGCGTCGAGCTCCTCCTCCAAGAAGTCGATGTCCTCCCGCGGGTCGTGGCCGGTCGTCGCTTCCCCCTCGATGTCGGTCGTCCCCGAGAAGTCGACGATGTGAACCAACACGTCCGTCTCGTTGAGGTCGGTGAGGAACTGGTTGCCGAGCCCGCGCCCCTCGTGTGCGCCGGGGACGAGCCCGGCGACGTCGACGAGTTCCACGGGGACGAACCGCGTCCCGTCGCGGCAGACGCCCACGCTCGGCGTACAGGTCTCCTCGAACTCGGGGGCCGCACACTCGACGCGGACGTACGCCTCGCCCACGCTCGGGTCGATCGTCGTGAAGGGATAGGCTCCCTCGGGCACGTCGTTCATCGTCGCCGCGTTGAAGAAGGTCGACTTGCCCACGGAGGGCTTGCCGACGAGACCGATCCGGTAACTCATTACTCCCGGTGGGCACCCCGCGGTAAAAAGCGATGCGAGAGGGAGCGTCCCCTGCGTACGGTACACACGATCGTCCGGACGGCCCCGGTGAAACCCTGCCGCTCGGAGACGAGCGTCACCGGATCGGCCGATCGATGAAAACTTCTCCCGGTTGGTGGTAGGAGCGGGTGTCTCGATACGGTGTTGCTGGCGGCTGTTTATAAGCGGTCGAGCGGTGTTGCTGGCGGCTGTTTATAAGCGGTCGAGCGGTGTTGCTGGCGGCTGTTTATAAACGGTCGAGCGGTGTTGCTGGCGGCTGTTTATAAACGGTCGAGCGGTGTTGCTGGCGGCTGTTTATAAACGGTCGATGATCCGGTGGTGACGTTCGGATCCCGATCGTTCGTTTATAAAGATCTGACTTCGGATCGTCGGTGACACCTCCAAACCCCCGGCCGTGCGGCTCCGCCGCCGGCGACTGTCCCTTTACCATCGCCCACCGCGACCGCATCTCACGCCTCCCCAGCCTCGCCCTATCGGCGGGAGAGTCGCCGGTCGCAAGCGGGAGCTTTGCTCTCGCTTACAGCCGGCGCTACGCGCCGGCGACGCCACCGCCACGTCGTTTATTTATAAGCGACCGTCACGGGCGTCACGACCCTTTTAAATCCGATCTCGTCGGCGTCGATCCGATCGGCTCGCGCGGGGTCTCGCTCATCGATTCCGACTCACCGGGAACGAGACACGGTCCGGCTCGTCGTTGAACCGGTCGAGGATCCGCTCGTACAGCTCGTTTTTTACTCGCTGACCTCGGCGTGGCTGTGTGAGGTATCGCAGGCGAAGTTCGACCCAAGAGTCACCCTGCGTGACATTGATCGTCGGATGGTCGTACACCTCCAGTTCGACCGGCGTCTCCGCGAGCGCCTCGCGGTAGGCGGCGATCCCCTCCGCCATCTCCTCGCCGAAGAGGTCCTCCGCCTCCTCACGCATGACCGCCCGGGCGAACTCCAGATCCGTCTCGTAGGCCACTTGAATGCCCACCTCGTTCCACACGTATGGGGATCCACCCCCGCCGAAGTTGACGACGTTCGAGGAGAGGACGACGCTGTTCGGGACGGTCACGACCCGGCCCGACGGCTGGTTCGTGGTGACGAGTTCGCCGTTGATCTCCCACAGCGTCGTCACGAGGAAGTCGATCTCGATCACGTCGCCCTTCGCGTCGTCGATCCGAACCCGGTCTCCGACCCCGTACGGCTGTTTAACCGTGATGTACACCCACGCGATGAGCGAGAGCAGCGGCTGTTGGAGCGCGAACGTGATCGCGAAGCCGATCACACCGAGCGAGAGGAGCAACCCGAGCCAGTTCTCGGTCAGCACCGCGAGCGTCGCGATCGTTCCGATGAACCCGAACGCGAGCCGGAGGAGGTTTCGAGTGTTGTGTGCGCGTCGCTTGTTCGGCGAGCGCATCAGGACGCCGACGAGCAGCTGATAGCTTCCGAACAGTAGCGCGGTGACGGCGACGACCAGCAATCCGCGTCCGACGACGAGGTCCGCCGAATAGCCGACGATGGTCGGCCACGTCTCCAGCGGACCGACCCTCGCCACGAACGCGCCGCCGAGCATGGCGGCGATCCCGACGAGGATCGACCCGACCGCGACTGATCGTCTCACGGTCCAACCTCTCGGGGACGCGGCAAAACGGTTGTGCTACCGTCGTTTCTCCGTCGCCTCCGCCGCCCCCGCCGCCCGAGCCATCGCGCCGGCCAGAACCGCCGTCGCGGCCGCACAGTCGCTCCAGTCCGTCCACTCCCGAGGGTTGTGTGAGATCCCGTCGCGCGACGGGGCGAAAAGCAGCGAGGCGTCTGTGACCCGAGCGACCCGCATCGCGTCGTGAGCCGCGCCGGAATGGAGGTCGAGCACGGTTCGTCCCGCCTCCGCCGCGGCGTCGTGGGCGGCTCCACGGAGCCGCTCGCTCATCGGCGTCGGCCGGACGTCGAACGGACGGGCGACCGTCGTCTCCACGCCACGTTCGCGTTCCAGACGGTCGAGCGACTCGCGGACGGCGCTCACGATCCGCTCCATCGACCCGTACTCGACGTCGCGAACGTCCACGCCGAGTTCGACACGGCCGGGGACGACGTTCGTCGCGTTCGGCGAGACGGACAGCGAGCCGACCGTGGCGACCGCGGTCTCCGAGACGCTCCCGGCGATCCGGTTCGCGGCGGCTTCGACGTCGAGAACGACCTCGCTCGCGGCCGCGAGCGCGTCGGTCCGGTCGTCCATCGCCGTCGCGCCCGCGTGGTTCGCCTCGCCCTCGATCTCGATCTCACAGTGGCTGATGCCCGTGATCGTCGTCACGACCCCGACGTCGACGCCGGCCGATTCGAGAACCGTGTCCTGCTCGACGTGGAGTTCGAGAAAGCCCTCCCAGCCCGCCGGGTCGAGCGTTCCCTCGCCCCGGTAGCCGATCCGCGAGAGCGCGTCCCCGAGCGTCTCTCCCGCGTCGCTTTCGAGCGCAAGGGCCTCATCGAGGGTGGTTTCGCCGGTTGCGACGCTCGACCCGAGCAGTCCGTTCCCGAACGTGGACCCCTCCTCCTCGGTGAAGCTCACGACGAGCACCGGCCGATCCGGCTCGATTTCGGCGTCCTGCATCGCTCGAACTGACTCCAGCGCGGCGTACACCCCGAGTGGGCCGTCAAAGATCCCGCCCTCGGGGACGCTGTCGAGATGACTTCCGGCGGCGACGGGAGCGGCCTCCGGGTCGGCACCGTCGGGAACCCACCGTCCGGCGACGTTGCCGACGGCGTCGACGGTCACGTTCAGGCCGGCGTCGTCCAAGCGGTCAACGAGGTGATCGCGCGCCTCCCGGTTCGGCCCGGTGCCGGTCAGGTTCGTTCGCCCGCGCGCTCCCGGGTCGTCCGTCTCGATCCGGCCAAAAGCGGCGTTCGCCTCGACGTCTGTACGGAGCCGGTCGGCGTCGACGGGGAGTCGCATATCGTGTCCATCGTTCCCCGGCGGGAAACCCTTTCACAAAGCATTTGTCCGTTCCCCGAAACGTGGAGAGCATGATATCGAGCCTTCCGCTACAGGGGGCGGCAGCGTCGGGGATCGGCTTCCTCTTCGCGCTCCTGACGTTCGTCGTCTACGTCGCCATCATCGTCTGGACGTACAACGACGCCAAACAGCGAAGCGACCACCCGGCGTTCCTCTGGGCGCTCGTCGTGTTCTTCGCGCCCTTCCTCGGGCTCGTGCTGTACTGGATCCTCGGCCGGAACGCGTACTAGGCCGGCTTGCTTCCGAAGGAACAGTGACGAATTACTTGATACCCTCTTCTGGCGGAGATTATTGATACAGCTCAGTAGAACTCGAAGTGAGTGGTAAGCAGACGTTCTAACTAAACGGCTTTGTGAAGTACCGAGATTGACGTCCTCGACTTTATCCAACAGTATTGAGACCTAATAAAAGCTGAAAACACGAAGAGTCACAACAGTCAACCGTTCCGTTCAACTACTGGCAGCGTTCCCACGACTCACTGCGTCGGCGATGATCTTGTACTGTAGCCCCGCAATCCCTGCGACAAACACAACCAACGAGATTAACGAGAGAACGAACCCAAACAAACCAACGAGTAGCGTGATGACGATATTGTCGACGGCAGCCCCACCAGCGACAAATGCGGCACCAAGCCCAGAGAGGATTGCAAGAACGAGAATCAGCCCGATAACGTATACCAGCAACCCAACACCGTATCCAACGCCCTCACGGATCCCGACGTTCCCACTCGCGCCCATGTCGAGGGAAAACGGCAGTTCAAAATCGCTCACATCAGTTGTAGTGTCACGCGTTGTGGTGGTATCGGTTGACTCCTCAGTGGATATGTCTTCGGGCGATTCGCCGTCCGAATCAGTAGAGCGAGAATCACTCATACCATGTGTATATAATCCAACAGTGATATAGATACTGGCACGGTCTAACAGACAGCACGTGGTGACTGCGATAGTCGATGAAAGTACGTATCGGTCGGGGACGCTACGGCGAAGGCCGGCTGGGAACTCGGAGATCCGCGGAGTGCCGGCGACGATGTCGACGGCCCCCCGGGTAGCTCCGACGCCGGCTCCGCGAGCGGTTCCGTAGTAGCCGGTCACCGGACGTGAAACGCGCCGAGTTCCCGTAATCGACCCGCCAGCTCCTCGGAGAGCGCGTCGCGCTCGACGCGCCACTCCCAGTTGCCGGCGAGGGTCCCGGGCTCGTTGAACCTGGCCTCGCTGCCGAGTCCGAGCAGGTCCTGAACCGTCGTCATCGCGAGCACCGCCTCCGAGCTCCACACGTCCTCGATTATCTCCCACTCGATCGGTCGACCGTCGTCGACGCCGAGGTTGTAGTGGAGACAGTCGCGCTGGTCGGCGGGGAGATCAGCGTAGTAGCCGACCCACGTGTCGGTGTCGTGGGTCGAGGTGTAGCCGACGACGCTCTCGGGGTAGTTCATCGGTTGGTACTCGTTGCCCCCCTCACACCAGTTCGCGTACTGCGGGACCCGCATTCCGGGGAACCCGAACTCGGCCATCAGGTCGTCCATCCGCGCGTCGTCAAATCCGAGGTCCTCCGCGATGAACGGGGCCTCGCCGAACTCGCGTTCGACCGTCTCGAAGAGATCCCGCCCCGGTCCGTCGTACCACTCGCCGGCCGCCGGGTCGTCGTCATCGGCGGGGATCCCCCAGTACCGGACGAACCCGAGGAAGTGGTCGAGCCGCGCGATGTCCGCGAGATCGAACAGCCGACGGAACCGGCGGATCCACCAGTCGTAGTCGGCCTCGGCGAGTCGCTCCCAGTCGTACACCGGGTTCCCCCACCGCTGTCCGTCGTCACCGGGGTTCGGCGGCACCCCTGCCACCATCGTCGGTCGGTTGTTGTCATCGAGACGGAACGCCTCCGGGTTCGCCCAGACGTCGGCCGAGTCGAGCGCGACGTAGATCGGAACGTCGCCGACGATGCCCACGCCCTCCTCGGCGGCCGTTCGTCGCAGGTCGGTCCACTGTCGGTCGAACGTCCACTGGACGAACTCGTGGTACCGGACGGTCTCGGCGTGCTCCTCGCGGGCCGCATCGAGCGCGTCGGGATCCCGTGTTCGGAGGGGGTCGGGCCACTCGACCCACGTGTCCTCGGGGCGAGCGGCCGATATCGCTCGGAACAACGCGTAGTCGTCGACCCACGGCTCCCGATCGCGAAAGGCATCGAACTCGACGGTGGTGTCCGCTCGATCGGCGGCGTCCGTGGCCGCCTCGAACCGTTCGAACGCGGTCCGTAAAAGCGGGAGCTTGTACGAGCGAACCTCCTCGTAGGCGACGCGGTCGGTCGGGAACTCCGGGACCGGCTCCAGATCCTCCCGGGTCAACCAGCCGTCGTCGACGAGGCCGTCGAGGTCGATCAAGAGGGGGTTGCCGGCGAACGCCGACGGGGACTGGTACGGTGACTCTCCAGCGGCCCCGATCGTCGGTCCCACCGGACAGGTCTGCCAGTAGTCGACCTCCGCGTCGCCGAGAAACGAGAGGAACGACGCCGCGCCCTCCCCGAGATCGCCGATCCCGTGACGGCCGGGAAGGGAGGTGACGTGACAGAACACTCCGTCGGAGCGATCGAATCGCATGGCTACGTCTGTAACCCCCACCGACTCAAGCGTTGTGCCCGCGGGCGGCCCGGATCCGCACCCGGTCGTTCGATCCCGTATCGTTCGCTCTCCCGCTCGTCACTCCCCGATCGGGACGACGGCGACGTCGTCGACCGCGATCCGTTCGGTTCCGTCCCCGTCGGTGACGACGCACGGCTCCCCGGTCACGACGTTCGTTCGGCCGTGGTCGGCGTCGACGGCGACCGCCGCCTCGGCCGGCGCGAAGTTGAGGACGACGGCGAGCGCGTTCGGTCCGCTCCCGCGGAGGAACGCCACCACGTCGTCGGGATGGACGGCGTCGCCGTCGGCCTGTATCGGTCGCTCGGACAGGTCCCCGCTCGCGACGTGGTACCCGACGCGCTCAAGATCCCCTTCGGGGCCCAGCGCCGGGTGGTCCGCGTGGGTCCGGAGGAGTCGCTCGTAGCGCTCGCGGACCTCCCCGCGGGTGTGCTCCCACGCGATCGAATCGCGCCGGCCGCGCTGGCCGATCTCCTGGCCCGCGTACACCATCGGGACTCCCGGCAGGGTGACCGTCGCCGCGCCCGCCGCGGCAGCGGCCGCGTCGCCACACTCCACCCGGTATCGCGTCTCGTCGTGGTTCTCGATGTACTGGAGGAAGCCGGCGTGGTCGGGGAACCCGATCTCCGCGCGCTGTTCGACGGCGTCGACCACGGTCCGGGCCGGGGCCGCCCCGCGCCCGATCTGCCGGAGCTGGAAGTACAGCGTCGCGTCGAAGTGGATGTCGAACATCCCCTCGTGGAAGCCGGGGATGTACGGAATCGTCTCGTCCATCAGGAGGAACTCCGAATCCATCGCCTTCACCCGATCCCGAAGCTCGCGCCAGAACGAGTCCGGCACCGCCCACGCCATGTCACAGCGGAAGCCGTCGACGAGGGGGGCCCACTCGTCCACGACGTCGAGGAGGAACCGCCGAACCGAGAGGTTCGAGTGGTTCAGGTTCGCGATCAGCTCCCAGTCGAAGTACGTCCCCGGCTCGCCGGAGTCCTGCCACTCGTAGCGGTCGCGGTACGGGGAGTCCGGGTTCCGGTAGGCGTCCTGAAACCACTCGTGGTCGCGGGCGGTGTGGTTGGCGACGAAGTCGAACAGGACTCGGAGCCCGTGGTCGTGGGCGGTGTCGACGAGGGCCTCGTAGTCCTCGCGGTCGCCGAGGTCGTCGGCGACGTCGAAGAAGTCGGTGATGTTGTAGCCGTGAGGTTTCCCATCGTTCGTCAGGACCGGCGTGAGCCACAGCGTGTCGACGCCGAGATCCGCGAGGTCTGGGATCCGGTCCGCGATGGCGTCGAACGTCTCACCCTCGTCGGCGTCGGCGAACGTGCGGACGTACACCTCGTACACCCTAGCGTTCTCGGTCCATTCGGGTGGCTGGTTGAGACGGGTGACCGTGAACCGCTCGTCGGGACTCGTCGCTCCGGTACCGCCGGGCGAGTCCGCTCTGCCCGTCGGGTCCGATCTGCCCGTCGAGTCCGTGTCACCGATCGGGTCGACATCGATGGGCGCGCTCGCGTCGCCTGCGGAGCCCTCGCTTCCGACGCGATCGACCGCGACCGCGTCCGCGACGCTGATCCGCGGCTCGTGACCCGGTTCACGCGCGACGGCGACGGCGTGGACGCGAAGCCGGTCGGGAACCGTCCGCGTCGGAACGCGAAGCGTCGTCCCCGATCCGTCCGTCTCGATCGCCGTTTCCGATCCACTCGCGGTCACCTGCCGGGCGTCCCGCGGGTTCGTTCGTCCCGCGGCGATCGCGGACGAGACGTCCCGATCGTCGATGACGAACGTCACGTCGAGATCCTCTGCGGCCAGCTCCGAGTCGGGGTTCGGCGTCGCCATCGCGTCGACGACGATGGCGTCGCCCTCGACCGAGGCGTCGAGGCGAACCCGCGGCCTGCCGATCCCGTCGTGTGCTCGGTCACCCGCGTACGGGATCTCGGCGCGGTCGGCGTCCCGATCACGGATCGCCTCCCCGCTTCCGGCGGCGACGTCGACGTTCTCGTACGCGGCCGGGAACGCCCTGACGGTGAGCGCGTGGTTGCCGTCCGGCGCGTTCAGACCGAGGCGGTAGTGGCCGGGGACATCAGGCGTGAACTCGGTTATCGGCGTCTCGCCGACGGTCGCTTCGCTGTTCGGCGGGGCATCGACAATCCGCCACTCGTAGGTCGCCTCGGGATCCGGGTCTCTGGGAGCGAGCTGCGTCGTCTCGCCCGTCGAGAGGAAGCGTGGGGGTCCAGGGTGGTGCATACAGGTCCATCAACGCCCGGGGTCTTCGGTGTTGCTCTCCATGCGAACGTGTCGGGCATCCGACCGGCGGGATGCGCGATCCGTGGCTCTCGATCGGAATCACGCGGAAGTTCGCCCGGTCCGTCAAGGCTTTTGCCCACGCGACCGCGAGTCTCTCCATGCGACTGCGAACCGCCATCACGGAACACAAACGTCGCCGGGGCGAGCGCTACCCGACAGAACGTCCCACGACCGTCGGTGCGTTCACCGGCGACGGGGGCCGGCTGGTCCACGTCGGACCGGACGGTGCCACCCACGACTGTTCGTACGCGCTCTCGGGCGTGGGTGGGACCGATCGGCTCCGCGTCGGGATCGCCGGCGGCGGCGGGATCCGGTGGCTCGACGAACTCGACACCACTCGCCAACACTACGACGGGCACACGCCGCTCGTCGAGACCGAATACGACGCCGGCCGATACACGGTTCACCAGTTCGACCTCGTCGTCGACGATGTCCACCTCACCCACGTCGAGTTGCGCGGCGCGCCGCCCGCGAACGCCGACCTCGTCGCGAGCTGCGTGTTCGCCCCGGACATGGTCGAGAGAAGCGTCGGCAACCTCATTCACGAGGCGGCCGGTCCCGGGGACGGCGACGTGGTGGAGGTGTATCACCGTCGCGAACACGACTTCCTTGCCGCCTCAAACGGACTCTCGGCCGCTCACGGTCGCCGTCAGGAGACGCTCCCCGAGCTGCTCGGCGAGAACGACGGCGGGTACCTACATCGCGGCGAGATCGACGAGCGCGAGGACTCCCGTCTCACCCCCGACGTCGTCGTCCGCGCGCCGTTCGAGCGCGACGCCCGAACCGAGCGCGTCACCCTCGCGAGCCGCACCGTCGTCGACGATCCCACGGACCGCCGCGGGGGCAGGACGGCGGACGGCAGCGGCTCGGCGAGCGGAGCGGACGGCTACGACGCGGACCGGATCGACGAGGACGCCGACCGCGCTCGCCGGATCGACGCCGTCGTCGACGCCGTCTCCGATCATCCGACCGCCGACGAGATACGGGAGGCGGCGGCGACGCTCGAACCGACCGTTCCCGACGACACCCCACGCCCGTCGACGGTCGCGAGCGACCTCCGGGCGCTCGATCTGTTGACCGCGGATTCGGGCGGTCGGCTCGCCGGCCCCGAGTTCGACCCCTTCTACTCGACCTCCGGCGGCTACGGCTACACGTGGTTCCGCGACGAGGCGGAGACGTCGACGGCGCTGCTCGCCGCGAGCCGCGAACTCGGTCTGGACGCCGACTCGGAGCTGTTCACCTCGGCGGCGTTCCTCTGTCGGACGCAGGACGCGGACGGCAGCTGGCCCCACCGGGTGTGGGCTGACTCCGGGAAGGTCGCGCCGGGGTGGGCGAACGCTCGCATCGAGTCGGCCGACGACGACGCCCCGAACGACCAACTCGACCAGCCGGCGTCCGTGGTCGCGTTCCTCGCGGAGCTCCGTCGCACGACGGACGTTCCAGCCGATCTCCGCGAGCGGATCGACGAGACGATCGTCGACGCCGTCGAGTTCCTTCACGCGACGACGGCGGACGACGGGTTCCCCGAGCGCTGTCAGAACTGCTGGGAGAACGCGCTCGGGCGGTTCACACACACGGGCGCGACCTACCTCCGCGCGTTCTCGGCGGTCGCGCGCGCGCCGGTCGACGACGACGTTCGACTCCGAGCCGCGCTGGCGGCGGACGCGACCGTCGAGGCCCTACAGGATCGGTGGATCCCCGAACTCGAACGGTTCCCGCAGCGAGCGAACGGGTCGGACCGCGACGAACGGGCGGACGCGAGCACGTTCGCGCTCGCGAACGCGGCCGCTGAGTACGATGCGCTCGCGGCGGAACGTCCGGACGGAACGCCAGCCGACGGTCCGCTCCCGGCGGCTCCGGATCCCGCTGAGCGCGACGCGCTCGTCTCGCGGGTCGCGACACACGTTCGGACCACGATCGACGCGCTCGGCCGCGAGACGGAGCGCGTCGAGGGGCTCGTCCGGTTCGTCGGCGACGACTGGCGGACCGCCGAGCAAGGTGGCGCGAAGGTGTGGTCGATCGCGACGCTGTGGGGAGCGACCGCGGCCGCGACGGTCGGCGGCCTCCTCCAGTCCCACGGCGACGACGCAGAGGCGGCCTTTTCGGACGCGAGACGGCTGTACGAGCTCTGTGAGTCCGACGGTCCGTTCGCCAACGAGGCCGGACTCCTCGCCGAGCAGGTCTTCGACGACGGGGACTTGGACAGCGCGACCCCGATCGGGTGGGCCCACGGACTCCGGATCGACGCGACGGCGACGCTCGCTCGCCACGGGGCGCTACCGGTCCCCCACGATCGACCGAGCGGACCGAAGGCACCCAAGTGGACGACTGGGCGGAAGTTCGGCGTCGGGACGCCCGCCGATCACACCGCTGACGACCCGGTTCCCGTCTGGTTCACGCTGACCGAGGGCGCGCTGACCGAGGCTCGATTCCCGCGGATCGACGTGATGAACCTCCGGACGTTCGACTTCCTCGTCACCGACTCCGAGGCCGACTACACGGTTCGGACCTTCGACGAGACGAGCCACGAGACGACGACGGAGACGATCACGCGGACGACGGAACCGAGTGCTGACGACGCGCTCGCGTACACCCAGACGATCCGGGAGACGGGAGACGGCCACGGCCACCGATGGACGCTGACCGTCGAGTACGCCGTCGACACGGGCGGGAACGCGGTTCTCGCGGACGTCGAGTTCGAGGGGAGCCGCGAGTACGACGTGTACGCCTTGGCGGACACGACAGTCACCAACGTCGGTACCGACGACCACGGGAGCCGGGTCGGCGACGGTCGCCACCACCTGATCGCCAGAAACGAGCGCGACGACCGGCCGCCCGGGAAGCTCGTCGACGACGACGGCGAACCCTTCGACGTCGCGCTCGCGCTCACGGCGACCGACGGATTCGACTGGGCGAGCGCGCTTTCCGCCGGCGACGACGACCTCGACGCACTGTTCGCGAGCGGCGAGCGCGGTCCCGGATCGACCGATGCCACCGGAAACGTGGTGCTCGCCGGACTCGTCGGCAGCGGGACGACAGTGTCGGACACGGTCGCGCTCGGCTTCGCGGAGCGGTCGGACACCGCCGCGGCGCTCGGCGAGGCGCAGGGCGCGCTCGCCCACGGGTTCGAGGACATCTCGGCGGCGTACGTCGACGGCTGGCGGGAGTGGCTCGCCGACCGGGAGTTCCCCGACTCCGTGACCGGGGACGCCGACCTAGAGACCCAGTACCGGTTCGCGCTCATGACCCTCGCTGCCGTCGAGGACAAGCGTCACGACGGGGCGGGGATCGCCAGCCCGTCCGTGCCGTGGGGCGAGACGGAGTACGCCGATACCGACCGCGGCTTCGGTTACAACTTCGTCTGGTCGCGAGACCTCTATCAGGTGTTCACCGCGCTGATCGAGGTGGGCGAGGTCGACCGGAGCGCGGACGCGCTCGCGTACCTCTACAACACCCAGCAGGACGACACCGGGTTCCTCCCGCAGAACACCTACATCGACGGTCGGACCCGGTGGGGCGGCGAGCAGATGGACAACATCGCGTACCCCTCCGTGATGGCGTGGCAGCTGTACGGACACGGGGTGTCGCTCTCGGAGGCGGAGTACGACTACGACCAAGTGCGGCGGTCCGTCGGCTACGTCGCCCGGAACGGCCCGGAGACGGCTCAAGAGCGATGGGAGGAGGAGGCCGGCTACTCGCCGTCCAGCATCGCCGCGGAGATCGCCGGTCTCTGCTGTGCGGCCGCGCTTGCGCTTGCGGAAGCAGACCGGATCGGCGCAGCCGCAGACGACGAGCCGGAGCGTGGTTCGACGCTCCCGGCATCCGACCAACTGCGCGCGGACGCCCTAGCGTGGCTCGGGCTCGCGGACGACTGGACCGACCGGATCGAGGAGTGGTGTGCCACCGAGACCGGCACGGACCGCCATGCGAAGACGCCCTACTACCTCCGTATCACCGCCGACGGCGACCCGGACTCCGGACGCCCCCGGACGATCGCCAACGACGGACCGACGTACGACGAGCGAGAGATCGTCGACGGCGGGTTCCTCGAACTCGTCCGGCTGGGGGTGAAACCCGCGGACGACCCGGTCGTTCGCAACTCGGTCTCCGTCGTCGATGAGTCGATCCGCGTCGACACGCCGTACGGACCCGGCTGGTACCGCTACGTCGGCGACGCCTACGGCGAGCTCGGATCCGAGGACCCGGGCGCGCCGTGGGCCGGTATGGGCAACGGCGAGGGGCGGCTGTGGCCCATCTTCACGGGTGAGCGGGGCGAGTACGAGCTTCGTGCCCGCGCCGACGGCCCGGACGCCTTCGGCGGCACCGACGAGGACGCGCTCGATCCGGCCGCGCTGCTGGAGACGATGTCCGGGTTCGGCAACTCCGGGCGGATGTTACCCGAGCAGGTGTGGGACCGCGAACATCCGACCGAGTACGGCTGGGAGTTCGGCGAGGGCACCGGGGGGGCGACCCCGCTTGCCTGGTCGATGGCTGGATTCATCCGCCTCGCGCACGGCGTTGACGCCGGCAAGCCGGTCGAGACGCCGGAGTTCGTCCGCGAGCGATGCGTCGAGCGCGACCGACCCGAGGGACCCGAACTGGCCGCGGTCGCGGACTTCGTCGGCGACGAAGTCGTCGTCTCCGGCGAGACGGACGGCGCGGTCGTCGCCGTGTACACCGCCGACGGCTCGTCGCTTGTGACCCCCAACGGCGGCGAGTTCGAGTTCCGACTGGATCCTGCGGTCGACGCCCACACGGTCGTCGTCGCGGCCGCGACCGGCGAGGACCTCACGGCAGCGGGCACCGCGGTGGAGCGGATCAGCCTGTGATCAGCCGTCGGTCGACTCGGTACCCGGGTTCCCGCTCGGGCCCTCCTCGTCGACGTCGACGACGGTCTTTCCGGTCGCTTCCGGCATCACCCGGCGGTCGGCGTGGGTCCACTCCCGGTCGAGTTCAGCGCCCGCGAACAGCCGGTCGAGGAAGACGGCGAGGCCGGCGACTTCCGAGTGTGGCTGGTTCGTCACGCCCACGTTGAAGTCGGCGCGCTCGTACAGCTCCCACGGCACCTTCTCGCCGCCGACGACGACGAGGAGGTCCCGGGGCCGGGCCGTGTCGTCGTCGAGACCGACCGCCTCGCGGATCTCGCCCTCGACGTCCTGGATGCGCTCGCCGTACATCGTGAGATGGACGACGACTCCGTCGAAGTCGCGGACGATCGCCTTCTGGTCCCCGCGGAGTTCGACCTCGAAGGGACCGCCGAACCGATCGGTGATGTCGCGTACGGTCTCGGCCGACTGGCCCGCGTTGTCGGGGACGACCACACGGTCCGCGCCGAGCGCCCGCGCCGTGAGACCCACGTGTGTCGTCATCCGGTCGTCACGTCCGGGCCGGTGGCCGTACCGGAGGACGACGACCTCGCGTTCGTCGTTCATACGTCGGATCCGTCCGGGGACCGGGTGGACCTTTCGGTGCGCGACGGAGACGCCCACGGACCCCACGCTGTACCCACGAGCGTGGATCGATACCGACCTCGGGCGGTCGAGGTGACCACGTAAGTGAAAGGTTCATGGGGGAGGCGGTCGCCGGATCCGGTATGACGAGCGTCAAGGAGTTCCGCGTCGTCGAGCCCGCGACCGCCGAGGCACTCGGTCGAGGTCGGTTCGCGTTCACCGACGCCTACTCGGTGTTCGATTGGGGACGAATGCCCGACACGATCCCACGAAAGGGCGCGAGCCTCTGTACGATGGGCGCGTTCAACTTCGAGCGACTGGAGTCGGCCGGAATCCCCACACACTACCGCGGCGTCGTCGACCCGGCTGCGGTCGAGACGGGGGCGGATCCCGAGGACGCGGTCGGTCCCCTCAAGGACTCAGGAGCGCCGCCGACGGAGATGGCGATCGAGTTGACACAGGTACCCGACCTACCGTACGAGGGGTCCGACGCCGGCTACGACTACGACGCGTTCCACACCGCCGGCGGTGCGAACTACCTCGTCCCCCTCGAAGTCGTCTTCCGGAACACGGTCCCGGTCGGGTCGAGCCTCCGACGCCGAGCCGAACCGTCGGACGTCGGTCTCGGTCTCGACGCCTGGCCCGAGGGGGTCGTCGAACTCCCGGAGCCGGTCGTCGAGTTCTCGACGAAATACGAGCGACAGGACCGGTACCTCTCGCGCGCCGAAGCGGACCGGGTCGCCGGGGTCGCGGACATCGACGCGCTCGACACGCTCGCCCGCGACGTCAACCGGGTCGTCACCGAGCAAGCAGCCGGCGCGGGGTTCGTCCACGAGGACGGGAAGATCGAGTGTTGCTACGTGGACGGCGAGCTCCGCGTCGCCGACGTGGTCGGCACCTTTGACGAGAACCGGTTCTCCTACGGCGGCACACAGGTGTCGAAAGAGGTGATCCGCCAGTGGTACAAGCGGACGCAGCCCGAGTGGGTCGAGGCGGTCTCGAACGCGAAACGCGCGGTCGAGAACCACGAGACGGACGACTGGCGATCGATCTGTGACGTCGAGCCGATCGCGCTCCCCGAGGATGTCCTCGCGACCGTGACCGACCTGTACACCGCAGGTGCGAACGCCTATACCGGCGAGACGTGGTTCGACGCTCCCTCGATCGAGGAGGCGTTGGCTGCCGTCGACGACCTCTGAGCGCCCCGGCATCGGCTACCGAATCGCCACGGGCTACCGAATCGTCACGGGCTAACGAACCGACGACCCATCGGTGTCGTCGCCGAGCCGCCGAAAGGACCGGCCGGCCAACCACACCGAGAGCACGGCGATGCCGAGCGTCGCGGCCGCGAGGACGGCTCCCGGGTCGTACAACAGCGGCGGATGGTAGCCGAACCCGTAGTCGACGACGACGTTGAGGACGCCGAGCGCCAGCGCCAGCGCCAGCGCTCCACGCGTCGTCCGACCGAACGCGGGAAACAGGAGTGCGAGGCCGACGAAACACAGGTGTGTCCCGAGCACGCCCCAGTAGTATATCCACGCGTCGGGGGCCGTAACGTACGCCTCGAACGCGAGGTTCAGGGAGACGAGCGGCCACAGCCCGAACTGGACCAGCCAGACGAACGCGAGGGTGTGGAGGTACGCCAGCGCGCGGTTCGTCGGCACGTCGGAAACGTCGCCGCCGGAGCCGACCGTTGGAAGCACCGTCGCCAACGCGAGCGCGGCGAGCGCGACCGCGACCGCCGAGTCCGCGTACAGTGGCCAGAGAACGGTCGGGACGTCGGAGAGACTCTCCGCGTAGTAGTCGACCCCGACGAGAAACATGAACGACGTCAGTACGAGGACGATCGCGAGGCTTCGAGGCGTCCCCAGCAGCTCCTCGGCGACCACTGCTCTGACCCGGTCGCGGACCTCGGGATCGCGCAGGGTTCGGAGCCGACGAAGGTACTGGAAACGCGTCACGCCATAACTGTCCCCGGCGGATCCAAAACACCACCGCTCCGACACGAGGATTATCAATCGCGGGTTTTTGCCAGTCAGCTTTTTACGCGATGTAGGCTGACATCCGCTATGGACGGCGAGGACGCCGAGCGCCAGCCCGCTACGGACGGGAGAGAGCGACTGGTGTCCGATTCCGCGCGGACCGACACTGCGGAGGGCGATTCCGCCCCTGCCGATGTCGACCCGCCGGTTACGGTCGGACGGTACACTTGGCGATCCGTTCTCCGGGAGCACGGACACGTCGACGCCGCGGAGGAACTGTACGAGTGGATCCCCGAGGCTCCGGCGGTGCCGGCGAGCGCGGTGAAAGCCCGGGTCGATGACCGCGACACGGCAGTCGTTCGCGTGTCGGGGGTCGACCAGCCCTTCGAAACGGACGGCGAAACGCCCGTCGACGGGCACGGAACCCCGGCTGCCGGCACGCTCGTGATCGGGAGCGACGACGTCGTCGCAAGCGGGTCCGCGGTGTACGAGGACCGCCGACGGAGCGTCGACGAAACGCGGGGGACTACCGTGTCCCGTGACGATACGGACGACCGTGTCGGCGGACGGAGCGAAACGACGGACACGAACGAGGCCGGGGAGCCGGACCCTCCCGACGAGCACGGTGTGGGAGAGGCGGTCGGCAGAAACGGCGTCTCCGGTCTTGTCGTCGTCGCCGGCGCGGACGTGGAACCGGTTCCCGCCGGCCCACCGACGGATCTCGACTGGGAGCGAGTCGCCGTCGATCCCGCGGAGTTCCTCGGATTCCACCCGGATGAGCTCGGATTCAGGCTCCGGGCCACCGTCGCGGTCGGCGACGAGCTATGGGACCGGGGTCACGCTCGATACGACCTCTACGAGGTCCCGGTTCTCAAGGGGTACTACACGTGGAGCGACTTCGAGGACCAGTGGTATCGCGACGAGGAGGGTACCCTCCCGACCGACGAGGAGGACGAACCGATACCGTTCACCCACGAGCACAAGATCGACGCGCTGGGTTTCGACCCCGGCGGCATCGAGAGCGTGTTGGACGCGGGCGCGGAGACCGCGGACCGGCTGGCGGACCTCGTCGACGAGCGGACGGTCGACGTGAATCCGGAACTCGACGAGGACGCGTTCTTTTCAACGGTCGACGGAGAGACCACCCTCGCAAACCGGTACGATCTGGAGAAGGCGGTTCCGATGGCGAAGAAGACGCACTTCCGCGAGGTGGAGCGCTACTGGGTGAACGAACCCTACGCGTTCGTGATCGTGTTCCGATCGACGAAGGAGAACGAGGTGAAGTATTACGTGGTCCAGCCGTACCTGACCAGCATCGAGTCGGACCTGGCGGAGTTCCTCACGGGGAAGCTCCGGACCTCGATCAAGTACGCGGACGAGTCGATCACCGGGGAGGGGGAGGGCTTTCGTGAGGGAGTCATCGCCGACGAGACGCGGACGCTCCTCGAACGATACGATCTCTACGAGGGGGACGACGAGGGGCCCCTTACCGATCTCCTGGACCGGATCGACCTGGACGGCCTCGGAGTCGACCTCTCGGACGGACTCCCGCGACGGATCGCCGAGACGATCGGCTACCGGCCCCCGAGCCAACGGGCCGAGCGGACCTCCCGGATCAGTGCGCGTCCCGAACCGGCCGTGTTGGCCGAGGACGCGGAGACGCTGTCCGGGTACCAAGTGGAGAAGCTGTTGTACTACCTCAAACGCGACTTCATCGGGTACGAGCGGATCGACCCGATCAAACACGACATCAACGTCGAGGACATCTCCTGTGACGGCTACGATTCGCCGGTGTTCGTCTACCACTCCGACTACGAACAGGTCATCACGAACGTCTACCACGGTACGGACGAGCTGGACGACTTCGTCGTCAAACTCGCCCAGCGATCCGGTAAGGGGATCTCGAAACGACGCCCACAGGTCGACGCGACCCTCCCGGACGGCTCACGTGCCCAGCTCACGCTCGGGAGAGAGGTGTCGGACCACGGGACGAACTACACGATCCGCCAGTTCAAGGACGTCCCGTTCACGCCGGTCGACCTCATAAATTGGAAGACCTTCTCGCTCGACGAGATGGCCTTTTTGTGGATCTGTATCGAGAACAATAAGAACCTGATCTTCGCCGGCGGGACCGCCTCCGGGAAGACGACGAGCCTGAACGCGGTCTCGCTTTTCATCCCCTCGAACGCGAAGATCGTCTCGATCGAGGACACTCGCGAGGTCGAACTTCCCCAGCGCAACTGGATCGCGTCGGTCACTCGTCCGTCCTTCTCCGACGACGACAAGGGCGACGTCGACGAGTTCGACCTGCTCGAAGCCGCGCTCCGCCAGCGCCCGGACTACATCGTGATGGGCGAGATCCGTGGCGAGGAGGGCCGCACCGCGTTTCAGGTCATGTCGACGGGCCACACCACGTACACGACGTTCCACGCCGACTCAGTCGGCGAGGTACTCAAGCGGTTCACCACGGACCCGATCAACGTCTCGAAGACGATGTTCTCCGCGCTGGATCTCGTCTCGATCCAGACGTCGACCCGGGTACAGGGCAAGAAGGTGCGCCGGAACAAGTCGCTCACGGAGATCAACCACTACGACGCCGAGAACGACGAGATCAACGTTCAAGACGTCTTCCAGTGGCAGGCGGAGACGGACGAGTTCCTCCGAATGGGGGACTCGAACACGCTCGAAGAGATCATGTTCGACCGCGGTTGGAGTCGGGCGACGCTGGACGAGGAACTCCGAAAGCGACGACTCGTGTTGGCGTACCTCATCGACCGGGGGCTCAACAGCTACGCGCAGGTGGCGGCGACGTTCCAGGCGTTCATCAACGATCCGGAAACGGTGCTGGCGCTGATGGCCAACGACGAGTTGGAGCGCTCGCTCGAGGACCTCCGCGAGATGGAGTCCGTCCTCATCAACGTGGACCGTGAAAAGGAGGCGATGGTGCCTCGTCCCGAGCCGGACGAGGCCGGACGCGAGGAGGCGAAGGGAATCCTCGAGGACGCCGAGGATCTACTCGGCGAGTACCGCGGCTCGGTGCCGGAATCGGTCGCTGACGCGCTCCTCGACGTCGATCCGGCCCGAGACGTCGAGGCCCGCCCGAACGCCGCCCATGACTCGCTCGCCGAGGCGGCCCGGACAGCGGACCGGCTGACCGACCGGATCGTCAGTGACGACGCGGGGTCCGGATCGGAGGATACCGTCGGCGACACCGGCCACAGCGTCGTCGACGGACCCGACCGATCCGGAGATGCTGAAGCATCGATCGCGACGGGTGACGAATCGGCCGTCTCGGCGGGTGAGGGAATCGACCGGTCCCAGACCTCGACGAACGGCGAGAGCGGAACGCTGGAAATAGACGAATCGTTCGACGAGCCGTTCCCCGAGGGAGTCGACGTCATGAGTCCGCCACCGACGGAGGAGAGCCGTGGCGACGACGACGACGCAGTCGATACCGGATCCGTGGAGGGCGCGACGAGTTCGGACGGCGCGGTGAGTACGGAAGCCGTGGAGGACGGGGAGGACGCAGCGGACACGGACGACGACGCGGAGGGTTCGGATGCGGCCGACGCGGAGGGTTCGGATGCGGCCGACGCGAATGGCGACATCGACGAGTGGGGGTTCGAGACCGTCGAACCCGCCGAGGAGGAGGGCTGAGCCGATGAACGCACGACTGGTGGGACAATGAGTCTCGATACCGGTCTCGGACGCGGACGGGTTGATGACGACCTCCTCGGTCGACTGTTCTACCCGGTCTTCGGACTCCTGTTCGATCCCGATGGCGATTTCGTCGGGAACGTGGAGCAGAAGCTTGCCGAGGCGCGGATGACGGACCCGGTCGAGATGTACGTGTCCCGGTCGCTCGGCGTCGGCGTGCTTCTCGGCGTCGTGCTCTGGGTGGTCGGGACGCTCCTTGGGTACGGCGTGTTCGCGCTCGGTCTGATCGCTCCCGAGACGCTGTCGCTCGGGGTCCCGTCGCCGAGCCCGGCAGCGACGGAGCTATTGCGGTCGCTCGTGGTCCCGGCGGCGGTGTTCATCAGCGGACTCGTCTTCGGATCGATCGGGTTCGCGCTGGGGTTCGGGACGCTGATCGCGCTCCCGTACTCCCGGTCGTCGGCCCGCGAGCGGGAGATCAACCTGCTGCTCGCCGACTCCGTCTCGTTCATGTACGCGCTCTCGGTCGGCGGCCTCAATCAACTGGAGATCCTTCGGGCGATGGCGACCGCCGAGGACACCTACGGAGAGGTGTCGAAGGAGTTCCAGAGCGTGATCAACGAGACGGAGTACTTCGGAACCGACTATCGGAACGCGCTCCGCCAGCAGTCGATGGAGACGCCCTCCGACGAGCTCTCACAGTTCCTCGCCGACATGCTCTCCATTGTCAACTCCGGGGGAGACATGGAATCGTTCCTAAAGGACAAAAAGGACAAACACATGCGCACCTCGAAACAGGAGCGCGAGATGACGCTGGAGACGTTGGAGCTGTTCGGCGAGATGTACATGACGCTCTCGCTGTTCCCGCTCCTCCTCATCGTCATCCTCGTGATCATGGGGATGATGGGCGAGTCCGACGACGTCCTGTTATACGCCACGGTGTACCTCCTCATTCCGCTGACTGGGCTGGGCTTCTTGGTGCTCGTCTCAACCGTCAAACAGGACGAGCCGGGGGACGGCTATCTGCGTCCCGACGGCGGCAGCGAACGGCTCCAACAGACCAGCCGGGAGGGACTGCTCCATCTCGGCCTGATCGAGGGGTTCGTCGGCCGCAGCGGGATCTTCGACCGGATCCGGGAGCGTGAGGGGACCCACAAGACGAAGCGGATCCTCGCCGCTCCACACCACTTCCTGCGTGACAACCCGCTTTTCACGCTCGCGATGACCGTGCCGGCCGCGCTGGCGCTCATCGCCGTCGCGGTCGCGTCCGGGTCCGCGCCGACAACGTTCGACGGCTGGGTCGACCGTCCAGTGTGGTCCGCGTTCATCTGGGTGTACGTGCCGGCGTACGTGACGCTGATCCCCCTTGCCGTGTTCCACGAGTGGGGACAACGGTCCAAACAGGCCGTCACGGGCAAACTCTCGGAGAACCTTCGAAAGCTCTCCTCGGCGAACGACACCGGACAGACGCTGTTGGAATCGATCCGTACCGTCGCTGAGACCTCATCGGGAAAGCTCGCCGAGGAGTTCGATATCATCCACGCCAAGGTGAACTATGGCATGAGCCTCCGGGACGCACTCGTCGAGTTCAACAACGAGTACGCGGTCCCCCGGCTCGCTCGAACGGTGAAACTCATCTCCGAGGCACAGGAGGCCTCCTCCCAGATCACGGACGTGTTGACGACGGCGGCACAGGCCTCGGAGAACCAGGACGACATCGAGCGGGAACGACGCTCCCGGACGCGGATGCAGGTAGCGATCATCCTCATGACGTACGTCACGCTTCTCGGCGTCATGGCCATCCTCCAGACGCAGTTCATCGACGTGATGGGCGACCTCTCCTCACAGGCCGACGGGAACTCGGCTGACGCCGTCGGGGGCGGCGGCCCGGACTTCGGTGGGGGTGGCATGGAACCCGAAGTGCTCTCGATGCTGTTCTTCCACGCGGTGACGATACAGGCCGTCCTCTCCGGGTTCATCAGCGGGTACATCCGGAACGCGACGGTCCTCTCGGGCGTGAAGTTCGCGGTCGTCCTGATGACGCTGGCACTGGGGGTGTGGATCTATGTCGGGTGAGCATACTGGAGCCTTCACGACCGACGGTCGCGCACAGACCGTCCTCGATTTCGTCGTCGGGATGTCGGTGTTCCTCGTCGTCGTCGGGTTCACGTTTGCGTTCGTACCGACCCTCTTGGAGCCGTACGCCGTCGGGGACGGCGCGACGGTCATCGTCGCAGAGCGCGGTACCGCACAGTTGGTGGAGTCCTCTCTTGCCGGCCCGGGGTCGACCGCGACGCTGTCGCCGGTCTGTACGCACGCGTTCTTCAACGGAACGGACGGTGAGAGGGCGGCGTCCGAGTGGGACTGTAACTGGGAATCGAACGCCGAGGAGCTCCACGTCGAACTCGGGATCGATGAGTTCCGCGGACTCAATCTCACGGTCACGCAAAGCGGAGTCGTCGGAACGGTCGGCGAAGAAGACGTCCGGATGCACGCCGGCCCCACTCCGTCCCGAAGCGAGAGCGTCTCGGCCGCGAGTCGTATCGTCGACATCAACGGGGAAACGTACCGGCTCACGCTGCGGGTGTGGTGAGATGTTCGTCGAACACTTCCCCGACGATCGCGGGCAAGCGCACACATTGGAGGCGTTCGCCGCCGCACTCCTTCTCGTCGCCGGGATCGTTTTCGCAACACAGGCAACGGCAGTGACCCCGCTGTCCGCAAGCACTTCGAACCAGCACGTCGAGAACCAAGCGGCGATCGCGGCTCAGGACGTGCTGGAAACGGCCGGACATCGTGGCGACTTGTCCCGTGCGCTCCGCTATTACGACAACGGATTCGTCGACGCCGACAACGACGGAACGTACGCTGGGTTGATGACGGAATCACATCCGCTACACGACCCGTTGAGAGAAGCGTTCGACGACAGGCGGATCGCGTTCAACATCGAGGTTTACCACCCCGACGGGGACGGCAGCACCGGGCGAGAAAGACTGGTCGACATGGGCACTCCCAGCGACAACGCGGCGACCGCCAGCAAGCGTGTAGCACTCTACGGTGACGATCGACTGTTCAACCCCAGCGCCGACGATCCGAACGATCCGGTGTACTCCGGGCCGCGACTCGACGAGGAGAACGAACATGACTACTTCGCCGACCCGGTCGGCGGGAGCGACACGCTGTACACGGTCGTGGAGGTGCGCATCACCGCATGGCAGATGTGAAACCCCCTCGCGTCCGCGGGTCCGACCCCGAACCCGACGAGGACCGGGCACAGATGATCCTGATCACCGGGCTAACGCTCGCGGTGATCCTCGTGGCGGTCGTGCTGCTGTTGAACACCGTCATCTATACCGAGAACCTCGCGACTCGCGGCGTTGACGCCGGGGGAGCCGAAGCGGTCGACTTCCGCGACGGGACCGTCGAGGACGTGGCCGCGATCATGGAGCGAGAACACCGCACCGAGAGCGGTTCCGATGGCGTCGGAGACGATTTCAACGCGACCATGTCCGTATACAGTGACGCTACGGGCGATCTTCGGCTTCGTGATGGTGTGATCGCCGACGTGAGTGCGGTGACTAACGAGACCGGCCACTTCATTGCGCAGGACGAGCTCGCCGATGGTGGCTACCGAGCCATGACCAACGAGAGCGGAACCTCCGACTGGACCCTCGCGACTACCGTCACTCGGACGCGGAACTACCAGCTGACCGTGAACGAGCGGTCACTCGATGAGGAACCGTTTACCGTGGTCGCGAACCGCTCCGGGGCGACCTGGTCGATGTCGGTGTCCGGGAACGCCAGTGGCGACGGTATTGAGGTGACCGTCGACAACGGAACCGAGACTCTGGAATCCGAGTCGTTCGACGGCTCGGAGGACGGCAGCTATACGATCGACGTGACTGGCGGCACGGTCGCGGGCAACGAGTGGAAAGAGCTCGTGTGGGCCGAGAACGTACAGAACGGAGCCGAAAGCTACGAGATCCGTTACGAGAACGGCGACGCGGCGGCCGGCACCTACCACTTCGTCGTGGACGAGATGGACGACCCGAGCGCCGATCCGAACGAGCCGTACGGGACTACCCCCGCAGACCGTACCGCACAGCCGTACGTCGTTGACGCCGTCTACAGCGCCGACGTGGAGGTCCATCATCGCACGCCCGAACTGGAGTACAGGGACGTAGTCCGAGTTGCACCGGGTGAGAACGATGCGTGATCCCTCCCGCGGCGACGAGCGCGCGGTGTCGGTTACCGTCGGCTACGTCCTGATGCTCGCGGTCTCAACGCTGTTGCTCTCGGGACTGTTCATCGCGGGCGGCTCGTTCGTTGACACCGAGCGTGAGCGTGCTGCCCAAGGTGAACTCACCGTCGTCGGCGAGCGCGTGGCCGCCGACCTGATGACCGTCGAAAGGCTCGCGGGGACCGCCGAATCACCTGCGGATCTCACGGTCGTCCGTCCCGTCTCACTCCCCGATCGGGTGTCGGGAGCCGGTTACCGGGTCACTGTAACCACCGCCGGGACCGAAGGGACCGTCACCCTGGAGAGCGACCGGGCGGACGCGACCGTCGAGGTTCCGTTCCGCGCGCGTTCGGACACCAAAATCCGGAACGCGACGCTCACCGGTGGAGATCTACGGATACACTGGGTGCCGGATCCGGGATTGGACAGCGGCGGCGAAGTGGTGGTGAGCGAAGCATGACGGATGTGAACTGCTCTCAAGGGTTGCTCGCGGCCGACCGCGGCGTCAGCGAGGTCGTCGGATTCGTGTTGGTGTTCGCGCTGATCACGTCAACGATCGCCGTTACGTTCACAGTCGGTCTCGGCGGATTGGAGGACGCGCAGCTCGCCGAGCGCGACAACAACGTCGAGCGGGCGTTTGATGTCCTCCACGACAACCTCAACGACATCAGTCGAGACGGCGTACCAAGCCGGGCGACCGAGGTCCGGCTCGCGGGCGGGTCGATCGAGCTCAGCGATCCTGTTCGCCTCCGAGCGACGGTTGACGGCACCGAGTCGAGCGTATTGAGCCTTCCATCTCGGCCGATAGAGTACTCAGGGGCTGGCAACACGAAGGTCGTGTACGAGAACGGGGCTGTCTTCCGGAGTGATGGCTCAAACGCGGTCATGGTGAACGAGCCTGACTTACTAGTCGGTGAAACAACCGTGTTTTCGATCGTTGACGTGCGGGCGGCATCCGGTACGTCCAGACTGGCTGGAGGCGACCGAACTGTACTGCTCGTCAGTGAGCGTCACAATCGCGAAATGATCGTTGCTGACGGCGAAAACGTGACCTTGACTCACGAGGCGTCCCCACGCGCCGATGCTTGGGAGCAGTATTATGAGGACTTGTCGGCGGAGTATCCGGACCGGATCGCTGTTGGGTGTGATGAAGACGCTGCCTCCGTCGAGTGCGATGAAGACACGGTCTCGGTGACGATCACTGTAGACGAGCGAGTTATTATTCACACGACCGAGATAAGAACCACGCTCGGCGACTGAGCGATCGTTGGGGCATCATCAGTCGTCGCTCCTTTCCCCACCCACATCTATGCCGTGAACGGACACATGGAGGTGGTTGACGGTGGGTATCGTCCTATCGACGAACGGATCGTAATCCTCGATCGCCTCGTCGTGGTTCAGCGTGACATCGGCATCGATGAACCGTACGTCATTGGCTGAGAGCGCGCCATCGATCCGTGTCTCGTCATTGAGTACCACTCCGTTTGCATGAACAACTCCGTTGACGTAGGCCGTGGATCCATCCTCCGCGTTGCCCTTGAGGTGTACCGTATCCGCGGTACTGAACAACCAGAGTCCGCCGCCGGGATGGTTCCGTGCTGCGTCGGACTCGAGAACGGCATCGTGGTCGTTCGCTTTAATTTCGAACACGGATCCGTCATGATACCACTGAGCGGTAGCCTCGTCCACGACGTTGACACCGGCAGGTGCCCCGTTCGATTCGACGAGTACGTCGCCAGTGCCGTGGAGATACGCGATGCCGTTGCCAGCGACGCGGAGTGTACCGGACCCGCCTTCTGAGCCTATGAGCACGTCTCCGTCCGCCAGCAGGTGGAACTCGTCTCCCCTCTCTCCGGTGTTGAGGACGATTTCGGTTCCGTCGTTGGACCCGATCAGTTCGACGTCCTCGTTTATTTCAACCGCACGAACTCCCTCCCCCTCAACGGTCATCGAGGAGCCTTCCTTGACGATGAGTGCCTCGTTGACGTACGTGTCCCCACGAAGCGTCGCATCTGTCGCCCCGCCGAACACCGCGTTTCCGTTGACAGCGAGTGAACCGTGTGTTTCCATCGTCGAACTGACTACCTCGAGTCCCTCGCCGACATACAGATCGCCATTGACGATCAGATTTCCGCCTTCTCTCAGGTCCAACGTTTCGTTAACGTGTAAGTCCCCCTCGACGGTCAACTCTCCACCCTCTACGGAGACCGGACCGTCGACGTACGTCGAATCGAGGTCTTCCGTTTCTCCCGCTCCGAGTTCGATCGACGACGCCGTGTCTTCGTATGACTCCGGATCCCCGTCGGTGGCAGTCTCGTTGAGGTCGTTGAACGTCGACCGAAACGTCTCGATCCGGTCGGTGATTTCGCCGCTCATATCAACATGGCGGGTCGTCCCCACAGCCTCCTCAGTAACGAGATCCGCCGCACTCTCAAGAGCGCTTGTCGACGGGTGGACATCCGAACCGGATAGGGTTCCACCGATGTTGATATGCTCGACATCGAGCTGTCCGGGTGCCCCCCCGTCGATTCCGCCGTCAGCGTATACCCGAACGTTGTCACCGGTTGCCTCCGAGGGTGGGTAGTCCCGAGAGTCGTATGATGCCGCGTTGAAGGAGTTGATGTCTTCCATCAACGTTTGCTCATTGAACCCGCTACCAGTGTTGAGTCCGAATAGCGACTGAGTTACTTGGGACGACTCGATCTCGGTAGGGAGCCGAATCCGGGTGCGGTTCCCGTCAAGTGACTCTACGCTAGCATCCGTTCGCGATTCAAAAAATCGGCCCCACGCCTCAGCGTAGTCGCTTTCGACAGTGATGGTCACGTTCCCGCCGAGAAGCGGATTCGAACCGCTTTTCGAGGGAAAAACCCGCTCGGATGGTTGCTCGGTATCGGTAATCCGTACCGTGTCTGCGAGCGGACCACCGCTGTCCTCGATCGTCACGAGCGGGAGAGTGAGCGTCTCGGTTCCGCCCCTTCCGCGGTAATGGAACTCCGGCGGAGAGACCATCCACGAACCGTCCGCGTTGGACCGCCAGACACCACCACCCTGATACGCGACGGTTTCGCTCCCGCTTTCGTATACGACCGCGCCGAAGCGGACCGTCTCATTGATGTCGTTCTCGCCCTCATCGGTCTCCACCTCGATCCGCATCCAGCCGGCGTCCTCGTCGACCCGGAAGTCCGCGGTCCGCCCGACATCCATTTGGACCATTTTCGTGGGTGACTCGCCGTGCGCGACGAGGCTTGCCTTCGAATCGAACTGCGTCATCGCACCCTCAACACGCTGGAGGTCCGCGGTCTGCTGAGAGTCGGTGAGCGCAACGGACCCGAGCGCGACCGTGGATCCGACGACTAGTATCGTCACCCCGAGAAGAAGGACGGTCCCGAGGACCTCGCTTTGGGCGCGCTCACAGCGGAACATACGGTTTCTCAGCGGCCTTCGGTTATAAAGATCGACCGCCAACTATCGGGTTTGATACCCAAATACGGCGCTTCTCATTCTCCGGAGTGATGATCGACGACGCCTACCGACCGGACGCACCACTTAAGAACGCCGGTGGTCGAGTCGTCTTCATGAGCGGTTCCTCGCTCGCCGGAGCAAAGCGGCGGTTCCGCCGAGCGGCGGGCGTGAACGTTGCCGGCAACGCCGCGAAGATCGCCGTCGAGGGTGCCGCGGGGATCGCGTTCGGGAGCGTGGCGCTGCTCGCTGACGCCGCCCACTCCGTCGCCGACCTCGTCGCCAGCGCGGTCGTGTTCGTCTGGGGCGGATCGCGGTACGACGACGCCGACGCCGAGCACCCACACGGCCACCAGCGGATCGAGCCGCTGACCGCACTGTTCGTCGGCGCGATCATCTTCTTGCTCGGGGTGGTGCTCCTCCGTGAGTCCGTACTCGGCCTGTTGGGCGTCCCCGAAGTCTCGGCGAGTCCCGTCCTCGTCGGCGCGTTGCTGTTCGCGATAGCGGATATGTACGTCCTCTACTGGTACACGACGCGGGTGAACGTCGACCTCGGCTCGACCGCGCTCGCCGCGCTCGCGACCGACTGTCTGAACGATATTTACACCTCGCTCGCCGCGATGGTCGGGGTGATCGGCGCGTTTCTCGACCTCCCGATCCTCGATCCCGTCGCCGGCGCGGTCGTGAGCCTCCTCGTCATGTATCAGGGCGTTCAGATCGCCCGCGAGAACGTGACGTACCTCGTCGGCGCGGCCCCGCCTGATGGCGACCGCGACCGGGTCACGGAGGCGCTTCGGAGCCACCACGCGGTGGTCGGCGTCCACGACCTTCGGGTGTTCTACGACGGAACGGAGCTGGAGGTGGAGGTCCACGTCGAGGTCGACGGCGAGATGACGCTCCGCCGAGCACACGACATCGAGACGGAACTCGTCACCCGGCTCCGTGATCTGGATGGCGTCGGCGACGTCCACGTCCATCTCGACCCCTCCGGCGTCGGCGAGTGGAAGGACGCTGCCGAGGGTCGCAACCGATACTGACGCACAATTCGTTCCAGTCCCGGCTATTGCCGTGCGGGTTATGTCGCTGACGACCCAACAGTCCATATGTTCGGTCGTCGCTGGCTGGAGATGACGTGGCAAGACGGATGCTTCCTCCATTGGGCGGTCAACCCCGATCTCGTCGCCGGAACGCTCCCTGAGCGACTCTCGGTTGCTACGCACAACGGCCAGGCATACCTCGGAGTCGTCCCGTTTGTGATGTCGGACATCCGTCCTCGTGGGTCACCCATCGGACTCTCGTTTCCGGAGTTGAACCTCCGAACGTACGTCGACGGACCGAACGGGCCGGGCGTGTACTTTTATAATCTCGATGCGGCCGACCGGCTGGGTGTCGCTGTCGCGCGACGCCTGTTCGCGCTCCCGTACTATCGTGCTCGGATGGACGTGACCCGAGAGAACGGTGCCGTACGGTTCAAAAGCGATCGCCGGCACCGTGGCGCACCGTCGGCGCGGTTCGACGCGACGTACGAACCGGTCGGCGACGCGTTTGTTCCCGAGCCAGGGTCGTTGCCCGCGTTTCTCGTCGAAAACTATCGCTTCTACGCGGCCGGAAACCGACTCTACTGCGGTGAGATAGCCCACGAGCCCTGGACGCTTCGGGAGGCGAGGGTCGATCTCCGCCGGAACGACCTATTCGAGACGAACGGGTTCGAGAAACCAGCCGACAAGCCGATCGTCCACTACGCGGAGCCGATCGACGTGACCGCAGACCGGATCCGACGGGCGTAGAGACGCCTCGTCGGTAGCAGGGGTCCGATTTACGGGAACAGCCCACGGTACTCGTGGGCACCGGCCGTCCGTTCGAGCGCGAGCGTGTACGCGGCGGTGCGGAGGTCCGGCGTCTCGCCGCCGTCGTATCGCGCGATCGTCTCGTCGAACGCCGATCCGATGCGTCGCTCGAGCTCCGCGTTGACTGTTTCGAGCGGCCAAGAGAACTCCTGTGCGTTCTGAACCCATTCGAGATAGGAGACGATGACTCCGCCGGCGTTCGCGAGAATATCGGGGACGACGGGGACGTCCCGACCAGAGAGGGTTTCGTCGGCGGCGACGGTCGTCGGTCCGTTCGCGGCTTCGACGATCGCCCCCGCACGGAGGTCGTCGACGTTGTCGGCGGTGATAACGCCCTCGACGGCAGCGGGAATGAGGACGTCGACGTCGAGTGTCAACAAGGTTTCGTTCGTGATGTGGTCAGGATCGTCGTCGGTAACGAGACCGCTCGGGCGGTCATCTCCGGCGGTGTACTCCTCGATCAGCCCGCCGTCGGCGACGTGTTCCGCGAGGACCTCAGTGTCGAGCCCGTCCGGGTCGTAGGCCGCGCCTGTGACGTCTGAGGTAGCGACGATCCGTGCGCCGGCGTCATCGAGCAGCCGGGCCGCGTTCGACCCCACGTTGCCGAACCCTTGGATCGCGACGGTCGCCTCCGAGAGGTCGCGATCGAGGTACTCGAAGAGCCGTTCGGTCACGATGGAGACGCCGCGGCCGGTCGCCTCGACGCGACCCGGCGTCCCGCCGATCTCGAGTGGTTTCCCGGTGACGGCCTGCGGGACGGCGTACCCCTCGTACATGGAGTAGGTGTCCATCATCCAGGCCATCGTCTGCGGGTTCGTGTTCATGTCCGGTGCGGGCACGTCGACCTCAGGTCCGATCATCCGCCGTATTCCCTCCGTGTATCGCCGAGTGAGCCGTTCGAGGTCGCGATCGGTGAGTTCCTTGGGCTCGCAGATCACGCCGCCCTTGGCACCCCCGTACGGGAGGTCGACGAGCGCCGCCTTCCACGTCATCCAGCCGGCGAGCGCCTCGACCTCGCGCTGGGTCACCGTCGGGTGGTATCGAACCCCGCCTTTAAATGGGCCGCGGGCACCGTCGAACTGGCAGCGATACCCCTCGAACACCTCCACCTCACCGGACTCCAACTCCACGGGGAGCGTGACCTTTAGCGTTCGTTCCGGGTGTTTGAGCCGCTCGAAGACGCCCTCGTCGACGTCGGCGTACTCGGCGGCACGGTCCATCTGTGCGAGCATGTTCTCGAACGGATCGTCGGTCATCGTCCGTGAGTCTCGACTGGCACGGGATATCGTTTTCGACAAATATTGCGGATGTGTGTGTGACACACCCACTCGATGAGAGTCTCCTCCGACAGGCGCTCTGTGTACCCGTTCCGCCGGAACTTATATGTGACCGCCGACAACGACGGGCCATGAGACTGGGACACGCGATGGAGGGCCGTCGATGACGACGCAGCGACTACACCCCCGCGTGCGGATCGTCTGGATGATCCGTGCCGTCATCGTCGCGGCCTTCCTGACCGCCCCCGTTGCCGGAGCGTTTTATTTCGGCTACGTTCCCGAGTGGGTCCCGATCGTTGTCGGCGCGACGTTCGCCGTACTCGGCGTCGTCCACGCGGTCCTCCGCTATCGCCGCTGGAGCTACGAGATCCGTGAGGACGCGCTCTACCTCGATCGCGGCGTGATCACGCAGGTTCGGACCACGGTGCCGCTCGTTCGCATCCAACACGTGGACTCGCGACGCGGCCCCGTCGAACGAGGAGTCGGACTCGCTTCCTGTGTCGTCTATACCGCCGGATCGCGAGGGGCCGACGTGCGGATCCCGGGGTTGACGCCGGACGGTGCGAGCGACCTCCGTGAGGAACTGAAACGGCTGGCGATCCGTGCCGACGGGGAGGACGCGGTGTGAAACTCGCGCCGCAGTCGATCCCGTATCGGGCGTTCCAGCGGGTCGTCGGGATCGTGATCCTGCTGTTCTTCCTCGCATCGGCCAACGACTGGGGACTGCTGATCGGGGGAGCGGTCGCCGCCGCCGTCCTGCTCGTCTCCGTCGGCTACGAGGTCGCGTACTACCGCCGGTTCGAGTACGAACTCACCGACGACACGCTGGACATCTCCTCGGGCGTGATCTCCCGGCGGGAACGCGAGATCCCGTACCGGCGGATCCAGAACGTCGACGTAAGCCGAAGCGTGATCCAGCGAGCTATCGGCGTCGCTGCGGTCGATCTCGAGACCGCCGGCGGTTCCAGCACGGAGGGATCGATCCGGTTCGTCACCCCCGAGGAGGCCACCCGACTCCAGCGTGAGGTCCAGCGGCGGAAGTCCGATGCCTCTCCGGCGACGGGAACCGACGAGAACGGGGACCCGGTCGGCCCGACCGAGGAGGACCTGTTCGCTATCTCGCCGCGCGAACTCGCCTTGGTCGGTGCCCTCTCCTTCGACGGACGGCTCATCGGACTGCTCGCCTTTTTAGGGTCCGGGTCGTTCCCCGTGCTCTCCGGATTCCTTCCGGACACCTCCGCGGCGGTACTCACGGCGTTCGCCATCGTCGCCGTCGGAGTCCTCTTCCTCGTCTCGTGGGTGATCGGGGCGGGACTCGCGTTCTCGAACTACTACGGCTTCAGGCTCTCACGTGCGGGCAACGAGCTTCGGTACGAACGCGGACTGTTCCGCCGGTACAGCGGATCGATCCCGACCGAAAAGGTCCAGACGCTAACCATCTCCGACAACCCGGCCAAGCGTGCCCTCGGGTATGCCAGCCTCTCCATCGAGACGGCCGGCTACGCACCGGGGCAGGGCGGCGACTACGGGAGTCAGGCGGCCGTTCCGATCGCGTCGACCGATCGCGTGTACGAACTGGCGCGCGAGGTCGAATCGTTCGGCGAGCCGTCTTTCAGCCGCCCTCCGAAGCGGATCCGGTGGCGGTACGTCTTCCGCTACGCCATGATGGTCGGGGTTCTGGCTGCGATCGCGTTCGCGGTCGACTGGTACGTCGTCCCCGACGTGCCGTGGGTCGCCCCGCTCGGGTTGCTGCTCGTGGTCCCCGTTGCGGCACACTTGAAATGGAAACATCGCGGCTACTGGCTGGCCGAGGACCACTTACTGACCCGGAACGGCTTCTGGAGTCGAGAAGTGAAGGCGGTGCCGTACTACCGGATCCAGAACGTCATCGACAGTCGGACGATATTCCAGCGGCGCTGGAACGTCGCCACGATCGTCGCCGACACTGCCGGAACGGGGTCGCTCGTCGGCAGCGACGCCGCTGCCATCGACTTCGATATCGACGAGGCGATCGAACTTCGCGACGAACTCAGGACGCGACTTCAGGACGCGCTGTCGGAGCGTCGAGCGCGACGAACCGCGTTCGAGTGGTTCGAGGGAGACGTCGGCGAGCGGCCCGTCGACGATCGCGACGACGAGGACGGTTCCGCCGCTGACGACGACTCGCCCGCTCCTGCCGCCGCCGACGACTCGCCCGCTCCTGCCGCCGACGACGACTCAGTAGCGGGTGTGGACGACTCGGTGACGGACGCGGACGAAGGGATCGATCCCCCCGAGGACGGGGTCGTTCGTCCGGACTTCTCGACGTCGACGCGGGATTACTCCGAACCGGCCGAGCGGGTCGATACCGGCGAGTACGCGGTCGACCGGTTCCCCTCCGACGCCGACGTCGCTCACCGTCCGGAGGTGGACGAGAATGACGGCGACTCGGCCGAGGACGACGAGAGCGAGACATATAAAAGGGAAGGACCCTCCGGAAACGAGGACGACGAGGGTACCGATCCCTCCGAAAACGGTCGGGAAGACGACGAGCGATAGACGCGGATCCTCGGTCGATACCGGACGCACACACTTCACGCAAGCGTTCGCGGTTTACTTATAAACCCTAGGATCGGGCCGTACGTCCACTTATAAAACCTGTATACTCAATCCACTTCCGGGATCTCACTCGTCGAGCAACTGTTGTGCGATCGTGTTCCGTAGCACTTCGCTCGTTCCCTCGTAGATCTCCGAGAGCTTGGCGTCGCGGTAGAACCGCTCGGCCGGGAAGTCCTTCGTGTAGCCGTAGCCACCGTGGATCTGGATCCCCTCGTTCGCGACTTCACGGGAGATCTCCGAGGCGTAAAGCTTCGCCTGTGCTGCCTCCTTGATGAACTCCTCGTCGCGCTCTTTTAAATCAGCTGCCTCGTGCATCAGTAGTTCGGCCGCCCGGACCTTCGTGTCCATGTCCGCGAGCTTGTGCTGGATCGCCTGGAAGTCGGCGATCGGACCCCCAAACTGCTCGCGTTCGGTCGCGTACTCCGCGGCGGCGTCGAGCGCGGCTCGCGCGATCCCGACCGACCGTGCCGCGATCGTGATCCGGCCGCCGTTCAGCGTCTTCAGCGCCTGAACGAACCCCTCCCCGGGCTCGCCGATCAGCCTGCCCTCCGGAACCCACATGTCGTCGAAGCGGAGCTCCGCGGTCGGACAGCCCTTGTCGCCGAGTTTCTCCTCCGTTCCCTCTACAATGAAACCGTCGTCGGCCTCCGGCCGAACGACGAAAGAGGATATCCCCTTCCGGCCCGCGTCGGGGTCAGTCTTCGCGAACACTGTGACCGTGTCCGCGACGGAGCCGTTGGAGATCCATAGCTTTCCGCCATTGATGACGAATCCGTCCCCGTCGGGCTCCGCGGTCGTCGACATCGCGGGCACGTCAGAGCCTGCCTCCGCCTCCGAGAGTGCGAACGCCCCGATGTCCTCGCCCGTGTTCAACGGCGTGAGGAACCGTTCTTTCTGCGTCTCGTCGCCGAAGGCGTACACCATGTTGCCGGCGAGCGAGGTGTGGGCGGCGACGACGGTGCCGAGCCCGCCGGACCCGCGGGCGATTTCTGAGAGGCCGATCGCATAGCTGTGGTAGTCGAGGCCGGCACCGCCGTACTCCATCGGGAACGGCATCCCCATCAGCCCGAGCTCTGCCATCTCGTCGATCAGGTCGGCGGGGAACTCGTCGGTCTCGTCGATCTCGGCGGCCCGCGGGACGACCTCCTCGTCGACGAACTCCGCGACGGTGTCGCGGATCTGTGTCTGTTCCGCTGAGAGCGTGAAGTCCATGATCGATCGTCCTCTTCGGAGGACTTAGCAGTTTTCACCTCTCACCGCCATCGGACTACGATCTGATCGCGTGACCCGAACGCCATCGGGCCGATCGGTCAGTGCCCCGGGGGCGTCGAGACGTCCGGTTTCGTGTCAGGACGTGCCGCGAGGCTTTTTTATGGGTAGTGCCGTAAGAACGGGTAACTGAATGAGCGGACGAGAACACTATCCCGCTGAGCCCGACCTCTCGTGGTGTCACGAGGCGGTCCAGGGGGTGTCCCGTACCTTCGCGTTGACCGTCGACGTGTTGGAAGAACCGATGGCGTCACAGATATGTCTCGGATACCTCCTTTGCCGTGTCGCCGACACCGTCGAGGACGCGGGTCACATCCCCCCCGAAGAACAGACCGCGGTCCTCGAGACGTACAAGCGAGCGATCGACCCCGAGGAAAACGGCGATGTCGGGGAGTTCCGCGCGGCGGTCGACGAGTGGCTTCCCGCCCCCGAAGACCGCAACGACGACTGGGACGTCGTCGCCGAGTCGCCGACGATCGTCGCGACGTTCGAGGAGCTCGATCCCGAGGCACAGGAGGCCATCGTCCCCCCCGTTATCGAGATGGTGGACGGGATGGCAATGTTCGTCGACCGACACGCCGCGGAGGGCGGTCTCCGTATCGACGACCGTGACGAACTCGAACAGTACTGTTACTACGCTGCGGGCACCGTCGGCAACCTGATCACGAACCTTCTCACGCGCGACGAAGTCGGAGACGAACGGGCTCGGCGGCTACGCGAGACCGCCGAGGAGTTCGGCCTCCTCCTCCAGCTCGTGAACGTCTCGAAGGATGTCTACGACGACTACACCGAGGAGAACAACGTCTATCTCCCCGCGGAGTGGCTGGAGGCCGAGGGCGTCGATCAGGAGTCGGTGATCGACCCCGAGAACCGCGAGTCGTCCGCGCGTGTCGTCGACCGAACCGCACAGTACGCCCGATCGTTCCTCGACGACGCACAGGCGTACCTCGAGACGATGCCGCTCTCACACGGGAACACGATGGAGGCGTGGACGGTCCCGTACCTGCTCGCGGTCGGTACCCTCCGGGAGCTTGGTACTCGCCCCGAGGACGCGTTGACCGAGTCAGGCGTAAAGATCTCTCGACAGGAAGTGTTCGCGGTCATGTCCGTCGCGGGCGAGGCCGGACGCGACTCTCTCGCCGAGCTGCGTGAAACGATCGCTCGAACGCCCTACCACCGAGCCGTCGAACCGGCCGACTGACTGCCCGACCGGATCGTTCTGAGCGTCCGGGTTCGTCGACTTACAGGCGGGCACGCGCCCGCGAAACCGCCGGGACGGAAAGACCGAGCGTGTCCGCGAGCGCCTCAGCCGCGCTCAGAAGCCACTCCGCGCGCTCCACTCGCGAGTCCAAGTCACCGGGACCGATCCGGTAGTTCTCGACCAGCTCCTCGACGGTCGCGCCCCCGATCCACTCGTCGAGGATCCTGGCGGTCTTCACCGACTCCAGCCACTCCTCGAACGACTCGGCCTCGCCCATGGCAGTCGTCAGCTCGGACGCGTTAGCCCGCGCGAACCGGTACATCTCGGCGCGCTCGCGGTTCCCGAGATACGTGTCCTGCATGTCCGGCGTGTCACAGATCACTTCGAAAGCAGTGAGCGTGGTCGCGTCCGCCATGCCGGCCGCCGTTTCGAGCCCCGAAACGATCCGTTCACCCGTCTCCGGGCGCACGTACTGTTTGGAAGTGGTCGATCCTACGGGGGTCGCCACGAGGCGATAGCCGTCCGCGCCGCCGGTCTCACGGCGCACCATTCCGGCATCGACGAGGTCGTCTGCGGCGACGGCAACGGCATCAGCTAATCCGCCGGCTCCGGTTTCACGTGCGTAAAAGGTCCCCTCGAACACGTCGAGGATCTCCGCCTCCGTCTCCGCGAATCCCGTTGCTATCGCCGAGAGGACGTGTGTTCGGAGCGAGGCCGGCTCCGCAAGCGTCGACTCGACGGCCTCAGGGTCGCCGTCGACGTACCGCGCGACCAGCTCGTCACGCGTTCTCTCCTCGCCGACGAGCACCGCCTCGCCGTGCGGGTCGAGACCGGGGCGACCCGCGCGACCACACATCTGTTTGACCTCGAGCGTCGGCACCCACTCCATCGACGACCCGGTGTATCGCTTCTGGTCGCGGACGACGACCCGTCTCGCCGGGACGTTGATCCCCGCCGCAAGCGTCGGGGTGGCACAGATACAGGCGATCGATCGGTCGCGAAACGCCCGCTCGACGGCGCTACGGTGGCCCGCACGGAGTCCGGCATGATGGAAGGCGACTCCGGCTCGGAGATCGTCGGCGAGCCGTTGACCCGTCACCGTTCCGTCGATGTCGGCCACCTCGTCGGCGACCGTTTCGGCAGCCGCCGCAACTCCCATCGTCTCGCCGAGTCCGACGTCCGCGAGTCGGTCGGCGAGTGCGGCCGCCTCCGCCCGCGAGCGCACGAACGCCAGACACTGTCCGCCGTCGGCGACCGCATCGGCGACGAGCGCGACCGCCAGATCCGTCTCGTCCGGCCCGTCACCGTCGTCGTCGTGATCCGCCCGGTTCCCGTCCGTCGTCGGTGGCTCCCCGTCGACATCGACGTGGAGTGCGGTTCCGTCATCAAAGGCCACGTCGCCGTCGACACAGACGCCCGTCCGGAGGTCCACGGGCCGCCACTCCGATTCGATGAGCGTCGCGTCCAGCCAGTCGGCAATGTCCTCCGGATTGTCGACGGTCGCCGAGAGCGCGACGACTTGGAGCTCGGCTATCCGGCGTCGAAGGGTCGCAAGCGTCACTTCGAGCGTCGGCCCCCGACGGTCGGTACCGAGGAGGTGAACCTCGTCGACGACGACACAGGCGAGATCGTCGACCCATTCTGCGCCGTTCCGGATCGCGGAATCGACCTTCTCGCTCGTGGCTACTACCACGTCGTGGCCCGCGAGCTCCTCGCCCGTCGCGTCGAAATCTCCCGTCGCGATCCCGGCGTCAATGCCCGGTAACTCCGCGAACGTCTCGTATTTCTCGCGGGCGAGCGCGCGCAGCGGACAGACGTACAGTCCCGGCCCGTCGGCGGTTAGGAGCGCAATCTCGGCGATGAACGTTTTTCCCGACGCGGTCGGGACGGCGGCGACGACGTTCGAACCCGTACAGACACCTGCCTCGACCGCAGTCGCCTGTGGCGGATACAGCTCGCCGATCCCCTGACCCGTGAAGTGATCGACGAACGGCTCGGAGAGTGGGAGGTCGGAAACGCGCATCCGATCATCGATTCGCCGCGATCGTATTTAAATAGTCGCCGGGATCGGCCCGATCGCGTCACGAGACGCTACTCTTCGGTGTCGAACTCCCGGAACAGTCCCTCGAAGTCGTCATCCTCGGTGACCGCTTCGAGCGACCGGTCGACGTCCGTCCGAAGGCGTTCGATACGCGCAGTGAGTTCCTGGTACTCCTGGTTGTCGGCGAGTTCGCTCGGGCTCTTTTCCGCTTCGAGCATCGCCTTCTTCGAAGTCAACGAGAACAGGTCCTGTACGCCGGCGTCGTACTCGCTCCGTTGGAGCAGACTCTCGACCGTCTCACGGAGCGTGTCGCTGCTAACGGGTTTGACTAGGTAGTCGTCGAACCCCATCGCCAGAATGTCGAAGTCGGGTTCGACGGCCGTCACCATCGCCACGCGACAGTCGATCCCGCGCTCTCGAACCGCCGAAAGAACTTCATCGCCGGAGAGGCCGGGCATCCGCCTGTCGAGAAGGATCGCGTCGACCTCGTCGTCGAGTTCGTCGAGCGTTTCGAGAGCTTCGTGGCCACCGTACGCGGTACGGACCCGGTACTCGTCGCCGAGCCAAGCGGCGTAGAGGTCTGCCAGATCGGCTTCGTCCTCCACCACGAGGACGAGGGGGGGTTGTTCACTCATGGTTCAGCCGAGCGACGAGTTCGCTCACATGTTTCGTCTTTTCGCGTGCTATATTAAAATACCTCTTCCGACGTGGTACCGATTCGACGTCGGACGCAGTTCCGGCCGCGGTGGAGAGTGCCGGTCCGAGGGTCACTCCTGCGGACTATAGTTCGGCGCCTCGTCCGTGATCATCACGTCGTGGGGGTGCCCCTCGGTCTGGCCCGCCGTCGACACGCGAACGAACTCCGCGCGCTCGTGAACGGCCGGGATCGTGTCCGCGCCGACGTAGCCCATGCCCGAGCGCATTCCGCCCGTGAGCTGGTGGAGCTCCGACGCGAGCGTACCCTTGTACGGCGTGGCCGCTTCGACGCCCTCGGGAACGAACTCCTCGTCCTCGTCGTCGTCCTTGAGGTATCGATCGCCGCCGCCGGACTTCATCGCGCCGACGGAGCCCATCCCTCGATACTGCTTGTATTTTTTCCCCTGCATCGTGATGACTCGGCCCGGGGCCTCCTCGGTGCCCGCGAAGTACGAGCCGAGCATCACCGCGTCCGCGCCGGCGGCGATGGCCTTGATCGCGTCGCCGGAGTAGCGGATCCCGCCGTCGGCGATCACGGGGATCCCGTGTTCTGCGGCCACGTCGGCGACCTCGCTCACGGCGGTGATCTGTGGCATCCCCGCGCCGCTGACGACGCGCGTCGTACAGATCGAGCCCGGTCCGATGCCGACCTTCAGGCCGTCGGCGAAGTCGGCCGCGGCCTCGGCCGCTTCCCGAGTTCCGACATTGCCGACGACGACGTCGGCGTCAACGGTCTCCTTGATCGCCTCCGCGGACTCCAAGACGTTGAGATTGTGCGCGTGGGCACAGTCGATGAACAGCACGTCCGCGTCGGCCTCGTCGGCGGCGACGGCCCGCTCCTCCTCGAAGGGGCCGACGGCGACGCCCGCGAGCAGACGCCCGTCCTCGTCGCGTGCGGCCTCCTCGTGTTCGCGCCGCTGGAGGACGCCCTGCATCGTCACGAGGCCAACGAGGTGGTTGTCACCGTCGACAACCGGGACTCGCTCAATCTTGTGGTCGTACATCAGTTCAAGCGCCTCCCGGGCGTCGACCGATTCAGGTGCTGTAATGACTTCGTCGGTCATCGCCTCGCGGACCGCATCCTCTTCACCGACCTCCAGATACGGTCGAATATCAGTTCCGGAGATGATCCCGAGCACGACATCGTCATCGTCGACGACCGGCGCGCCGGAAACGCCTTCGTGTTCCATCAGTTGGTCGGCCTCGCGAACGGTGTCGTCGGGCGAGACGGTCACGACGTTCTCGCGGCGGATCACGAGCTCGTGTGCGCGCTTGACCCGCTCGACCTCCGCGGCCGTCTCCTCGACGGTCATGTTTCGATGGAGGACGCCGAGTCCGCCCTCGCGGGCCATCGCGATCGCGAGTTCGCTTTCGGTGACGGTGTCCATCGCCGCCGAGAGGACGGGAACCGTGAGTCGGACGTTCTTCGAGACGTGCGACGCCAGATCCGCGTCGTCCGGTTCGACGCGGCTCTCTTTCGGTCGTAACAGTACGTCGTCGAACGTTAACGCCTCCGGTACGTCGAGTTTCGCAGAGAAGTCCTTCGCCATATAAACCGTCGTGAGGCGGTGACAAAAAGGGTTGCGAGTCAGCACGGACGTGCGGCCATGTACCAATCAGTACGTCACATATGATCAGGATCGTGGTCGTCGCACCATTCGTGGCGTTGATATTGATGGAGGATCCCCGGGCGGTATGCACGAACGAGCAGCGGAGTTCACGGAGCGGGCGCGGGAGCGCTACGGGATCGAACTCGACGTTTCGGAGTTCGAGTCTGGGACGAAGACCGCGGCGGCCGCCGCGGAGGCGGTCGGTTGTGAGACGGCAGCCATCGCCTCAACGATCGTCGTGTCGCTGTCCGGCGGCGACCGTGACGGTGAGCTCGTCGCCGCGATCACGAGCGGCGCGAACCGGCTCGACCTCGACGCCGCCGCCGAGCAGTTCGGGGTCGAGGAGGCGTCGATGGGCGATCCGGACCGGATCCGCGAGACGATCGGATGGAGCATCGGCGGCGTCCCGCCGATCTGTCACGAGACGGCGGTTCCGGCCCTGATGGATCCCACGCTTCAGGAGTACGAAACGGTGTACGGCGCGGCCGGCACGCCGAATGCCCTGTTCGCGATCGATCCCGACGAGCTCGCGGCACTCGCCGATGCGACGATCATGGACGTGACCGAGACAAATTAATAACACCGCCTGACTTAGAGCGTCGTTAATAATAACCAAAAGAAAGAATATAATAACACTTATTCCCGGTAACGCCGTATGACCGTGTATGGAGAGGGAATCCCGGTTCAACGCATCGCGTCGGCGAGTACTCCTCGGCACTGCTACGCTCGGTACCTTGGCGCTTGCCGGCTGTGCGGACGATGAAGGGGACGAGCCGGACGACGATCACGACGAGGACGATCATGACGACGACGACCACGACGATGACCACGCTGATGATGACCACGACCACGACGGGACCTCGTCGATCGCCGAGTTCGAGCTACTCGATTCCGACGGCGAGGACGTCCTCGCGTGGGTCCACGACGACCACTGGGACGGTGGTCTCCCGACCATCGAGGAGGGCCATAGCCTGACTGTGGAAGCCAATGTGGAGGATGAAGAGGGCCACGCACTGGATCTCGGCGGCGACGCGACCTACGAGATACGAGCGGAGGTCTTGGACGCGGCCGCCGACGGGGTCGTCTCGCTGGATAACCACGGGGACCACGTCGACATCCACGGCGAGGAGGAAGGGGTTACCGAGCTCGAGTTCATGCTCTGGCACGACGACCACGCCGACTACACCACCCCGCCGATCACGGTCCAGGTCGCCCACGATCACGAGGACGGTCACGAACACGGCGATGACGGCGACGTCGACGAACTCGAGATCGTCGATCGCTCGACTGACGAGGTCGTGGCGAACGCCCACGACGGCCACTGGGACGGGTCGCTCCCGGGCGTCTCCGTCGGCGACAACCTCTCGCTCGGCGCGAACTTCTACGACCACGACGGCCACGAGTTCCACCTCGGCGGGGACGAGGAGTACGAGTTCCGCGCGCGCCTTGCCGACGGGGCCGACGAGCTCGTCACCTTCGAGTTCCACGGCGACCACCTCCACGTCGAGGGCGAAGAGGAGGGACATACTGATGTCGTCTTCCAGCTCTGGCACGACGACCACGCCGACTACGAGTCACCGGCGGTCCACCTCGACGTCGTCGCCGACGACGAGGAAGTAGGGTCCGGCGGGTACTGAGCTGTTTTATTAACTTGTAGAACTTATATAACAACCCATTTATTCACACGACACATGAATTCGGATATGACGCTGTCACGTCGAACGCTGCTCAAGACCGGTCTCGGAGCGGCCGGGATGGCGGGCCTCGCGGGCTGCTCCGCGGCTGGGGGATCCGGAGATCCCCGCGGCTACGGGGCGTTCTTCACGCTCTGGGACTGGGGAAACGAGGTCGGTGGCGACGAGTTCCCGCTCGAGAATCCCATCGATGTCGGCGAGATGGGTCACGGGTGGGAGCCCGAGGGCGACCTTCTCCGAAACGTCGCCGGAACGGAGCTGTTCGTCTACCTCGACACGCCCGATTTCTCATGGGCACAGACCGCTGCGGACCAGATCCGGGACGATTACGACGACGTCCACGTCGCTGATGTCATGTCGGGTCTGGAGGGCGATCTGCTTCCGTGGGACGGCGGGGACGACGGGGACGACTCCGACCGAACTCCCGACCGCGACCACGACTGGGATCCCGAGACCGTCGAGGTCGCCGAGTTCGACGTGATCGACCGCCGAACCGGCGATTCAAGCGCGTACTGGCACGGCGGCCACTGGCACGGAGCAGTCCCCGATGTGCCACTGGACGGATCCGTCGTCGTCGAGGGCGTCTTCGAGGACCCGGAGGGGCGTGTTCTCCCGCTCGGCGAGGACGATCCGTTCCAATTCGGCGCACGCTTCTTCAGCGGCGCGACCGAGGACCCCGTTTCCCTCGACACACAGGGGGATCGCGTGGAGATCACTGGAGACGCTCTCGGGCGGACCCAGTTCGTCTTCGAACTCCGCCACGACGGGACGGTGCTCTGGGACACCGAGGCCGACGCGATCAGCGTCTCCGTCGTGGAGGAGCTGGCCGGTGCGACGGAGTTCGTCGATCCGCACGTCTGGGTCGACCCTGTGTTGGCCGGCGAGATGGTCGAGAACATCGCGGACGCGATCGTGGAGGTCGATCCCGACAACGAGGAGACCTACCGTGAGAACGCGGCCGCGTATCGGGAGCGACTCGACGCGGTCCACGAGTCGTTCTCGGAGATGACGGCCTCGGCTGACCGCGACGTCGCGATCCTCGCCGGTCACGACTCGTTCGGGTACTTGGAGGAGCGATACGACTTCGAGCTGTACACTCCGGTCGGCGTCTCGCCGGAGGAGGAGCCGAGCCAGAACGACATCGCCGACGCCATCGAGTTCGTGAACGAGCACGACATCGATGTCGTCCTCTACGACCACTTCGAGTCGCCGAATCTCGCGGAAACCATCGTCGAGAACAGCCAAGCCACGGAGACGGCGACCGTCACGCCCGCAGAGGGAACGACTTCGGAGTGGGCCGATGAGGGATACGGATGGGTCGAACAGATGACGGAAGTAACGCTCCCGTCGTTCGCGCGAGCGTTGGGTGCGGAGTGAATCGGCGGATTAGTCGGCGGCCGGCGGACGGATCATCCCCGTCGACCTCCAGTGGGACAGTGTGTCGTACGGTCGCCGGCGGACCTAAAGAGGTAAGTCACGACGCTTCCAAGCGGGGTCGTATCCAGTGACCCCCGTCGTCGAGCTCGATTCCGTTTCGTTCGCGTACGGCGACTCGGTCGCCGTGAGAGATGTCTCACTAACGATCGAGGCGGGTGACTTCCTCGGACTCGTCGGTCCCAACGGCTCCGGGAAGACGACGCTGCTCCATCTCATGTTGGGCCTTCACACGCCGGACGAGGGAACGATCCGACTGTTCGGCCGGCCGGTCGAGGAGTTCGATGCGGGCGGCCGCGTCGGCTACGTCTCCCAGCAGGCGACGAACCGTGGCGGCACGATGCCCGTGACGGTCCGCGAGTGCGTCACAATGGGGCGGTTCGCCCACGTGGGGCACGGCCGACTTACGGAGGCGGATCGGGACGCGGTCGCGAACGCGATGGAGACGGTTGGAATCGTCAACCTCGCGGACCGGCTGATGACGGAACTCTCGGGCGGGCAGAAACAGCGGGCGTACATTGCCCGTGCGCTCGCGTCCGAGGCCGACCTGCTCGCGCTCGACGAGCCGACCGTCGGCGTCGACGCGGAGTCACGGGACGCGTTCTACGCACTTCTCGACGGTCTGAACGACGAGGGTATCACAATCGTCCTCATCGAACACGACATCGGCGTCGTCACCGATCGTGCCGACCACGTGGCGTGTATCAACACGGAGCTGTTCCACCACGGGGACACGGAGTCGTTCGTCGAGAGCGACGCTCTGGAAGACGCCTACGGCGCGACCGGACAGGTCGTCCACCACCATCACCCATGAGCGGGGCGGACGGCGCTCACTCCGAGTCCGACACGCGAGTGGCGAATCCCGCGACGCCGGCCCGTGATTCACGCCATCTCGTCGAGTTGGCCGGCGTCGGGATGACCGCGCTCCTTGCCGCCGTAATGGTCGCGTTTCTCGTCCTCTACTGGGCGCAGGACCTCCCGGTCGCGAGCGGGCTGTACGACGCCTTCCGCTCGTTCGGCCGGGACATGGACGCGGTGCTCGGTACGAACGTATTCCAGCACCCGTTCATGTGGCAGTCGATCGCCACCGGCGTGTTGATCGGCGTGGTCGCCCCCCTCGTCGGGTCGTTCCTCGTCCATCGCGAGATGGCGCTGATCGGCGAGACGCTCGCGCACACCGCCTTCGCCGGGGTCGCGCTCGGGTTCCTCGTCAACGCGACCACCGCGTGGGACGGGCCGGTGTTGGTCGTCGCGCTGGCGGTCGGAATACTCGGCGCGCTCGGCGTCCAGTGGCTCACCGCGCGGACGAACACGTACGGCGACGTTCCCATCGCGATCATGCTCAGCGGGAGTTTCGCGATCGGGACGCTGATCGTCAGCTACGGTCGGGGACTCACCGGGATCAACATCGAGGGCTACCTCTTCGGGAACATCGCGGTGGTGACCGTCGAGGGCGCGCGGCTGATGGGGGCGCTGTCGATCCTCGTCGTCGGCGCGGTCGCGTTCACCTACAAACAGCTGTTGTTCATCACCTTCGACGAGCAGGCGGCCCGGGTCGCGCAGTTGAACGTCACCGGGTACAACACGCTGCTCATCGTGTTGACGGCGGTCGTCGTCGTCGGTGCGATGCAGGTGCTCGGCGTCATCCTCGTCGCGGCGATGCTCGTCGTCCCCGTCGCCGCCGCCTCGCAGGTCGCCCGTAGCTTCCGGGAGACGACGTACCTCTCCGTGATCTTCGGCCAGCTGTCGGTCATCGGTGGGTTCGCCTTCTCGATCAGTCAGGGGCTCCCCTCAGGCGGCTCCATCGTCGTCGTCGCCATCGCGATATATCTGGCTGCGATCGCCGTCTCCGGGTTCTCGGTGAAAGCGATCTCGACGCGCGGGTGACCGCTGATACCGACGGCGCGGTGACGGGGCGGCCGCCGCACCCGGTTTCCACAGACCCTTATGTCGCGGCCGCGACGATCGGATATGGGAGACACAGAGACCTACACGGTCAGCGGTCCCGACGGCGACGAGGAGTCCTTCGAACTGCCTGCCGGCCTCGTCGACGTCCTCAGCGAGCAGGGCGAGCCGTCGACCCGCGTCGTCACCGACGTCGTCGTCCAGGCGATGGCACAGCAGGCACACGTGATCGCCCACCACAGCGAGGGTGAGGTACCCGAGGACATCGCCGAGATGAACGAGACGGCCGCCGAGTTATTCGAGGAGCGCTTCGGACAGTCGCTCGAGGACGCGCTCGGCCACTCGCACTGACTCGCGGTCCCGACACACCCACACGCCGACCGTCCGACCTTTTTATACCGATTCCGTTCCGGTGAAACCCTCAAAAGTCCGTTTGGCGTCGGTCTGGATCAGTGAACTGCGTCGCCGCTCGACTCCGAGTGTGCGTTTCGTACGGCGTTGCGTTGGTTGTTTATAAGCGATCGAGTGGTGTTGCGAGCGGCTGTTTATAAACGGTCGAGTAGGTGGTGAACGACTCCAACGCACCAGTCGTTCTTCACCGACTGGCTATCCTGCTACCTTCGCGGCACTCAGCCGAGCACGACGACGTCGACGTCGTGTGTCTCGGTTCGTTCGTCGCTTTCGGCATCCGCTCGACGGACACTCGAGTCGCGCCGGCGGCCGATCGGGATCGAGACCGTTCCACCGACGGCTTGGCGGACCTGCTCGCGCCACGTCTCGACCGCCTCAGCGTGTCGCTTTCGCCGCGTTTCGAGGTCCGAACCGGGGCGCTCCGCGGTCGTGTCGTCGACCTCGGGGTACGCCGGGATCGTCTCGACGAGCTCGCGGGGATCGAGGTGGATCGGCCCCGACGAGCCGTTTTCGTCCCCGCCGGCTATCCCCGACCCGCCCTGCTTCGCCGTCTCGACGCGGTGGATCCGCGCGCGCATTCGTCCGGCGTACGGCGGCGTCACCCGGAGCACTACGGTTCGGTCGCTCCGCAGAGTCGCCTCCAGCGCGTTCGCGACGTCCTCGCGGTGGACCGCCACGGACCGGATCCGGGTCGGATCGGTTTCGGGTCCCGGCTCCCCCGTCATCGACGGATCACTCCTCCCCCGGCGACCACCGGGCGTCCGAGAGCGTTCGCTGGACCGCCTCTTCGCCGACGGCGGCCGCGAGGTGTTCGAAGCCGCCGCGGACGCTGCGGTCGGTCGCGTTGGCGACGAGCCGCGAAACGATGAACTCCGGCGTCGACTTGCCGAGCGTCCCGAACCGCGGCTGGTAGTCGACGCGCAGTTCGAGGTCGTTCGTGAGTCCCTCGGCGAAGATGCCGTCTATCCGCGCGGTGTCCGGTAGCGGACTGAGATCCTCAGCGAGGTGCGTGACGTACACGCCGAGTGCCCCGCGGTCGACGGTGAGATCGACGAGCCCGTTCAGGAGGTCCGCGGCCCGGCCAGGCTCCGTGATCGCCTCGAACTCGTCGACTAACATTAGCGTCCGACCCTCCTCGACGAGCGGGGGGACGACCGACCGCAGCGTCGACTCCAGCACGCCGGCATTAAAGGAGGCGTGCCGCCGGTGGAACACGATCCGGTCGAACGTTCCCACCTCGGCCTCGTCGGCCGGGACCGGGAGTCCCATCGACGCGAGTAGCGTCACCGCACAGACGGTCTCCAAGAGGGTCGTCTTCCCGCCGGAGTTGGCCCCCGTAAGCACGCTCACCCGGTCACCCGAGGGCGGCCGTTCCGAGTCAGCCCTTCCGCCTCCAGTTCGCCCGGCTCCATCCCAGCCGTCCGCGTCGAGCGCGTGCTCGCCGACCGCGTACGACACCGGCTGGACCGGCTCGTCGATGAACGGGTTTCGGGCGTTCCGGACGGCGACGCCGTCGTCGACGAGCCGCGGCCGGACCATCCGTCTCTCGGCCGCGAACCGCCCGAGCGAGAGGTCGACCGCCACGTCCGAGACGGTCTCGACCGCGCGGGCGACGTCGCCGTCGGCGTCGCCGATCCGGTCGCGAAGGTCGGCGGCCACGGTCGCCTCGCGTTCCTCGACGGCGGTCTCCAGCTCCTCGACGAGCCCCCGGAGGGTCGCGGAGACGAAGTCGGCCGCGTCGAGCGCGTCGTCCGGTACGACCCCGCGGACCGTTGCGGGCTCGACGCCGGTCTCGGTCGCGACGTGGTCGACGGTGGCCGATTTCAGCGCTTCGAAGTCTCGAAGCGACCCGTCTCGAACGGCTTCCAGTACGTCGAAGGCGGCGTCCGAAAGCTCGCGTGCCGCGTCGAGACGTTCGCGCCGGCGATCAAGTTCGTCGTCGGCACCGGACGCCACCGTTACGTCGTCGCCGTCGATCGACCCCCGAACGTCGCCGAGGGCCTCGGCGGCCTCCCGGAGCCTGTCGTCGTCGAGCGCGTCGAGGGCGTCGAACGTCTCGCCGGTGAGCCCGACCGCTCGGAGCGCGAGTGCGGTCTCGACGGCCGCGCGGTCGGTACCGCCCGCGGCGTCGTACTCCGCGAACGCCTCCTCGACGCGCTCGCGGTCCGCGTCGCTCAGCCCGGACCACGCGTCGCGGGCGGCGACGACACGGTCGAGCCGCTCCTCGACCTCCGGGCGGTCGAGATACGGCGTGAGCACGCGGATCCGGTCCGCGGCGTGGTCGGTGAGAGCGTAGCCGGCCGCGAGCGTCAACAGGTCGTCGTACACCGCGCGCGTGTCGCTCGTCGCGAGGACGTCCATCGCCGCCGCGCCGTTCGCGCGCCGGAGGATCCGAGTCGCGCGTCCGCGATGGAGTCCGGCGTCGACGAGTGCGCGCACGTCGGCCGACTCGATCGCCTCGACCGCCCGCTCGGTCCCGAGTTCGGCCGTCAACAGCTCGCTCGTCTTCGGGCCGATCCCCCAGTAGTCCTCGAGTCGCATATGTCGGTGTGTCGGCGCGGCGGCTTGGTGTTTTCGTCCCGACCGCTCTCTCCGTCAGTCTGCGGTCGCCGCCGCGCCCGACTCCACGCGTGACTCACGGAGGTATCCCTGTAGATACGCGCCGAGGAACATCCCGGCGACCCCGTAAAGGATGACGACGTTGCCGATCCCGAGGCTGGCGTACGCCGCGCCCGGGCAGATACCGGAGAGTCCCCAACCGACGCCGAACACGCCGCCGCCGACGATCACGTCCCGGTCCATCGATTTGAGTCGCCGCCCGAACCGTTTGCCGGTCAGTGGTGCGCTTCGACCCGACAGCGTGAGCGCCCAAAAGGTCACCCCGACGACGACGCTCGCGCCGCCCATCACGAACGCCAGTCCGAGATCGCGGAACTGGAGGAACTCTAAGACGATCTCGGGACGGGCCATCTGGCTTACCGCGAGACCGACCCCGAACACCGCGCCGCCGATGAAGACGAGCGGGAGGAACAGGGGATGGCTCTCGTGGTCGGCGACGACGCCGGCACCGCTCATGGCGTCACCCCCGCGGCCATGACCAACTGTGCGACGCCGATGGCGACGAGCATGAATATCCCCACGTTGAGTATCGACGTCCGAGACCCGGAGCCGACGCCACAGACGCCGTGGCCGGAGGTACATCCCTTTCCGAGTCGCGTCCCGATCCCGATGAGGATCCCGCCGACGAACAGCCGCCACGGCTGGACTTCCGTCGTCCATCCGAAGTCGCCGAGAGCGATCGAGTAGCCGGCCGCGCCGGCGACGATGCCGAGCGTGAACACGACCCGCCAGTCACGCGAGGAGACGAATCTTGGCCGTTGGAAGCGTTTGAGCTTCGAGGCGTACGACAGCGTCGATTCGAGGAACGTGCTCGCGCCGGCGTGTATCCCGGTGCCGAGGTAGATGATGACTGTCCCGAGTCCGATGAGGATCCCTCCCAGCAGGTACTGGGTGATGCCCCGCGGGAACAGGGCATCGACGAGCAGGACGGGTTCGTTCATACCGTTCGTGAGCGACGCGGCGGCCTAAACCTCCCGCTCCCGGACCGGAATTGCCGGTCTCCCGGATCCGATCCGCAATGCGCGACCTCGGTCAGTCGACCGTCGTCCGTGCTTTCGGCTGACCGTCATCCATGCTTTCGGCTGACCGTCGTCCGCACTCTCGATCACTTATCGTCCACGGCGCTCCCAAACCGGTCGGTCGTCCTCGCGTGAGTCGGCTCCCCTCGGATCGGAGCCGTCGGAGGAGTTCTCGATGCGGACGCGCTCGCGCAGCGCCGGGAGGAACTCCTCGGGATCGACCCGGATGAGCGTCTCGTCGAGCGCCCGGAGTCTGTTGTTCGGTCGACCCTTATTTATCGGGACTCTAATCGATTCGATGATGCCTCGGTTCTCAAGAGCTCTTCGAGCGTCGCTGAAACGCTGTTTCTCGACAATATCGACGTCATCGGCCCACTCCCGAACGTCGGTGAACAGGTGGTCGTGACGGGCTGCCAGCGCGACGAACAGCGTCCGATCGTCTATTACGTCCGATCGGTCGAGACACGCCGGGTCAAGGTCGATCGAGTCGAGGACAGTCGCGAGGTCGTCCGCGAAGCGGTCATCGAGCGTCTCGCCGGCCGCCGCGAGTAACTCGGTTCGGCCGGGCATCCGGATCGAGGTCGGGTCCGCGCGCCCGAACCGTCGGGTAGCGGTCCCGTGGGCGGCGGCTGCTCGATCCGGTTGCGTTTCAGTAACCAGCGTCCGACGATCGGGAGGACCCGCGAGCGCGTCGACCCGGTCGGGCGTCGCGAACAGCGGTCGATCGGGACGAGATCCGCTCGCCGTTCGGATGTCGATCTCGTCTCGACTGCGGGCCTCAACGACCGCCGTGCCGAGCGCGAAGGTCCGGCCGAGTTCGTCGACGACGCCAGGCGGACAGGCGATCCGCCACCGACCGCCGTCCGTGCGACGGCGAGCCGAGACGACGGCGGGGAGCAGATCGAGACCGACGCCGACGGCGACGAGATCGGGTCGCCCGGCGAGCGTGTCCTCGATATTCTCCTCGACAGGGACTGACATACACGAACTGGCGGTCGGTACCGGATGAACGTTACGGCGCTCGCGCTATCACGAGATAGCCTGTGTGACCGACGCCACCGGTGGAGGGACGAGAGCCGCGGTCGGAGAAGTCCATCTCGCGCTGGATCGTTTCCAGCGTCTCGACCTCCGTTAGTCCGGCTTCCCGAGCCGCCAGAACCACCTCACGAGTCCCCTCGACGAACGGCGAGTAGACGGCGAGATGGCCGCCGGACACGAGGAGATCGGTCGCCCTCTCGACGACCGCGGGCGCGTCGCCCGTATCGAGCGTGAGAACGTCGAACGGGTCGCTCTCCGCCAACGTGTCCAGCTCCTCGGTGAGATCGCCGGTTCGGACCTCGACGTGCTCGTCGACCCCGGCAACCGTCATGTTCTCACGGGCGACGGCGGCGAACTCGGCGTCTATCTCGTAGGTTGTCACGTCCGCGCCGACCCGACCGAGGTGTGCCGAGAGGATCCCGGTTCCGGTTCCAGCGTCGAGCACGCGGTCCCCGGCACTCACGCCGGTAAGTCCCATTACGAGCCCGATATCCCGCGGCATCATCGGCGCGCCGGTCCGCTCGAGGTGGTCGAACAGGTCCGGACCGCGGAGCTCGCGAACCTCGAAGACGGTGCCGAGATGCGTCTCGACGCTGTCCCCGGCGGCGACGTCCTCAGGGATATCCAGCACGCCGAGGTCGGTGCCGAACTCCGTTCCGGGTTCGAGGAGGTACTCGCGGTTCCCGTGGACCAGCAGATACGCGGCGTCAGTCACTCGAGTTCCGCGATGGCGGCCGCAAGGTCGCCGTCATGGGATTCGAGCGTCTCTCGGGCCGTCGACTTCGGAACGCCGGCGCGCTCGGCGACGAGCGCGACATCCTCGTCGGGGATCCCGTCGTCATCCGCGGGATCGGCACCGGACGCCGTGGCGTCGTCGCCGGCGGCACCACTCTCGATCGCGTCGGCAGCTCCGCCGGCACCAGCGTCGGCGACCTCCTCGGGTTCGCCGACGATCTGGTAGGTCTGCTGGCCCTGCGCGTCCATCTTGGTTACCTGCGGGCCATCGAAGACGAGGTCGCCGTCGGCCGTCTCGACGACGACTCGCTCGGCGTCGAGCTCCTCGACGTCGATCCCCATCTGTTTCATCATCTGTTTCATCTTCCGCGGGTTCATACCGCCTCCTCCGAACATACCCGGGGTTTCGGCCGCGCGATACAAAAAGGGTGACGACACGCGTCGTCAACGGGCGTCCCGCCACTCGTCGATCCGCGTCGTCCCGGACGGATGGTTTGATGTCGTCTCCCGACCGATAGTCTCCCATGTACCTCGCGGACCACACTTGGCCGGACCTTCGTGACCGCCTCACCGAGGAGTCGACCGCGATCGTCCCGCTCGGATCGACGGAACAGCACGGCCCGCATCTCCCTCTCGCGACCGACCACCTGATCGCCGAGGCGCTCGCGACCGCCGCGGCCGAGGAGACGGGGATCCCCCGAACGCCGACCGTCGACATCGGCGTCAGCCCGCACCATCGACAGTTCCCGGGAACGCTATGGGTCGACCCGCCGGCGTTCCGCGACTACGTCGAGAGTTTCACGCGCAACCTCACGTACCACGGGATCGATCGCGTCGTGTACGTCAACGCCCACGGCGGCAACGTCTCACACCTCCGGGAGGTGGGCCGACGGCTCCACGAGGACGGGACCGCGTACGCGATAGAATGGATGTGGGACGAGTCGATCCCCGAACTCGTCGACGACCTCTTCGAACACAACGGCCCGCACGCCGGCCCGAAGGAAACCGCGATGATCACGCACATCGCGCGCGAGTTGGTCGATACGGAGCAGTTCGAGAACGCCCGTGACGGCGGTCTCGTCGATCTGGCGGACTCCGATGCGGTCGTCCACGGCGCGCGGACCTACTACGATGCGATCGACAACTCCGCGAACGGAGCGTTCGGTGACCCGACCGACGTGACCCCTGAAAAGGGCGAGCGGCTGTTCGACGCCGCGACCGACCAGTTGGTCCAACTCGTCGAGTGGCTCGACGCGCACGAACTCGAAACGCTGCTGCCGGAGCCGCGCGTCGACTGACGAGTACAGATCGGGCGTATCGAGGCCGTCAGAGTATAAAAAAAACCCGCTAGCGACGCCGTTCGATACTCACGCCGGTCGTCGATCGGGATCCGGAATTCACTGAAGGAGCGTTGAGATCCGGAACGCTCGCCACAGTTGGACGACCGTCACGGCCGCGAACACCGCGAGCGACCCGCTGGTCCAGAGTATCGGGTCGATCGCACTAATAAGGGGAGCGTCGAGCTGGGCGGCCAACACGACGAGCAGCGTCACGACGCCGAGCACTTGGTACAGCTCCGTCCACGTGACGCCGTAGCCGGAGATGACTTCCATGTAGCGTCCCACGTCGCGCGCCCCGCGACACGTCCGGACTTCCTTGCGCGTCCGGTCGTATTCGACGACGCCCAGCTCGTGGAGTCGCGGGAGGTGCGTCTGGTGGAGCGAGGCGTACACGCTCTCGCGGACGCAGGCGGGTGCCGGACTCGTTCCGGTCTCGGCGGCGGCTATCGCCTCTGAGAGCTCCCGGACGGTGACCGTCCCGCCGCGGGTCCGCAGCTCGCGGAGCGCGTTCTTTCGGCGGCTGTTCGAGAGGAGATCGTGGATGACGGTCTCCGGGAGCGTTTCGGATCGGATCTGCATTGAGCGGTATAACACCTCGATACCGGGAGCCACGACTGGAGGGGAGATATCTATGTACCGCGTACTGGTATGTGTCATGATACCACGCCTGTGCTTGAGTCGCCGGTAGCTCTCCCCACGCGATCCGGTAGGGTGGCTCGGACGACACGACAGGCACACCCACACGCGAGCGGTATGGGTCGCGAACCGCGGCGGTAGGCGACACCCCCTCGGGCAGTACCGGTCCCCATCCGGATCGGGAACGTGGGATCTGATCGCTCGAAAACACCCGTTTCAGTCCGAACGTGTCGTTAGTCTCGTCGATGGCGGCGTTAGGATCCGACGTGTCGAGTCGTAACTATCCCCCCTTCCGCTAAGGAGGGGGTACTGGCAGTACCGCCAGCGACCATCATGACTAACGACGACACCACTTCGGACTTCGGACTCTCGCGGCGACAGATGCTCGGCGGACTCGGCATCGTGGGCGTGGCCTCCGCGGGTGCGGGACTCGGAACGACGGCGTATTTCAGTGACGAGGAAAGCTTCGAGGAGAACACTCTCACGGCGGGCGAGCTCGATCTGTTCGTTCACGTCGACTACTCGGAGGACCAGGGCTCGTTCGCACAGTATTCCACTCCCGCAGGTACGTTCATCAACGGCGGTTTGGCCGGTGTGAACGGTGAGGATACCAGCGGAGTCGTCCCCGGCGAACCGCTCAGCATCCACGTAGAGGACCTGAAGCCCGGCGACTCCGGCGAGGGGGAGTTCTGTTTCTCCATCGTCGACAACCCCGCGTACATGTGGATGTGCGGGGAGTTGACCGCGAACGACCAGAACGGAACGAACGACCCCGAGGAGGCCGCCCTCGATGAGCTGTTCGGCGAGATTCCGGAGGACGGCCAGCTCGCGGACGCGATGGAGATCACCGTGTCGTACTGCGACGAGGACGGAAACACCGGCGCGGAGATCATCTCCGGCTCGCTCGCTGAGGTAATGGCAGCGCTCCAGACCGGCGTTTCACTCTACGGCGACGGCAACCCGGACCAGCCCGTGGCGAACCGCCCCGCTTTCGACGGCGTCGAAGAGCCGTTCGTTGACGGTGAACCGAACGTTCACGAGACGTGCGTCTGCTTCGAGTGGGAGGTTCCCACGACGGTCGGCAACGAGATCCAGTCAGACTCCGTCGATTTCAACTTCGAGTTCTACGCGGAACAGGAGCGCCACAACGACGGGACGAACAACCCGTGTGCGGACGAGTCGTACGCGGCGGACTACGTCAACCGCGACGGCATCAGCCAGCCCATTCCGGACGGCATCGCCCGCGTAGACGTCTCCTACGGCGACGAGCAGGTCCTCTACGGGATCACCTTCGACGAACCCGCCGGGAGTCAGTACAGCCTCGCCGACCCGAACTTCGCGGCCGCCAACTTCTCGATGCCGTTCGACCTCGACGACAGCGGCAACTACGACTACCAGGTCGCCTGGAACGCAGAGGGCGGGGATGACTTCCTCTACTCCGAGGTGGACGGCACACCCAACTGGGAGAAGGACGTTGGACCGTGGTCGCCGGTTCCGTCGACGATCACTGCCGTTAAATTCGGTTCTCAGGCGGTCATCGCCGTCCCGCGATCCGACCTCGAAACCGGCGGCAACGACTACGTCTTCGGCTTTGGCGCGAGTGCCGGTGGTGAAGCGCCGTCCGTCGGTATCCCCGTTGGCGGCCCCTACAACGCCAATGACAACTTCACCAGTAGCCAGAGCGGGCAGAGCGCGACGCTCCAGTAGCCTCGCCTGACCGAGTTCGGTGGCGCGTCATCGCCGAACTCACCTTCCCACAGTGGCGTCCGACGGTTCGACTCCGTCGGTGGGAGTTCCCCACAGGGGATGATACACAATGGAAGACACAAACATCGGACTCTCGCGGCGTAAAGTGCTGGTCGGACTCGGGGCAGTCGGCGTTGCCTCCGCGGGTGCGGGACTCGGAACGACGGCGTTCTTCAGCGACGAGGAGTCGTTCCAGGACAACACGATCACGGCCGGGCAGTTCGAGCTACACGTCACCCAGTCGACGCACATGGTCGACCAAGACGGGATCGGCCCGGACGAGGGGAGGTTCGACGAGATGCTGGCGGCCGCCCAAGCGGAGGACGAAACGGTCGAAGTCCTCGACGGGTTCCTCGACATCGAGGACGCGAAGCCCGGCGACTCCTACAAGTACTGCTGGGACATCTGTGTGAAACACAACCCCGGCTACGTCCAGATCACGCTCGACGGCGATGAATCGACCGGAAACGACAACGGCGTCACCCACACCGACGCCTCCGGCCTGCTCAGCGAGTACATGCTCGCGGTCGTCACCATCGACGACCAGCAGGCCGGCGACAGCGAAGAGATCGTGTTCCAGGGCACTCTCGGTGGCCTCATCGACGAGTGGGACGAGGGCGGTCTCGTTCACGCGCTCGCGACGACTGAGACCGATCCCGAGACCGAGGAACAAGTCGAGGTCGTCGAGTACTGCCACCTGCCGTGTGAATCCGACGTCGAGGACGCCGAACTTGCCGAGGACACCGTCGAGGTGTGCGTCTACCTGTACCTCCCCTCGCATGCGGACGTCGGCGAGGATGTCGAAGTCGACGGGACCACGTTCGCGGTCGATGCGTCGATGTCGCCCGGCAACCTCGTACAGGGTGCCTCGTTCAGTGGTGACGTTCACTTCGCCGCAGAGCAGTGCCGCCACAACGACACGCCGTTCGAGAACGACGTGGAGGACGAGAACGGAGATGACGAGAACGACGATCACGATGATGACGACGACCACGACGACAACGATGACGAGCTGGTGGACGACATCACCCCCGAGTGATCGGATCGGCTGACACGTAGACGAACAACTTTCGACCAATCATACACCAATGACAGACGACAACACCAACAACTTCGACCTCTCCCGCCGAAAACTGCTCGGCGGTCTCGGGGCTATCGGCGTCGCGAGCGCCGGCGCGGGCCTCGGCACCACTGCGTTCTTCAGCGACGAGGAGAGCTTCACGGACAACACGATCACCGCCGGGGCGGTCGAACTACGGATGGACTGGCAGCAGAGCTACTACACCGGAATTGACGGACAGGAGCCGGACGACCACACCACGTGGGAGCCGATCAACGCCTACCCGGATCTGGACGGCGACAACCTCCAAGACCCGATATACACGCGGTTCCAGCTACAGGATGACCCGACGCTTGTCGGCCTCCCGGTGGACGCGAGCGACGAGGAGATCGAGGCCGGCTACCGCGGCCAGTTCGCGAGCTTCGACGGCACGGAGACCGACGGCACGGGCAACCACGAGTTCGTCGGCCCCGTGATCGACCTCGACGACGTGAAACCCGGTGACAAAGGCGAGATCACGATCAGCAAACACGTCTTCGACAACCCGGCGTATCTCTGGGTGAACGCGAGCAACTACCAGCACACCGTCGGCGGGCTGAACGACCCCAAGCGCGAGGCACTTCAGGAAATATACGGAGACGATCTGTCCGACCAGGAGCTCATCGACGCGGCCGACGCCGAGATGCAGTTCGCCAAGGAGATCGACGCCACGCTCTGGTACGACGACGACTGTGACAACTTCTTCGACGAGGGCGCTGGTGCCTGTATCCAGCTCGTCGTCGACAACACGGATTCGATGGGGAGTCAAGCGCCCGGTTCGACCGATGAGCTCAAAGACGAACTCCTGATCGAGGCACTTGAGGAGTACGTCGGACGGCTCGACACCAAAGACGGTGCGGAGTCTTCCGACGGCGACACCAGCCCGTTCAGCGTCGGGCTGACTAACTGGACGACGGAGACGGATACTGTGCTCCTTCCGACCAGCGATGTTGACGACATCATCGGCAATGATGGCGGGAGCTACGACGACTCCACTGGTCTCCAGACGATCAACTACCAGTCACTTGACGGGGGGACCGATCTGCCGTTAGCGATCGAAGCCGGTGCGGACGCACTGAGCAACTGCCCGGAAGACGAAGACCGGATCATGGTCCTCGTGACGAACGGGATCAACGTCGACCCAGGTGACTTCCTCGCCCCGGCGAGCGCCAACCTCCGACAGAACGGCGGTGAAGTCGATCGGTACCTCGTCATCGGCTTCGGTGTTCTCGGGGACGATATCAATACCCTTGAGCAGATCAGCACGCTCCCGGGCAACCACAAGTTCATGCTCGTCCCCGATCCGGACATCGACCAGGCGATCAACGGCCCGGCCGACCCAAACACGGACCCGGTCACGAGCGTCGCCGAGGAAATCGGCTTCACCGCGGGCGGTGAACAGGCGATCTTCCAGGGCTCGCTGTACGATCTACTCACGGAGGGGGCGGACATCACCGACGACGGCTTCGTCGACGACTACGAGGTCGACGGCATCGCGGGCGGCTACCCGCTTGATTCGGACCGGAACCGCGACGGGCGACAGTGCTACCCCAACTCCGACACGCGTTGTATCGCGTTGGAATGGCACCTTCCGTTCGAGGTTGGCAACGAGATTCAGGGAGATTCGATCGTCTTCAACCTGGACTTCTACGCCGAGCAGTGCCGCCACAACGAGGGCTCGCACAACCCGTTCGAGGAGCCGCAGCAGCCAGCCTAGACGGCTGACTTCGAACAGTTCCGCTGTTCGCGTCCCGCTCGAACCCTCATGGGGTCGGTCGTTGGCGGCGGTTCGACTCCGCCAGCGGGCGTTCGCCGATGAAGAACAGTTCAGAAGCAATATCCGACGGTGACGGACGAAACGAACCCGTTTGAACAACCCGCCCAGGGACCGCTCCACGGAGGTCCCGACAGGCCCCGAGCTTCGACCCAGTAGGGACTGGTAAGACGGGGTTTCCGACCGGTTCGGTCGTCGGACCGCTCGGGTAGGCGGCGCATACATACGTACTGCGGTGACGTGAGGACTTTCGACGAACGGCCGTCCGGAGCCGACCAGACACACGAATGAGTAACCGAAACAACGAGGTGACACGTAGGCAAGCACTCGCGGGCGTCGGAGCCGTCGGCTTCGCGACCGTGGGGCTGATCCGCGGCCGTTCCACGGGCAGCTGGGGCGACTACACGAACTACACCTACGCCGAGAGAGACGGGCGGCGACTGCTCGTCGGCTGGCAGACGACGTACAACGGCTTCAGATCCGCGGACGTGATCGTCGACGGCCCGACGGACGAGGAGGACTTCGCCGACGGAGTCGCCGACGTCCGTCTGATCGACCTCGACGACGTGCTCCCCGGCGACGAAGGAGCCGCGAGCGTTGGACTACGAGTGGAGGACGACATCGAGGAGGGCCTCCGCGCGTGGCTGCGCCTAGTTCCCACGATCGGCACCGACGCGGCGAGCCGGGACCTCGCCGACCGACTCCACGTGGACCTCCGATATGACGACGGTCTCCTCGGATTGGGGGGTTGTGAGGGTGCGGATGGCGACTTCTCGGGATTCGGTACGCCGATCTACGAGGGAAGCTTCGCCGACCTCGTCGACGACGACCTCGCTGAGGGGGTTCTTATCGACCCAGGATTGTTCGACAACGGTTGTCTTACGCCGGACGCACAGCGCTGCCTAGTGCTCTACTGGAGGTTCCCGACCGGTAGAGGAAACGCTGGCAGTGGTGGTTCCGTCGACTTCGACGTGACGTTCGGGGTCGATCCGTGCGGTGCCGGGACAGAGAGTCCGTTCAGTATGGAGGGATCGTCATGACCGCGGATCGACGCCGAGACTCCCGCGACCGCGGCTCCGGAAAAGGCCGTGGTTCGGCATTCGGGTTGAGTCGTCGTCGACTGCTTGCGGGGCTCGGCGGCATCGGCGCGATTGGCGCGGGAAGCGGTGCCGGGACCGCCGCGTACTTCACCGCCGGGGCGTCGCTTACGGACAACGAAGTCGGAGCCGGCGAGGTGACGTTTCTGATCGACGGCGAACCCGCGCCGAGCGGTACTCTCAGCTTCAGTGTCGCTGAGATCGACCGTGGCGATTCACGGACGGAACAGTACGAGATCGAAGTGGTAGACAACCCCGCGCGACTCTGGCTCGCCGCCGAGTGTCCCGCTCCCGGAGATCGCCTTGCGGACGCACTGGAAGTGAACGTACGGGCGAACGGCGAGTCCGTTACGGTCGGATGGCGGACGCTAGCGGTCGCACTACGACATCTCGTCGCCGGCGAGCGGATCGATGACGGCTGTCTCGAACCGAACGAGTCCATCGACCTCGAGATCGCATGGCGACTCCCCGATGACGTCGACGACTCGTTCGCAAACACTTCGGCGTCGCTTACGCTCCGGCTCTACACCGAACAGTGTCGTCACGTCTCCGAGGCGGCAGCGGAGCACTCGAACCCCTTTGCCGGGCGCGTCTGTGATAAGCCCGAGAAGCCCGACTGCGTGCTCTGTGAGGACGAGAACGGGACGAAGATCGGCTCGCTCACGTTCGAATACCTCGGACGAGAGACCGCAACGATCGTCGCAGCGGCAACAGGTGGTGGTGCTGGCGGCGTCGGAAACGGAGGAACGGTCGTGTTCGACGACACCGTCGATCCGGACCAGACGTTCACGGTCGACGCAGGCCCGATCGACGTGGCCGATACCGACGGGAACTGGATCGGTCCGAACCTCTACGTCGACGACGGATCCGATCCGGGTAGCTCGGGCAACTCGGATAAGCCGGACGGGGTGAAGATCCACACCAGTTGCTCGAAGCCGCTTGTGCCCGGCATGGTCTTCAGGAACTTCGAGCTCGTGAGCGGTACGACCGTCGACGGGGAGCAGCTCTGTGATCCGGCTGACGGGATCGAAGACGACCCACGTGATCCGGACCCTGACGAGCCGGACAAACCCGGCAAGCCGGACGGCCCTGACAAACCGGACAACCCCGGTAAGCCGGATAAGCCCGATAAGCCGGACAACCCCGGCAAGCCGGACAACCCCGGTGAATCGGGTCTGGAGGAACTGTAATGAATTCACACGTACCAATTAGAAGAATCGCTAACGTTCTCGGTATCGTTCTGCTGATCGCGGTCGTCGCACCCTTCGTGGTGTACGCGGTCCCGGCCGTCGTCGGCGCGGAATACAGCTTCGTCGTGCTCACGGCGAGCATGACGCCCGCGATCGCGCCGGGCGACGTCGTGATCGTCGACGAGCGCGACCCGTCATCGATCGCCGAGGGCGACGTGATCACGTTCGTCCGCGGCGACAACGAGGTGCCAGTGACCCACCGTGTCATCGGCGTGATCGCCAGCGGGGACGAGGTGGCGTTTGAGACCCAAGGAGATGCGAACGATGCGGCAGACGCCGGACTGGTTCCGGCAGCAAACGTCCTCGGAGTCGTCGCGTTCACGATCCCGTATCTCGGATACGTGATCCAGTTCGCCGACTCGCCCGTGGGGTTCATCGCGCTCGTCGTGGTTCCGTTCGGGCTCCTCGCGCTCTCAGAGGTGTGGAACCTCTATCGGGCGCGAACCCGAGTCGAGAACGACGGAGGCGACGGAAACGGTGGAGACGGTGACGCTGACGAAAGCGCGACCGAGACGCCGGAATCCGGAAGGACCGGCGGCTCCGGGCTCGTGGTGACCGAGCGGACCGTTCAGGGGGCCGTCGGAGTGCTGCTCGCGTTCGTACCCTACGCCGGGTACGTAGCGTACACGCTTCGAAGCGGGCTCACGATAGCCGTCGCGACCGGTACGTCGCTGGGACTACTCATCGGCCTCGTACTGCTCGTCACCGGTGGCAACGAGTCGAGCGCAGCCACGCCGGAGACGACTGATGTCGTCGAGGACGCCGATCTCGGTGGTCGAGACGACGATCCGGGCGAACCGATGGCCACCGATGGCGTGACTCCCACGGACGACGACGGACCGGCAGAGAACGACGACCGTTCCTCGAGGCGACCCGGGGTGTTCGATGACCCAGTCATAGAGCCCGCGATGGACGGTGGACGGGCCGATGAGGCGGAGCGATGACCCGAATCCTAGCGGTCGTAGTCGTCGCAATCCTCGTCTGTTCCGTCTCCTTCGGGGGCGGGTACGGGACGGTCGCGTTCTTCTCGGACGAGACCACCATCGACGGGAGCTTCACGGCCGCGGACGGGTTCCACGAGTACGAGATGGAGTCCAACATTGTCGACCCCGACGGTGCGGGTCCGGACGGTTCCGAGAGCGTGGAGGCGGAAACGATCGACAACGGGACGGTGACGCCACCCACAAACGAAACGGTGACGCCACCCACAAACGAAACGGTGACGCCACCCACAAACGAAACGGTGACGCCACCCACAAACGAAACGGACTCGACGGACGAGGGTAGTGTCGAATCGGCACCGGATGAGGAGATGCCGTCCGATCAGGGCGATTCCTCGCAGTCGACGGTTGGTAACGAGAGCGACGACGAGACCGTGGCTGGGAACGCGACCGGCAGTAAATCGGCTCCGGAACCAGCAGTTTCGGACCCCGATTCGGATCCGACACACCCGGAGGATGACGCCTCCGATGACGAAGTCGATCCTAGTGACGGCACCTCGGATGAGGGTATTGACGACTCCGACGAGGATGATGGTCCCGAGATGGGCGACGACCACACTGACGAAGGGACTCAAACCGGCGACCACGCTGACGAAGGGACTCAAACCGACGACCACACCGACGAAAGTGCCGATGCGGAACAAGGGGCTGACACAGCCGGTGACGATCAGAGCGATGACGAGTGGAACGAGGGTGGAGACGACGGCGACGTTACGACCGGATCGAATGGCGATGAATAGCGATCCGACCAGGCCACCGGTTCGATCCCTTTCGGGACGGTACTGATGCGAAAGAACGGAGCCCGGAACGATCGAGTTCCCGATCCCGGTCCGCGACGGAACCGGGTGACGAAGCGACGCGTTCTGATCACGCTGCTTGCCGTGCTACTCGTTCTGTTCGGGTACGGGATCATCACGATGTTCTGAGCCAGGAGAGTCGGCCGTAGGAGTCCCGATCCGCCGGCGAGACTTCGGTCACTCGTCGAGTAGCGCAGCGAGCTCCCGCTCGACGCGCTCGCGACGATCGTCGAGAACGGCGAACCGCTCCCCGCGGCGACGTTCGAGCCAGCGAAGGAGACGAGCGGCCCATTCGAGTTTTCGCGCCTTCATCGGGCCCACCGCGGGGTCGTCGAAGTTCCACCCGGGGAACGTCAATCGATCCGCACCGACCTGGTCCGCGAAGAACGCAGCTCGATCGCCGTCGGTGAACCCCCCCGTGTTGCGGACGGGACCGACGGGTGACGCCTGCGTGGTCGTCAGCGTGTTTGCGGCCTCGAACCGCGGGAGCCACTCGCGGACCGCGGGGACGTTGTCTCCGTGAGCGTGTGCCGCGACCGGCACTCCGTTCCGGGTCAGATACGCCGCAGTCTCCGGGTTCTTGTCGAGATCAGTGACCATACAGTCGAGGTCGACGCCGGCGTCAAGGAGGACGTCCGCCGCGGTCGAGGCCGCGACGACGACGTCCGCCTCGCGAGCGAGAGCGATCGAGTCCGCCTCGTGAAGACACGGCGCGGCACCCACGACGGCGACCGTCTTGCCCTCCCAGTCGTCGAACCGCGACAACGGGAACGGCGTCGACAGTTCTACGGCGACATCACGAGCGTGCTCGTCGGCCTCGCGGCCGAACCCGAAGTCGGCGAGGATCGCCTCGTAGATCGGCTCGAACGTCTCGAAGTTCATGTCGGCTCCATTTTCTGTGGAACGATCGCCGCCACCCCCGGTCGACGGAGCCGCGGCTGGCGGTGCGTAATACGGTATGGGCCGGAGTGGCACAGAGTACCCCTACCCGAGTGCCCTTCCGGCGTCCGGTTGAACCGTTGTCCACACGAGGGCATAAACTTTCTCTTACTTTGAGATCATGCCGATCTCGTCGAACACGGCAACTAGATCGTCCGAAACGTCCGAAACACGCTGAGAAACCCGCTCTAGACCGTCTGACGTTCCGATCAGGATCCCACGACCGCGTTCGCCGTCGGTTCGCTCGCTAACCGCGAACGCTGCCGTCACGCCGTCGGGCTCCCGTTCGGAGGTGGCTCCGTCTCTCCCCCCATCAGTCGCAGCCGGATCGGTCGTGGTCCCCCCTGCCGTTACCGCCCTGAGCGCCCCGATCGCCTCCTCGGAGAGGCCGCCGAGCTCGTAGCTGTGGACGACGGACCCGCCGGCCAGATCCGCCGACACACCGAGTCGGTCCAAGTGTCGGCGTGTCTCCCGAGTCGTGGTCACGTCGAGCTCCTCGACAGAGATGTCGCCGGCGGACGATCGGACCCGATCCCGAGTGAACTCCGCGCCGATCAGCGCGGCGTCTCGCGTCTCGGACACGTCGTGGGTGCGGACCACGTGTGCGCCGCGTTCGACCGCCATCGATGTCGCCGCCAGCGACACTGGAAGCGCTTCCTCCGTACTCCGACCGGCGATCGTTTTCAGGAAGCTCTTGCGGTTGATCGAGACGAGAAGGGGGCGACCGTAGCCACGGAACTCCCGGAGCCGATGGAACGTCTCCCGGTCGTCGGCGTGGGTTTTCGCCTCGGACCACCCGCCGAACGCCGGGTCGAGGATCGTCTTGTCGGTGAGCCCGTTCATCGAAAGCGCCTCGTAGATGTCGTCGACGTCCTCGATGGCCCCCGGACGCTCGAGATCGGGGGGCGAGGCCATCTTCGAGACGGCGGCGTCGTGCTCGCGACAGACGCGGGGCATCTCCGGGTCGGCGAACCCGCAGATGTCGTTGACCATGTCGAACCCACGCGAGAGCGCGGCGTCGGCGACCTCGTGATAGCGGGTCTCGATCGACCACACCGCATCGCCGGAGGTGGATTCAAGGGTCTCGATCGCGGTGTCAAGCCGTTCGAGTTCCTCCTCGGCGGAGAGCACGTCGAGGTCCTTGTTCGCCGATTCCAGGCCGACATCGACGATGTCCGCCCCCTCGCCTATCAGCTCCTCGTCGACGTACGCCGCGGCCTCGCCCGGATCGTCGTACACGCTCGGATCGTACGGCGACTCTGCGGAGACGTTCAACACGCCCATGATCCGCGGCGGGTGATCGTCGCCGATCCCGAGGCCCGCAGCATCCACGTTTCGCATACCCGTGACAGGGGCCGAACCCGTAAAGAGGACGCGGAACCGGCGGGCGCGACGATATCGTTTTGTAGCCACCGGGAGACACTGTGTGGTATGAACGCGCCCTCCCCGCGCGAGCGTGCTCGACGGAACGCGACCGGGATCGTCTCGACGGTCGTCACCGGAACGTGGCTCGCGGCGCTGTTCCTCGGCTTCGAGTGGTGGCTGGCGCTGCTGCTGTTCGGCTACGTCGTGGTCGTTCCCGTCACCACGATGCTGTTCGGCGACGAGGACGACTGGGAGGAGTGGGTCGACGAGGGAGACGACGAGGAGACGATGGCCGAACCCGAAACGGACTACGAGGCCGAGAGCAACGCCGATGCCCTCGAACGCTTGCGGACCCGATACGCGAACGGCGAGCTAACCGACGATCAGTTCGAGCGAAAGCTCGACCGCCTGTTGGAGACGGAGACGCCGGAGTCAGCCGAGGAGTGGCGTCGACGAGAGCGCCAGCGCGACGTCGAACGTGAGCGGGAACCATGACCGTCCGGCACCGGCAGTCACGCGGAGGTAGCCGGCATCGCTCAGCTCGGCGTGATACCGTCCTCGGCTTCGAGGAGTTCGTGGTACCGGTTTCGGATGGTGACCTCGCTGATGTTCGCGACCTCGCTCACCTCGCTCTGGGTCACCTTCTCGTTGGTGAGCAGCGAGGCGGCGTAGACGGCGGCGGCGGCGAGCCCCACCGGCGACTTCCCGGAGTGGATCCCCTGTGACTTCGCGGTCTCCAGCAGCCCTCGTGCGCGTCGCTCCGACTCGTCGGAGAGTTCGAGATCGCTCGCGAACCGGGGGACGTAGCTCTCGGGGTCCGCCGGCTGGATCTCCAGTTTGAGTTCGCGGACGACGTAGCGATACGTCCGGGCGATCTCGTCCTTCTCGACGCGGGAGACCGCGGCTATCTCGTCGAGGCTCCGGGGGGTGCCGGCCTGCCGTGCGGCGGCGTACAGCGACGACGTGGAGACGCCCTCGATGGAGCGCCCGGGAAGCAGGTCCTCGTCGAGCGCGCGACGGTAGATCACCGAAGCGGTCTCGCGGACGTTGTCCGGCAGGCCGAGCGCGCTGGCCATTCGGTCGATCTCGCCGAGCGCCTGCTTGAGGTTGCGCTCCTTCGAGTCCCGGGTGCGGAACCGCTCGTTCCAGGTGCGGAGCCGCTGCATCTTCTCGCGCTGGCGGCTCGACAGCGACTTGCCGTAGGCGTCCTTGTCCTGCCAGCCGATGTTCGTCGAGAGCCCCTTATCGTGCATCATGTTCGTCGTCGGGGCACCGACGCGGGACTTCTGGTCCTTCTCCGCGGAGTCGAACGCGCGCCATTCCGGTCCACGGTCTATCTCGTCCTCCTCGACGACGAGCCCACAGTCCGCACACACGGTCTCGCCGTGTTCGGTGTCGGTCGCGAGCTGGCCGTCGCACTCGGGGCAGCGTAGCTCCTCGTCTGCCGACTCGGATTCGGTTTCGGCGCTGTCCTCGACGTGTTCCGTCGTATAGGTTCGAACGTTATCGCTCATTGTGTCGTATTCGCATGGAGGGAATCGGGGGGACCGAGAGACGGGTCTGTCGTTGCGTTCCTCACCAGTAGGTAAGGAGGCAAAATACTTAAAACCTTATGGCCATATCAGATATGAAAAACGATTGCTCCACGCACTGATCCTACGTTGAAAGCGGTAGTTTCCACCGACAATTACGCCAAACTCGCGTGATCGTTCGTGTCGGTTCCGCGCCGATCGGAGATATATATCCGTTTCGCATTCATAGGAGTGGTTGATCGGGTACTCAGCCGACGGCGCACCAAGTTGATGGCACACCCGGTCGACGACACACCCGGTCGACGACACACCCAGTCGACGGTTCCGCGAGGACAACCGATTTGGTGGTCCGTCGGACACTGAGCTACATGCATCGAGACCGACTCGACGAAACCCTCTCCGGGATCGACGCCGACGGCTACTTGCTCGACGCCTCACAGGACAACGCCAACCAGCTATACCTCTCGGGGTTCACCGGCCCGGACCCGTTCCTGACGTTGTACGCCGACGGTCGGGTACACCTCCTCGTGAGTGGGCTCGAGTACGGCCGCGCCAGATCGGAAGCCGATGTCGATACCGTCGAACGACACGCCGACTACGACTACGAGTACGGCGGCCGCGAGGACCGAAACGACATGTACGCCGCGTTCGTCCGCGACAAGGGCGTCGATTCCGTGTTGATGCCGCCGCGCGGCCCGGTCGGGACCGCCGACGCGCTCCGCGACCGCGGAATAGGGGTCGGCGTCGACGCCGACGACCTCCTCCGAGAGGTCCGCGCAGTGAAGACCGACGAGGAGGTCGCGGCGATCCGCGACGCACAGACGGCGAATCAGGCCGCGATGCGTGCTGCCGAGTCGATGCTCTCCGCCGCCACCGTGGCCGGCGCGGACGACGACGCGGACGCGGGAGTCCTCCTCCACGACGGCGAACCGCTCACCAGCGAGCGGGTGTCGACGGCCATCGAGACGACGCTGCTCGAACACGGCTGTGCGCTCGACGAGACGATCGTCGCCGGCGGCGAGCAGGCGGCGGACCCCCACGACCGCGGCTCCGGCCCTCTCCGGGCGAACGAGCCGATAATCGTCGATATCTTCCCGCGCTCGAAGGCGACGAAGTACAACGGCGACATGACCCGGACGTTCTGTGTGGGCGAGCCGGGCGAGACCGCCCGCGAGTGGTACGACCTCACCGAGCGTGCGTTCGAGGCCGCCCTCGACGCGATCGAACCGGGGGCGACCGGCGAGGACGTCCACGCCGCGGCCTGCGAGGTGTACGAGGAGGCGGGCGAGCCCACGTTTCGGACCGATCCCGAGACGGAGACCGGGTTCATCCACTCCACCGGCCACGGGATCGGCCTCGATGTCCACGAAGCCCCGAGCCTCTCCTCGGGCGGCGAGGAGCTCGAACCTGGCCACGTGATCACGGTTGAACCCGGACTCTACGATCCCGCGGTCGGCGGCGTTCGGATCGAGGACCTCGTCGTCGTCACCGAGGACGGCTACGAGAATCTCACCGACTATCCCGTGGAGTTCGTCGTCGACTGACCGAGATTGGGACCCGTCCTTTCGGCTCGGCCGGTCGCCTCCGAGGTCGGCTTTCGCGGCCCGACCGGCCGCGATCGGAACCCGCTTTTATACGCGACGGCTACGGCGCCCGTGAACTGGCGGTACGCTCACACGGCGCTCGCGCTCTGTACGCTCGCGTTCACCGCCACGATGGTCGCGCGGCTGGTCATCAGCCCGCTCGTCCCGCGGATCACCGAGACATTTCAGGTGTCGAACACGACCGTCGGGCTCGCGCTGTCGGGGATGTGGCTGGCGTACGCGCTCGCGCAGTTCCCCTCCGGCGTCCTCGGCGACCGATACGGCGAGCGAGCCGTGATCCTGACAGCAGTCGGCTCGACGATGCTCGCCTCGCTGCTCATCGCCGTGTCCCCGTCCATCGTCGCGTTCATGCTCTTCACCGTGGTCCTCGGTGCGGGTGCGGGGCTCCACTACTCGGTCGCGACGACGTTTCTCACTCGACAGTTCGACGACATCGGGAGCGCCATCGGCGTCCACGTCGCCGGCGGACCGCTCGCTGGTCTCGCCGCGCCGCCCGCGGCCGCGCTCGTCGGGTCGCAGTACGGCTGGCGGATCGGAATCGGGCTCGGTGCGATCGTCGCCCTCCCCGTGTTCGTGCTGTTTGCGTGGCGGATTCGACCGACCGAGCCGAGACGCCCCGACCAGCCGATGGGCGAGCGGTTCGCCGTCGGGCCGCTCGTCGAACTCCTCTCGCGGCCGCCGATCCTCTACACGACCGCACTGGCGACGCTCGGGGCGTTCACATGGCAGGCGACCGCCTCGTTCCTCCCGACGTTCCTGGAGGTCGGCGGCGGGCTCTCGACCGCGCTCTCGGCGCTATTGTTCTCTGTATACTTTCTCGTTCACGGCGGCACCCAGCCCCTGACAGGGTCGCTCTCGGACCGGATCGGCCGCGACGGGGCCGTGACGCTGACGATGGCGACCGGCGTCGCCGGATACGGGTTGCTCGTCGTCTCGGCACGGAACGGAACGGGACTTGCTCCGGTCGTTCTCGGCGTCCTCCTCGTCGGACTGGCGATGTCGTGGGGCGCGCCGCTCCAGTCACGGTTCATGGATCTACTGTCGGACGCCGAGCGCGGGGCCGGGTTCGGACTCGTTCGCACCGTCTACATGGTGTTCGGCGCGTCCGGCAGCGTCGTCGTCGGCGCGGTCTCGGACCTCGCGGGCTGGGCGGTCGCATTCGGGCTACTCGCGACGGTGATGGGCGTCGGTCTCGCCGCGTTGCTGGCGAATCGCGCGCTCGGATCCAGATACTAGAAGGGTCGGCGAGCCGTTTATAAGATGATTCTGGGGTATTTATAAGATGATTCTGGGGTATTTATAAGATGATTCCAGGATATTTATAAGAGGATTCTAGGGTGTTTATAAGTAGATTCCGAACTCGTATAAAACGGCCCCGAGTGTATATAAAACGGCCCCTGAGAGCTTATAACCGATCGTCTTCAAGGCTACCCGGATCCTGTGCGGTGTCGAACATATTGTTCTCCGCACCGTCGAGCATCTCGTCGCGGGGGTCGTCGTCGACGACGCTGACGTTGTACGCCTCGATTCCGGACGCGATCAGGTCCTCGGCGGCCTGTTCCTCGGTGACGAACTCCTGATCCGCGAGCTGCTGGAACTCGGCGTACACGTCGTCGGACAGGTTCAGTTCGAACGTGGGCATACCCGTCCGTTCCGGCCGGACGTTTTTAAGTGTTCCCTCGCCGGTGACCTCGCCAACTCGCCCCGGCGTGAGTCGAAAGTCACTGACTCGTTCCGATGTGGGTCACAGATCGCGCCACGCGCCGAGGAACCGCTGGAGGGCGGTCAGGTGGCCGATAACGGCGAACAGCACGAGCAACAGCGCGACGACCCCGAACTCGGCCACGAGCGGGTCGGGGTAGGCGGCGGCGACGACGCCGACGATCCCCATCAGCGCGAGACGGTCCGCCCGCCCGAGAAGCCCGCCGTACGCGCGGCCGATGCCGACCGCCTGGATCTGGGTGCCGAGATACGACGTCATCAACACGCCGGTCACGGCGAGAAATCCGAGCGCGTACGCGCCGATACCGACGGTAAAGCCTGCGATAACCGCGATATCGGCGTACCGGTCGAGGACGTGATCGAGCAGGTCGCCGCCGTCGGAGGCGACGTTCTGCTCGCGGGCGAGCGCACCATCGACGAGGTCGAGCCACCCGTTGAGCAGGACGAGCAGCGCGCCGCCTATATAAAAGGCGGGCTCCGCGACGGCGAACGCGACGGCGGCGAGCACCGCCGCAACGAACGCGAGGACGCTCACTTGGTCCGGCGAGAGGCCGAGCCGGTCCGCCGCGCTCACCCACGGCCCGAGCAGTCGGTCCGCGACCGACCGGAACTGATCGAGAGTCACGCGAGGTCACCTCTTACGCTCGTGACGTGCGCAACGTGGATCCCGTTTGCCGTCTCCATGCTACGCCGTGTCGCCTCCATGCTACGTCGATCCGACTCTCTCGGCTCCCTCATAAATAGTCGGTGAAGTCGACGGTTCCGGCGCTGGGTCCCCGATCGCCGTCGATGGTCGCCCGGATCGCGTCGGCGACGGCGTCCGGCTCCCGATCGGTGGTGTCGATCTCGTAGACGGACTCGATCCCGTGTGTCGAGACCGCCTCCGAGAGCACCACGTCGAGCGCCTCCGACTCGGCGTTCTCGGTCGCCGTCGCCGGCGACTCGCCGCGGTCGAGAAGTCGTTGCTCCACGTGCTCGGGATGACACCGCAACACGACGACTCGGTCGACGTCGAAGTGATGCGCGAGATGCGAGTCGAGCACGCCCGACCAGTCGCCGAGGTGGTCGCGTACCGCGTCGAGGTCGGCGACGAGAGTGTCGCGGTCGGCGTCGTGTTCGGTCCACAGGTCGTCGTTTCCCTTTATCCGGTCGTTGAGATGGATCACGTCGTACTCATCACCGAGCAGCGCCGTCGCGGTCGACTTCCCGGTTCCGGGCGTGCCGGTGACGGCGACGCGGTCGACCGGGCCGGAACCGCCCGTCACGCTTCGACCCCGAGTTCGAGGTCAGCTAACGTCTCGTTGAGCCGGTCGACCGCTTCGGGGGTCTCCTCGCGGGTTCCCGTCGAGATCCGAACGCATTCGGGAAGTCCGAAGGACGTACAGTCGCGGATGATGACGCCCTCGCGTTTCGCGGCCTCCGCGACCGCGCTCCCGTCGCCCACCCTCGCGAGCACGAAGTTGCCGGCGGAGTCGAACGTCTCCGCGTCGAGCTCCTCGCTGATGTACTCGCGGGCCCACCGGGCGGTCTCGACGGACTTCTCGACGTGTTCCTCGTCGTCGAGCGCGGCCAGGGCAGCCCGACACGCGAGTTCGTTGGCTGCGAACGGCGTGTTGACGCGGGCGTACGCGCCGCCCCACTCCTCGGGGACGACGCTGTAGCCGATCCGGAGGCCGGCGAGCCCGTACGCCTTCGAGAACGTCCGGAGGACGGCGACGTCGTCACGCTCGGTCACGAGCGGAACCGCGCTGTCGACGTCCGAGAACTCGCCGTACGCCTCGTCGACGACGACGAGCGTCTCCTCGGCCGTCGCGTCCGCTATCGTCCGGATCGAGTCGAGCGAGATCGTCGAACCTGAGGGGTTGTGTGGAGAGGTCAGATAGACGATCCGCTCGCCCCCGTAGGCGTTCAGGACGGTCTCGGCGGTCTGGAGGAACCCGTTCTCGGCCGAGAGCGCGTACTCCGAGACGGTCGCGTGGTGGTATCGGGCGGACATCGCGTAGTACGCGAATCCGGGCGCGGGAACGAGCACCTCGTCGTCGGGCTCCAGCGCGGCCCGTGAGAGGTAGTCGATCGAGCCGTCCGCACCGGGCGAGACCCACACCTGTTCGGGGTCGACCTCCCACTTCTCGGCGATCCGTGCCGTGAGATCCGTGTGGGAGGATTTCGGGTACTGGTGGACCCGGTCGGCGTGCTCCTCGATCGCCTCGACGGCCGCCGGACTCGGGCCGTGTGGGTTCTCGTTCGAGGAGAGTTTAATGAGCGAGTCGGGGTCGATCCCGAGCTCGCGGGCGACCTCCTCGACGCCCCGGCCGGGGACGTACGGCGAGTGATCCGAGAGATCCCGTGGTTGCATGCCCGTTTCTGGGCGGCGGCCGACCTTAAGCGTGGCCGAACCGGACCGCCGTCACGACCGCTCGAAGCGGCGCGTCGCCTCCGCGACGACCGCCGGTCGACCGGCGAGCACGACGCGGACCCCGTCGGCGGTGTACGTCGTCCCGTCGACGATCCCGCGGTCGTACGCCCACGAGAGCGCTGACTCCGTGTGGCTCCCGTTCGGGGCGTTGACCGTCTCGGTCGCCGTCGGGAGGGCGTCCGCCACGGTCGCCCGGAGGTCGCCGACTCCGCGTCCGTCGTGGGCACTGGTCGGAACGGGTGGTCGGAGGGAGCCACTCACGGGCAGCCCGTCCCGACGCGCCCCGTCGACGACCGTCTCGACGGATTCGACGACGGTTCCGAGCTCTGCCGCGTCGAGGCGGTCGGTCTTGTTTAATACAGGAACGACGGGACCGGCCGTCTCTTCCACCGTCGACAGCGACGTTCGCAGTTTCCGACGGATAGTGCCCGGCTCGTCGTTCGCGTCGACGACGAGCAGAACGCAGTCGGCCTCGCGGGCCGCCTCGACAGTCGTGCGGAACGAGCGGATCGCGTCGTGTGGCAGGTCGTCGACGAACCCGACGGTGTCCGTCACGAGCGTCCGCCGGCCGTCCATCGTCGCCTCATGGGTCGTCGTCGACAGCGTCTCGAAGGGGCGGTCGCCGGTCGCGAGGACGGTATCGAGATCGTCGTGGTTCCCGTTCTCGCCGTCGTTGGGGTCACCGTTCTCGCCGTCGTTACACTCGTCGCTCTCGGCCACGCTGCTCTCTCCGCTCCCGTCGACGTCGTCCGCGAGACGCCGACAGAGCCGTGATTTCCCGGCGTTCGTGTACCCGACGACTGCCACGAGGTCGAAGCCGGCCTCCCGGCGGCGCGTCCGACGCTCGGCCCGGTCGTCGGTGATACCGTCCAGCGCGCGCTTGGCCGACTCGATCCGGCGCTCGACGTCGAGAACGCGCCTGTCGCCCTCCGGTCGAAGCCGGATCTCCTCGGCGTCGTCCCGGGCTATCGCCTCCCGTAACCGGGGAAGTTCGTACCGTAACCGGGCGAGTTCGAGCTGGAGGTCGGCCGCCCGGGAGTCGGCGGCGTCGGTGAACCGCTCCATGACGAGTCGGGGGCGGTCGACCACCGCGGTTCCAGCCGGCAGCAGCTCGCCGAGCGAGTACGTCTGTCCCGGGGAGAGCTCCCCGTCGTAGATCACGGCGTCAGCGTCGCGTTCGGCCGCCAGCCGCATCAGGTCCTCGGCCTTTCCGCGACCGAGTCCGTAGGTCGGGTCCTCGCGCCGGCGTTGGGTGATTTCGCCGACGACCGTATAGCCCGTGGCCGCCGCAAGGCCGCGGATCTCCGCCGTGTCCGGCGTCGTGTCCACGTCGCGAGCGGCGACGATCGCGCGGAGACCCTCTCCCGTCGGTGTTTCGTCGTTCACTCGGTGTGTTTCGTCTCGTGACATTCAGTCCGGGTGCCCACGTCGACCCGTAGAGGGGAGCGGTCGACCACTGCCGAGTGGTCCCGCGATTCGGCGGCGGTACGGATGCTCCGATACATAGTCGTCAGCAGTTCTCGCGTGATCCCGGAGCCAGTCCCGCGAGCCGCGTCCACGGTGAGACGAAGGGCGGGATCAGAACGAGGCGAAAACGGTCTTCATGCGCCATACTACCGAACCGAGCAACATAAGCGTTCACCGGAAACGCGGTGTGTGATCACTCCCCGCGACGTTCCAGGAACGACAGCGTTACGCGGAGCCCGTTAAGGGATCCGAACCGTGTGTTCGAGCGTTCCGACGCCCTCAATCTCGATCGCGACCGCGTCGCCGTCGGAGAGCCGGCCGACCCCGTCGGGAGTTCCGGTGGCGATCACGTCGCCGGCTTCGAGAGTCATGTACGTCGTTATCTCCTCGATCAGCGTCGGTACGTCGAAGGCGAGTTGCGAGCGGTTTCCATGCTGTTTCCGCTCGCCGTTCACGCGGAGTTCGACGGTCGCGTCGTCGGGAACCTCGTCGGGCGTCGCGAGGACCGGGCCGAGCGGGGCGGCGTTGTCGAACGCCTTGCCACGTACCCAGTTCTGCTCGCGGTGCTGGTCGTCGCGGTTCGAGAGGTCGTTCATACAGGTGAAGCCGGCGACGACGTCCATCGCGTCGTCGGCGTCAACGTCCGCACATGACTCGCCGATCACGACCGCGAGCTCCGCCTCCCAGTCGAGACGGTCCTTGCCGCCGGGAAGCGTCACCGTCGATCCGTGGCTCGCGAGCGCGTTCGGGGCCTTCAGGAACAGTAGCGGTCGGTCGGGAACCTCGTTGTCCAACTCGGCGGCGTGGTCGGCGTAGTTGCGGCCGACACAGGCGATCTTCGTCGGCTCCGCGGGCGGGAGCACGTCGATCGCGGGATCGTCGAAGGCGTACTCGTCGCTGCCGAACGAAACGGTGTGATCGTCCGGATCGTATCGTCCCTCGCGGACGGAGCCGGCGGGGTCGCGGAACCGTGCGTGGTACATGTCCGACCCCTCGCCGGGGTCCGCAAAATGACTACCGGAGTGTCTCTCACATCTCGCTGCCAGCACGACGGCCGTGGGACGCCACCGGAGTCCCGACGACCGCTACTCAGAAGCCCGGTGACGAAGTCGGATCGAGACATCGTTCCCGCCGAGATCGCTCGTGTCGAAAGTGAGATCGCCGCCGAACGTCTCGACGGTCAACTGCGTCAACCAGAGCCCGAGTCCGCTCCCGTGGTGTGTCGGTGTGATCTCCTCGCCATCCCGAATAACGTCCCGTTCGTGCGGTGGAATCCGCGGCCCGTCGTCCTCAATGTGGATGATAACCCACTCGTCCGAAGAGATCCCGTCGTGGCCGTGATCGTCGGTTTCGGGCGCGGTCGGATTCGTTTCGACAGAGTCGGTTGCCCGTTCGATCCGGACCCGAACTCGTGGTGTCGCACTCGGGTTGTGTTTGATCGCATTGTCGACGAGGCTCTCCACCGCGTACCGGAGGCGGCTATCGGCGAGAACAGTCCCTGATCCGGCGATCTCGACCTCGATCGTCGCGTTTGGAGACCGTTTACGTCGGTCGTCGACGACCGACTGAACCAGCGGTGCCGGATCGACGTGTGTGTCCTCGTCGGGTCGCTGTTGAAGCACCGTTCTGATGTGTCCCGCCTCGTCAGCTAGCCGTTCGAGTTCGTGTGCCGCGCGCTCAACCGTCGCCGCGGCCTCGACGGTTTTCTCGTCCCCGTCTGGGATCGCTGCCAACAGCCGGGTCGTGTGGCCGGCGACGACGTTCGCGTTGTTTCGGAGGTTGTGTCGCAGGATCCGGTTGAGCACTTTCAGCCGGCGCTCGTTTCGGGATATCTCCGTGAGATCCGTGTAGACAGCGAATCCGCCGGTTCGGTCGCCGTCAGCGTCGTCTCCGCCACTGATGGCCTCCCTGTCGTCAGCGTCGTCTCCGTTAGCAGCATCCCTTTCCCCGCCAGCGTCTTCCTCGCTGCGTGTATTATAGGGGACTCCACGATAGAGGAACTCTCGAAGCCCGTGTTTCGTCTTGCGTGTGACCTTTTGGTAGTTGATCTCCCCCGACGCCGTGTTCTCGTCGAGTGCCGCCGCTTCCGACCGGTTCCAAGCAGGAACGACCCACTCGTTGAGTGATTCACCACGTATCTCATCGGCTGAATAGCCGAACACGTCGACGAACGCACGGTTCGTATCCCGAACTATCGGCGTCCCGTCGACGAACTCGAACTCGACGACCGCATCCTGTACGTGCTCGATGAGATGCCGATAGCGGTCGGCGTCGGTATCGTCACATGCCGACTGTGGGTCGCCGATCCGAGTCGACCCGTCACGTCGTTCCGGATCGTCATCCCGTGTCGACCGTGACCCGTCAGTCGATCCCGAAGCGTTCTCACGAGTCATGTCGAGAGGTGACCATCGTGACTTCTATACGAGCATCGCAGGCATAAGCGTGTACCCGATGGAAGGTATTGCGAGGGGACGCACGAAACTGATCGATCGGCGAAAAGCGGGAGCAGTCCCCCGGGTCGAACGCGTCCACGGTCGGAATCGGAACCCGCGATCCGCGGTGTCGACTTTTATTATCGTCCGTCGAGACGTATCGGCCGTACCATGGAACTCACCTGGCACGGCCACTCGACGTGGCACGTCGTCGTCGATGATACCGAACTGCTGATCGACCCGCACTTCGACAACCCGAAGACGGATGTCGACCCCGAGGAGCTCGACCCCGACTACCTCCTCCTGACACACGGTCATACCGACCACATCAGCGACGCCGATCGCTACGAGGGAGCGACCGTGGTCGCCACGCCGGAGCTGACGAGCTACGTCCAGGACACCTTCGGCCACGACTCCGCCGTCGGCGGCATGGGGATGAACATCGGTGGCACCGTCGAGTGTGGCGACGCGTGGGTGACGATGGTCCGCGCGGACCACTCGAACGGGATCGACACGGGCTACGGCACCTCCGCCGGAATGCCCGCCGGGTTCGTGATCGGCGACAAGAAACCGACACAGGAGGCCGATCCCGACTGTACGACCTTCTATCACGCGGGAGACACCGGGCTGATGTCCGAAATGGTGGACGTGATCGCGCCGTACCTCGAACCGGACGCCGCCGCGCTCCCCGCCGGCGACCACTTCACGATGGGACCGGCCGGTGCCGGCATCGCCGCCGACTGGGTCGGTGCCGACGTCGTGTTCCCGATGCACTACGACACGTTCCCGCCGATCGAGATCGAAACACGGGAGTTCGTTAACGAAGTGAAAGCCGCGGGGGCGAACGCCGAGCCGGTCGTGCTCGAAGGCGACGAGACGTACGTTCTCGACCCCTGAATCCCGGACCCGGACCCACGTCGTAGGCTCGATCGACCCGTTTCGGATTTTTATACTCTCGATACGTCAGGGTATAGCAACCTTTAGGCCGTCGGGAACCGTCCGTAGATACGTCATGTCCGACATCGAAACCACCACCGTTTCAGAGGCGGGCTACGCGTGTACCAGTCAGGTCGGCGACTTCGACCTCCAGATCGACGCGACCGACGAGACCGGCCCGAACCCGAACGCTGCGCTCGTCGCGACGTACGCCTCCTGTTTCATCCCCGCGTTCCGCGTCGGCGGCAGCCAGCGTGGCGAGGAGGAGCTCGGCAAGCTTCAGATCGACGCGAGCGCCGAGCTCGACGACGAGGACGACCTCTCCGCGATCGCGTTTGACCTCCACGTCGAGGCCGAGCTCGACGACGAGCAGGTCGACGAGATCGTCGAGCGCGCGGAAGGGATCTGCCACGTCCACGCGGCACTAAAAGACGAGCTTCAGGCCAACGTGAACGTGTATCCCGGCGCGTTCTAACGGAGACTATTCGATCGACTCGCGGATGTCACGGATCCGTTCCGGCTCGTCGATTCCGGACCGGACGACCACCGCGAAGACCGCCTCGCTGTCGGGGACTGGGGCGTCGCCGCTCAGGATCGCGCCGGAGCCGGTCTCCTCGGCGATCCAGCGTCTACCGTCGGCGATCGCCTCGCGGTTCAGCCACGCGGGCGGACCCCCGACGACGAGGAGCGTCCGGTCTGCCCGTCCGTTCGGTACTTCGATGGTCCCCTTTCCGCGCGTCGCCTTCCGGATGACCGTCTCGACCGCCGACACCGCGGCACTCGTGTCCACCTCCGGCGGATCCGACGATCCGAACAACCCAAGTCCGAACCGTGACTCCCGTTCCGGCGGCTCAACCGGCTGTGTCGCGTAGCCGAGCGCTGCGACCGCCCCTTCGTTACCGACCGCACGAGCGACGTCGCTCGCGTCGAGCACCTGTTGTGGCGTGACCGCGTCCTCATCGCCCTCTCCGGCTCCGAACAGTGCGGTCAGCCGCTCGACGACGACGCCGTTCACTCGCTCGTGAGCGTCCACTATCGTCTCGTCGCTCCGGAGCCACGCCGCGTTGTCGAAGGGGAGCACGGCGTCGACAGCGTCTGAGAGGGCCGAAAGAGCCCGTGCCGCGTTCTTTTCGGCGAGCGGGCGTCGCGGCGGTTCGTCGTTCGACGTCGAGGCGCTTTCCGCCGGTGTCGGGAGCACGCCGACCGCGTAGACGGGGGCGTCGTAGAGGCGGCCAAGTTCGGCCGCGAGTGCCGGGGCGACACCTGCGCCGGCGGCTCCACCGAGGCCGACGACGAGCACGAACGCCTCGGCGATCGACGGGTTCTGGTCATCCATGGCGCGACCGAGCTCGTTCGCGTGAGCCTCTCCTAACTCCCGTCCGGCTCGAAGGTCGCCATCGAGCCCGTCGCCGCCGGCAGCGTCGCCGAACCGATACCGCCGCTCCTCGTCGAGCGACCGGAGGGCGTCGAGCGACGCCATGTCGGTATCGAAGACGGAGATCCCGTGGAGGAATCGGTCGTCGTCGTGGTCGGCGGCGAGTCGGTCGACGATCCGGCCCCCGGCACCTCCGAGACCGATGACGTGCACGCGCATACGTCCATCCCGTCGGCGACCGGGGAGTTATCTCCTTCGGCCGGGGGGTTCCGGGAAGACGGCAGCGGCCCGGATCGGTGGCCGCTAGAACTCGTCGAGCCGACGCTGGCCGCGCGGCACGCTCGACTCCGCCGACTCGGCGTCGTCCCGGTCCGCACCGAGCAGGGGTGGAAGCGCCGTGTCAGCGAAGGTGAGCGCCACCACCAACACGATCGGCGCGAGGAAGAGTCCGTGAAACCCGAAGACGACGGGGCCGAAGATGTACGCGAGCATGAGGAGGCCGACGTGCGTCGTCTTCCCGCTGAAGTACGGCCGCAACACGATGTCCGGGATGGTGTCGACGACGACGATGGAGACCGCGAGGAAGCCGGCGACGTAGACGAGGAGATCGAGTTCGTTGGCCATGATCATCGGCGTCGCGGTGGCTGCCGCGACCGGGACGTACACGATCTTCATGCCGATGACGGGAATGAGGCTCGCAACTCCCGTGATCGCACCGGCAAGCGCCGGATACGGGACCTCCGCGGCCGCTGGTACGAGGAGGTTGTATCCGGTGAACGTCGCCACCGCGATGATCGATATCGCGATGACGTTGAGCAGGTTCCCGTAGAGGACTGCCTCCAACTCGGCGTCCGCCGCCTCCAGATACTCCCGCACCACCGCGTCGTCGTCGAACGCGAGAACCCAGTCGTGGAACTTCGATCCGTCGAGAAGCAGGTAATACGTGACGATGATCGTGATCAGGAGGTTCAACAGGAACCCGGTGACGGTGTTGGTCAACAACGAAGCGTGTTCGGCGAGAAACTGGATCAGCGGGTCGAACTCGCCGGACCGGTACGCCTCGATAATGCCGTCGACCGTGAGATCGGAGAGTCCGACCAACCCCTCCAACCACGGCTCGTCCGTGTCAATCGTCTCCGTAACCGGATACTGTTCGAGGAACCGCCTCGCCTCCACTACGAGTAACACGACCGTCGAACTCAGGAGTAGTATAAGCGGGAGTCCGATCAACGACAGCGAGGCCACCGCGCGGACCCTAGCGGGAAGTCGTAGGCGTTCGAGATCGTGGTAGAACCGCCGAGTCGAGTAATAGAGGAACACCGCAACCGTGAGCGCGGCGATGAATCGATAGGCGATGTATCCGACGATGACCGCGATCGAGAGGCCGAAGAGGGCAACGACGAAGCGCTTCTCGTCCATGCGTGCCGGTCTCCCGGGCCCGGCATAAACCATGTGGGGCTCCGGACCCCGGATCCGTGTTTCATCTCCCGTCTTCGCCCTCGTCGACCGCGTCGTCCTCGCCAGCGGCGTCGACCGCGTCGTCCTCGCCGGCGGCGTTGACCGGGCCATCATCGCCGGCGGCGTCGATGGCGCGATCGTGACGGACGAGTTGCTCGCGATGGAGCGAGAGGATCATGTCAGCGAGAAAGCCGAAGACGAGCAGTTGGATCCCGAGAATCGTCGCTCCCGCGGCACCGACGGCGATTATCTCGTGGCCGACCCCGTGGACGAGCCACCGATACAGGACGTATGCGGCCATCACCGCTCCGGCCGCCGTCACCGTCGCACCCACGCTCCCGAAGTAGAACAGGGGGTTGTTCGTCTTCGCCTTCCGGTACAACTCGAGGAATATCACGCCGCCGTCGCGGATCGGGTGGAGGTTGGTCGATGAGCCTCCCGGACGCGGTCGGTACGTGATCGGCACGACCGCGACGTCGACGCGGTTCTTCGCGCACTCGACCGCCATCTCCGTTTCGATGCCGAACCCGTCGGCCGAGAGGTGGAGTCGGCGGAACGACTCGCGCGTGAACGCCCGGTATCCGGAGAGGATGTCGCCGTAGTCCTCGCCGTGTATCAGGCGAAACGACCGGTTGATGAGTCGGTTCCCGACCCGATTCAGTCGAGTCATCGCGCCCGGCCGCATATCAGCGAACCGGTTCCCGATGACGTGCTCGGCGTCGCCAGATCTGATCGGTTCGAGCATCGCGGCGGCGTCGGCCGCGTCGTAGGTCGCGTCGGCGTCGGCCATGAGGACGTAGGGAGTATCGACGTGATCACGAACCGCCTCCCGGATCGCCTGTCCTTTGCCCTCGCCCGACTGTCGAACGACGCGAGCCCCCGCATCGCGGGCGGCCTCACGGGTCCCGTCCGTCGATCCGCCGTCGATCACGAGGACGTCACGAAGACCGACGTCACGGAACGACGAGACGACGGTCTCGACGGTTTCGACCTCGTCGTAGGTCGGTAGGAGGACGCGGACGTCGTCGTACTCGCTCATTGACGGAGCGATACGGGGCGCGTCCGTAAACCCTGCCATTCCGTTCAGTGACGCGGCAGTCAAGACGTGTGCGACCACGTTCACCACGCCATCAGCCCCCATCGACCCATACGCTCATATATGATCGTGGTATATATGGTAGCATGTCGCATTCAGTGGAGACACACACGGACGAACTGCTCAGCGCGTCGCGAACGGTGATCGGGGACGAACTACGGAGCCTGACGTACTTCACCGAACGGGACATCGACCAAGTCTACCTCAGGAGCGATCTGGATCAAACGGCGGATCTGCTCGGGTTCGCCGAGAACGAACGAAACGGGTTTCATGCGCAGTCGCTGTACGCCAACAGCGAGCTCGGCGACTACCTGTTTACCGTCCGGATATTCGAGAACGGATACCTCACTCGGGTGATCGCGAACGGACACGGTGTCTGGGTGACGGCCGATTCGATGGAGATGGACCGATTCGAGGAACTCGCAAGCGCGCTCGCGACGATCCTGAGATCGTTCGAGCCGATGGAGTAGCCCGTGTCGACTTACCGGTACGATGACGACCGCTGACGGCCGTCGACCACTCACTCGAAGTGACGCTGGAACTCCGGCACCAGCTCGTCGGCGTCGACCGGCTTCGTTACGTAGCCGTCGGCACCGGCTTTCACCGCCTCCATCATCTTCTCCTCCTGATCGACGCTCGTACACATCACGATCACGGCGTCTGGCCATCGATCCTTGATCGTGGCGGTCGCCTCGATTCCGGTCATCTCGGGCATGACGACGTCCATCGACACCGCGTCCGGCTCGTACGCCTCGAACAGCTCGACCGCCTCCGCACCGTTTTCCGCCTCGCCGATGACGTCGAACGGCCCCTCCAGCGCGTCTCGAACGACCGTCCGCTGGAACGAGGAGTCGTCGACGACGAGGACTCGCTCAGTCATGGACAGATATCAGTATCTGGAGATAATAAGCGCCCGGATCCGTCCACGACGAGGCGGACTGGGGAACCGATCGACGGTGGTCGAAGCGATGAAATTCCTTGTATTTCACTGCGCGCGTATAATGAACATAGGAACAAGGTTAAGGTATATCCCGCGGTATTCTCTCGCATGGAAACGCGGAAAGTCCAGCGGCTGGGTCCATCGACGTTGGCGATGACCCTTCCCGCGGAGTGGGCGAAGGAGCACGGCGTGAACAAGGGTGACGAGGTATCGTTACGGATGGGTGGGAAGGGGACGCTGACGGTGCTTCCCGAGTCGGTGAGCACCGAGGAGTCGGAGGCCGTGATCAACGCCGACGGCCTCGACGCGCGCTCCTTGGAACGGGCCATCGTCGCCCAGTACGTGCTCGGTCGGCGCGTGATACACGTCCGGAGCGAGGGAACCCTCGACAGCGAACACATCAACGCGGTTTATAAAGCGGAGACCCAGCTGATGGGACTCGGCGTGATCGAGGAGACGCCCTCGGACATCTCGATCCGGTGTTCGGTCGATCCGGAGGACTTCACGCTCGACAACCTCCTCGAACGTCTGGAAAACACGGGGTCGACGATGCGCGGGGAGGCAGTGAAGGCGCTCGCCCACGGGAATCCGGACCTCGCACAGCGCGCGCTCAATCGCGAGCGGCAGGCGAACAAGATATTCGTGCTCCTCCTGCGGCTGATCTTCACGGCCTACCAGAACCCGAACCTCGCACGGGCGGTGGGGTTGGAGGAGGGCTTCCCGCTGATCGGTTATCGGTCGGTCGCGAAGAACCTCGAACTCACCGCCGACAACGCGGAGGACATCGCCGACATCGTGATGGAGGCCGACGGTCACACGCTCAACGTCGACAGCGCGACGATGCGACAGATCCGAGAGTTCACCGATCAGGTCGACGATCTGACGGCGCTCGCGGTCCGTGCCGTCGTCGAACGCGACTACGACCTCACGGTGGAGTGTCGAAACCTCTTCGGACGACTGGAGGACCGCGAACAGGAGATACTCGACGAGCTGCCCGACGACCTCGACAACGAGACGCTGTTGATGACCCGAGAGGTCCTCGTCAGCCTCCAACACACCGCGGAGTACGCGATGCGAAACGCGGAGATCGCCGCGAACCTTGCCCTCAACGAGGCGTCGGATCACGTCGAGATCATCTGATCGCGAATCACGTCGAGAGCACCCGATCGGCCGTCCAGACGACCCCCGGTTCGTATGAATTAAGTGGCCACCCGCGAACCGACGGACATGAGCGAGGCTTCCATCGGGTCGGACAAGGGAATCGGCATGACGCTCGCGTTCGGGGCGGTCGCGGTGATCGGCGCGATCGTGTTGTTCGGCTATCCGACGCAGATCGGTCGAGCTTGGGGGTTCGCGGCGGCGTTCGTCTTCGCGCTGCTCGCGATCGTCACCGTTCAGGTCTTTGATTGACGTCGTCCGATGGGAACCCGCGACCGTCGAGACGAGAAACCGTTAAGAACGTCAGACGCCTAGCTGAAAGCGATGACCGAGTACACCGAGGAAGAACGGCGGATCCTCGCGTACCTCACCGATAGCGTCACCCGTGGCGAGCGGTACGTCCGCTCACGAACCATCGCGGACGCGATCGGTCTCACCGCCAAAGAGGTCGGAACTCGGCTCCCCCGTCTCGCGGAGAAGGCCGATGACGTCGAGATCGAGAAGTGGGGTCGTGCCCGCTCGACGACGTGGCGGGTCACGCAGGGTTGATCGCGGGACGAACGCCGACTCCAGTCCTTTTAATTCTCCCCGGCTCCATAACAGCGTATGACCGTCCGAGTCTCCCGGACGTTCGAGTTCGACGCGCCCGCCGCCGACGTGTGGGCGTTCATCTCGGACGCGGAGCAGCGCGCCGGGGCCATCAGCGTGGTCGACACGTTCGACGTACACGACGACAGGAACGCGACGTGGCACGTTTCGCTTCCGATCCCGATGATCCGCTCGACGATCTCGGTCGAAACCGAGGAGGTCGAGCGCGACCCGCCGAACCGAGTGAAATTTATCGGGAGATCCAAGGCGTTCCGGGTGACGGGTGAACACGTCATTACGGAGACATCGACCGGCTGTGAGCTCGCGAACGAGTTCGTCGTCGACGGGAAGCTACCGGGCGTCGAGTCCTTCTTCAAGCGGAACTTCGACGCCGAGCTCGACAACTTGGAGAACGCGCTTCGACGCTCGCTCGCTCCCGGCGTATGAGACTCGCCTGTATCCAACTCGACGTCGAGGCCGGAGCCGTCGAGGACAACGTCGCTCGTGCGCTCGACCGGGTTCGGGAGGCGGCTGCCGCCGGAGCCGATCTCGTCGTGCTACCGGAGCTATTCGACGTTGGATACTTTGCGTTCGACGCGTATCAACGGGCGGCCGAGAGCGTCGCCGGCGAGCGCCTCGGACGCTTCGCCGAGATCGCCGAGAATCTCGGCGTCGCCGTGCTCGCCGGGACGGCCGTGGAAGATCTCGCGGCCTCCGCGGCGGACGGGATCGAGACGCCCGAGAGCGACGGGCTGGCGAACACCGCGGTGTTGTTCGACGCGGACGGCGACCGACGGCTCGTCTACCGGAAACATCACCTGTTCGGCTACGGCTCCGAGGAGACGGACCGGATGGTTCCGGGTGACTGGCTCCCGGTCGTCGAGATCGAGGGTATTCGGGTCGGCGTCACGACGTGTTACGACCTCCGGTTCCCGGAGCTATACCGGGAGATGGTCGAGGAGGACGTCGAGTGCGTGCTGGTGCCGAGCGCGTGGCCGTATCCGCGGGTGGAACACTGGCGAACGCTGGGTCGGGCTCGTGCGATCGAGAACCTCGCGTACGTCGCCACGGTCAACGGAACGGGAACGTTCGGCGACGAGTCTCTCTGTGGTCGGAGTGCCGTCTACGATCCGTGGGGAACGACGCTCGCGTCCGCCGGTGCGAACCCAGCGACGGTGACCGCCGAGATCGACCCCGCCGACGTCGCCGCGGTTCGCGAGGAGTTCCCGGCGCTTCGGGACCGTCGCTGAGTCCCCGAAGCCGACGTCCAAGCTCGCCACGGTCGAGGACCGGACCCGAATTCTCGTGGTTTTATGTTCGGTGAGGCCGTACTGTCACTTGCCGGAGTCCGACGCTTTTCTCGTCGGAGTTCGGCGACAACGACCCACGCCCGTCCCGCCCACTCGGGCGGCGTGCCGTATACAGCCTGGGGGTCCGCTGTTCGGCTCGCGCCGCCCGCCAACCCGCCTCTCTCCTCGTCCGTTTCGGTCCCGATCATGAGCTGCGAGCGCGTCCGCCGACGCCCACGTATCAGTTCGGATAATTCGGCCGATGGGTTCTTATTCCCTTTCGACTTGTCCGTAAACGCCGCGGGCGTACGTCTATCGACCACCCGTTTCGGGCATGGTCGACTCCCACTCGCTTCCACCGTCCGTCGTCCGTCGGCATTCCGGTCCGGGCCCACCCGCTCCCACACCACACCCGGACCGTCTCTTCGAAGTCCAGAGAAGCATCCGCTAACCACTGAGAGACACGAAACGCAAGGACGAAACCCCCGCCCCGTGAACCGACGGTCGAATGTCTTCCCGCGAGTATCGCGGCGTCGCCTTCGTCGTCGTGCTGTTCGTCGTCGTCCAACTGGGGGCGTTGGCGTTGGTACCCTCGTTCGAGGCGAGCGGCTACCAGCCGGTCGAGAACCCGCAGGACCCGACGAACAGCCTGATCTACATCGTCGCGATCGTCGTCATGACCGGGTTCATGCTCGCGGCGTTCCGATACGAGTTCGACTGGGCGATCCGTCTGCTGATCATCGGCGTGTCCGCGTGGCTCTCGTGGTACGTCTTCGCGGCGTTCGTCTCCCCGCTTCTCGCCGCGATCCCAGCACTCGCCGTCGGCATCGGCCTGCTCGTCCATCCGGAGTGGTACGTCATCGACACCGCCGGGGTGTTGATGGGAGCGGGCGCGGCCGGGTTGTTCGGCATCTCGTTCGGGCTCCTCCCCGCGCTCGTGCTCCTGAGTTTCTTGGCCGTCTACGACGCGATCTCGGTGTATGGAACCGAACACATGCTGTCGCTGGCGGAGGGCGTGATGGATCTGAACATCCCCGTGGTGTTGGTGATCCCGCTCTCGCTATCGTACTCGCTACTCGACGACGACTTCTCCGGTGCGAACGACGTTCACGAGGACGACGCTGCCGGCGATGGAGCGGAACGGAGCAGTGGCGGAGACGACCACGCGGACGCTGACGGCAATGCGACCGAGGACGCAGTGGAAGGGGGGGATGCGGACGAGGAAACCGACGGCAGCCGCGACGCCTTCTTCATCGGGCTCGGCGACGCCGTGATCCCGGCAGTGCTCGTCGCCAGCGCGGCGCGGTTCTCGCCGGCCGACCCCCTTTCGATCCCCTTCTTCGAGGTCAACCTCCCGGCGGTGCTCGCGATGATCGGGACGATCGCCGGGCTGCTCGTACTGATGCGCTGGGTGATGAAGGGTCGGGCGCATGCCGGGCTCCCCCTTTTAAACGGCGGCGCGATCGGCGGCTACCTGATCGGATCGTTGCTTGCGGGCGTGTCGCTCATCGACGCGGTCGGTCTCGGCGTCGTGTTGTGATCGCCTGGTACGGAAGCGGTGGTCGGTCGACCCGCCACTGAATTCGCCTTTTAAACCTTCATAATCATACTTAACTTTCGTTATCTTTTCGCTCGGCGCTACTGTTGTTGATGCCTGAACCGCATGAGAAATACGAGATCCCACTAGCACGACGGCTCGCTAGTATTTCGACTATCAACGATACGACATTCGACAAATGTATGAAACTACCAGCTCTGATGGGTACATAACGTCATGTCAGGACCAACCATCGTGGTCGGCACGATCGGATCTGACGCACACGTCATCGGCGTCACGCTGCTTGAACACGCGCTTAGGGAGGCCGGGTTCGAGGTACGCAACCTTGGAGCCCAGACGCCTGCCGAAGAGTTCGCCGCTGCGGCCGACGAGGTGGACGCGAACGCCGTACTCGTTTCCTCGCTGTACGGCCATGCCGAGCAGGATTGTGAGGGACTTCACGAGACGCTGGCCGAGGTTTCCGCTGACCCCGTCACATACATCGGCGGGAACCTCGCAGTCGGGCAGACGGAGTTCGAAACGGTACGCCGTCGGTTCCGCGAGATGGGATTCGACCGCGTGTTCGAATCTGAGACCGACATCGACGCCGTCGTCGAGGTCCTTCGAACAGAGTTTGGAACGGACGAGCAGGTCAGCCAACCGGTTACGCGAGTTTCGTCGTAGATGGTGAGAGACGTTACGCTCAGCGAAGCGGAACTGAGACGGATCGATCAGAAGGTGTGGGACAGGTACCCCGGCGGCGACCCCGCGGAGTTCCGGGACGCGGTCGATTTCCACGAGTCGTTACCCGCAGAAAAGCAGTTTGCTCGCGTATTGGAGGGAGCCGAGGATGTGCTGACCCAGCCGCGGGCAGGGGTTCCTCTACTCGACGACCAGATAGAACTCCTCGACACTCTCGTCCGTGACGGGAACGCCGACCTGTTGCCGACGACGATCGACTCGTACACTCGTGATAACGCGTACGAGGAGGCTCGTGAGGGACTGAATCGGTCACGAGAGACCGGTACCGACGAACTGAACGGGTTCCCGGCGGTGAACCACGGAGTTGAGCGCTGCCAGCGGCTCATCGAAGCTACTGACGCACCCGTACAGGTCCGACACGGAACGCCGGACGCTCGGCTACTAGCCGCGGTAACGCTCGCTGGGGGGTTCCAGAGCTTCGAGGGGGGCCCGATCACGTACAACCTTCCGTACACCAGCAAGTACGATCTCGCCGAGACAATCGAGTACTGGCAGTACGTCGACCGGCTCGCTGGTGCGTACACCGAGCAGGGAATACGGATCAACCGCGAGCCATTCGGACCACTGACGGGGACGCTCGTTCCCCCCTCGATCTCGATCGCCATCTGTCTCATCGAGGGGCTGCTCGCGGCCACGCAGGGGGTCCGAAGCATCACGCTGGGGTACGGCCAAGTCGGGAACCTCGTTCAGGATGTGGCTGCGATCCGGGCGATGGAAGCGCTCGGTAGGGAGTTCTTGCCGAGAGAGGTGACCGTGACGACCGTGTTCCACCAGTGGATGGGTGGGTTCCCGCGCGATGAGGCCCGGGCACACGGCGTGATCGGTCTCGGTAGCGTTACGGCGGCGATGGCCGAGCCAGACAAGATCATCACGAAGTCGCCGCAGGAGGCGCGTGGTGTTCCGACCGCGGAAGCGAACGCTGCCGGGTTGCGAGAAACAGATCAGCTGCTACGAATGCTTGAAGATCAGGACATTGTGCTCGACGGCGTCGACCGCGAGCAAGAGCTAATCGAGCGCTCGGTCAGGTCGCTGATAGGCGCAGTTCAAGACGCCGGGAACGGAGATATCGCTCGCGGTACCGTTCGCGCGTTCGATCGCGGACTCCTCGACGTGCCGTTTCCACCGAGTGAAGCGGCCGCAGGCGATGTTCTCCCGGCGCGAGATGACGACGGTCGCGTCCGTCTGTTGAAATCCGGCGAGCTGGCGATTCCGGACGATGTCGTGGAGACGCATCAAGCTAGGCTGGAGGAGCGGGCGGTCGCGGAGGGCCGCGATCCGTCGTTCAGGATGGTCGCCGACGATGTCTCGGCCATAAGCAACGGGCGACTCGTGGGTCGCCCGGAGGAAAACTGATGGAGATCGTCCGTCTCACCGCGACGCCTGCGATTTCGGCGTTCTTCGCGGACGATCAGGCGGCGATCACCGCGGGCGCGGAGCCGGACGGGTTCGCGTACGATGCCGAGCCGGTCACTCCCGGGTTCGATCGGGTCCGAGAACCCGGAGAGGCACTGATCGTCGAACTCGAAACGAGCGACGGTCGAGTTTGTCGGGGCGACTGCGCAGCGGTCCAGTACGCCGCCGCAGGAGACCGCGATCCGGTGTTCCGAGCGTCCGATCACGTCGAAACTGTCGAGGGACGGGTCGCGGACGCGCTCGTTGGTCGAGACCCATCGGCCTTTGCCGACAACGACGCTGCGCTCCGCGCGCTCGACGGGATTCACTCTGCCGTTGAGTACGGCGTTTCCGCCGCGCTGCTCGATGCGGCTTCGAAGGCTCGTCAGGAGACACGCACACGCGTTCTCGCGGAAACGCTCGGAACCGAACCGGCAACAGAGCCCGTGCCGGTGTTCGGTCAGTCCGGTGACGATCGTCGACGTGGGGCCGAGAAAATGCTTCTCAAGCGTGTCGACGTGCTCCCACACGGGCTGTTCAACAACGTTGAAAAGGTTGGTTCGGACGGTGAGCGACTCATCGAGTACCTCTCGTGGCTGTCCGAGCGTGCGGATGAACTCGGCACGACGGAGTATCAACCCAGGTTTCACATTGATATCTACGGGATGATCGATGAGCTGTTCGGTCCGCCGTACGACCGCGCTTCGGTTGTTGACTACGTAGACGAGTTGGAACGCGCGGCGGCACCGTATCCACTACAGCTTGAGGAGCCGGTGATGGCCGACGACTGCGAGGGACAGATCGTGGCGATGGGAGCGCTTAGAGATGGGCTCGCCGATGCAGGTGTGGACGTCGACCTCGTCGCTGACGAGTGGTGTGACGACCGCGAGGACGTACTCGCGTTCGTCGACGCTGTTGCCGCCGATGTCGTCCAAATAAAAACGCCGGATGCTGGGAGCCTCCTCGAAAGCGGTCGCGCGGTTCGGTACTGTCAGGGGACGCCGGTCCGGGCGTATCTCGGTGGGACGTGTAACGAGACTGCGGCGTCCGCTCGGGCGAGCGCCCACGTCGCACTCGCTACCGACGCAGCTCAGATCCTCGCGAAACCCGGCATGGGGTTCGACGAAGGATACTCCATCGTCACGAACGAAATGTACCGGACGCTCGCGCGCCACCAACGGTCGGACCAATGACGGGGCCGACGCTGGGCGAGCCGAAACGAACCGCCACGATCCGATCACATACGTGACAATGAGAAACAACGAAACCGACAGACGGCTCGTCTCCGGATGGGAAGGCCGCTACTACGAGGACTTCACGATCGGGGACGTGTACAAACACCCGTACGGACGAACGGTGACGGAAACGGACGACGTCTGGTTCACGAACCTGACGCTCAACACGAATCCGATGCATTTCAACGAGGCATACGCTTCGGAAACGGAGTTCGGGGAGCGTCTCGTCAACGGACTGTACGTGATTGCGCTCGCCGTCGGGATGAGCGTGATCGACGTGAGCGCGAACGCAACCGCTAACCTCGGGTACGACGACGTGACCCACCACGCCCCCGTCTTCCACGGTGATACGATATTCGCGGAGTCGGAGGTGATCGCCAAGCGGGAGTCGGAGTCCAGAGACCACGTCGGGATCGTCTCGACGGAGCTGCGGGCGTACAATCAGGAGGGCGACCTCGTGCTCTCGTTAGAGCGGACACCGATGGTCCGCAAGCGGGGCAGCGCAGAGCCGACCGCCGCCCGCCCGACCGGCTGGCCAGAGGGAATCGGTACGCAACCGGAGGACCTCCAATGATTCCGAGTCCGCTCCGTCGGCGTGGGAGGTGGAGCGCGTGACCACCGACCCGCCCACGCGTGAGGACCCAGTCCCCTCGGCTCGCGTCGTCGGCGACCTCCCTACCGTCGACGCCGCCACGGCCGCCGAAAAGGTCCCCGCGGAGGCGACGTTGTTCGTCAGTGGCTTTGGTGGTGTCGGCTACCCGAAAGTGGTTCCGGAGGCGATCGCGCGTGGTGACGACCGGACGCTGACAGTCGTCTCCGGCGGTGGTGTCGGCGACGAGATCGACGCGGCTCTCGTCGAGAGCGGCGACATGGCCCGCCGATATCCGTTTCAGACCCGCCCCGCTGTCCGCGAGGCGATCAACACCGGAGAGGTGATGTTCCATGACAGACACATCGCGGGGGTAGCCGATGATCTCCGGTTTGACGGGCTCCACACCGGTCTCAGGGGCGAGCGCGTGGCCGTGGTCGAGGCGGTCGCGGTGGGCCCGGACTGGCTCGTTCCCACGACATCGGTCGGAAACACTCCGGCGTTCGTTCGAGCCGCCGACCGGCTCATCGTCGAGGTGAACGCCACCCAGCCGCTGGACCTTGCCAGGGTCCACGACGTGTACACGCGCGGGGATCCGCCGGGGCGCGATCCGATTCCGCTTTCCACCCCGACAGAGCGGATCGGCTCTCCCGCGATCCGGTTTGATTCCGACGACCTCGCTGCCGTTGTCCGGATCGATCGCCGCGACGATCCGTACGAGTTCCGCGATCCGGACGACAGCGACCGAGCGATAGCGGCCAATCTTAGGCGGTTTCTCGACGCGGAGATCGGTCGCAACCCCCTGTTCGCCGAAGCGGTCACGCTACAGTTCGGGGTCGGAAGCCTCGGCAACGCACTGATGGGCGCGCTCACAGAGCTTGAGGTCGGTGACCGGCCGCTCGTGTACTTCGGTGAGGTAATTCAAGACGGGCTGTTGGACTTGATCGACGCCGGCAGGCTATCGGGGGCAAGCGCCACGTCGCTGGCGCTGTCGGCGGACGGACAGGACCGATTGTTCGCGGACATATCGCAGTACGCCAACGAGATCGTCCTGCGGCCGGGGGACATCTCGAACGCTACCGGCCCGATCGAGCGGTTCGGAGTCACCGCGGTGAATAGTGCCGTCGAAGTCGACCTCCACGGAAACGCCAACGCGACCCACATCCGTGGCACCCGTGTGGTCAATGGGATCGGTGGCAGCAACGACTTCGTCCGTAACGCACGCTTGAGCATTATCGCACTGCCTTCGACCGCTGCTGACGGTGACGTGTCACGTATCGTTCCTGCGACGGCACACGTCGATCACACCGACCACGATGTCGATATCGTCGTTACTGAACACGGGGTCGCTGATCTCCGAGGGCTATCGCTACGGGAGCGACCGGACGCGGTGATGAGCGTCGCCGACCCGGCGTACCGCCCGAGTTTGCGGTCGTATCTGGATCAGGTTTCCGAACGAACGGGTGCTACACCGATCGCCGAGGACACGGGCGTCGATCCGTGACGATACCCCGTCAGCCGAACGGATCGTCGCGGTCAGATCTCAAAAGGGTATGCTGAGGTTCAGCCAGCTTCAGGATGGAGCATTTCGGTCACCCCTGAGGAACTCAACTTGATCCGTCTGTGAGAGGAATACTCGCGCCTTCGGCGGCGGGAGCGCGTCAGAGATCCTCGGGGAGGGTTTCGGCAGGTACATCGTTACCGACGCCGTGGCGGACCTTGACGGCGACGCCGCTCTCGAAAGCGAGCGCTTCCGCGCCCGATAGTTCGGCGCGCCCGACGGCGAACAGCGTGTCGTCGCCGTCGACGACGAGCACCTCGTCGCCGGGGCGGATCCCCTCGTCAGCCGCGGTTACGAACTTCGCGAAGGTGTTTCGGCCGTCCCGCACGTACGGCTCGCTCTCGGAGCCGACGACGATCCGGTGTGTCGAGTCCGGGAACGCGGCTTGGAGCCGTTTCGCGCCCGTGATCCCGAGGGTGAACCGCCCGTCGGTGCCGTACGACACCAGCCTGTCCCCTTCGGGACTGCCGGGCGTGTCGTCGACGTCGCCGTCGATGATCTGTCGCGGTCGTCCGCCGCTGGACCGCCGGATCGTCACGGTCCCCTCCGACGGGAACAGCGCTTCGCCGGCCCCCGCACCGAACTGGTAGTCGGCACCCGTCCGCAGGTCGGCGAGGTCCTCGCTGTCGCTCATACTCGCGCTACCCCTGCCGCGCGGAAAGCGATTGCGACACGAGCCGCCAGCGTTCGGCCAACTCGCGACACGCGTCGTCGTCGATCTCGATCCCGGAGCCGACCGCCTCGATCGCCTCCCGAACGACATCCGCTCCGGTCGCTTCCCGGTCGGCTCCCGGCAACTCGTGATCGGGCACCAGCGACTCCAACGCGTCTGACGCGTCGGAGAGGCCCGTTTCACACTCGTAGACCGTCCCCTGCTCGATAGCGGTCACGAGCCGATCGACCGCGATCCGGTTCTCTCCCCGCTCGGCAGCGATCTGGCCGAGCGTAGCGAGTATCCGCGTTTTTAGGTCCATAAATCCGCCTGATTCGGCGTCCTCGAGAGCGGACGAGAGCGCGCGTTCGGCCGCGGGGAGGTCCCCTTGTAGCCTGAGCTTCCTGCCGCGTACGTGGTTGAGGGCCGCAGTACGTTTACGACCCGCGTGGTCGTCGAGCAGCTCCGCCGACCGGGAGAGCCATCGCTCGGCCTCGTTGGCGTCGCCTCGCTCGACGGCGATCTCCGCGAGTTGTGTCGACACCATGGCGGTTCGGTGGTCGGCGTCGATCCCCTCGAAGGCCGCCAGTGCGTCCCGCGACAGTCGCTCGGCCTCGTCGAGCGCGTGCTCCCGGAGCGCGACCGATCCGAGTCCGTTCAGGGCGAACCCCCGGTGGGGTTCCGAGCCGGTTCGCTCCGCCAGCGACTCGACCGTCCGGTATCGCTCCCGTGCCGTGCCGAGTTCCCCCCGCTGTTCGGCGATCGCGCCGAGGTTCACCAGGACGATCGCTTCCCGGTGGGTGTCACCGACCGTCCGGTACCCTTCGAGCGCTCGTCTCCCAGCCCGTCTTGCCCCGGAGAGATCGCCCCTGCGTCGGAGCGCCACGCCGAGGTTCGTCGACACGTTCGCCTCGCCATGGACGTCATCGTACGTCTGGAACAGTTCATGTGCGAGCCGGTAGTGGGCGATCACGGTCTCGGAGTCGCCCATGGCGTCGAGCGCGTTCGCCACGTTCATCAGGCTCTTCGCGACCGCGATCGGATCGTCGAGCGATGCCGCGAGCGCGTAAGCCCGAGAGCTGGCCTCGTACGCGGTCTCGAACTCGCCAGCGAAGTGTGCGGCCTGTCCCCGGCCGCGAACGGCGTCGGCGAGCCCCTCCCGGTCTCCGGTGTCTTCAAACAGGGTTATCGCCCGATTGAAGTGGTCCAGTGCCGTGTCGTGCTCGCCTCGACGCCGGGCCACGTCACCGAACCCGCGCTGGCGCTTCGCCTCTCCGGCCGCCGAGGCGGGCCGCCACGCGTCAAGCGCCTCCGTCGCGCGGTCGAGGTCGCCGGCATCGATGTACATCCGCGTGATCCACTCCGGCGGACGCTCCCGGAGGTCGTCGGGGCAGGCCTCGGGGAGATCGATCCACGAGTACCGGACCCGGCCGTACAACCCCGCAAGACGAGGATACGACCGACCGACGTCGTACACCGCGGTGACCGTGGTCTCCGCCCACGAGACCGGGTCCGCCTCGATGTCGTCGATCGCAGGGGCGTCACCGCCGAAGGCGCGCCGGATACGCGACCGTCTCGCGGGTTCGTCGGCCAGCGAGAGGAGACGACTCAACACTCGACCGACGCGTCTGGCGACGACCGGCTCCGGCTCTCGGTCGAGCAGTCGCTCCAAGAACAGGACGGACCACTCCTCATGAACCATCCGGGTCGATCCGTCGGATTCGGGGATCAGGACCGTGCCCTCCAGCCGATCAAGCGCACGACGAACCGCCTCCGAGTCGGTCGGTTCGGATCCGGCGTCACGGGCGGATCCCGTAGCACGGGAGGGTCCAGCGTCACGAGCGGATCCGGCGTCCAAGAGCACGTATGCGAGCGAGCGGACGTCGTCGAATCCGGCGACGTTGAGCAGGTTGATGAGGACCGCGACATCCATCGTGGGGGGCGGTCGCTCGTCGAGGTCGCTGACGATCCGAGCTATCTCGCCTTCAAGTGAGCTTAGCGTTCCGCGCTCGTCGCCGGGGCGAGTGGCGGCGGAGGCGAGCCGGTGGATCAGTCTGGAGACCTCGCCTTGGCCGTCAGTGGCAGGTGCGGTGGCGGGGTCGTCCGAGTCGTCACGACCGCCGGGGTCGCTGCCCGGTTCGCCGGCGTTACGGCCCCGGATCGTCCCGAGTAGGGCCGCCGAATCCGTCGCGAGCGACGCCCCGGTGACGTCGGCAACGTGGTCGATGAACCGTTCGACTTCCCCCTCGTCGAGTCGTGGCATCCGGATCGTCTCGATACGCCGCCGGTACGCTAGGTCCGCCGGCGTGAGCGGGAGTCCGTCGGGGTCGTCGTACGCGTCGCGCCGTGCGTCGAACAGGAAGGAGACGTTCGATCGGCCAGCGAGTCCCCTCGCGACGGCCATCGTCCGGGCCGCTGCCGGGGTGACGGCGTCCTCGACGACGACGAGCACGTCGCCCTCGGCGTTCGATATCCGTTCTCGAAGGCTCTCGACCGCGGTAAACGGTTCCTCGGAATCGCCTCGACGGTACAATACCGGTCCGCGGCCGGATCGGTGCCATCGAACCGCGACGCTCCGACAGACCGTGCTCTTTCCGCTCCCCGCGGGACCGACCAGCAGATGGTCTCGTCCGTCCGAGAGCCCCTCGAACAGGCGGTCGTCGAGCGAGTACCGGCCGGTCTCTCCGGGGACGGTACGGTCGAGGACGTATCCGGCCGCGACCTCAGCGAACGAGGCGGGGGCTCTGAGCGGACCGATCGGCTCCGGGTTCCCGTCGAGCCGGTCGTCGTCCAGCGTCAGGAACCCCTGGCTCGCGAGCGTCTCGGAGCCCACACTACCGGTCGTTCCGACGAATCTCCTTCCAGCCGTCCTGCCGTCCCTCTCGCCGTCCCCCCCGTCGGCTGCTCCGCCAGCCGCACCGTCCTCGGTCCCACCGACCTCGCCGGCGTTGCTCGCCGACGCCAGCCCCGCGAGCTCGTCGCCCACGTTGTCACCGGCGTCGGCGAGCGACCGGATCCGATCGCGACCCCACGAGACGGCTTCGGGACTGCTCGACTCCGTGATGCCGTGGAGGCTCCTCTCCTCATCGAAAACGAGGGTGATGACGGTCCCGTCGGCGACGACGAGGCCCACGTCGATCGTCCCGCCGGCCCGTATCTCGACGCCGTCCTGACCCGCGAGCGACGCTACATCGGCCGGGAAACGCGTCCGAGCGTGACGATACAGCTCGTCGTCCATCACGAGACGGACGGCACCACCGCCGGCGGCGACCGCTCGGCACCGGTCGAGCAGCCGGGGATACGGAAGGGTCGGAAGGGCGGCGTCGACCGTATCGGCGTCGACGACCGCCCGATCCAGTCGTTCGAGCGGTCGGTACGGGTCGGGACCCGCCGCTCGGTACGTGTCGGCGCTGCGAAGGACCGTCGGCGAGAGGTCCGCGTCCGCCCCGAGGGGCGAGAGTACGTCGCGAGCGGCGTCGACATCGGTCGCGGCGGTGAGAAACCGCCGATAGCCCGTCGATAGGAGCTGGCCGGTGAGCGTCGTTCGATAGCCGTCCGTTTCGCGAGTCACGAGCGTCTCGGCTTCGAGCTCGTCGATCGCGCGATTCACCGTCGACCGTGAGCAGTCGAGCGCGTCGACCAGTTCGTGCTTTCGGAGGGGCTCCCCGACCAGAGTTTCGAGGAAATCGAGCCGGCGTTGTACCACCTCGACCAGCGCCGGGAGGTCCTCCATAGGTACGTTGGTCGGTAGCAGTTCCCACCTTCATAACTGTTTCTTCGCCGAGGTGATGGGTCGAGCCCTGACACAATCCGTCACGGGGTGAGAATATGGGTGCGGGTGAGCGAGAATCGGGCATGAACGGGGACGCTACCACGGAGACCGGATCGGACGGCCGAGTCGCGAGCGTGGTCGCGGACGCGCGGTCGGCCGGAGCCGAGTTCGCGAACGCGGACGAGCGAACGGTATTCCGGGTCGTCGACTCCGTCGGGGAGACGCTGGCGGATCCGGAGACAGCGGCCCGGTTCGGCCGACTTGCGGCCGACGAAACGGGACGGGGACACCCGGGCGCGAAGGCCGAGAAGATCGCGACCGCGATCGGCGGTGCTCGGCGGGACGTCCGCACGGAGTCCACGGTCGGCGTCGTCGACCGCGACGACCGGGCGGGGACCCTGACGATCGCGCGACCCGTCGGCGTCGTGGGTACCGCGGTGCCGAGCACGCATCCGGTCGTCGTTCCGGCCGTCGTCTCGCTGTTCGCACTCGCCGGACGGAACCCGATCGTGTTCGCGCCGTCGCCGTCGACGATCGAGACCTGTGACGTCGTCGTCGGGACGATCCGGGACGCGCTGGCAGACGTCGGCGTTCCGCCGGAGCTCGTCTCGACGGTGCCGGCACCCCCGTCCAAGCCCGCGACTGACTCCCTGTTCGAGTCGGCAGATATGGTCTGTGCGCCCGGTTCGGCGGCGACCGTCGCCGCCGGACAGCGGTGTGGGACTCCCAACTACTGTACCTCGGCGGACGGGCTCGTCGCCGTCGCCGACGGCACCGTTCCGGCCGCCGAGGTGGCGACGAGCGTCGCGGTCGGGGCGACGTACGACTTCGGTGCCCACCCCGCCGCCGACGCCGCACTGGTGACGACGAGCGACGCTCGCGCCGACGTGATCTCCGAGCTTCGATCGGAAGGGGGATACGTCCTCTCGGAGCGCGAGACGGACGCACTCCGAACGCTGGTCTCACGCGACGGAACGGTTCCGGAGTCCACACGCGGGTGTTCCCCGCGGTGGCTTACGACGGAACTCGACGTCCCGCCGGACGCGCGGACCGCGGCGTTCCTCGTCGTCGACCCGGTCGATCGCGACGACCCGCTGGCGACGCTGCCGGGGATCCCGGGAATCACGGTCCACGAGCGGGACGGGTTCGGGTCAGCGCTGTCGCTCGCGGCCGACCTCGGGGGATCACACGCGGCGGCGGTTCACACGACCCGTCAACGACGCGTGAAACGGGCGGTAGAGGTCCTCCGTGTCGGCCGTATCGTCGTCAATCAGCCCGGGATCGCGACCATCGGATCGCCGGAGAACGGGTTCGCGTTCGCGCCGGTGATCGGCGGCGGTGCCGACGAGGGAAGCCAACTCGACGGCGGACTGACCGTGGACGATTTCGTCGAGACGACGCCCGTGGCGACCGACGTCGAGCCGACGGAGCGGAGCGGCCGATCGGGCGTGAACGAGACGTGGCGAGGGCCCTGAGCCGCGACAGCCGTCGCTACAGCTCGATCCGTTCGACGATCGCCTCGCCGCCGTTCTCCTTCGTGTTGATCGCGACGATGCGGACCTCGTCCTCCAGCAACGACCCCTCGACTTTGGCTTTCAACAGGGAGTCGACCTGATACACGCCGGCAGCGTTGTTCATCCGGATCTCCACCTGTGCGGAGGTTTCTTCGTCCGGTCGAAGGACGACCGACTCGATCGCCTGCGAGGAGACGGTGTTGATCCCACGACCCCCCTTCTCGTAGGGAACCCGCGACCGACCGCGTTCCATGTCGAGTCCGTCGGCGATCCGAATGACGCCGGCCTCCAGCGTCAGCGTCTCCTCCTCGGTGTGATGACAGAGGATCGCGTGGAGCACCTCGGCTTTCACCCGCACCTGCTCGGGCACGTCGTAGAACTCGGGGAGGATCCGATCAAGGATATCGGCGGCGAGCGGGATCGAGTAGTACGGATGGTCGTCACGGTGGACGACGTGGCCGATGTCGTGGAGAGTCGCCGCCAGCACGATGATCACCGGCTCGTCCGCTTCGTCGAGCCCCTGTTGTCGCGCGCCGTTGAACTCCACCCCGCCGTCTTTAAGCAGGTCGTAGAGCTGGAGCGCCCGGTCGCGAACGATCTCGACGTGTTTCTCGCCGTGGTCGTTGTAGCCCTTCCGGGCGACCGGATTGACGTTCTGTGCCTCCAGATACGTCGTGATCTCCGGATCGGTCAGGACCCGATCGAGCACCTCGTTGAGCCGCTCGTCGGGGAACGCGTGGTCGGCTTCGGGGTCGTACTCGCGATGTTCGACGTGTTCGTCGTCCGCTGGCTTGCTCATCAGATGTCAGCAGTGGCGTTCGTCTCGTAAAAACGTGTGGCGTCCGGAGACGACGTTCACCCGTCCTGTCCCGTCCCGTCCCGTCCCGTCCCGTCCCGTTTCGCCCGTTTCGTCGGCAGAACTTGGATCGAGACACAACGTATAAGAATGAAACCGCCGTACCTCCGGCCGTGACCGCCACTGCGTCGAAACGCCGTTCGCGGACGCCGGCAGCGACGCGGCTCTTCTCGAAGAAACGCGCGTGACGCGTCCACAGGCGGGAGTGGCGACCCCGTCCCGGACGACCTCGGACTCACGTGCGACCGTTGACCATCCACCGATACCGAACCCGACACGACCCAGCCATGACGACCCCAACGACGACCACCACACCGTATACGACCGACGACGAATCGACGGGAGGAGACCGAACGTCCGAACCCTTCGAGGGGGTGTACCCAGCGATGACGACCCCCTTTACCGACTCGAACGAGATCGACCACGAACAGCTCGCCGACAACGCCCGGTTCCTCGAGCGCGCGGGCGTCGATGGCGTGGTGCCCGCCGGCTCGACCGGCGAGTCGGCGACGATGACACACGACGAGCACGTGGAGGTCATCGAGACCGTGCGTGACGCGCTAAACGACGTACCCGTCATCGCGGGCACCGGCTCGAACAACACCGCGGAGGCGCTCTCGTTGTCCCGCCGGGCCGCCGACGCGGGGGCGGACGGGCTGCTGCTCATCTCGCCGTACTACAACAAGCCCGAAGCCGCCGGCTTCCTCGAACACTACCGAACGATCGCGGACGCGGTCGACCTCCCGCAGATCGTCTACAACGTTCCCTCGCGAACGGGTCGGACGATCCCCGTCGACGTCGCCGTCGAACTCGCCGAACACCCCAACGTGCTGGGATACAAGGCGGCGTCCGGCGACCTGAACCGGATCAGCGAGATCGTCGAGCGCACCCGCGACGAGCGGTTCTCGGTGTTGTCGGGCGACGACGGGCTCACGCTCCCGACGCTTTCGGTCGGCGGAACCGGAACGATAAGCGTCGTCGCCAACGTCGAGCCGGAGCGGTCCTGTGCGATGGTCGGTGCGGCGCTCTCGGGCGACTACGACCGAGCGCGCGAGCTCCACCACGAGCTCGCGCCGCTCGTTCGCGAGCTGTTCGTCGAGACCAACCCGATCCCGGTGAAGGAGGCGATGTACGTTCGCGGTCGCGGCGGTCCGGCCGTTCGATCGCCACTCACTCGACTCTCCGAGGGGCGGCGCGAATCGCTCCGGGAACTGCTCGCCGAGTACGAGGGCGACGCGCCCGACCCCGTGGAGGCCGTCGAATGACGACCGACGGGAGAGACGCCGGCGATCTCCGTGTCCTCGTCACGGGTGCGGGCGGACGCATGGGTCGTGAAGTGATCGAGGCAGCGTCGGCCCGCGAGGACACGGCGGTCGTCGCCGCGGTCAACCGTACCGAGACGGAGCCTGTTGGGAGCGTCGAGGTCGCCGACGCGGCCCGACTCCCCGACCTGCTCTCGGAGACCGATCCGGACGTTCTGGTCGACTTCACGGGTCCGAAGTCGGCCGTGTCGTACGCGGAGGCGGCTGCGGGCGCCGGCGTCGCCGTCGTCACGGGAACGACCGGCTTCGACGACGATGGGATCGGTCGGCTCCACGCCGCGAGCTCGTCGGTTCCACTTTTAAAAGCGGCCAACTTCGCTCGGGGGGTCGCCGCACTCCGTCGGGCGGTCCGCGAGGCGGTCGCGGCGGTTCCCGGCTACGACATCGAACTCACCGAGACCCATCACAACGGGAAGCGTGACGCCCCCTCGGGCACCGCGAAGACGCTCCTCGGCGACGTCGAGAGCGTTCGCGACGGCCTCGACCGCCGCGTCCACGGACGCGAGGGCGACGCCCCACGCGAGGAGGGCGAGATCGGCGTCCATGCCCGGCGCGCGGGCGACGTGACCGGAGAACACGAGGTGTTGCTGGCGGGCAACCGCGAGACGCTCCAGTTGACTCACCGCGCGGGCGACCGCGGCGTGTTCGCGGAGGGGGCGCTCGACGCCGCGGCGTGGCTCTCCGGCCGCGACGCCGGCTGGTACGACTTCGACGACGTGCTCGACGAATGACGTTCACGTCGAACGACGCTCACGCGGAGTGATGTCCGACGAGCATACCGAGACCGACGGATAAATACCGACACTCATCCACAACACGACAAATGACGCTCGAATCCGACGTATCCGACCTCTGGCACCGCTATCAGGACGGCCTCACTGCCGACGAGACGACCGATAACGACGATGCGGTCCTCGAAGCCTTCTTGGAAGCACTCGAAGCCGGCGAGGTTCGGGCCGCGGAGAAGACCGGCGACGCGGTCACCTCGTGGGCGGCAAACGAGTGGGTCAAACGCGGAATCCTGCTCAACTTCGGCCTCCGGGAGACCAAAGCGCGCGAGTACGGCGGCGTCACCTACTACGACGTGTTACCGCTCCGTGAGACCGCCGACCTCGGCGAGCGCGGCACCCGGAACACGCCCGACGGGACCGCGATCCGCCGCGGCGCGTATCTCGGCGAGGACTGTATCATGATGAGCCCGTCGTTCGTCAACATGGGTGCGTACGTCGGCGACGGCGCGCTCGTCGACTCCTGTGACACCGTCGGCTCCTGTGCACAGATCGGCGCGGACGTAAAGCTGGGCGCGAACACCCTGATCGGCGGGGTGCTCGAACCGGTCGAGGACGCACCCGTCATCATCGAGGACGGCGTCTCGCTCGGTGCCGGCTGTCGCGTCACGAGTGGATTCCGCGTCGGGGAGAACTCGATCGTCGGCGAGAACACCCTTCTTACTCCCCGGATCCCCGTCTACGACCTCGTCGAGGAGGAGATACTCTACGGACACCTGCCCGCCGAGCGCCGCGCGTTCACGCGGATGGTCGAGTCGTCCGTCGGCGACCACGATCTGTTCGAGGGAGGCGCGTACAAACCCGCCGTCGTCGCGACGCACGTCGAGGAAGACACCCTCGAAGCGACGCGACGGGAGGACGCCCTCCGCGAATGAGCGACGACGACGCGGCGTCCTCGGCAGGTCCGCCCGTCCGCCGCGTGAGCGACTGGGAGGCCGGGGCGCTCCACGAAATCGCGGCCGAACACGGGACGCCCCTGTACGTACAGGACCTCGACCGGGTACGGGAGAACTGCGAGCGGCTCCGCAACGCCTTTCCGGACGCGGATGTCAGGTATGCGGTGAAGGCACACACCGGACGGTCGGTGCTGGAGACGGTCCGAGAGGCCGGCCTCGACGCCGAGTGCGCCTCCGCCGGGGAGGTCGACCGCGCGCTCGCCGCCGGCTTCGACGGGGAGCGACTCCACTACACCGCGGTCAACCCGCCCGCTCGCGACCTCGACTACGTCGTCGGCATCACGGCGGCAGAGCCGGCGGTCACGGTCACCGTCGGCGCGGTCGACACCCTCGATCGGCTGGCGGAGCGCGGCTACGACGGCCGGATCTGTCTCCGCGTGAACCCCGGTGTCGGCGCGGGTCACCACGAGAAGGTTCGGACAGGCGCAGCCGCGAAGTTCGGCGTTCCGTACGATCGCGCCGCGGAGGTCGCCCGATCGGCGGCCGACCGGTTCAACCTCGTCGGGATCCACGCACACGCGGGATCCGGCATCGACCCGGACCAACTGGACAGCCACCGCGAGCTGGTGACTCGAATGGGCGAGCTGGCCCGGGAGCTCGTGGAACCGCGAGCGGAGACGGGGTCGGCCGGCGGCGACGCTCGACCCCTCGATCTCGACTACGTCGACGTCGGCGGCGGGTTCGGCGTCCCGTACGAGGAGGACGCCCCGCCGCTCGATCTCCATGCGGTCGCGGATGCGACCCGTGAGGCCGTCGGACCGCTCCCGGCCGGCGTCGACCTCGCGATCGAGCCCGGCCGATACGTCGTCGCCGACGCGGGCGTCCTGTTGGCACGAGTGAACACCGTCAAGCCGACTCCGGACGGGACGGTCGTCGGCGTCGACGCCGGGATGACGGACCTACTCCGTCCGGCGATGTACGACGCATACCACCCGATCCGGAACCTCGGCGGGGCGGCGGGCGCGACCGCCCCCGACGAACGCCCGGCAACCCCTGTCACGGTCGCCGGACCTATCTGTGAGACCGGCGATACGCTCTGTAAGAACCGATCGCTCGCGGATCCGATCCGAGGAGACTTCCTCGCGGTCGGGATCACGGGCGCGTACGGATACGAGATGGCAAACCAATACAACTCACGACCGCGGCCGGCGGAAGTCACGCTCGATGACGGCATGGCTACGATCGCTCGCCGACGGGAGACCCTGACCGATCTGACGACGGTCGAACGGACCGAAAACGACTCCACGGGGGAGAGCCGATGAGCACTCACGCAGTTCCGGTCGAGAAGTACCACGGGACCGGAAACGACTTCCTCGTCGTCGACGCCGACGTCCGGAGCGTCCGTGATCGGGCAGCGTTCGCGCGCACCCACTGCGACCGCGAGACGGGCGTCGACCCCGAGTCGTTCGGCGGCGAATCCGGATCCCACCGTCGAGGCGCGGACGGCGTCCTGTTCGTAAGCGTCGAGGACCGATATCGGCCGACCCGCGTCGTGATGACGCTCGTCCAGCCCGACGGATCGACGGCCGCGATGTGCGGGAACGGCGCGCGCGTCGTCGCCCGCTGGGCACACGATCGAACCGGCGACCACGAGTTCATGATCGACACGCAGGCGGGGACCCGCCGGGCGACCGTGAGTACGGACGGGACCGAGGCGACCATCGAGATGGGAACGCCGGCGTTCGCGCCGCGTGCGGTTCCGGTCGCGCGCGACGACCCGCTGATCGAGGAGTCGATCGAGGGACTGACCGTCAGTGCCGTGAACACGGGCGTCCCTCACGCGGTTGCGTTCGTTAATGGGGGCCGCGACGCGGCAACGGGAGTCGGTTCGGCCGACGGGATCGACGCGGTCGACCTCGAAACGGTCGCACCGCCGGTTCGTCACGCCGACGTCTTCCCCGAGGGCGGGAACGTGAACCTCGCAGCGGTCGTCGACCGCGGATCGAGCGGCGATGAAGCGACCGGGAGGGAACTCCCGGTCATCGACCAGCGGACGTACGAGCGCGGCGTCGAAGGGGAGACCCGATCCTGTGGAACCGGTGCGGTCGCCATCGCGGCCGTCGCCGCCCGTCTCGGACTTATCGACGGCGACACCGTGGTGGTCAGACCGCCGGGCGGCGAGTTGACCATCACGGTCCCGGACGGGGAGCAGGCGACGCTGACCGGCCCGGTCGCCCACGAGTTCTCCGGGCGCGTCACGGCCGACCCGCGATGAGGAGGATCTCTGATGGCGACGAGGTCCGGATGACGACGAGGTCCGGATGACGACGAACCACGAACGATGACGACTCTCGAACCATGACGAGCACGGAGCCGGGTGGAGTCGGGCCGCCACGGCTCGATGCCGCTTCTTTCGACCCGATCGGATTCTTGGAGGACGCTGTCGCGACGCCCTCCCACGAGGACGTGGGCGAGATGCGGGAGCTACTCGTGTCGACCCTCGAACGATTCGACGTCGACGTCAGGACCGACGACGACGGCTGTGTCCTCGCCCGCTCGGTCTCGACGTCGCCGGACGAGGGGCCACACCTCGTGTTGAACACCCACATCGACACCGTCACTCCCAACGTCCCCTTCGAACGCGGCTCCGACGGGTCGAGTTCCGACGTCATCCGAGGTCGCGGATCCTGTGACGCCAAGGGGCCGCTCGCCGCGCTCCTGTACGGGTTCCTCGCCGCCGAGCCGACTCGTGGCCGAGTCACGTTGGCGGTGACGCCGGACGAGGAGGCACTCTCGCTCGGCGCGGCGTCGCTCACCGGTCGGCTTCCTGGGACGGCCGATCGGCTCGACGGCGATCTGTTTCTCGTCGGCGAGCCAACCGGCCTCGACGTCTGTACGGCCGCGAAGGGTCGGTTTCAGGGCCGCGTCAAACTCTCCGGAGTCGCGGCGCACGCGGCGGAGTTCGCGGGAGCCAACGCCGTCGCCGCCGCGGAGGGCGCGCTCGCCGCGATCCGAACGTTCGACGCCGACGCCGACGATCACCCACAGTTGGGGTCACCGAAGCTCACCCCAACCGTCATCGAAGGGGGATCGGCGACGAATCAGGTGCCAGCCGACTGTGCGATCACGGTCGACCGCCGAAGCGTTCCGCCCGAAACGGCCGAGGAGTTCAGGGCGAAACTCGCGGCCGCGGTACGGTCGGAGACTCCCGACGACGTCGACGTCCGGTTCGATCTCACGGAGCGGGCGTCCCCGTTCCTGGAGGCGTTCTCGACCGATCCGGACCACGCGTTCGTCGACGCGGTTACGGGTGCCGTTCGGCAGGCGACGGAAACGGCCGGGCTGCCCGAAGGTCGGGGCGGCGGCGTCCGCCCGTTCGGTGCGGCGACGGAGGCCTCGTACTTCGCGCCCGCCCCGACGGTCGTGTTCGGTCCTGGAGACCTCGCCGACGACGACGGCGCGGTGGCCCACGCCGAGCGGGAGTACGTTCGCGTTCGGGAGGTCGAGGTGGCGGCCGCGACGGTCGCAGACGTCATCGAGACGGTGTTGTGAGGGTAGTCGTCGACTACTTATAAGAGATATCGGTCCTCACGCTCCGAGAGGTCGACGAACTCGTCGGCCGCGTTGACGAGCTCGTCGGCAGTCGAGTTCGCGAAGCCCATCGCCTCGACGCGGACGCCCGCGTGACGGAGATGGGAGCAGAGACGTGCGAAGTCGCCGTCGCCGGTGACGAGCACCATCGTGTCGATGTGGTTCGCGAGCGTGACCGCGTCGAGGCTCATCCCGACGTCCCAGTCGGCTTTTTTCGAACCGTCCGCAAACGTCTTGATGTCCTTGATCTTGGTCTCGAAGCCGATGTCGCGGAGCGCCTCGAAGAAACTCTCCTCCTCGGGGGAGTCCGCACGGATCACGTACGCGATCGCGCGAACCAGCGAGCGATCACGGACCGCTTCCTCCAGAAGCGCGGAGTAGTCGATGTTCCGTGAATAGAGGCTCTGTGCAGTGTGATACAGGTTCTGGGAATCGGCGAGCACGCCGACCCGCTGGGCCGAATGAACGTCGGTCATACGGACAGGTTCACCGGCAACAAGTAGGGTTTTGGGATCCACGCCGACGACCGCCTCCCACGGAATCGCGACCGCTCCCGCCTCCGTGAACCGCAGCATGCCTGACGCTACTATCCGATCGACGATGTCGAGACCGTCTCACCGTGAGAAGGGCCGAACGAAGTCGATACACGACCCCATCCGTCCGGAGTAGCGGCGATCGATCAGTGTATCTGAACTTTTTTGTGTATGTGTTTACTGCGATTTGGTATGTCACAGCGACACAATGGCGGCGCTGATAACCCGCGCCACCTCGGTCGACGCGAATGGCTTTCCGCGCTCGGCATCGGCGGTATCGCAACGCTCTCCGGCTGTGTTGGTGGGGAAGACGAGGAAGACGAAGCGGGTGGAGACGAGGATCGGGACACGTACGACACCGCGGCCGCAGCGAGCTTCGAGACGCTCAACCCGATATACAACACCGAGAACGGTGCCGGTAACGCGATTGCGCGTGCTCTTGATCAGGGATACACCTTCAACGAGGACAACGAAGTCGTGCCGCTGCTCTACGACCTCTCGACCGAGGACGGAGCGGTGTGGACGTTCGAGGTGCGCGACAACCTGGAGTTCAGCGATCCCTACGGACAGGTGACCGCGGAGGACTTCGTCTACCTCATTCAGGAGGTCCACCAGAGCGACTGGGCAAACTCGGCGGCCACGATCAACTGGGGCGGCGTCGACGTCGAGCAGACGGGAGAACTCGAGTTCCAAGCGACCCTCGAGAGTCCCAATCTGCTCTGGCCGGAGACGTTCGACCCGCTACTGTATCCGATCCCCCGCGATCTGATCGAACCGTACGTCGAGGACGAGGACGTGGAGGGGATGCAACAGGACGAGGAGCTGCTCGAACTCACGTTCAGCGGCAATCTCGGCCCGTACGTGATGGACGAGTGGAACCGTGGGAGCGGAACCCAGTACAGTCGAAACGACGACTACTACCTACAGGAGGCGGACGATCTCCCGGACGAGTTCGACGACGCGCCGTACTTCGAGGGCGGATCGATCACGTACCTCGAGGAACAGTCCTCGCGGCTCGGCGCGCTCGAAACCGGCGAAGTCGACAGCGCCGCCATCCCGCCCGAACGATACGAGGAGTACGACAACCGCGACGACGTCTACGTCAATCAGGTCCCGACGCCGTACAACACGATCCTCTCGGTCAACATGCGTGACAACGGCTGGAACACGGGACCGGGGAACCTCTTCCGGTACAAGGAGTTCCGGCAGGCGGTCAACGCATCAATCAGCAAGCAGGAACTGATAGACGGAGTGTACCGTGGCCTCGCGCAGCCACACTACACGTGGCAGCCGCGTTTCACCGACTTCTACCCCGGCGACGACGACCTCCCGCAGTTCGGCATGGGTGACGAGTACGGCCGGGAGTTCGCCCGGGATCTGGCACAGGAAGCCATCGACCAGTCGGAGTACGACTACGAGTTCGACGGGGACGAGCTAGTCGATCCCGACGGCAACCAGGTCGAACTCGACATCTACCACAGCGCCGGCCAAGAGACCTCCCAGCTCACCGCGGAGTTCATCTCCGAGGAGATGGGAGAGAACCTCGGCATCGACGTGAACGTCGAGGCGATCGACGGTACCCGGTTCGGCGAGGAGTTCTGGACCGCGGACCCCGCGGAAGACGGTCTGACCGACGAGGTCAACGGCGAGGAGGTCTCGTGGGACACGGACGTCAGTCCGGGGCCCAACAATCCCGGTCCGCGCTCCGCGACGAGCAACGAGGACTGGGATATGTCCATCGTCTACGGGCTCAACACGTACCCACGCAACCCGCTTACCAATCAGGTGTTCTTCGACGGCGCGAACGCGCAGTACAACCCGGTCGGTTACTATCCTGAGTTCGACGCGGAATCGCTGTTCGCCGACATGCGGCAGGCGACGGACCGCGACGAACTCATCTCGATCCTCGAGGAGCTGTTCATCAACCTCGCGGAGGAGCAGCCGTACATCATGCTTCTGTTCAGCGATGACCTCATCGGCTACCGTGAGGGACTGGAAGGACCGATCGAGAACTTCTCGAACGGTTGGGACCTTCCGGTCTGGACCTACGAGTAACTCCCCGATATCCTAATCCGGTTTATACTTAGACACAACGATTCAAATGGGACTTGGAAGGTACATTACTGCTCGCGTCGCGTGGGCCGCAGTAGTTTCGCTTATCATCGTCACGATCACGTTCGTCCTGCTCGCAGCCGCACCGAACCCGTCGATCCGCGAGGCGGCGACGCAGGCGGCGCTACAGGGCGGTGACCCGGCGGCCGCGGCCGAACGCGAACGGGAGCTTCGAGGGCTAAACGAGCCGCTCCACGTTCGGTATCTGGACTTCCTCCAGAGCGTCTATACGCTCGACTGGGGCTGGTCACAGCACCGGAGTCAGCCGGTGACCGAGGCACTGTGGGAGGGTCTGTACTACACCGCACAGTACTCGATCCCGTGGACGATCCTGACCGTGATACTCGGTCCGATCGTCGGGGTCTACTCGGCGGCGAACATGTACAGTTGGAAGGACCACGCAGCGACCGGCTTCGCGTTCTTCGGCTACGCGATCCCGAACTTCTTTTTCGGGATCATTCTGCTGCTGATCTTCGGCGTGTGGCTCGACGTGATCCCCGTCGTCTACGACACGAGCGTTCCGCTGTTTAGCCTCGATAACGTGATCCAGCTGATCATCCCCGTGTTCGTGCTGGTCACGGGTTCGATCGGCGCGACGATGCGCGTCTCACGTAACGAGTCGGCGGAGTTCCAGAACTCCGACTTCATGAAGACCGCGAAGGCCAAGGGCGTCTCACCGCTTCGGGCGTACGCGTATCACGTGATGCGTCCGACGCTCGTGCCGCTCTCGACGACTCTCGTGGGACAGCTACTAGCGCTGTTCCTCGGGTCGTCGCTCCTCGTGGAGGTCGTGTTCGGCATCCCCGGGCTCGGTCGCTTGACGTTCGACGCATTGGTTGCACAGGACACGAACCTCGTGTTGGGCGCGACGCTGGTGTTCACGTTCATCGCCGTCGTCGGGAACCTCGTCGAGGACCTCGTATTCACAATACTCGACCCGCGGATCAGCTACGATGACAGATAATCGGAGGCAATAGATATGGCAACGAAGAAACCGGAACGCTTCGATCAGGTCGACTGGAGCGAGCTCTCGGAGTCCGGACGACTCGACCTGTCGATCAACTCGATCGGCATGGTGATCACGTCGCTCCCGGTCGTCCTGTTGGGGCTCTACGATTGGCGGTTCATCGGCGATAGAACGGACACCTTCGAGTTCATCGGCCTGAGCCGGAACCTTGAGTCGTTAGACTACTTCTTCATCTTCACGCTACTGCTGTTCTTCTTCTATTTGATCCTGCCGCTCGCCCAGAATCCGCGGATGACGAAATACTACTGGAAGGAGTTCAAACGGAACCGGCCCGCGGTCGTCAGTCTTGGCTGGCTCCTGATCGTGTTCGCGGGCGGACTGCTCGGTCCGCTCGTCATAAGTGCTCCCGAACAGGACATCCTCATCGGACACCAGCCGCCGGTGTTCCTCTCGGTCGACGCGGCAAACGTCGCCAACTGCGTCGGTGACATCGTTGGCGGGCAGTGTCAGGGAACTTGGGAATACCCGCTCGGGACGACTCGGGGTGGAAAGAGCGTCTTCACCAGCATCATCTACGGGATGACGATCAGCATGCAGATCGCGTTTATTACGACGACGATCGTTGCGGCCATCGGGATCTCCTTCGGAACGGTGAGCGCGTACGCCGGCGGGTGGGTCGACGAGGTCCTCATGCGGTTCGTCGACATCATCCTCTCGTTCCCGACGCTCCTGATGTTCCTGCTCATCCTGTACATCTACGGTGCGGGACTGGGAATGTTCATCCTCGTGTTCTCGCTGTTCGCATGGGGTGGGACGGCGAGATACGTTCGCAGTAAGTCGCTGTCCGTCTCCGAGGAAGAGTACATCAAGGCGAGTCGGATAAGCGGTGCGAGCACGTACCGGGTCGTCCGTAAACACGTCGTCCCGAACACGGCAAGCAGTATCATCACCCAACTCACCCTGCTGATTCCCGGGTTCCTGCTGGCGGAGGCCCAGCTGGCGTTCCTCGGGCTCGGGGACTCCAACATCCCCTCGTGGGGGCAGTTGATCTCCGCGGGACGCAGCGACCTCGCGTTCGCCCCGTGGATCGTGTTGGCACCCGGGATCGTCCTGTTCCTGACCATCCTCGCGTTCAACTTCCTCGGTGACGCGCTATTGGACGCGTTGAACCCCGAAGCGGAGGCCGAGAGCGAATAATGTCCACCGCAGAACCACTACTCGAGGTCGAAGACCTCACGACGACGTTCAGCACAGACGACGGAGAGCTCATGGCGGTCGACGGGATCGACTTCAGCGTCGACAGCGGCGAGACCGTGTGTATCGTCGGCGAGTCCGGGTCCGGAAAGACGGTCGCAACGGAGTCGATCACTCGGATCGTCAAATCTCCCCCGGGTCACGTCGAGGGGTCGGTCCGGTTCAAGGGGCAGGACCTGCTCGAAATGAGCGAACCGGAACTTCGCGACATCCGGGGATACGAGATCGCACACATCTTCCAGAACCCCCAAGAGGCGATGAACCACTGTTACACCGTCGGCTGGCAGATCATGGAGGCGCTCCAGATCCACCGTGACGTCTCCAACGAGGAGGCGAGAGCGAAGGCGGTCGATCTGCTCGACAAGGTGGGGATCGCGAACGCGAGCTCGCGTTTCGACGATCACCCACACGAGTTCTCGGGAGGGCAGAAACAGCGAGTGATGATCGCGATGGCACTCGTCGGCGACCCGGATCTGTTGATCGCCGACGAGCCGACGACCGCGCTCGACGTCACGGTACAGGCACAGATCCTCCGCCTACTCGACGACCTACAGGAGGAGTTCGACATGGGGATCCTGTTCGTTACCCACGATCTCGGCGTCGTTGCCGAGATCGCGGACCGGATAATCGTGATGTACGCGGGCAAGGTAATGGAGCGTGGTGGCGTGTTGGACATCTTCGATCACCCGGCACACCCGTACACACAACAGCTGTTGAACTGTCTCCCGGATATCGGCGGTAACACGGGTGGAATACCGGGGAAACTCCCTGATCCACATGATCCTCCGGACGGGTGCCGGTTCGCCGCGAGGTGTGACCACACGATCGACGCGTGTCGGACCGGGCAACAGCCGGAGGAGGTCGAGGTGAATCCGGGACAGAAGGCTTCCTGTGTCTACTATCGACCGGCCCATGACGACTCCGTGATCCGTGACGGCATTCAGAACACGGAGCCGGACACGACGGAGGTCGGTTCGGCCGATGACTGAGGAGCCGTTGTTGTCCGTTCGCGACCTGAAAAAACACTATCCGATCAAGAAAGGGCTGTTCAACCGACAGGTCGGTGCGGCCAAGGCCGTCGACGGCATCAGCTTCGACATCGGCCGGGGAGAAACGCTCGGACTCGTCGGCGAGTCGGGGTGTGGGAAGTCAACGGCTGCGACCTCGATCATTCGTTTGGAGGAACCGACCTCCGGTGAAGTGATCTTCAACGGCCGTGATCGATCCAAGGGGAGTACGAATGCCGACGGAGTCCACTCGAACGATATCACGAACTTCAGCGACAGAGAATTGAAGGCGTTCCGTCGGGACGCACAGATGATCTTCCAAGACCCCTCATCGAGTTTCGATCCGCGAGTGAAAGTCGGTAGCTCGGTCGCCGAGATGCTACAAGTACACGGCATGTCAGATCGGCGTCGTCGACGGAAGATAGTCGAAAACCTGCTCGAACGAGTCGGCCTCTCGGCATCGGATTACGATCGGTATCCACACGAGTTCTCCGGCGGACAGAAACAACGGATCGCGCTGGCCAGAGCCCTCGTGTTGAACCCGGATCTCATCGTCGCGGACGAGCCGGTGTCGGCACTCGATGTCTCGATCCAGGCGGAGATCCTAACGCTCATCAAGGACTTACAGGCGGAGTTCGACCTCTCGTTGCTGTTCATCAGCCACGATATGTCGGTTATAAAAAAGGTGTGTGACCGGGTCGCCGTCATGTACCTCGGCGAGATCGTCGAAATAGGGCCGACGGATCGAGTGTTCGCCGATCCACAGCATCCCTACACCGAGGCGTTGCTCTCGGCGATACCGACCCCGGATCCTCGCTCGACCGCCAAGGGGATAGAGCTGAAGGGAACCGTTCCGAGCCCGACGGATCCGCCGAGCGGCTGCCGGTTCCACACGCGCTGTCACCGGGTTATCCAGCCTGAAGGACTCGATATCGATCAATCGAACTGGCGCGGGCTTCTCACCCTTCGTGATCGACTCGTTGCCGGAGCGATAGACGTCGAATCGATGCGGGAAAACCTCGGAGTCGCCGAGGATTCCGACGGGACCGGGATCAGGTCACAGCTCCGGACGGAGTTCGATCTGGAGGACCAGTTATCGGACGCGAAAGCGGAAACGGCGCTGAAGAACGCGCTCGACCGCGTGGTCGACGGCGATAGTGAGGGCGCAGGAGAGGTGCTCACGAGCGAGTTCACTACCCCCTGTGAGGAAACGGTGCCCGATCGGACTCGCCACGCCGACGACCACGAATCAGCGTGTCTGCTTCACGATCGCGAGGGCGTCGTCACGCCGGCCGCCGCGGACGACTGATCCTTACGTAAGTCAAGGAGAAAGCCCCGTGCTTTAGCGCGGGGATGAATCCGACAAACCCTACACAACCGACATTATCAAGAATCTCGGCATAGAACATAGTAGCAAGCCAATCGCGTAAAGTATCAATCGGAAGATCCGGGGTCGCTTCCCGCCGACACGGACGGTTCCACGCCCACCATCTCGGTTCACAACGAGGTGGGGAGTACGTGGTTGAGATTCGTTCGCCGTCCTCACAGAACCCATAACCCCGCTGGGACGGGTGGTAACGCTCGTGTACGGGAGGGGGTGACGGCTTAACCAAAGCACACCCTGTTCGCGGTTGCACTTCGCCACGAAGCGGTGTGGCGGAGTATGGTCGATGGCACGACCCGTGTCAGGCTCCTCGAAACGAGGTGCGTGAATCCTCGCGTTCGCACAGTCCGTTTGGGACTGGGCGCAGGGAGCGCCACAAGCGGGGGAACTCGCAACGAGTCAGCGTCACCATGCGCTCATCGCCCTGACGTGGAGCGCACGAACCCGGTACTCCCTTCGTGGGAGGAAAGTTGCCCTCGGGGGCTTGGGAACGGCCCGATGCCCCACGCGGGAATCCTCGCCCTTCACAGTAGTTGCCGAACCTAACTGAGATTCATTTTGATTCGCTCCTGAGTTTGAGTATGGTTGAGACAGCCGAGGCAAAACAGGTTTGTAACGCTGCTTCGACGTTGCTGTTCCCCAAGCTGGATTTTGGGGTCAAACAGTGCGGCAAGTACACGAGAGAGGATTTTCTCGAAATCCTCTCTCGGATCGCATTCGATCAGGAGTTTGCAAACACGGGTGGGAAGACGCTCCAACTGGATCGGGAACAACAGGTCGACATCACATCCACTGCTCGGAATTCCCTCGCCAAATCGCTGCTGTACCACCTGCGAAACCTCTCGACGGACGCCATCGACGACCAGTTCGATGGCGTCCGGGATCGACTATTCGAAGTCCTCCGAGCACAGCGGCGACTTCCCGCGTTCGTCGATGTCGCCATCGATCTCCATGAGTGGCGGTTCTACGGCTCAGCCGACACTGACCACGTGATAACGACCTATCCTGATCTGGGAACGAACAGAGCGTTTTGCTTCGCAACGCTCTGTATCGTTGCTCCCCGTACTCGGTTTACACTTGCTGTGCTCCCGATGGATGCGAACGGCTTTCGCGCCAAGCGCGAAGCCGTTCGTTCCCTCGTCGAAACGGCTCGTGAATACGTCTCGATTCGACAGGTCTACCTTGACCGTGGATTCTATCAAGTTCACGTCGTCTCGGAGCTGGAACAACTAGGCGTGGATTACATCGTTCGTGCACGCCCGAGCAGTGGGATGAAAGGCCGTCTCAGCGCCGGCGCTGAGACGGTCGTCGATGACTACACGATGCAGCGAAAGCGTCCACCGACAGCGTCGGTCGATGTGACGGTTTTCGCGGTTCCGCACCGTTCGGACGATGACGAACACGTTTGGTTTGTCACGAGCTTGGACGTAGATTCTTCAACAGCGAAAGCGTACGCGGCGGCGTTCCGCCGCCGCTGGGGAATAGAAACGTCCTATCGACAGATCGGTGACTTCCTCCCGAGAACGTCGTCGCCGACGTTCTCGGTTCGGTTATTCTACTTTCTGTTCGCTGTCGCGCTGTACAACCTGTGGGTGCTCGCAAACATCCTTGTTGCTGGGAAGATCCAACCGGAGAAACCGCCGATTTCGACGCGGATCTTTCGGCGACTCATCTTGACAGACTACGGCTAAGCTAGCCTTTCATTCCGACCGGGAAACCGGTTAGTGAGCGGTTTCTTGAGAGGTATTGCTCGGGAACGCCGCCTGACGGCGTTCCCTCGCATCCTTCGATCATCCAGCACTGGGAGAAAAGTTACACTCGCTGTGATCCCGGAGCCAACTCCGTCGTAGCTGCCTCGACGAAAGTCTGGTTCGGCAACTACTGTTCAGGGCGGGGAGGATGTCAACACCCGTTTCGAGTGGCGAGCGTTCTCAAAGCGTCGCGAGATCGACCCGCCGAGGTTCCGGAACGTTTCGATTCGAGTCCCGTACGACGCCGATATCGCCGTTCTCGCGACCTGACGATCGGTCGAGAACGACCGTTGCCCCACAGGAGAGCGGGGCGATGACGCCGGCGGCGACCGCGTGTGGCTCCGCGAACGACACACGGAGAACCACTCCAGTTCCCTCTGTCATCCCGTAGTCATCCGCGATTCCCGTCGCGAGCGCGAGAAGCGTTCGATGCGATACGTCGCCGTCGCCGCCCCGGATGACGATGTCGGCGGGATCGACCTCGCTCGGAGGGGTACCGGGGTTCTCGCTCCAGAGTTCGCCTTCCCAGTGGGTCGTCTCCGGACGGTCCGGTGCGCCGCCGAAGACGGTCAGGTTCGTGCCCGGATCGGGGTCGAAGTCCGATTCGTCGGCAACCGGTGCCACCACGACGCGGTCGCCGGCAGCGATCCCCGCGTGAGGGTCGAACCGGACGGCTGCGCCGAGTCGCGCCGCTCCGAGAAACGCGACCGTCGTGTGAAATCCGGGTTGCGGGTCGACCGCAACGGTCGATCCTTCGCGCGCCCCGAGATACCGCAACACGTTCGCAGCCTTGTACGCGTTCGTGATCAGGTCGTGATACGTCCGCTCGCTTCCGTTCGGCGTGACGAGCGCGGTAGTCCGTGTCCGGCGGTCGCGGCCGAGCAGGTCGCCGACGACCGCCATCTCAGGGCGCGCCGGCGATCACCATTCGGGAGTCGTCCGCGCCGAACGTGAGCGTCCGGGTCGACCCCGGATCCACGCGTACGGCGTCGCCGCCGTCCATCTCGACCGTCTCGCCGTCAACCGTGATCGACGCGGTTCCCGCCAACAGGAGATACACCTCCTCGTGATCACCGTCCGCGTGATCGTGTTCCATACCCTCCCAGCCGTCGTCGGCCTCGACGACGGTCACACCCAGTGCCTCCGAATCGAGCGCGTCACGAAGGAAGTACATTCCCGGTGCGCGCGGCTCGACATCCGTGTAACTCGCTCGGTCGTAGCCCATACTCGCGATACGTGATGAAGCACCGAAAACCTGCCGTCGATGCCCATGCGGTGACGCGGCGTCCCGATGGGTCAGAACGAACCCTTGAGCTTCTCGAAGAAGCCGCGGTCGACGTCGATGTCCTCGCCGCCCGCCTCGGCGAACGCCTCCAGCGCCTCCCGCTGCTCCTCGTTGATCGAATCGGGGACGACGACGCCGACCTGTACGTACAGGTCTCCTCGCCCCCGCCGTCGGAGGTGTGGCATTCCTTTCCCCTTCAGTCGGAACGTCTCCCCGCTCTGTGTTCCGGCGGGGACGTCCATCTCCACGGTGCCGTCGACCGTCTCGACGTCGACGGTGTCGCCGAACACGGCCTGCGGGAACGAGATCGCCTCCTCGACGCGGAGGTCGTCGCCGTCGCGTTCGAACCGCTCGCCGACGTCCACGTCGATCTCGATCAAGAGGTCACCGCTCGGTCCGCCGTTCTCACCGGGAGCCCCCTCGCGCTCCATCCGGAGGCTCTGCCCCGACTGAATGCCCGCAGGGATCTCGACGGAGAGCGTCGCCTCCTCACGGACGACGCCGTCGCCGCCACAGTCCGCACAGTCCTCGCTGTACGTCTCGCCGGTGCCCTCACACCGTGGACACGTCGACGTCTGTTGGACCCGGCCGAGCGGCGTCTGCTGGACCTGTCGGACCTGTCCCTGCCCGTTACACTGCCGGCACGTGCTCACGTCGGCGTCGGGCGGATGTCCCGCGCCGTCACAGGTGTCACAGGTCGTCGGTCGTTCAAGCGTGAACTCCTTCGTCGTTCCCTCGAACGCCTCGTCGAGGTCGATCGTGAGCCCGGTCCGAAGGTCGCTCCCCTGTCGAGGCCGGTCGTCCCGACGACCGCGGCCGCCTCCGCCCCCGCCGAAGAACTGATTGAAGATGTCCTCGAAGCCGCCGGCACCGCCGGCACCGCCGCCGAAGGGCCCGCGGCCACCGCCGGGCCCCCCGCCACCGGTCGCGCCCCGCTTGTCGGCTTCGGTGAACCGATCGTGGCCGAGTTGGTCGTACTGCTGGCGCTTCTCGTCGTCGGTGAGCACCTCCTTGGCCTTCTGTATCTTCTTGAACCGCTCCTCGGCGTCGTCGTCGTCGCTGACGTCCGGGTGGTGTTCGGCGGCCTTCTTGCGGTACGCCCGTTTGATCTCGTCTTCGTCGGCGTCCCGCGACACGCCCAAGACGTCGTAGAAGTTCTCGCTCATGCGTTACGTTCGTTGTTGAGTCGTTCGTGGCTGCGTCGTGTTAAGCGGCGCGTCCGAAGGCCGAGCGGTCGGCGCGACGGTTCGTGGTCTTGGCGCTACTCCTCGTCGTCTTCGTCGTCCACGTCCTCGAAGTCGGCATCGACGTACTCCTCGTCGTCGGCGTCCGCGTCGCCGGGTCCGGCTCCGCCCATGCCGCCGGGGCCCGCACCGCCGCCCATGCCACCCATGCCGCCGGGACCGCCCGGTCCCGCAGCGCCGCCGGCACCGCCGGGACCGGCCTGTGCGGCCTGTCCCTCGTACATCTGCTTGCCGATCTCCTGAAGCGCCTCGGAGAGCGCCTCGGTGACGGACTCGATCTCCTCGGTCTCGGCGTCCTCGTTCTCCAAGGTCTCCTCGACGTCCTCGACGGCCGCCTCGATGTCGTCGATGAGCTCCTGATCGAGTTCCTCCTCGTTCTCCTCTAAGAGCGTCTCCGCGCGCTGGATCGACGTTTCGGCCTCGTTACGGGCCTCGATCCGTTCGCGGCGGGCCTCGTCCTCCTCCTTGTGTTTCTCCGCTTCCTCCTGCATCTCCTCGATCTCCTCGTCGGAGAGGCCGACGCCGCCCTCGATGGTGATCGACTCGGCGTTGCCCGAGCCCTGGTCCTCGGCTTCCACGTTGACGATGCCGTTCTCGTCGATATTGAAGGAGACCTCGATCTGCGGGGTTCCCGCGGGAGCCGGCGGAATGCCAGAGAGCTGGAACGCGCCGAGCAGCTCGTTCTCATCGGCGATCTCGCGTTCGCCCTGGAAGACGCGGACGTTGACGGACGTCTGGTTGTCCGCGGCCGTGGTGAACACCTTCGACTCCTCGGTCGGAATGGTTGTGTTCTTCTCGATGAGCCGCTCGAACAGTCCACCCTTCACCTCGATGCCGAGCGAGAGGGGCGTCACGTCGAGCAGCACGATGTCGTCGACGTCGCCGGAGAGCACGCCACCCTGGACCGCCGCGCCGAGCGCGACCGCCTCGTCCGGATTGACGTTCTTTTTCGGTTCCTGACCGACGAGCTCCTCGACTTCGTCGACCACCTGCGGCATCCGTGTCGAGCCGCCGACGAGAATGACCTCGTCGATGTCGGACTTCGCGTAGTCGGCGTCGGAAAGCGCCTGTTCGGTCGGCGCAATGGTGCGCTCGATCAGGTCGGACGTGAGGTTCTCGAACGTCGCTCGCGTGATCGACTGTTCGAGGTGGACCGGACCGCTGTCGGTCGCGGTGATGAAGGGGAGGTTGACGGTCGTCTCCTTCTTGTTCGACAGCTCGATCTTCGCCTCCTCGGCGGCGTCCTTCAGCCGCTGGAGCGCCTGCCGGTCCTCGCGGAGGTCGATCCCGTGATTGTTCTTGAACTCGTCGGCGAGGTGGTCGATGAGCGCCTCGTCCCAGTCGTCACCGCCGAGGTCGTTGTCCCCATTCGTGGCGACGACCTCGTAGACGCCGCCGCCCAGATCGAGGACGCTCACGTCGAACGTGCCGCCGCCCAAGTCGTACACGAGAACGGTCTGGTCGGACTCGTCGTCGAGGCCGTACGCCATGGAGGCCGCGGTCGGCTCGTTGACGATGCGCTCGACATCGAAGCCGGCTATCTCGCCGGCGTCCTTGGTTGCTTGACGCTGTTTGTCGTTGAAGTACGCCGGGACCGTGATCACGGCCTTCTCGACGTCGTCGCCGAGGTACTCCTCGGCGTCGCGTTTGATCTTCTGGAGGATCATCGCCGAGATCTGCTCGGGCGTGTACTCCTCGTCCCCGACCTCGACGGTGTAGCCGTCCTCGCCCATGTGACGCTTGATCGACTGTATCGTGCGATCGGGGTTCTGAACCGCCTGGTTCTTCGCCGGCTTCCCGACGAGCCGCTCGTCGTCGTCCGAAAAGGCGACGACGGACGGGGTCGTCCGGTCTCCCTCGGCGTTCGAGATGATCTCGGGCTCGTCACCCTCCATCACCGCGAACGCGGAGTTGGTGGTACCGAGGTCGATACCGAGGATCTTGTTGGTCGCCATCTTGTCCGAATATACCGGCTTGTGTCGGTTAAAGGTTACTAGACGAGCCGATATCGTCGATCGAGTGATACCGCCTACGTCCTGCGGTTTTCCCGATCATGGTAGCCACTAACATCGATGTCTTTATACTGACCCGCAAGCGCAGTTGCCGACTCATCGGGTGGTTCCGAGTCGGCGGAAACCGTCGAGTTATATTTCGGAGACGAGGTCCTCAAGAACAGCTGCGGGGTCGTCCGCCTTGGCGACACCGGACGCGAGAAGGACGCCCGACGCGCCGAGGTCCGCGGCCGCCGCGACGTCCTCGCCGGTGGAGACGCCCGCGCCACAGAACACGTCGACGGCGTCGTCGACCGCGGCCGCGGCCGCGACCGCGTCCTCGACGATACCAGGGTCGGCCGTCGCAACGGAGACATCGCCACCGATGAGCTCCGGCGGCTCGACCGCGACCGCGTCCGGGGAGAGTGCGGTGGCCGCGCCGATCTGTGCCGGGTTGTTCGCGCAGACGACGGTTTCGAGGTCGGCCCGTTCCGCCGCGCCGACCGACCCGTCGATATCGGCGAGTTTGAGGCGGTTCTCCGAGTGATTGATGAGGGTTCCCTCGGCACCGTTGTCTGCGACGGCCTCCGCGAGTGTCGACCCCGTATGCGAGCCGTGTGCGTTCGGCGACACGTGTTGAGCCCACGTCTCGACGCCCGTCTCGGCGACGCGAGCGAGATCCGCTGCCTGTGGCGATACGGCGATCCGAACGCCGGAAGAGTCGGCCACGTCGCGGGCGGCGGTCGCGACCTCGATCGGATCACACGGATACGCCTTGAGGTTCACCAGAATGAACATGATCGGTATACGTGACTGCGGGCGCAAATAGCTTCATACTGCGGCGTCGCTCGCCGAACGGACCCCAATGCCGTGTATCGCCCTACCTTATATATACCCGGGCGGATAACGCGACGAACGACCCCGTTCGGGGCCGAAACTGGACATGTCCCTCATCGAACTCATCGCCGGCGTGGAGGCACGTGAGGCCACACTGACCGTGTTCGATCCGCGCGCCGACACCGCGGACACCCTCGCGGGACACTTCGCCGACCGGAACGTCCGAGTCGTCGACGGGTCCGCGGACGAAGGACCGGAGGGGTACGCGGTGCTCTCACGTGACGGGGAGTTCGTGACGGCAGTAGCAGTCGAAGACCTGCTACCGGGCTATGACGGGGGGACCACTGATGGCGATTCGGAGCCCGATATCTCGGGAGACCCGGGTCCGAGCCGTGTCGGCGAACCCGTCCTCGACCACCTCGACGAAACGATGTTCACCTCGTACTCGCGGGCGGACATGGTCGCGGCCTCCCGCGAGATCGAGGATCGCGCATGGCGCGTCGGGACCGGCGAGCTTCACGCCGGATTCCAGACGCTCGAAGTACTGACCGGGGAGGCGAACACGTACGACAGGCTGGGCGAGAAGGATGATCTCGACGTTCACGCGTACGCGACCGCCGAGGGGGACTCGCCCGACGCGGACCACTACACCGTACATATCGGCCGGACCGCGGAGATCCGCGAGACGTGGTTCGTCGCGTACGACGGCGGCGGATACGACGACGCGAAGTGTGCGCTGCTCGCCGAGGAGCGGGCTCCCGGAGAGTTCTACGGCTTCTGGAGCTACGATCCGGAGACGGTCGACACCATCATCGAGTACCTCAGGGAACGATACCAGTCGTCGGAAGCAACGGACGGCGACGACGGTGCGACGGCGTGAGCGCCTCTCACGGCCGGTTCGCTAGTCCTTCCGTTTGACGACGTCGCCGAGCGTCATGCTTCCGGCGTCGGTCGTCTCCCACTCCTCGTCGACGTCCTTTCCTTCGACGAGCGAGACGTCGAGCGCGCGCTCCAGTTTCCGCTGGACATCGTCGGTCGGGAGAGTGTCGCCGCGCTCCAGCTTTCGGATCAGACTCGCCTTTTCGTTGAGATCGTCCGCGAGCTCCTCCTGGCTCAGTCCTCTGGACTCCCGGGCACTACGGATCCGGTCGTCGTAGTCCGTCGCGATCTCGTCCATGTCGTCGAACATGTCGCGTGGACGCTGCGAACTCCCGGACGAGCCGCCGGATCCGGACGAAGAGGAGGATGACGACGACGACGAGGTCCCGGAGCTGGAACTCGTCGAGTACTTGCTCCCGGCGGAGCTGCTGGACTCCTCGCGGACCTCGGTGCCGAAGTCCGTACAGGAGCTACACAGCTCCAACTCGGCGCCTTCGACCTTCGTCGTCGTCAGCGAGGCCTGCTCGGCACCACACATTTCACACTGGGGCATACGCGACGCTAACATAGCCTGCTGTATAAAGGGTGCGCTGGGACCGGCCGTCACCGATCGTGGTACGCCGTAACAGCCTTAAGAACCCGTGCGCTAAGGATCGGTAGTGGCATCCCGACAGGGCGGACCGGGACCCGACGAGGGGTCCGGTACCGGATCGACGGAGCGCCGGACCGCACCGCACGCGGCGACACCCGACGCCGGGTCCCGTCGCGAGCCGACCACGCCGCCGAGCCGGTTCGGACCGGACGACTCCAGAGCACGGTCAGCCCATCGCCCCGATGCCGGCGGTTCCGAGCCGACCGCGAGACGACGGACCCCGGAGGACCCGCCGGTCCGCGACCCGAGCCTGTACGCGCTCACCGACCACTTCCGCGAACGCCTCGAACAGCCCGGTAGATACGTCTCGACACGGGCCGTGAGCGACGCCATCCGACGCGGACAGCTCCGCTGGAACCGTACCGACGGCTGGCGGTTCGCACTCGTCGAGGACGGGATCCGGTTCGTCGTCGTCGTGGGCGACACCGAGACGAACTCCCCCGTGGTCGTCACCGGCTGGACGGAGATCGCGGACCGCGACCGCGCGCTCGAAGCAGGCCGGTTTGACCCCGTCGACATCGACACCATCGACGTGCGAACCGGACTAAGCGAGGCGTCCGCCGAGCCGATCCCGGACCGGATCCGCCCGCGGGCGATCACCCGCCCCTTCGTTGTGGGCGAGCACCGCCTCGAAACCGAGCCCGGTCAGCCCTACGTTTGCTGTGCCGACTGCGGCTGCCGGTTCCGGTCGAAAGACGCGATCACCGGCCGCGGCTGTCACGGCCCGTCCGGGCGGTAGCGTCGCTATCGAGGGGTCATTTAAACCACGATCGTCGTTTCCGGTAGCAGTATATAAGCGGTCGAGTCCCCGGCGGAACCATCGGTTAGAGGACTCACGGAAACGTCCGTAGTATGAGACGTTCTCATCGATCATACGGGGAGTAGATCGCTCAGATCGATAGCAACGAGATCGTATATAAAAGGTATTTGAGCGGCAGCGACGACCCTTTATAAATGAACGATGCGGTGGCGTCACCGGCGGCTTTGCCGCCGGTTGCTAGCGAGAGCTCCGCTCTCGCCCCGCGCCCCGGTGAGCGGCTCGGAGAGCCGCGAACCGCGAGGGACCGAAGGTCCCTCTGGCAGCCGGCGGCTCCGCCGCCTGCCAGAGAATCTCCGATTCTCGCTGAGTCAGGGACGGTCGCCGAGCGGTTCCGGCGACCGTCCCTGACGAGGCTGGGGAGGCGTGAGGTGCGGGGCGGTTGCGGGGCGGGACTCAAAGAGGCAGGGAGCGGGGCCGACCGGAGGGAGGCCCCGACAGCGAACGGGCCGGAGGCCCGTGAGCCACGAGGGCTCACACGCTGTAGCAAGCACCGCAGGAACGAGCAGTGAGGGACCGAAGGTCCCTCTGGCAGCCGGCGGCAGAGCCGCCGGCGACAACGCGAGTGACGAGGAGCGCAGCAAAGCGCGCGAGTCCTCGCGACTGGAGGTTTGGAGGTGTTCACCGCCGATCCGCCAGCAACCACTTATAAACGAACAGCTGGAGAAGTAGAGCCGCTCACCACAGCACCATCTAGTTATAACCAGCCGCCAGCAACACCACTATCTCACTTATAAACAACTACTCCACCGTATTGCGAGACCCACTCCCGACATCGGTCACTGACGTGAGTCGGGAAGCAATCGGCAGTGTATCTGCGCGCCATAGTCACCACGACGTCCGTATCAACCACTGAGAATTTGAGATCAGTCGAGCGTTTTCAGAGGTGGCTGTTTATAAGTGGTCGACCATCGTCGTCAGTATCTGTATATAAGTGAGTACGTGGATCTCCCTATCTCCACGTCGGTCGGGGACGCTACTCATTTCCGCCTCCCGACCGAAGCCGAGCCAATGACCGACGACCCCGGCGGCCCGGAAGCCGGCGACGCGTCCGATCCCGACACGGAGGCTACGGCGAGCGACGTCGATACCGATGACGGCGGCATTGACGCCGATGACGGCGGCATTGACGCCGATGACGACGGCGAGGAGATCGATGTCGACGACTCCCTCTCGCTCGACCGGTTTCACGACGCGCTCGAAGCCGAGGAACGACCCGTCGCGACCGCCAGCGAGGTTGCGAGGCGGCTGGGGACGACGCAGGCGGCCGCCCGCGACGCGCTCGCCACGCTCGTCGACCGCGGGGACGTGGATCGGCTCGACGTCGAGAGCGACCCCGTCGTCTTCTACCCGACCGAGTGGGGTCGGCTGGCGAGCCGCGAGCGGGTCGTAACCTTCCCGAAACGCCGGGAGATCGTCGTCGACCGACCGACACAGTTCACGCGGGCGCGACTCTCGCAGTTCGCGAACCTCGTCGACACGACCGGGACCGATCCCGGAACGCGCGGATATCTTTACCGGATCCGCCAGGAGGACGTCTGGGCCGCGCCGTTCGAGGACGCGGACGCGTTGATCGCCAGCCTCCGGTCGGTGCTTCCTCGTCGGTTCGAGCACTTGGAGGAGTGGATCCGGGACCAGTGGCGGCGCGCACACCGGTTCCGGCTGTACACCCACGAGGACGACTACGTCGTGTTGGAGGCGGCCTCCGAGAGCCTCATGGGAAACGTGGCGGACCAACATCTGGCGGACGAACACGTCCGCGCGCCCATCTCCGAGACGGAGGCATGGGTGAACGAGACGGAGGTTGCAGCGGTCAAGCGCGCGCTGTACGACGCCGGCTATCCCGTCGAGGACGACCGCGACCTCGACACGGGCGACCCGGTGGACATCGATCTCACGACTGATCTCCGACCGTATCAGGAGACGTGGGTCGAGACGTTCCTCGAATCACGTTCGGGCGTGTACGTCGGTCCACCCGGGTCGGGAAAGACGGTCGCCGCCATCGCGACGATGGCTGCCGTCGGCGGAGAGACGCTGATCTTGGTTCCCTCCCGCGAATTGGCTGGGCAGTGGCGCGAGGAGCTGCTCGACCACACCACGGTCGACCCCGCGGATATCGGCCTGTATCACGGCGGTGCCAAGGAGATCCGGCCGGTAACGATCGCCACCTACCAGATCGCCGGGATGGACCGCCACCGCTCTCTGTTCGACTCGCGGAAGTGGGGGTTGATCTGTTTCGACGAGTGCCACCACGTCACGGCCCCGGTGTACTCCAGAACGGCGGAGCTCCAGAGCAAACACCGGCTCGGCCTCTCCGCGACGCCGGTCCGCGAGACGGGAAGCGAGGAGGAGATATACACCCTGATCGGGGGGCCGATCGGCGCGGACTGGGACGCGCTGTTCGAGGCCGGGTTCGTTCAGGAGCCCGAAGTCGAGATCCGATACGTCCCGTGGCGCGACGAGTTGGCACGCAACGAGTACGCCAGCGCGGACGGCCGGGAGCGACGGCGGGTGGCGGCCGAGAACCCCGCGAAGATCGAGGAGATCCGCTATCTACTCGCCGCCCATCGCGAGCAGAAGGCGCTCGTCTTCATCGAGTACCTCGATCACGGCGATGCCATCGCCGACGCGCTCGGCGTCCCCTTCATCAGCGGCGAGACGCCACACCGCGACCGAACGGAGCTGTTCCGACAGTTCCGGGGGGAGGACGGCGACCTCGACACGCTCGTCGTCTCTCGGGTCGGCGACGAGGGGATCGACCTCCCGAACGCCGAACTCGCGATCGTTGCGAGCGGGCTCGGCGGCAGTCGACGACAGGGCTCCCAGCGCGCGGGTCGAACCATGCGTCCCGAGGGGTCCGCGCTCGTGTACGTGCTCGCAACCCGCGGATCGAGCGAGGAGGAGTTCGCTCAACGGCAGATGCGACATCTCGCGCGCAAGGGAGTCAGGGTCAGGGAGACCAACGTCGCGGAGTGAACGCCAGACACTTGTCGGTCACGGCGGAACCGTGAGACATGAACAAACGACGACTCGGGTCCATCGGTCCCGTCTCGGAGGTCGGGTACGGAAGCTGGCAGATCGGGAGCGACTGGGGAGAGGTGACGGAGTCGGAAGCGGTCCGCGCGGTCGAAACCGCCCGTGACGCCGGGATCGACTTCTTCGACACGGCCGACGTGTACGGTGACGGTCGGTCGGAACGGATCCTCGGAGAGGTTTTCGGAGACGACATCGAGAACGACGACGTCACCGTCGCGACGAAGGCGGGCCGGCGGCTCGATCCCCACGAGGCCGACGGGTACACCGCGGCGAACCTCGAACGGTTCGCCGAGCGTTCCCGGAAGAACCTCGGCGTCGACTCGCTTGACCTGCTCCAGCTACACTGTCCGCCGACCGACGTGTACTACAATCCCGAGACGTTCACCGCGCTTCAGGGGCTCGTCGACGACGGACTGATCGACGCCTACGGCGTCAGCGTCGAGCGCGTCGAGGAGGGGATGAAGGCGATTGGCTACCCGGGCGTGGAGACGGTCCAGCTGATATTCAACCCGTTCCGGCAGCGGCCCGCGGAGTACTTCCTCGATGCGGCCGCGGAGGCGGACGTCGGCGTGATAGTCCGGGTTCCGCTCGCGTCAGGACTGCTAACCGGATCGCTGTCGGCGTCGACGTCGTTCCCCGAGTCGGACCACCGCAACTACAACCGCGAGGGCGAGGCGTTCGACGTCGGCGAGACGTTCGCCGGAGTGCCCTACGAGGTCGGACTCCGGGCGGTCGACGAACTGGATCCACACGTTCCGGACCGGCTGTCCATGGCGTCGTTCGCCCTTCGGTGGATCCTCGATCACGACGCCGTGACGACGGTGATCCCGGGGTCCACCACGCCGGAACACGTCCGGAGCAACGCCGCCGTCAGCGATGCGTCACCCCTGTCCGAGGACGCACACGCCGCGGTCAAGCGAGTGTACGAGGATCACGTCCGCAAGCACGTCCACCATCGCTGGTAACCGCGACTTCGGGTCGGTCGTGGCCGATGGACCTTTGAGGCGTTCCGTCGTCGTCCCCGATCATGGACCCCGATACCGGGAACACGGACGAGGGAAACACGGACGACGCGGTCGCGGACGAGGGAAACACGGACGACGCGGTCGCGGACGAGGGAAACACGGACGACGCGGTCGCGGACGAGGGAAACACGGACGACGGGGCCACGGTCCCGACGGTCGGGGAGGCCGTCGTGGACCGTTTGCTCGACTGTGGGATCGACACGGCGTTCGGGATCCCCGGGAAACAGACGCTCCCGCTCAACCGGGCGTTCGCCGACCGCGACGCACGGTTCGTCGTCGCTCGCCACGAGACCGCGGTGACGCATCAGGCGTGGGGATACGCCGAGTCGAGCGATCCGGGAACGATGGCGGCGACGGTGGTCGTCCCCGGACCGGGTGACATGAACGCGATGAACGGGCTGAAGAACGCGAGAAACGACTGCGTCCCGTTGCTCCACCTCGCCGTGGAGACTGAACGCGACGTGCGCGGCGGGGACGGGATCCACGAGACGCCGCCGGAGACGTACGACACGGTCGTCAAGGAGAACGTCCTCGTACAGTCGCCCGCGGGCGCGGTCGCCGCGGTCGACGACGCGATCCGCGTCGCCCGCGAGGCTCCACAGGGACCTGTCAGAGTCGGGATCCCGAAGGACGCCCTCGCGAGCCGGACGCCGCAGGCGACGCCGCCGGATCGGGATCCGGAACCCCCGACGGAGCCGTCCGACCCCGCGGTCGACCGGGCCGTCGCGCTGCTTCGCGAGGCGTCGGATCCCGTCCTGCTCGCGGGCGGCGGGGTTAGACGCTCCGGTGCGAGCGACGGGCTCCGCGTGGTCGCCGAACTGTTGGACGCGCCGGTCGTGACGACGTATAAGGGTAAGGGAACGATCCCGGAGACGCATCCGCTGTCGGCGGGCGTGCTTTGCGGGGGCGCGAGCACGGAGCTTCGCGAGCTGCTCGCGGGGGCCGACGCCGGGCTGGTCGTCGGCTCGGATCTCGACGCGGTCGCGACGGCGGAATGGTCGGTCGAGCTCCCGGACACGCTCGTCCACGTCACGCTCGGTGTCGACGACATCGGGTTCGGTTACGAGACCGACGTGGGCGTCATCGCCGACGCGGACCGATTCCTTTCGGCCCTCGCCGAACGGATCGAGGCGGATACCGGAGCAGGAGATGAACCCGCCGGTGTCGGTTCCTCGTCGACGCCGGGCGCGAAACGGACCACATCGGTGCGCGAGGCGGACCGGGATCGGTTCGTAGCGGTCGCCGCCGAACGCGATCCGGAGGATCCGCTCCGCTCAGTCGAGGTCCTCCGGGAGGTCCGCGAGGTCGTCCCGGATGACGCGGTCGTCACTGCCGACGCGGGCGGGTTTCGGCTCTGGACGCTCGTCTCGTTTCCCGCGTTGGGGCCGTCCTCGTACGTAAACCCGGGGTCGTGGGCGACCATGGGGACCGGACTCCCGTCCGCGATTGGCGCGAAGCTCGCGAACCCCGAGCGCGAGGTCGTCGCGCTGACCGGGGACGGCGGCCTCATGATGTGTGTCCACGAGCTTCACACCTTGGCGAGCGAGGGAGTCGACGTGACGGTCGTCGCGCTCAACAACGATGACTACGCGATCATCAGCGAGGAGGCCGAACGCTCCTACGACTTCGAGCCCGGCGCGTACGGGTGGGACGGCGCGGGGTTGGACCTCGTCGCGATCGCGGAGGGCATGGGCGTGGCGGCGGAGCGCGTCGACACGCGGGAGGCGGTCGGCGAGGCGGTCGCGAACGCGATCGACCACGACGGACCGTCGCTCGTCGAGGTCATGACGGATCCGGCCGAGCCGCAGGCGAGCGAGTGGATGACGCGTTCACTTACGGACGAGTCAGACTCCTCCCACGGCTGAAGCCGTGGACTTTCTGTGTTCCTCCGTACGTTCACCGGACGCGCCGGGCGAAGCAGTCGGACCGGTCGAGACGGGTGGACTGCCCCTCACCACGGATCCCGAAGGCCGTTCGATCGGTCCCGTGTCCTCGATTACGTCTCGCTCGTATCTGATTGATAAAACGACATATATCCGTCTACGTCGTGGAGGTCCGCCATGCGGAACCCATGGGTCCATGAGGAGGTACCGGATAACCGGTCGATATACGAGAGTCGTGCGAAACTCCTCGGCACGGCGCTGTGGGGAGTCTCGCTTCTCGTCGTCGGACTCTTCGTTACGCTGTCGGGGTCCGGAGGCATGGACCTCGGCGGGACGGGAACGGGCTCAACACTGCTGACGACTCTCGTCGCGGCGCTCGCGCTGGTTCTGGTGTTTCCGGTCCTCCTCAAACTCCTCGCCGTGTCGCGGTTGCTTGCTTCGGTCGCGTTCCTCGGGGCAGCGTGGACCGTCGGTCGGTTCGTGATGGAACGAGAGGCCGACCGGATCGGCGAGATAGCGGAGCTAGCTGCCGCACGTGAACTACTCCACGGTGCGAGCGAGGCGGTCGGCGAGCTGTCGGAGTTGCTTGACGTCGTTTCCGTACTGGTTTGATCGTCTCTCCGAACGAGGAATTTAATTACGATGATAGTGAGTGTTTGAGCATGACTCATGCGAACGACGTCGCCGTCGGGATCGTCGGACTCGGCGGGATCGGAGGACATCACGCCACGCGACTCGCCGAACGCGGGGCGAACCTCGTCGGCGGGATGGACATCGACGCCGACGCAAGACGCGAGTTCCACGAGGAGTTCGGTGTCCATGCCTACGAGGACGAAACGGAGCTCTACGACGCCTGTGACGCCGTACTGATCACGACACCGAACCGGTTCCACGAGGAGTACGCCACCTCCGCGCTCGAAGCGGGACTCGACGTTCTCCTCGAGAAACCCCTCGCACACTCGCTGGAGAGCGCGGAACGGATCGCGGACGCAAGCGCCGAGGCCGACGGGTTCTGTATGGTCGGATTCAACAATCGGTTCGCGGATCCGGTTCGAGTGATCAAGGAGGAGCAGGCTGCGGGGCGGTTCGGGGAAACGACTCACGTCGAGGCCAACTACGTCCGCCGTCGGGGGATCCCCGGACGAGGTTCCTGGTTCACCTCGAAGGATGTCGCCGGCGGCGGGGCGCTCATCGACATCGGCGTTCACGCGATCGATCTGGCGCTCTACTTCCTCGACCACCCGGAGATCGTCGAAGTGTCCGGAGAGACGCGCTCGGAGTTCGGCGGGCGGGACGACTACGCCTACGTCCACATGTGGGGCGAGGACACGGGACCGGAGGGGTTCGACGTCGACGACTCCGCTTCCGCGTTCATCCGCGACACCGACGGCAACACGATATCGCTGGAGGTCGCGTGGGCGACGAATCGACCGACGAACGACGAGTTCGTCGTTCGTGGGACCGAGGCCGGCGCGACGTTCGACCGCGGCGCGGACGAACTCACGATCCACGAGGCGGGCAACGGCGGCAGCCACCACCTCTCTGACGCCGAGATCGAGACGCGCGGCGGCGACACCCACGCGACGGAGATCGGCGTCTTCCTCGAAGCGAGCGCCGACGAGGAGGCACCCGCGATCAACACGGTCGAGGAGGCGCTCTCCGTACAGCGCGTCATCGACGCCATCTACCGGTCCTCGGAAGAAGGCCGCGCGATCCGACTTGACTGACCCGACGCCGCGCCGCGTGTCTGGCCCCTTTCGTCTCGGTGAGTTCGCCCCTTTCGTCTCGGTGAGTTCGCCCCTTTCCTCGCGGTTGTCTCGTCCTCTCTGGCGGCGTTTCGTTCGAGCCGGATCGGACAGGTATTTATCGGATCGCTCGAACGGGCGAACATGCCCTCCGAGGAGACGAACGCGACTGCGGACGACGAGCCTAGCGAACGCTTCCTCACGCTGATCGGAGTCGGCGCGGGACTCGTCCAGTTCGTCGCGTTCACCGCGGTCGGTGTACTGGCACTGGAAAACGTCGTTTACAGCGGTATCATCGGGCTGTTCGCCGGGGTGGGGAGCTTCCTGTTTATCCCGTGGTTCGTGGGTCTCTCGGCGGTCCAGGAGGCGGCCGACGGAGACGTTTCGCTGTCGGCCGCGACGGAACGGGTCTCACGGAGCACGCAGCGAGGACTGATCGGGTTCGGTCTCGAAGCCGGAGCGATCGTGATGATCGCCGTCGCCTTCGCGCTCGACGGCGCGGACTTCCTCGTCGGCGTCCCCGCGGCACTGGCGGTCGCGCTCGCGATCTACTTCGTCGGATCGGTCGTGATCGGACGCTGATACAGTACCGTTCTCCGGCGGAGTAGTCGATCCGGATCACGAACTTATTCGTCGATACGGTTCCTGTACCGAATCAACTCGTGAGCGACTCCCCCGGCCCGACGCCGCCCTCCGAACGGATCGTTAGCCTCGACGTCCTCCGCGGCGTCGCGGTTCTCGGGATCCTCGTCATCAACGTGTGGGTGTTCTCAATGCCCGAGCAGACACTTTTGAACCCGACCATATACGCCGATTCGACTGTTTACGGCGATCTGGCCGGAGCCAACTACTACGCTTGGCTCGTCGCTCACGTGTTCGCTCAAGGAACGTTCATCACGCTGTTCTCCGCGCTGTTCGGCGCAGGGATCGTCCTCTTCATCGAGAGCAAGGAGCGGAAGGGTCAGTCCGCAATGGCCCTCCATTACCGGCGAACTGCGTGGCTGATAGCGATCGGGATGGCCCACGCATATCTGCTGTGGTACGGCGACATCCTCGTCGCGTACGGCTTCTGTGCGCTCGGGTTGGTGTTCTGTCGCGACTGGGATCCGTCAGCGCAGGCCATGCTCGGACTACTGCTCCTGCTCGTGCCCTCGTCGCTGGAGGTGCTCGCCGGATTCGCCGGCGGGGGCGAGGCGATCGCGGGGCAGTGGACCCCCGCGGCGTCGGCCATCGCCGCCGAGGTGTCGACGTATCAGGGCGGCTGGGTCGGCCAGCTGGAGCACCGCGTGCCGGCGGCGTTCGAGCGACAGACCACCGGGTTCATCGGTGGGTCGTTCTGGCAGGTCGGCGGCGTGATCCTGCTCGGCATGGCGCTGTACAAGTGGGGCGTGCTGACCGGCGAACGCTCGACCCGAATATATAAATTCCTCGTCGCCGGCGGCGTCGCGGGCCTCGGGATCGTGCTCGCCGGCGTCTGCTACATCGAGGCCAACGACTGGTCGGCCGACGCAGCGCTGTTCTGGCGGCAGTTCAACTACTGGGGCGCGCTGCTCGTCGCGGGCGGCTACGTCGGCGCTATCGTTCTGTACACGCGCTGGCGACCCGACGGTCCGATCACCCGTACGTTCGCGGCGGTCGGCCGGACCGCGTTCACGAACTACCTCCTCCAGACGGTTGTCGCGACGAGCGTCTTCTACGGTCACGGACTCGGCTACTTCGGAACCGTGAGCCGCGTCGAGATGCTCGGATTCGTCGTCGTCGTCTGGATCGGTCAGCTGGTGTTGTCGGTCCTGTGGCTCCGAGTCTTCCGGTTCGGCCCCGTCGAGTGGCTCTGGCGGACGCTCACCTACGGGGAGAAACAGCCGATTCGAAAGGAGGAATGATGATTGGTCGTCACTCGGGGACGGGAGCCGTCGACACCCGATTCGACAGGGTTCCGACGCCTTCATACGTAATTTCGACGCTTTCGCCCGGCTCGACCAACCCGGGGTTCGCCGGGCTTCCGAACGCGATACAGTCGCCGGGGCGGAGCGTGAACCGCCGTGAGAGATACGAGACCACCTCGTGGGGGCCGAATAACATCAGCTCGGTGTTCGCCTCCTGACGGGTCTCTCCGCCGACCGTCGTGGACATCTCGATATCGAACGGATCGACGTCGGTCTCGATCCACGGGCCGAGCGGGGCAGACCCGTCGAACGCCTTGCGCGCGGTCCGGCCCTGCTGGTCGAGCGCGTCCACGTCGTTGAGGACCGTGTATCCACGGACGACATCGGACACGTCGGCGGGATCGAGCTCTCGACACCGTTCGTCGATCACGGCGACGAGCTCCCCCGCGTACGTTAACTCCTCGGTCCAGTCGGGGTAGCGGATGGGTTGTCCGTGAGCGAGGAGGCTCGCCGGGGGTTTGATGAAGAAGTCCGGCTCCTCGGGACGCTCGTACGCCATCTGGTCGAGCGTTTCGGCGTAGTTGCGGCCGACACAGTAGAGCGCGCTGGGCTTACACGGCGGAAGCAGGCGTCCGTCGCGACCGACCTCGTATCGACCCTCATCGGTGGTGATGACGCCGTCCTCGTACCGTCCCGAGATCGGTCCGCTCGACGTCAGCAGGCGGGCGAGTCGCATGGGAGTCCGTTTGATCCGAACGACAAAGGTTCCTCGGTGTGGGGCGTGAGTACCGGTTTCGGAGGGGCAAAACCCGATCAGTGACGGGACGGAACGCCGATCACGACTGCCGACCGGATCTCCAGTGCCGTCTCGAACTCGTCGCGCCGGTTCGTTTTCGATCCCCACTGCTCGACGGCGGTCTCGTGGGCTCGGGCGGCCGCGTCGCGCTCGCGGTCGGCGAGCCCGAGCCGGTCTCCGATCGCCTCCCAATGATCAGACTCGACGAGGAACGCCTCGCGGTCGGGGTCGCACGCCACCCGCTCGTATCGGCGCCGGTACTCGTCGACCCGGGGAGAGAGACCCGATTGGACCCGGACCAGCAGCGCCGGCAGACGATCGCTCGGGACGCTCGCGAGCGCCGCCGACTTCAACAGCGCCGTTCCGTCGATGGGGTGGGAGCCGACGAGGGTATCGTTCCCTCCCGCACCGCTTTCGGCCTCGTGGTCGCGCATCAACCCCCCGCGCGCATCGCCTTCTGCTTGAATTTCGGCAGGAGCGTGTCGAGAACCGACTCCTCGCCCGCGAACGACACCGACACCTCGGTGAGTCGTATCGACGCCGCCGCCGTCACCGTCTCCGCGCTCAGCGCTGCCCGCCACCCCTCGCCATCAACGCGGGTCGCCTCCGCCGGGTCGTCGGCGTCGACGAGTTCTCCCCCGAGGTTCACGAGGTAGTGTGCCGCGAGCCGTCTGGAGATACCGCGGTACGCGACCTCGCGACGGACCCACCCCTCCTCGGATGGGGGATCGGTCCGCTCCTCCGTTTCCCCGGGATTGGTCGTTCCGCCCGCAACGGGCGGAAACACCGACAGGCGGTCGCCGTCCTCCAGCGGGGTTTCGAGCCCTTGAAGATGGAGGACCTCGCGCCCGTTCTTCAGGATGTTGATCTGGGGTGCGAGGTCGCCATCGACGATCAGTCGTCCCGTCATCCCCTCGTACTCCGCCTCCAACTCGCGAAGCACGTCACCTGTCGTCGCTCCGTCCTCGAACTCGCGGTGGACGGTCTTTCCGCCGGCGGCCTCCCGAAACGTCGCGAAGAACCGCAACTCCAGTTCCATACACGTGATCTGGAGGTGGGAGGGGTTAAAAGCGGGCGTCCGTCGACGGGTTCGCAGCCATCACAGATCCGAGAGCCGGATCCCGTCGTCGACGAGCCGGAAGTTGCGCTCGCGGTCGAGTTCGTCGACGAGCCACTCGTGTTCGTACAGCTGGCCGATAAGCTCGACGTAGAGGTTCCGCCAGGCGATAGCGTAGATGGGCGACTGTCCCCACGCACGGAGTTCGGGAACGAACTCGTGGTAGGTGCTGGCCTGCGTTTCCATGCGTTCGATCGCGTCGGCAACGACTTCGGCGGCTGCGGCCGGATCGCCGCCGTCGATCTCCTCGTTCAGCCGCGACTGGATTCCGGTGATCGCGTGCCGCATATCCCGTTCCGCGGTTCCATCCTCTTCCGGCAACGACTCGATGACTCCTCGCGGAACGCCTAACTCGATCTCGGGCATGGTTCCAACTCCGGGTCCGATGACCAAAAAGACACGTCACCCGGCGACGATCGATCCCGTCAAGCGCGGCTCTCCGACGCTAGGGCGTTGGAGCGGACTTCTGGAGTGCGGTCTCCGCGATGTTCCCGCCGTAGTCGGCAGAGCGGAGCACAGAGTCGACGACCAACCCGACCAGCTGGGCGCGTGCGGGGTCGAGATCGCGGAGTAGTTCGTCGATCGCTCGGACGCGCTCATCGATCTCGCGGACGCCGGCGCGGGCGTCGTTGGCCATCCGACTGGCGTCGTCGTTGTCCTCGGCGAACAGGGCGTCCATGGCAGAGTCAACCACCTCGACCGCGTCCTCGTAGAGATCGTCGATCGCGTCGAGTACCTCGTCCGGGAGCGGTTCCTCGATGTTGAGCGTCAGGTGGGCGATCTTCGTCGCGTGGTCGCCGATCCGCTCCAGTTGACGCGCGCTGGAGTGGTAGTCGAAACACTCCTCGCGCGGGAGCCCCAGCTCCTCGGCCGCCTTCGGCGTCCGAAGCGTTGCTCGGAAGATCCGCGAGACGACGAGCCACAGCCGGTCGAGATCGTCGTCGCGACCGATCACGTCGCGGGCGCGATTGTGGTCGAGATCGTGAAGAGCGGCCAAGGCGTCCTCGAGCATCGACAGCGAGATGAGTCGCATTCGGGTGACGGCGTTGTGGATCGAGAGCTCCGAGGAGTCGAGGAGATCCCGGATAACGACCTTCTCGCGGGTCTCCTCTAAGACTTCAAGGCCGACGAGGCTCTGAACCGCCTCACGAACCGTCGATCGCTGCTCGGCGGTGATCCCCGATCCCTGAAGCTCGATGACGTCGAACCCGCTGACGTACATCGTCGTCACCGCCCTCGTGAGTTCCTGACCGGTCAGATCCGTGACGTCGAGAGTCCCGCGAGTCCGCTCGGTCTCGGTTCGCGGCGTGAGAAACAGTGAGTCACCGTCCGGGTGGAACTCGATCTCGCTACCGGCCCCGACGTCGTTCTCGGTCGCCCATGACTTCGGGATCGAAACGGTGTACGTCGAGCCGCCGGTCACTTGCACCTTCCGCGTTTCCATATCGGCCGTACGTCCTCACCCGTGTTAAGTTTGTGTACTCTATATACCTCGTTATTCTCCGTTACACACGCACTTTCTATCATTTTAGCGCTTTTAAGACGTGTTTTGCTACTATGTGGATAGCATCTCGCCGAAGCAACGTATCTATATATAGCACTATATATCTATTATAGTAGCATATTTAGGTGCCTGTACCGCTCTATCGAACGATGGAGAGCGACACCACCGGTGGGGTCGACGGTCGGCTCGGCCGGCGGGCGTATCTGGCTGCCGTCGGAGGAAGCGCTGTCGGACTCTCGGGATGTCTCGTTCGTGGAGCGGACGGTCGAGGGTTGGACGGACGGATCGTCGTCGACGGGAGCAATACCCTCCTTCCGCACGGTGCCGCCGTCGCCGAGGAGTTTCAGTGGCGGAACAACCGCGTTCGGATCCCTGTTCGAGGCTCCGGAACCGGTGCGGGGTTCCAGCGCTTCTGTTCCGGGAACACGGATGTCCAGAACGCCAGCCGTGCGATCCTTGACGACGAGGAAGCGATCTGTGGCTCCAACGGCATCGACTTCCTCGAACTGGAGGCCGCACTCGACGGCATCGCGGTCTGGGCACATCCGGACAACCACTGGTGTGACACGCTCACCGTCGAGGAGCTCAATCGGCTCTGGCGCTCCGGCTCGGATGTCGACACGTGGGGTGACCTCCGCGAGGAGTGGGCCGACGAACCGTTCGGCGACGAGGAGATCGACCTGTACGGTCGCGACTCAGCCTCCGGAACCTTCGACTACTTCACACAGGCGATAAACGGCGAGTACGGGAACATCCGGTCGGACTACGCCGGAAGCGCGGACACGAACGTCATCGTCCGGGGCGTCCGCGGGAATCGCCACGCCCTCGGATTCGGCGGAGCGGGCTACTACTACGAGAACGAGGACGACCTGCGACTCGTCGCCGTCGACGACGGAAACGGCGGGGTCAGACCGACACGGGAGACGATCGAGAGCGGCGAATACACGCCGCTTTCCCGGCCCATGTACGTGTACTTCGATGCGACGCAGTTGACACGCCCCGAGTTCCGGGCGTACGCGGAGTTCTTCTTCGAGCCGATCGACGGCGACGCCGACGAGTCGGTGGTCGATCCGGGCGAGACGTTGACGTGGACCCAGTGGGCCGCACGGAAAGTCGGGTACTACGCCATCCCCGACGAGACGGTCGAAGAGAGCCGTGAGCGACTGAGTGACGCGCTCGCGAGGGTCGGGGTCGACGAATGAGCGACGCGACGGAGGGTGCGGACCTCTCGCGAGCGGGGTCGGACATTCCGGCGGGCAAGAACCTCGCCGTTCGTGGCGTGTTTTTCGCGTGCGCGCTCGTCACCGTCCTCACCACGTTCGGGATTGTCGTAGTCCTTGTCGACGGCGCGTTGGGGTTCTTCCGCGAGGAGACGCTGTTCGAACTGCTCGCGAGCGTCGGTGCCGGGATCCTCGCTGGCAGTCCGACCGAGGCGCTCGAAGCCCTTCGGTCCGGACTCGCCGCCCGGGTGACCGTGACCGAGTTCCTGTTCGGCACGGAGTGGTCGCCGATCATCCGTCCCCGGTCGTACGGGATCCTTCCGCTGGTGTGGGGGACGATGATAATCGTGGTCGGCTCGGCACTGATCGCGCTTCCGGTCGGTACCGCGACGGCCATCTACCTCTCGGAGTACGCCGATCGGCGGGTGCGGAAGGTCATCAAGCCGACTCTTGAGATACTCGCCGGGATTCCGACGATCGTGTACGGCTTCTTCGCCCTCTCGTTCATTACGCCGCTCATCCAGCGCTTCTTTCCGGAGACCGGGACGTTCAACGCCGCCGCCGGCGCGATCGTCGTCGGTATCATGATCATCCCGATGGTGTCGTCGCTGTCGGAGGACGCGATGTCGGCAGTGCCAGACGACCTCCGGAACGCGGCCTACGGGCTCGGTGCGACCAAGTTCGAGGTGTCGACTGACGTGGTGTTTCCCGCGTCTCTCTCGGGCGTGATCGCCTCGTACATCCTCGCCATCTCCCGCGCGATCGGTGAGACGATGGCAGTGACGCTCGCGGTCGGGATGCAGCCGAACGTGACGCTGAATCCACTCGAACCCGCACAGACGATGACCGCGTACATGGTTCAGATCGGCATCAGCGACGTGTCCGTCGGCTCCATCGGGTATCAGAGTCTGTTCGCGGTCGGTCTCCTGCTGTTCGCGATGACGCTCGCGATGAACCTGTTGAGTCTTCAAATCAAGGGTCGCTACCAGGAGGAGTACCAATGACCGGTTCGTCGTCCAGCTCCGACGACGCCCGAACCGACGGCGACGAACTCGCCCGGCCGGAGGGCGGAGACCACGTCCGAACCGATGGAGGCGAACACGCCAACCCCTTCGCGACCGTCGGCGACGACATCGAGCGAAAACAGCGGATCGGACGCGTCTTCGTCGCCGTGTGTGCCGCCTCGACGCTCGTCGGGATCGTCGCGCTCGTCGTCCTGCTGGCGGACGTGCTCCTCGAAGCGTGGGGCTGGGTGACACTGGAGTTCCTCACGTATCCGCCTTCGCGGTTCATCGAGAACTACTATCCCGGCGGTCGCGGCGCGGGCATCTTCCCCGCGCTCGTCGGGTCGATCCTCCTGATCGCGCTCACCGCCGTCTTCACTATGGTCCTCGGCGTCGGTGCGGCGATCTACTTGGAGGAGTACGCCGCCGAAAGCCGGCTGAAAGGGTTCATCGAGGCGAACATCTCGAATCTCGCGGGGGTACCCTCGATCGTGTACGGGCTGTTGGGTCTCGCGGTGTTCGTCCGGTTCGCCGGATTCGGCGAGAGTCTCCTCGCTGGAGCGCTCACGCTCACGCTGCTGATCCTTCCGATCGTTATCGTCTCGTCACAGGAGGCGCTCCGGGCGGTCCCGGACTCACAGCGACACGCCGCCTACGGCGTCGGCGCGACCGACTGGGAAGTCGTCCGCGATGTCGTCCTCCCGTCAGCACTCCCCGGTATCATGACCGGGACGATCCTCTCGCTGTCCCGAGCCATCGGTGAGACCGCACCGCTCATCATGGTCGGGGCGGCGACCTCGATGTTCCGGGCGCCGATCGAGGACGTATCGGGGATCCCAGTACCGGACCTGTTCGGTCCCTTCGCGGCGATGCCGATGCAGATCTTCGACTGGGCGCGGCTGCCGGAGGGCGACTTCCAGCACGTCGCCGCTGCCGGGATCGTCGTCCTCCTCTCGATCCTGCTGTTGATGAACGCGACGGCCATCCTGATCCGTAACAAGTACGAGACACGATAACCCATGAGCGACAGTTACTCAACCACCGACGAGACGACGGACAGCGAGGCGGCGAACAGCACGGATACCGGAACCGAAGCACGGAGACCCGGAGAGACGCTCGATGAAACCACGCCGTCGATCCAAGAGATCCCCGAGCGCGAGACCGTCATCGAGGCCACGGATCTGACCGTCCACTATGGCGACGTCGAGGCGCTCAAGCCGGTGAACGTCCGGCTCCCCGAGCAGGAAGTAACGGCGATCATCGGCCCATCGGGCTGCGGAAAGTCGACGTTCCTCCGGTGTATCAACCGGATGAACGACATGGTCGACGCCGCGCGGGTCGGCGGCGAGCTCCGCTACCGCGGCACGAACGTATATGGCGACGAGGTGGACCCGGTCGCCCTTCGGCGACGCATTGGGATGGTGTTCCAGAAGCCGAATCCGTTCCCGAAGTCGATCTACGACAACGTCGCGTACGGGTTGAAGATACAGGGATACGACGGCGACATCGACGCACGCGTCGAGGAGTCGCTCCGGAACGCCGCGCTGTGGGACGAGGTGAAGAACCAACTCGACTCGTCGGGGCTCGACCTGTCGGGAGGGCAACAACAGCGGCTCTGCATCGCCCGCGCGATCGCCCCCGATCCCGAAGTGATCTTAATGGACGAGCCCGCGTCGGCGCTCGACCCGGTCGCGACTGCGAAAGTGGAGGACCTCATCGACGAACTCGCCGAGGAGTACACGGTGATCATCGTCACACACAACATGCAACAAGCGGCCCGCATCTCCGATAAGACCGCGGTCTTCCTCACCGGCGGGAAACTCGTCGAGTTCGGCGACACCAACCGTATCTTCGAGAACCCGGAGAACCAGCGGGTCGAGGACTACATCACGGGGAAGTTCGGGTAGTCACCGCCCAAGCCGGGCCAGATGAACACGGGAGCGAACCTGCGTGGATCAGTAGCGAGGCCGTGTGGATCAGTAGCGAGGCGGTGAGAGTTGAGAAGAGTTAAATCGGATGCGGCGTAAGCAGAAATCACGCTCGGTTGGTGTAGTCCGGCCAATCATGTTGGCCTTTCGACGAACGCGGGACGCGACGGTTCCGGTTCGGAAGACAGCCGACGACCAGGGTTCAAATCCCTGACCGAGCACTTCTCACGGACGTGTCGAAACACACAGCCGAACGGCCACGGTCACTCCGAGCGAAGCACGTGGACGCCGCTCGGGTCGAGCACCAACGACACGGTATCCCCGGTCCGTGCGTTCTCGGTCGACGGATCGAGCGCGACCGTGACGAGGTCACCGTTCGGTAGTTCGATCCGGGCGCGTACCCGGTCACCGAGATAGTATCGATCCCGGACGACGCCCTCGATGTCACCCTCCCCGACTCGGAAGTCACCGGGGCGGACGATCGCGGTCCCCTCGGCGGTTTCCGGGATATCATCGATATCGTACGTCGCGAACCCGAGGTCCATCCGCCCGTCCTCGATCGTCGCGGAGACGGCGTTCGAGGTGCCGACGAAGTCCGCGACGAAGGCGTTTGCTGGACGCTCGTAGATCTCTGCGGGCGTCCCGATCTGTTCGATCCGGCCGTCGTTCAACACGGCGATGCGGTCGCACATCACCATCGCCTCCTCTTGGTCGTGGGTGACGTACAACGTGGTCACGTTGAGCTCGTCGAGCAGTGAGCCGATCTCCTCCTCAAGTCGCTTCTTGAGCTTGGCGTCGAGCCCCGTCATCGGCTCGTCGAGGAGGAGTATCCGCGGTTCGATCGCCAACGCCCGCGCCAGTCCGACCCGCTGTTGCTGGCCGCCGGAGAGCTGTCGTGGATCCTTTTCGGCGTGCTCGCCGATCCCGACGAGTTCCAGAAGCTCGTTTGCTCTGTCACGACGCTCCTCCTTGTCGACGCCCTGCATCTTCAGTCCGAAGGCGACGTTGTCAAGCACGCTCATGTTGTTGAACAGCGCGTACGACTGGAATACGAGCCCGACGTTCCGGTCCTCCGGCGGGACGTGTGTCACGTCGTCGTCGTCGAAGAGGACCCGTCCCTCGGTCGGCGTCTCGAAGCCGGCGATCGTTCGCAGTGTCGTCGTCTTCCCGCAACCCGAGGGGCCGATGACGCCGAGCACTTCGCCGTCCCTGACGGTGAGGTCGATGCCGTCGACGGCCACCTCCTCGTCGTACCGTTTCGTGAGTGAATCGAGTGTGACTTCGGACATGTGTATCAGTTCGTTCGATCCGCACCGTGTCCCCCGACCCGTCCCGAGTCTTCGACGGCCCGACCGGCGTGGTCGATCGCGGTGACCGATCCATCGAGCGCGTCCCGCGTGGTCGCTCGTTTCACGGCCATCACCGTTCCACCGTTGTAAACCCCGCCTTCCCTACTCGTTGTAGGAGGACGATCACGGCCGTGACGATGAGGAAGTAGACGGAGACCGCCGCCGCGCCCTGTAACACGGGAGACCGCGTGATGTTCTCGAAGAGGAACAGCGAGAACGGTCGCGGCCCTGCCGAGTGGACGATGTACGTGAAATTGAACTCCGCCGCCGCTAGCGTCCACGTGATGATCGAGCCGGCGATGATCCCGTCCTTCGCGTTCGGCACGATCACGGTCAGGAACGTCCGGATCCACGACGCGCCGAGCGACCGCGCACTCTCCTCGATCTGCTGGAGGTTCATCGACTGTAAGGAGCTCTGGACGGTCAGCACCATGAACGGGGATTTCAACAGCGCGTAGCCGATTATTAGCCCGAAGGTGGAGCCACCCCGTTCGGGGTACATCCGCAGGAACGCGATCGCGAGGATGACGCCCGGGACAATCGGAAGGATCGCGAGCGTGTTGATCCAGTCCTTCGCGAAGAAGTCGTACCGAACCAGCGAGTACGCGATGGGGACGCCGACGACGATGTTGATAACCATGCCCGCGGTCGCCAGCCCCGCGCTATACGCGAGTCCCCGGATGACGCCCTGTCGCACCCCAATCCCCTCCGCGAGCCCGAGCACGGTGCGCCAGTTGTCCAGATTGACGTACCCGGTGGGTATCACGCCCGTCCACGACGTGCCGAAGGAAGCGACGACGGTCACGAGGATCGGGAGCGTCAGGAACGTCAGCGTCGCCGCGAGCACGAGCGTGACCGCCTGCCGGCCAAACGCCGAACTCACGTCGAACCGGTGGAGGCCACCCCGCTTCTCGCGGCTCGTCCGGTGGGTGTCGGTCGTCTCGCTGCGACCCGTTTGCGTCCCGCCGTCCGTTGCCGTCTCGTCGTCGGTCCGGCGGTTCTCTCCAGTCATATCTTGAGACTCTCGTTGTCGATCAGTTTGACGCCGCCGAACGTGAACACGAAGATGAACACGAAGTAGATGAGCCCGATGGCGGAGGCAGTCGCGAGGTTGAACCCGAGCGACTGGATCTCGAGGTTGATCCGCAGCGTCGCCACGTTGAGTGCCGGCAACACCAGTACGGTTCCGAAGATCGCCAACGCAGTACGGAACGTGAGCACGAACGCCGCGACGATCCCCGGCCAGACCTGCGGGAGCGTCACGTATCGAAACGTCAACAGCGGACTCGCGCCGAGCGACTTGGCGGCCTCCTCGGCATCCTCGTTGATCTCCGCAAAGGTCCCGCGAAGGACCATCGTCGCGCGCGGGATCAAGGAGAAGGAATACCCCAAAAAGAGGCCACCGACGGTGAGAGCCACGGCGAGGTCGATCGGGTTCTCACCGGTAAAGAAGGCGACCGCGTTCGTGAGAAGCCCGGTTCTACCGAACAGGACGACGATCATGAAGCCGACGACGATCCCCGGCAAGGCGATAGGAAACGAAACCATCGCGACGATCCACCGCCGAAACGGCAGTTGATACTTCGCGAGCGCGTGAGAGATCGCGACGGCGACGGCGACGCTGAAAAGGGTGGTCGCCGTCGCGAACCACAGCGTGTTCCACGCGATCTCGCGGTAGACGGGCTCGGTGAGGAGTAGCTCCCACGCCGAGAGGCTGAATCCCTCGTTGCTGAACTGACTCTCCGAGACGCTCATCCGGGCCAACATGCCGAGCGGGAGAAACGCACCGAACGTCGCGAGGACGAAGTACGGAAGACACATGACGGCGATCCGACGTCGCTCTCGATCCGCCTCGGTCCGCGGGGACACGAACGATCGGATGGTATTCATTAGGGACCGCACGCGCGCGGGAAGCCGTCGACCCTCACCGGACTCAGAGGGATGATTCGACATCGATGTGACGTGTCGGTTTACGCCTCGACGCCCGGGAGCGGACTCCGGTCGATGATCTCCGAGACGATCTCCTCCTGTTTTTCCAGGAGCTCGACTTGGTCGATCTCGAACGTCGCCGCCTCGTACTGTGAGGCCGGCGGGAACTCGTCGGGTGCCTCCAGCTCGTCCGCGCGGATCGGGCGGACGAACCCGTCGAAGAATAGCTGTTGGACGTCGAGCGAGAGCACGAAGTCCATGAACAACTTTCCGGCCTCGGGGTTCGGAGCGTTATCGAGCAGTGCGAATCCGTACGGCGCTGCGACGGCACCCTCCCCGCCGCCGGGCCCCTGTGGAATGACGACGCCGACGTCCTCATCGGGAATATCGTCGCTGTTGTACTTCGTCGACAGGCCGCCGAAGTCGAACTCGGCGTAGGTCGATATCTCACCGGCCGTGAACTGCCGATCGAGGTTGCGCTGGTGGCGCGCGCCGTGTTCGCCGATCTCCTCCAGATAGTCGAACAGCGGATCGAGATCGTCCAAGTCGCCGCCGTACGCGTGATTGATCGACAGCATCGCGTTCAGCCCCGCACCCGCACCCGGGACGTTGATCGCGAGATCCTGAGCGATCTCCGGCTGTTTGAGGTCCTCCCACGTCTCCGGTGCGTCAAGGCCGCGATCCTCGTAGACGTCCGCCCGGTAGTTGATCGCGATGGTCATCTGTCTCGTCGCCGTGACGTGGCCATCGTCCGTTTTGAAATCGTCCGGCACCCGGTCCCAGCCGTCCGGCTTGTAGTCCGTGGTGAACCCGTCGTCCCACGCCTGAAGACCGGTGGGATAAAAACCGTTGTACGCGGAGTAGTCCTGGTTTCCGGCGTTCGTCCGAATGTCCGAGAGCGCCTCGCCGGAGGTGCGCTGGTCGTCGTGGAGGGGAACCCCGTACTCGTCCTCGAACGCCGCCATGACAGCGTCCCAGTTCGACCATCCGGTCTGGACGGCGTAGATGAACAGTTCCTCGGGGAGGTCGGCCTCGGTCACCGTGGTTCGGTACTCCTCGTGTCCCACTTCCCACGAGCGTCCGCTGCCGTTCCCGTCCCCGGCGTCGTCTCCGTTTTCGGTTCCGTCGCCGGCGGTTCCGTTCTCGTCTCCGTTGCCGAGACATCCCGCGATCCCGGCAGTCGCTGCCCCACTACCAGCGAGGAGGAAGTTACGCCGTGAGAATGGCCCGCTCGGAGTGTCTTCCGTCATTCGTGAAATGATCCGTGTCCGACCATTTAATATTTTTATAATAGTTAGCATATCGATCCGGTCCGATATATACTGATACGGATCCGACCGACAGCCGTCTCGTCGCCACCGAGTCAACCCGAAGGACAAGAGTGACGGACTCGGCGGACGACGGGTAGGTATGAGCAACGACCCGACGGACGGGCGGGAGTTCGAGACCCGCGCGATCCACGCCGGACAGGAGCCCGACGCAGAGACCGGCGCGCTGATGACGCCGATCCATGCCAACTCGACGTACGAACAGGACGGTCCCGGAGAACATCGTGGCTACGAGTACTCCCGGACGGGGAACCCGACCCGGACCGATCTGGAGACGAACCTCGCCGATCTCGAGTCGGGGAGCCACGCCCGCTGTTTCTCCTCGGGAATGGGCGCTATCAACACCGTTCTCAACCTGCTATCCGCGGGCGACCACGTCGTCGCCGGCGACGACGTGTACGGCGGCACCCACCGGATCCTCACGCAGGTGTACGACGAGTACGACGTGGAGACGACGTTCGTCGACACGACGGATCACGACGCGGTCCGTGACGCGATGGAGTCGAACACCGAGTTGGTGTGGGTCGAAACCCCAACGAATCCCCTGATGAACGTAAACGACATCGACGCGCTCGCGGACGTCGCTCACGAGCACGGCGCGCTCTGTGCGGTTGATAACACGTTCGCGACGCCGTACCTCCAGCGACCACTCGAACACGGCGCGGACATCGTTTGCCAGTCACTCACAAAGTACCTCGGCGGTCACTCCGATACCATCGGCGGCGCACTGATCGTCGACGACGCGGATCTCGACGAACGGCTCGGCTTCTATCAGAACTCAGTAGGCGCGACGCCCGGCCCGTTCGACGCCTTCCTCGTTCTCCGGGGGATCAAGACGCTCTCGGTGCGGATGGACCGTCACTGCGAGAACGCGATGGAGCTCGCCGAGTGGCTGGAGAGTCATGACGATATCGAGCGAGTGTACTACCCCGGACTGGAGAGCCACCCCGATCACGACCTCGCCGCCGAGCAGATGGACGACTTCGGCGGGATGCTCTCCTTCGAGTTCGACGGGACGCTGGAGGAGGCGTCGACGGTCGTGAGCGAGACGGAGGTGTTCACGCTCGCGGAGTCGCTGGGCGGCGTCGAGAGCCTCATCGAACAGCCGGCCGCGATGACTCACGCCGCCATTCCGCGAGAGGAGCGGGTCGACGCCGGCCTCACGGACGGGTTGATCCGCGTTTCCGTCGGGATCGAACACGTCAACGACATGAAAAGCGACCTACAGCAGGCGTTCGACGCTGCGCGGGAGGGGGCGACGGACTCGTAGCGATCGAGGAGTTCACGGGATACGGACCGTTCGATCCGCCGAACCGCCGGGGCACCGGTATTTTTGAGCCACGACGAGAATTCGAACGCATGGCTGATCCTGACATTGCCGTGTTGCGACAGACGATCCACGGCGCCGGCGCACCCGAGTTGGCGACGATACTGCGTAAACGACTCCCCGACCACGAGATCGCCCTCGCGCGAACGCCCGGAGAAGAGCGAACGCTTCTCGAAACCGCTCGCGTCGCGGTCGGACCACGACTTCCGGACGGCTCCCTTCAGTCCGCCGGGAACTTGGAACTGTTCGCCTGCGTGTACGCGGGGACGAACCACCTCCCGATGGACGCACTCGCCGACCGCGGCATCGCCGTGACGAACGCTTCGGGCGTTCACGGACCGAACATCGCCGAGTACGTCATCGGCGCGATGATCGGGCACGCCCGCGAGTTCCATCGGGCACACCGCCAGCAGTCGCGCCGAGAGTGGCGGAGCTATCCCACGACGGAGGTGTTCGGGTCGACCGTTGCGGTCGTCGGTCTTGGTGCCATCGGGCGGACGGTGGTCGACCGGCTGTCGGCGTTCGATGTCGAGACGGTCGGCGTCAGGTACTCCCCGGAGAAGGGCGGGCCGACCGACGAGGTGTACGGGTTCGATCGGATCCACGAGGCCGTCGTCAACGCGGAGTACGTCGTGCTCGCATGCCCGCTCACCGAGGAGACTCGGACGCTCGTCGACGCAGATCTACTCAGAACCATGCGACCGGACGCGGTTCTCGTGAACATCGCTCGGGGCGGCGTCGTCGACACCGACGCGCTCGTGAGTGCGCTCCGGAGCAACCGGATCCGCGGGGCCGCACTCGACGTGACCGATCCGGAGCCGCTGCCCGAGGACCACCCGCTGTGGGGACTGGGAAACGTCACGATCACGCCACACAACGCGGGTCACACTCCCGAGTACTTCGAGCGCGTCGCGGACGTCCTCGTGGACAACGTGGATCGACTTGAGGGGAAAAGAGAGGGCGATAACGAACTCAGAAATCGGGTCGCCTGAACGGTAGGCTCAGCGGAGAGTCGGTCGATCCGTTACAGGTCGAGCGTGTCTCGGCTCCCGGCCGTTCCGGGCGATGCTGACTCTTCCGTCCGGCCGCCGAGCGTTTCGAAGTCGAAGTTATCGAACTCGGCCGGTCGGTGCCCCTCGACCGCGTAGACGTATAAGGCGGTCTTCGCGACTCCCCAGATCGTCTGACTGAGCAGGTACGCGAACGCGATCACGCCGCCGAGCAGGAGGAGTGCGAGTAATATTCCGGGTCCAGGGAACACCGCCGCGACGGGGACCGATACGGCGATCGCGCCGATCGCGAGGACGATGCCGACGAGCGTAACGACGAGCGTGATCCCGAATCCGGCCCCGAGGGTCTCACCCCACGTGTCGCGGAACGCGCTCGCGCTCTTCGAGAACATCGAGGTCACGGAGACGTCCTCGAAGACGATCACGGGGACGATGAAGAACGTCATGATCGACCAGCCGACGGCGAACAGCGATCGGAGGATACCGGCGATCGGGTTGTCAGAGTCCTCCATCGTCTTGAGCACGACGCTGATCGTTGCGGAGATCAGCGACCAGACGACGATCGGTCCGAGCCGACTGCGGACAGTTTTGAGGCTCGCGATAACGTTCGGTTCGCGGCCGTGGAACGCCTCGTTGGTCGCGTGAACCAACGCGGCCGCCGCGTATGTGCTCACGAACGTCGTCGCGAAGTAGACGACGAACAGCGCGACGTACTCCAAGCCGCTCCCGATCAGGTTCGCGATCAGCATCGGGACGAAGAGCACGACGAGAAAGGCCGCGCTTGCGACCCCCGCGATCAGCGGGAAAACGAGGAGGTTCGGATGGTCGCGTATGACGCCCGCGCTGTCCTTCGTGAGGGCCCATCCGGTCTTGGCCCGGTCGAAGAACCCCGGCCTACCGGAACGTGTACCGAACGACATGGGTTCTCCTGTGCCGGCTTGGGATATAAGAATACGTATGGACGGGACGTCGGACGGATGCGTTTCAAACGGTGACGCGACGGGGATTCTCGCTCGTGAGTCGACGGACGGTGAGCACCGGAACCGGACATGTCCGAACGACGCGTTCGGCGACCGACCCGATCAGGAAGCGGTTCTCACCGTGTCGACCGCGCGTTCCGGTCACGACGACGCCGGCATCGATCGAGCGGGCGTATTCGATGATCTCGTCGGCGGGGCGACCCTCCCGAACCTCGGCCGTGACATCGAGTTCGTCGTCCCGCTCCTCGGCCAGATCGACGATGTCTTCGAGCGCCTGGGTGCCGCGTTCGTCGAGCACGTCCCGGAGGTCCTCACGCACCGCTTCCGGTGACGACCCGACCTCGTCGTCGTCGATGACGTATAAGGCGTGGACCGCCGCGTCGAAGCGGGCCGCGAGATCGATCGCGATCTGGACCGCCCTACCCACGCTGTCGGAGCCGTCCGTCGCGACCACGACCGTGTCGAACATACACTACCGTTCGTCGACGCCGAAGTTAAAAGGGGGCGGTCGATGGTCTCGGGTTCGGTCCCGGTGAGTTCCAGTCGACGGGTTCGTTTCGATACCGCGTTGACCCCGGCGGATCGAGTTCAAACGCCGTCGTTTTCCAGATCCCTACCGCATTTATAAGTAGTCCCACGAGAACTCGTGGGGTATGAGTTGGCACGCTGTCGACGCCGTCGACGATGCGGTCGAGGCCACTCGCCGGTTTCTGTTCCCGTTCAGCTTGGTTCGCTGGACGGTACTGGCCCTCCTCGTCCTCCTGATGGGCACCGTTAATACGAACGTCTCGATACCGTTCGTCCCCGAGGTGGAGTTCACGCCGTTCCCGGAAGGCGCGTTACCGAACGAGGTCCTTTCCGGGCTCGATACCGGGCTCCTCGTCACCGTCGGCGTGGCGTTCGCCGCGTTCAGCGTGCTCGTTTCGGTTGCGACCCTCTCGCTCCGATTAGTGTTCTACGACGCGCTCCGGACGAACGAGGTCCGCGTCTGGGCTCCGTTCGTCGCTCGGTTCCGTCAGGCATTCGGCCTGTTCGTCTTCTCGTTCGTTGCCGGGCTCGTGTTGGTCCTCCCGCTTCTCGTCGCGGTCGCCGCGTCAACGACGATCGGGTGGGGCCCCGCGGACGCCGTCGGCGACGTCTTCGTTGGTCTCTCCGGGTGGGGGATCGGTCTAGCGCTTCTCGTCGGTGGTCTCCTTACAATGCTTATGCTTCTGATCATCCGGTTCACCTACGAGTTCGTCGTTCCCGTGATGGTCCACCGGAACGAAGGAGTACTGACTGCTTGGAGTCGATTCTGGGTAACGCTCCGGAAGTCGTGGACGGAGTTCCTGTTGTATCTGGTCGTTCATTTCTTCCTCGGGGTTGGAGTTTCGATCGCTGAGGGCGTCGTGTTCCTGTTCGCTGGGGGTGCCGTTTTCGTGCTCGGTGCGGTCACGCTTCTGATCGTGGCAGGGCTCCTCGGCGGGTTCTCCGCAATGACCGGAACCACCGCTGGCGTTGTGACGATCGCTCTCGTCGTCATCATCGGGATCATCGCCCTCCTGCTCGTGTTTCTCCCGGTCAGACTCGTTACTCGTACGTACCTGATCGCGTATGAAGTCTCGATGCTCGGTAGCGTCGACCCCGAGCTCGCGATGCTTGACCCGGATGTCGACCCGAACGCCACAGTACGTACCGGACAGCCCGAAGTGTCTACCGAACGGTCTGAAACGTCCGCCGAGTCATACGAAAAAAAGTAGTTCGGCCCGGGTCACGAAATGATCACCGCCTCGTCATGGAAGTACCGTTCGCTACGGAGGCACCGCTTCGTCATAGAGACGCTGAAACACCTCCGTATCGGCGATTTGTACGACCGTCTCGTATTAGACGACTGTCGAAATCATCATTCGACGGTACGGATAGTTTTTTACTCCGTTCACGAAAGGGGTAACCCATGGGACTGGATGACGACGCACGCGAGTACCATCGAGTAGATCCGCCCGGAAAGATCGAGATATCGACGACGAAGCCGACGAACACGCAGCGTGACCTCTCGTTGGCATACTCGCCGGGGGTCGCTGCCCCCTGCCGGGACATCGACGCCGATCCGGAGTCGGTGTTCGAGTACACGGCGAAGGGAAACTTAGTGGCAGTCGTCTCGAACGGGTCCGCGGTTCTCGGACTCGGCGACATCGGGGCCTCGGCATCGAAACCGGTCATGGAGGGGAAAGGCGTCCTCTTCAAGCGGTTCGCCGACATCGACGTCTTCGATATTGAACTGGACATCGACGCGGTCGATCCGTTCTGTGAGGCCGTGTCGGCGATGGAGCCGACGTTCGGTGGCGTGAATCTGGAGGACATCAAGGCTCCGGAGTGTTTCGAGATCGAAGAGCGGCTCCGTGAGGAAATGGACGTCCCCGTGTTCCATGACGACCAACACGGCACCGCGATCATCTCCGGAGCAGCACTAATGAACGCGGCCGATATCTCGGATAAGGAGCTTTCGGAGCTCGACATCGTCTTTTCCGGCGCGGGCGCGTCGGCCATCGCAACCGCGCGGTTTTACGTCTCGCTCGGTGCGAGACGCGAGAACATCACGATGTGTGACTCCTCCGGGATCATCACGACCGATCGAGCCGATTCCGGGGACATCAACGAGTACAAACGGGAGTTCGCCAGCGACGTTTCCGGCGGCGATCTCGCTGACGCTATGCAGGACGCGGACGTGTTCGTCGGGCTCTCGGTCGGTGGAATCGTGTCTCCCGAGATGGTTCGGTCGATGGCGTCCGACCCGATCATCTTCGCGATGGCAAACCCCGACCCGGAGATCACGTATGAAGATGCGAAGGCCGCCCGCGACGACACCGTGATCATGGCCACGGGACGGTCCGACTACCCGAACATGGTGAACAACGTCCTCGGATTCCCGTTCCTGTTCCGTGGGGCGTTGGACGTTCGAGCGACAGAGATCAACGAGGAAATGAAGCGCGCGGCCGCCGAGGCGCTCGCGGAGTTGGCGCGAAAGGACGTTCCGGACGCGGTGGTGAGGGCGTACGGAGACGATCCGCTCCAGTTCGGGGCCGACTACGTCATCCCGAAACCGCTCGATCCGCGAGTCCTCTTCGAGATCGCGCCCGCGGTCGCACAGGCGGCAATGGACGCTGGCTGTGCCCGAACGGAGATCGACATCGAACAGTACCGTGAACGGTTGGAGGCCCGGCTCGGGAAGTCCAGAGAGATGATGCGAGTGGTGTTGAACAAGGCGAAAAGCGATCCGAAGCGGATCGCGCTCGCGGAGGGGACCGACGAGAAGATGATACGCGCAGCCTATCAGCTCTCCGAGCAGGGGATCGCCGAGCCGGTCCTGTTGGGTAACGCCGACGAGATCAGACGAACCGCAACCGACCTCGGGCTCTCGTTCCAGCCGGAGATTGTCGACCCCGCACAACGTGACGTCTCCGACTACGGTGACCGGTTACACGAACTCCGGAAGCGAAAGGGAATCACACACCGCGAAGCACACGACCTAGTGCGTCGTGACACGAACTACCTCGGAAGTGTCATGGTGAAATCGGGGGACGCGGACGCGATGTTGACGGGACTAACACACCACTATCCGTCGGCATTACGGCCGCCGCTACAGGTCATCGGCTCGGCAGCCGACACCGACACCGTCGCCGGCGTGTACATGCTGACGTTCAAGAATCGGGTCGTGTTCTGTGCGGACACGACAGTTAATCAGGACCCTGACGCGGAGACGCTTGCAGAAATAACCCGGCACACGGCGGACCTCGCCCGACGGTTCAACGTCGAACCGCGCGCCGCGGTCCTATCGTACTCCAACTTCGGGAGCGTCGACAACGAAGGGACCCGAAAGCCGCGTGACGCAGTCGGGATCCTCCACGACGACGAGGGAGTTGATTTCCCGGTTGACGGGGAGATGCAGGCCGACACGGCGGTCGTTGACGATATCCTCAACGGAACTTACGAGTTTTCCGAGTTGGACGAGGCAGCGAACGTCCTCGTGTTCCCGAACTTGGAAGCCGGCAATATCGGGTACAAACTGCTCCAGCGGTTGGGCGGCGCAGAGGCCATCGGTCCGATGCTCGTCGGAATGGATCAGCCCGTCCACGTGCTCCAGCGTGGAGACGAGGTGAAAGACATCGTCAATCTCGGCGGCGTCGCAGTCGTCGACGCTCAGGAATAGACCTCTGTAGGGTGCGGCTAGTCGGTCAGTCCTCCGGTCCGCCAACTCGTCGGGCCGTTCGCTTGTTTATTCATCGAGTCGTTCGGCGGCTGGTTCATCGGGTCGTCAATTGGTCGTCAGTTAGACCGGTTGATGGACACCAAACATACTTGCTTCCAACATCAACATAATTGATATGGACGACGAGACAGTGGCACCACGGGTGCTCGACAACAAGCGCGACGCGAGCAAGTATCGGGTGCTCGTCGAGATCGCAGCTCGACAGCCGGCAGTCAGTCAGGGAGAGGTCGCAGAGGTGTTGGGCGTCACTTCGCAAGCCGTCAGTGACTACGTTCGCGAACTCGTTGAGAGGGGGTACGTCGAAAAGGAGGGTCGCGGGAGATACGAAGTGACGAAGGAGGGCGTTGATTGGCTGATCACACGTACCGATGCCCTTTCGGAGTTCGTGTCACACGTTTCCGACGACGTGCTCGGGAGCGTCGATGTCGATGCGGCGATCACTACCGGTGACGTATCGGAGGGAGACGAAGTGGGCTTAGCGATGCGGGATGGGGTTCTCCACGCTCTCCCTGAGGGAGGCTCGGCGACCGCAGTCGTCGTTACCGGTGGGGCAGCGGGCGAAGTGGTCGGAGTGACAGAGTTCGAAGGTGTCGTCGAGTACGATCCCGGTGTCGTGACGGTGATTCCGGTCCCTGCAATAACCGAGGGTGAACCCCCCAGTGCCGAGGTGATCACCTCCCGATTAGATGAGAACGACCTCCTCGCGGTTGCCGGTACGGAAGCATACGCGTGCTCCGTTACGGCCGGTCTCGAACCCGATATCCAGTTCGGTACCGTAGATGGAGTCCCACAGGCCGCGCTCCGTGGTCTGGATGTAGTACTTCTCGTCTCAACCGACGAACTCTCACGACATACCACACAGCTCCGAGAAAAAGGCGTTCGATACGAGGTTCCGGATCCGCTTACTGTTCCCGACCCCATGGCGGATACGACCTGATCTCCGGTCCCTGCTCTCGCGCGATCCGCTTCCGTGTTGTGGGACGTGTTGTGGGTACCGACACACCGGGTTTCCGGTGAAATGGGTCTGTGGGTGGTGTTATGTGTAGTACTTTGAGTGGTGTTGGTTGGGGCTCAGTTGGGATGGATACATCTCCTCTGATGTGTTTCCTCGTTCACCCTTCAAAACAATACACAAAGAATAAATACTGGTCTTGTTTACAGACCACTAAGTAGATAGTAGTTCATTGAATCTGCGGTAGCAGTTCTTGACTGCTTCACCGGAAGCAGAGATCGGATCACCTTCGTGTCCTCCTATGTACCCGTTTGCGTGAAGAGAGAATATTGTGTAGAACCGGTGGAAGTGTATTCTGTGTGGTAGACGAAGCTACTTTAGCGGCGATTTGGGGCACGTTCCGAACTAGAATGGAGCAGCTGATCGATGGAGGATCGATGACTAATAAGGGAAACCCACTTGACCATTTTCCATTTTCGTGTCACCAGTTGGCCACTCCACTCCCTCCGGCTTTCCGTTCCATCCGTCCGCTTCGTCCGATCGCCTGCTCTGCTTGGCTGCCTGTTTTATTTGTTTTTCTTTGTTCTGTTTTTCTTCGTCGATCCTCCCTGCTCATCCCTCTCACCTACTCATCCCTCTCACCTACTCATCCCTCTCACCTACTCATCCCTCTCACCTACTCATCCCTCTCACCTACTCATCCCTCATGTCCTCTATCCATCTTTTCTTCCGGTCGTTGAACCCTCATCGACATCGGACACGGAGCACACCTCGTTTCCGATGAATCCACACCCCCACCCACACACCCATTTCACCGGAAACCCGGTGTGTGTCTCAAGCGATCCGACCGTTCCGTTTCGACGACGGAAACAGAACGTATTTCACCGGAAACCCGGTGTCTCATCTATGGACGCAGCGGACGACCTCTTCACGAGGGAGGACCCGATATTCGCCAACAAGGAACTCCTCGAGATCAGTCACCTTCCCGGCGAGGGCCGGATAGTCGGCCGCGACGACGAGATATCCGATCTCGCTACCGCGGTGAATCCCGCAATATTCGGTCAGAGCCCAAGTAACGTACTCCTCTACGGGAAGACTGGTACGGGAAAGTCCCTCTGTGCGAAGTACGTCTCCAAGCGTCTCGTCTCGACGGCGGGCGAGGAGGGAGTCAACGCGACGTTCGCGTACGTTGACTGTGCTCAGGACACGACCGAAACGCAGGCGGTTCAAACCATTGCGGAGGGGGTCAACGATCCCGATCTAACTGGGATCAACGTCCCTGATAAGGGACTCTCGACGTCGACGTATTACAAACGACTGTGGCGGATACTCGATCAGCGCTACGATGTGGTGTTGATCATCCTCGATGAGATCGACAAACTCGATGACGATGCGATCCTAATGCAACTTTCCCGGGCCGGTGAGGCCGGCAAGATTACGGACTGTAAACTCGGCGTGATCGGGATCAGTAACAAGATCCAATACAAGGATCGGATGGATGAACGCGTCAAGTCGAGTCTCTGTGAGCGCGAGTTCGTCTTCCCTCCGTACGACGCGAACCAGCTCAGAGAGATCATGCAGGCCCGATCAGACGCGTTCCACGAGGACGTTCTCGAACCGTCCACCATCCCACGCGCGGCCGCGCTCGCTGCCCGCGAACACGGAGATGCCCGTAAGGCGATCGACATTCTCCGGTATGCCGGCGAGATCGCACAGGCGAACGGGGAACCGACCGTCCGAGAAGGATTCGTCACGCAGGCGCGTGAACGTGCGGAAACCGATCGGTTCCGTGAGCTGATCCGCGGCTCGACACCCCATTCGCGATACGTCCTTCAGGCACTCGCGTTACTCTCGCTGTCACACGATGGCCAGGACGGGTTCCGGACGAGCCGCGTATACGATATTTACGAGAACATCTGTCGACAGGAGGGATCGGACAGCCTCTCACTACGTCGAGTTCGTGACCTTCTCAAGGAACACGCGTTCCTCGACATTATCGAACAGTCGAAACACAGCGGTGGTAGCGCGGAGGGAAGCTATACGAAACACCAGTTGCTTGAGGATCCCAGCGTAGTCAAGGAAGTTCTCGTCGGTGATGCGTCGGATACGTAGCTACTACCCCCGAAATACAGTCCGACCAACGACGAAGTCTGCCACGAACGCTTCCCGTTCGATGTCGATTCGTCTCGATCGACTGAAAGATCAACCCAGCAGACCGAGACCCTCGATCCGCTCGACGATCTCCTCGACGGCACCTTCCGCGTCATCAGTCCGCTTTCCGCCCGTAATGACGATCTTACCGCTCCCGAAGAGGAGAATGACGACCTCTGGTTCGTCCATGCGGTAGACGAGGCCGGGGAACTGCTCCGGTTCGTATTCGACATCCTCCAGCCCGAGCCCGATCGCGAGCGCGTTCAGGTTCAGGTTGTGTCCGAGGTCAGCACTCGAAACGATGTTTTGAACCGTTATTTCCGGGTCCTCCTCGACTGGGATCTGTAGTCCACGAAGCTTCTCGAATATGATGCCCAACGCCTCGTGAACGTCGTCGATACTCTTTGCGCCTGTACAGACGATCTTTCCCGACCGGAAAATGAGCGCTGCCGCCTTCGGTTCCTGCGTGCGGTAGACGAGTCCGGGGAAGTTGTCCGGGTTGAAGTCCGCACCGGGAAGGTCCTCTGCAAGGGCTTCTAGGTCGAGCTCCTGTCCGATCCCCGTCGATGCAACTACGTTCTGAATCTCGATCGAGTCTGCAGGGTTCGTCATCGTTCGCTTTTATATGTGTCCCCCTCCCTTATAAACGCCCGTGGTATAAACGGCCCCGAAAGCAGTGGCACTTTCGACCACAACGTGTACCTCGGTGACTGCGAAGCGTGAAACTGTCCCGCTGTCGATGCCATCTGAGCCTTACCCCGACCGGTCGGTCCTCGTCGATGACACTCGATCCACTACTTTTCGAGGTCATCATCCCGTTCGGTCGATCTCGACTGACCGTGCCTTTCGTTGCTATCGTCCGCGTTGCGTGTTGAACGCGAGTAGTACGAACTCCCTTGATCATCTAACCCATGAAATCGCATGACGTAGTGGCTCCAGTTCGATGGGGTTAAATGTGTACTGACCATTCGTACGAATGCGAAGAGCCCCCCGACGTGGGAGGCGCGGCCGGCCGTGAACTCGGCCGGTCGAAGCGTTCCGACGTGCTTAAGTGTATAAGCGCGTTCGAATGTAATGCGAAGAACGCACCGCGAACTCGGGCCGTTCAACTCGGCCCGGTTTCGCTGAGTCGGGACATCCCGACTCGAGTCAATGAGGATCTCGCCCGCTGCGCTCCGGCGTAAGAGGAGATCTGATGTGAGCCTTGGTAGTTCGGTGTCATCCGGGTCGCCGGTGACACTGGACAC
>NZ_JAGGKQ010000004.1 GCF_017873815.1 Halorubrum alkaliphilum | reverse complement strand
TTGTGAAGGTCGATTCCGAGGTAGTACATGATGACCTCTGGAGTGGGAGTGCATGGAGTAGAGACACACCTATTCGGGCTTGCCGCCCGTCTGTCTGTCGGACAGACGGGCGGCGTCCCATGATGCGGCTTCCTTGGCACGTAGACCAATCAAGAGCACGCGTTCGAAGACGCTTGTGAAGCATCGGCCTTTACCACCCCATTCTTACTCCATGCGCTGGGGACTTAGCAGGCTTTCATCCCATCAAGAGTGGTGATCAGAACTGGTTTCTCATCCACTGTGTCCGGGTACGTCCGGAAGTATCCCGTCTCGTGTGAGTGTCTCCGAGCCAGCATACCATATCAAAACGCCGGCAAACGTGAGTGAGAAGAGTACGGTAGGGGTTATCGGAAGTGACTCCAAGAGGTGTGGTGTCCCGCCTGTGACACGGATGAACGCCGGCATATTCCCTGCTGCGTGGGCCACCATCACGACGAACAGTCCTCCGTCAGTCTCGTTGTAGAGCCATCCGTAGAAAACCGACGTACCGATCAGTATCAGAGCGTAGTTGAACGGGGTGGTGAAACTTCCGAGTCCGAGTAGTATGAGCGGAGCGTGCCAGACTGCCCAAATCCCTCCGATGAACACGGTCACGAGGGCCGCATTGTAGCGCTGCTGGAGTCGCGCCTGCGCAAAGCCGCGCCACCCGAACTCCTCGAGCGCCCCCGCGAGGATCAGCGTCACGAAGAAGTTGAACAGCGCAGTGTACAGCATCCACCCACTGGCTTCGAGGGTCACCTCTGTGCCGAGGAGAAACGCAGTAATCCCGTTGAAATCCGTTCTGAGAAGCAGCACACCGATTCCAATGCCATACCAGACTCCTCCGACACGCCAGTTCCGGATCTGCCCGATCCACGATCGAACGTTCTCGTCCAGCAGCCAGACGGTCACCACACCACCGACGAGCGGGCCCCAAGCGAACGGCGCACCGACTATGAAAAACACATCGTTACCCGTGACCCCGTACAGGAGCCCCGCAAACCCCCACGAAAAGCTGAACGTGACACAGAGGAACATCACGATCGGACATCGACTTACTGCTAGTTTGAGGGGTTTCACACTGTGACCCTCCACTCCGCACGTGCGGAGTCACGCGTCGAACGCGACCACATCCATCCTACCAATACATTCGTCGACGTGAACGACACGTCGGTAGAACGTCGCCGATATCGGGAGTTCCAGCCCGTGAACCGACGCAATTGAGTGGGACGCTTCTCGAAGGCCGCTATGGAATCGAACACGGCCTTCGTCGTGCTGGCTACGTATCTGATCGGGTTGGGAGTCCTCTCATATCTCCTCAACGAGCTCGTTCGTCGGCGAAGAGTGGACGACGAATGAGAAGACATGAATCGTTCTTGAAGGCTCATTGGTCACTCGATCTTCAGGGAGACGAGTACCGCGAGCACACCGATAAGCTCGATGAACAACACGAGACCGAGGCCGGCGGCGTCCGAAACCCCGACGGTAGATCTGAACACCGTGAGCACGTTGAGTACGAGGAACGGAACGACGGTCAACAACACGATCCCGACTGCCAGCCACTGCATCGACCGGCGTCCGTACCGCCGGTACCCGCGGAGGGCTTGGACTCCGATGAACGCACCGAGAACGGCGGTAACGCCGTTCCCCCCGGCTGTTGCGACGGACAGACTCGCGTCCAACGCCGCCACGAGAGCGAACGGTACGAGCAAGACCAGCCCGCCGCCAACGGCTGCTCCACCGAGTACGTGCCACGTGCGCAGCTGAGAACGGCCATACACGGCATACAGCACCAGAGCCAACCCGACAAACTGAATTGCGGTAGCGACTGCGCTCGTCAGTAATGACGAACCGCCTACGGTCGGGATGAGTATTCGCGTGCCGGTGTAGCCGGCTGACGCGAGCGCGACTCCCGCAGCGAGATACAGCGTCGAGGGATTCTCGGACCGTGTGTATCCACGATACGCCACTATCGCGACCCATGCACCGGCAACGATAGTCGCGATCGCCAGTGTAAATCCGACCAACCCTTCGATAACTGAGCCACCTTCGACGGCGAAATCTGACAGTGTCATCGGAGATCCTCGTAGAGCGTGGTCAGTCGATCGACGCCGTCGCTATCAGTTCGATCGACGGAGACCGTGTACTCTCCGTCTCGGAGCTCGATCGTCACGCGTTCCAGTCGGGCCGAAAAGCGCCGATAATGGTGGCCGTCCGATTGTAGGGTCTGTCGTTCGTGAAGCATATCGAACTCCTGGAGGCGGTTAATTCGGCGGTAGATCGTCGGCGACGACGCATCACATCGCTCGGCAAGCTCGTCCGCTGACAGCGGCTCCCGACTCGTTTCGGCGAGGATCGCCCGAGCGTACTCGTCCTCGAGCAGCTCGCCGACGGTCTCGGCCGTCAGTTGGTCGGGAGGATCTTCCATCTACCAGTCACCCTTCGTTTCTCCGATGAAAAATACCCTTGTACGGAGTTTCTGACTCGGAAACCGTGGATTCCGAACTATTATGCTCAGCCTCGTCCAGTCGGGTATGACTGCGATCCGATTAGATAGCCTCACTAAACGCTACGGAGAGTACGTCGCCATCGACGAGATCGATCTCTCCGTGATGGAGGGTGAAGCGTTCGGATTCCTCGGGCCGAACGGCGCGGGAAAGTCGACGACGCTCGACATTCTCCTCGATTACGCCCGTCCGTCGTCGGGAACGGCAACGGTTCTCGGATATAACGCCCAGGACAACCCCCGTGAGATTCACGACCGGATCGGCGTGCTTCCCGAGGGGTATGATCTGTATGATCGGCTGACCGGGTATGAACATCTCCGTCTCCCGGCGTCCCTCAAAGGGGTCGACATCGATGCCGACCGAGTACTCGATCGACTGGGGCTTTCACAGGCGGATGCCGACCGTCCAGTCGGGACGTACTCGACGGGGATGCGTCAGCGGTTGGCACTGGGGATGGCAACTGTTGGGGATCCGGACCTCCTCGTGCTCGACGAGCCGACGAGCGGGCTGGATCCACACGGAATCTCGCTGCTGAAACGGCTCGTCATCGAAGAGGTCACACGGGGGACCACGGTGTTTTTCTCCAGTCACATACTCGAGCATGTCGCGGAAACCTGCGACCGAGTCGGGATCATCGACGACGGTCGGCTGAAAACCGTTGCTGCGGTCGAGGACCACACGTCGTCGCTCGGAGAGCTATTCGACCGGCATACGTCGGGTTCGCCGTCAGAACCCCCGGGTATGCGATCCGGTTCCGGAGGTGCCTAACACGTGAGCACGACTCGACAGGACGACACGGTGGAGTCCGTGGATGTAGTCGAAACGTCCACGCAATCATCGACGAGTGCGAGCACACGCATCTCTGTCGTCGCCCGGAAAGAACTCCGACACGTTTCCCGGTCACGGTCCGCGCAAACGCTTCTCGTCGTGCTCCTCGTCAGTGTGATCGGTGTGTTCCAAGCCGTCGCACGGGGTCTCGGCCCGACGTCGGCCACGGCTGCGGTCGATAACCTCGGACTTCCGTTTCAGCTTCTCGTCCCGCTTGCGGCGATTCTCGTCGGCTGTTTCACCGTGTCCGGTGAGCGTGCGTCCGGGAGCCTCAGAGTACTCCTCGGGATGCCGCTGTCTCGAACGGAGATCGTCGTCGGTAAACTCGTTGGAGGATTGGCTGCGCTCGCTGTCGGGGTCGCCGCGGCCATTGGATTTGCGATCCTGGTGAGTCTCGGGACGTTCGGTACCGTTCCGGTGCGACCGCTCGTCGGACTCGGCGTTACGACGGTCCTATTCGCGTTCGCGTTCGGCGGTCTGTCGATCGGCGTCTCCGCGGCGGCCGCCACGCCCAAGCGATCGATCGCCGTCGTCACCGGCGGCTACATGACGATGACGTTTCTCTGGGAGCCCGTCGTTGTCGGAATACATCGTGCGGCGTCACAAGTACTCCCCAGCAGTGCTGTCGCAACGTGGGTTCCATTCTTGGAACGGCTCAACCCGATCGAGGCGTACGCCGACGTCGCGACCATTCTGGGGGGCGCGTCGGTGTATCCGCTGCGTATTACCTTCGGATTGCTCGAACGCGACTCTGGCGCGTCACTCGCCGATCACGTGAGTGGAGTCGTTGCCGGATATCTCGTCGAGCCGTTCTTGATCGGCGTGCTGTGTGCGTGGACAATGGTGCCAGTTCTGTTCGGCATGGTTCGCCTCCGGGCTGTCGATATCTCTTGAACGTGCTCGGGAGAACACATTTAACCTCGGCCGTAATACTGTAGAACATGTGGTCCCTCCCCACACAAACCCTCCATCGTGCGTGTACTCGATACGGTCCCGGACGACTTCCCGGTGCTGAACGACCGGACGTCGGCGCAGGCTATGCGGCGGCGAGCGCCGCACTCGCCTCAACGGCCCTGTTCGCCGTCGGTGCGATCACCGGTGAGACTGTCGGCCTGTTGTCGTCGAACGACGGGGTCGTCTGGTTTGCGTTCGCCGGGCTCGCAGTTCCGGTCGTGATTCCGACCGCGTTCTTGGTCGGCGTCGCCGTGTGGCGACTCCTCCCGTCGGACGTTCCGTTTTTTGGGGCCGTCGCCGGGCTGCTCGGCACGCTCGGGACGTACGTCGCCAGCCTGATCGCCGTCACGGTCATCCTGACGGCGTCGGCCGTGCTTGAGCTCTCCGGTGCCGACCCCGTGAACGCGGCGGCGTTCTCGGTCGGCGTCGTCGGCCTCGGATTCATGATCACGTGGTGGGTGACGTTCCCGGTCGGTGCCGTGAGCGGGACCGTGTACACCGCGGTCGTCGAGGAGTCCGAGTGAGGCGATCACGATGAGTTCACCCTCACTTCGGACGCTTCTCGTCGCGACGCTCGCCGGAATCGTCCATCTCGGCGTTGTCGAGTTCCTGTTCCGGTGACTCGGTCACGTTCCCGACTCGCTGTGGCCGCTCGCCTCGGTCTCTAGTGCGGCCTTCGTCTTCGCGTTCGGGTTTCCGGCCGTGCTTTGCCCGGCTCACACGCGATTGCTCTCGCTGATCGTCGGGCTCTCTATCCTGATCGCGTGGGCGACGTATCGGGACGTCGCCTCACCGGCGCCGGAGTGATCGGAGTTCGAGGGGTACCTCGTCGTCGACGGCTCCGTCTACCTGACGAGCTGCGTCGGAACGTGGTGCGTCTGGCTCGCGACGTTCGTCGTCCTCGCCGTCGTCGAGTACGGAGTACGCAACCACTACGGGATCGGGCCGATTGCCGACGCCGATCACCTCGTCGACGCGTTCGAACTTCCCGTGCGAACGACCGATCTCGACCCGATCGACCGACGACCGATCGCCGTGGTGCTGGTCTGTGTCGCCGCGTTCGGCGGTGCGGTCGTCGTCCTCGCTATCGGACCGTGGATACCGCTCGGAGAACTGCTGTTCGGTGGACTCACCTACGGCGTCTTCGGGATCCCGATCGGCGGGTTGCTGCTACGGTTCGTCTGGATGTAGGCGTATCCCGACCGAACGACCGATCCGATCGAACCCTGACCTCGAATGGAGGGCCGAAACGACAGCGGGGGAGGGCTGTCAGCCGGCGTTTACCGTGTCGTCCGTGAGTTCAATATACCCATGGTTGAGTTTCTCGCTCAGAAAATTTGATGCGGATTCGTTCGATTCAGACCTTTCGGCTTCCTTTGAAAAATATCGCATCAAGCATCGAAACGTGCTGTGGCCGGTATTCATCTGGCTCGACCGATCCTATCGCTCAGTTCGGAAGGGTTCGAGATTTTATCCATGAGCCAAAAACACGTGTATGGTCCCCCGCCACTCGCTCCTCCTTGGAAGCGCCCTCGTGGTGGGTCTCCTCCTTGTCGGAAGTGCCTTCGCAGTCGGTACACCCGAACCCACAGTCACGCTTGACGACTCCGGAGGTGGCGGTACAACGACGTGTGCCGGAGGGATCAGTTGGATCTTCCGTTGAGTCTGGCCGTGAGCAAGTAGGTCACCGGCGTTTTCGGTGGGTACCAATTATCACAGCGCCCGTAACGAGCAGAATCACTGTATAAGCCATCGCTTCCTCCCACCCGAAGACAACGCTATCGAGTGTTCCCTGCGAACTTCCGACCGCCCAAAGAATCGGCCACAATACGAGGATGTTACGGCTGAACACGCTGAACAGCACCGCGTGAAAGAGCCCTAGAGCTAGTAGTACGACAACTCCGAGTAACCCGGCAGTCCCGACGTGAAAGAGCGCAAAACCACTTCCTGCCAGTACGATGCCCGGCAGAACTCCGAACGCTTGTTCGAATCGAATCTGTAGAAAGCCGTGCACGAAAAACGGCTCCCAGAACATCAATCCGACAGTAATGATGTGCGGGATGAGGACGGCCGTAGATTCCTCTGTTGCAAGCAGGCCCGGGAAAAATAACACGGCCACAACGATCGACACAAGGACTGCTGGTTTCCACCCGTCAGTAGTGATTCCGACTGCAGACAGCGGTTCTCCTCGAGTATAACAAACGTAGTATATCGGAAATGCGATCGTCAGAGCGAAGTTTCCGATAAGGAGAAACACCACCACGGATTCTGTTGACTCGCTTACAGATTGATAGTAATAGATCCCCCAGAGCACGAGTAATGAGAGGCTCGCAACGAGGGTATCGATATTCGGGTCGAAACGGATATCTCGGGCTGCCGCTAGGCTATCTTTACTGTCCTTTTTGAGTGTCTCTTTGGAGGGCAAGCGAGACATATGGCCGCGTGGTGAATCATGATACAAATAGTTGGTGTGCTAGTTACTGGCCGAGAAAGCGATGTTACAATTTATTGGTAATCTCAACAAATCAGGAGTGATGTTGTCCCCAATACCAGAATCGGTCTATGTACCCGTACACCGACTCGCCGGGAGTCGCGGCTTACCCCCTTCGAACGATTCGAGCAACGGAACGACACCGTTAGACCGGAGGCAATTCCTCGCTGGTGGCTGTGTTGTAGCGGCCAGCACTATACCGGGGTGGTTGTCAACCGACCAGGTTATCAGTTCGTCCCCCCAGGCGACCGCAGAGACCTACGTCAGAGCACTGGACGACGCGGACCGTGATGCTACAAACGAGTTGGTCGCGAACGGGGGTCCGCTTGAAACGTGGTCTGAAACCGAATTTGAGTGGGTCGCTGCGTTCGATATAGATTTTGTCGGGTTCGAGACGGTTGAAGACGACGACGCTTCTGTCATCGGAGATATCACGATGGCAATCGGTGGGAACACGGACACCGTACGCTATCGTTTCCGAAGGGTCGAAGACGAGTGGTTAATCTGGGCCGCTCTCGACGGACTCCGGTCCGGTACGGCGGGGTACACAAGTCCCCGCTCAGTTGCTCGATCTTACATTGAGAGGGTAGATAGCGGTGATCAGGACGCTGCAAACGCGATGATCGCAGACGCAGGTGAGTTAGGTCCGTGGTCCGCAGACGAGTTTGACTGGGTGGGTGCGTTTGATTTTGAGTTCATTGCGTTTGAGATGGTTGAGGAAGGAGAAGTCGACGTTGTCGGCGATGTTACGATAGCGATCGATGGGAACACGAACACGGTGCGCTACCGCTTCCGAACAATCGAAGACGAATGGTTGATCTGGGGAGCACCCGGGGGCAGTCTTCAGTCAAGCTGCTGATAACGATATCCTGGCTAATCGTTCAGACGAGAACAACATACGGTAGCGTCCACATCGTCGCGTGAATTACCGAGGGGATCAGAAGATTTTCAGTCCGTTCGTAGGCCGCACCGAACAGTACTCCGCTGACGAGAGTCTCGATTCCCCACGCGACGATTCCGCCGATTGATCGGCCGTCTATTACGCCGATGAGGACGTGCATGAGTGCGAAGATGATCGCTCCGACAGCGACAGCACCAACTGGTCGCATCGTTTCACGGAGGCGACCTTGGATCACACCACGGAAGAGTAGTTCTTCAGCTGGTGCAGCCACAAGCCAACTGATGATAACGAACACGGTGAATTGTGACAGTGACTCCGTTGGATCTGCTGTAGGGGCTCCATGGTCCATTGAAATCCCGATTATCTCCAACACTGGATCGAGAGCAAGCCCGATCCCGATCAACGTAACGGGTCCGAGTAGGATCCATCCGAGTCCTTCGAGACTGGGACGTTTGATACGAACAAACAGACCAACCGAACTGCGGTACCCGATGTAGCCCACCGCCAGTATGAGGAAGCCGTATTGAAGTCCACGTCGTGATATCCACTGACCGTGAGCCGTTTGTCCAAAATCACCAAGGACTTGGAACGTGATAATATTGCTGAGCAGGCCGACGACCAGTCCGAGGAGCATCAAGCCGAAGCCGACACCGACACCCCGGAGTGTCGATCGTCGTATCCGATCCATAGTTAGCTCTCACGAGAGTGGTCCGTAGATTCGGTCAATAAAAGAATAAACGAGAGTGCCCCGATTACGCCATATACCGGGGCCGGATCTCCAGTTTCTCCCAGGTAATACGCTGCTCCTGTGGCTAGAACGATACCCGACAGGTACAGCGCCATTTCCGTTCGTTCGGCCAGTACTAATTTACTGTTCAATATGTCTACCATGCGCGGGAGTCCAAGGTCAATAAGTAAAATGCTGTGGCAAGAGTTTCACAGTCAGAAGTCGATCTGTGGTGAAAATCACCGGTATCGCCCCCACCATCGGATCGCGTACACAATAGCGGAAATCCAGAACGCGGCGAGAAATACGTACATCGCATCACCGGGAGGATACACCGACTCGGTGAACGTGCGGGAGACCACGTACCCGGCAGCCGCAATGAGGACCGGGACGCCGAGGTACGCGATCACGTGCGGCTGCCAGTCCGCTCCCGGGGGCCGATCTCGCTCGCCGTGGAGATACATCGCGACCGCCGTCAGGGGCGTCAACAGGATTATCAGTCCGAGCAGCCCGAAGACCGACACGAAGAGCACGGCACCCTCGGTCGGGCCGAAAAACACGCCCCCGATGACGAGCGGCAGCACGACGACGTACGCGAGGATGACGAGCGGCCATTTGCCGGGGACATCGGCGTGGGACCCGTACCGGTTGACGAGCGCCGGCGACAGCGGATAGCGCCACGCCGTGCCGAAGGTCGCTTTCCCCATCGCGACGAACCCGACGACGAACGTCCAGACCCAGACGATCGTCTGGAGCGTGAGCAGCGCGGGAACGACCAAGTTCGCGATGGCGACGACGGACGAGGGGAGCACGGCGACGCCAAACACACCCTGTCCCGTGAGCTCACCGAACGCGAGCAGCGAGCCGAACGCGAGGACCGTGATTGCCAGAACCGTGAGGTGCCAGTCGAGGGCGTTGCGAGCGTTCCGTTTCGTGAACTCGTTGGTGGCGAGGAGGTACACGATCCCCGCGCCGACGACACTGGTCGGGATCGCGATGAAGTGGACGAATATGCCACCGACCGACCGCTCTTCAAGGAGGCTCGGTCCCTCGCTCGTAGTTGCCGAGTCACGGGCGTGTTCGGAGGGCATGGACGCTCGCTACCGGAATCTCCCGACGATGTCGACCGACCCGGGGTACGTCCACACCGACCCGAATATCGCCTTCACCGTCGCAACTATGGTGTACACGAGCGTGAGCAGGACGGCGACGAACAACAGGAGCACGAGCAGTACTCCAGTGATCATAAACACCGTATCGAGCGGCGCGGGGAGCAGCGAGAGCTCGGTCGCCTCGCCGCCGACGGTGAGCTCGTCGGCGCCCAAAAAGAACGTCACGAATGCGACGATCGTGAGCGCGAAGACAGTGACGTGCCAGTTCAGCGCGTGACGGGCATTCTCGCGCGTGTACTCGTTGTTGGCAGCGACGTAGACGACACCAGGACCGAGGAATCCAGTGAGTAGTCCGAGGAAATGGACCAGGATACCGCCGAGCGAGCGTTCATCGAGCAGTTCGGGGCCGGTTGCGGTGGATGTGGAGGTCATTGGTGGTTGGTGAGTGCAATTTTGAAAGTCTGGTTACGTCGACGGCAGGATGTTCAGCGGGCCGTATCTGCTGCGAACCCACCGAACGGAGCGCTCAGCGACAAGCAACAGCAGGCTCACGAACAGCAGGTCGAAGGCGGTGTCCCAGAGCACGATATCGCTGTGGGTACTGCTCAGGTCTGCACCAGTGATCGTGAGTACGCCGCCGAGCGCGAACAGCACGAGGCTCAACTGGAATCCAGCGAGCACGAGTGTGCGGATCCCAGCCGTGTCCGACAGCGTGAGGAATCCGCGAGTGGAGAGCCGATCCAGCGGGGTATTCGCGTTCAGCGCGCGTTTGCCCTCGGGAGAGACGGGCCAGTCCGACTCCGGATGGTTGATGTAGTACAGGGTGATCGAGTCGGGATACGTCTCCGTCGCGACGACGTCGATCTCCTGGAGCTCCCGAAGCCGGTTCCGAACGGTGGCCCGGCTGACGTCGGGCTTGATGCGCGCGTGGAGCTGACGGATCGAGAAGAACGGCCGATCGGACGCGAGCATCGTCTCGACGACGTGCTCCTGGGTGAGCGTGTTGTCGAGGTTCCGATCGATCCGGTCATCGATCCAGGACGGAATCGGGGACACGGTATCATCCCATAGATGGCGGGGGTGATTAAAACGAAGTGGGAATTTCATCCCCACGAACCGTCGTTTGGCGGCCGTGAAACGGGTTCTGTCTACCTTCACAAACTGAGAAAACACCGTACCGCGTAGACTTCGAACACATTCAGGATAAAAACCAATCGGCAAAGGTTCGTGGCCGCGATCCATACGGTGGCGGAGATGAACACCCTCTCAGGTGGAGTTCACAGAGTAGTCGAGCTTTCGTCCAGTCTCGCCGCAAGGGGCTTGTCGCCGTGTTCACACCTGTGGGCTCGAACGTCGTAGTACGTTTTCGCGACGACGAGTACCACGAGCAGCCCACCCGGCGATCCGACCAACGTGATAGCGATCGCGCTACAGACGAAGGTAATGAGAAGGATGAACACGCGAGGAAACGATTCGATTCGCCGGTATGAGAGGCCAGTATGGTACAAAAACGCCGCGAGGACACGCCGCTCCATCGGCGTGTCCTCACGGGAAAATACTTCCTGCTGGCGAGCCTTCTCAACCGTGCGGTTGAGCATTGCTTAGCATCCAACGTACCCTTGATCGGCCGCTTCCCTCACGCTAAGATTGACACCCTTTTCAGTTATAAACGACCGTCGCAGTCGGTTCCGTTCGATCCGACGATACCCCGGAACCGCTTTCAATCGGGACCTCGACCCTTCGGGTATGATCGACGAGACGGTCGCCGAGATCCGAGCGATGCGGACCCACAGCACGTCGGCTGTGGCCGTGAAGGCGACGCAGGCGCTCGCGGAGCTGCTCGACCGCGACTACCGAACCGTCGACGAGTTCGAACGCGACCTCGAACACAACGCGGGCGTGTTGCGCCGGTCGAACCCCTCCCACGCCGCCCTCCACAACGCGATGCGCGAGGTGGAACGGACCATCGTCGGCGAGCCGACCTCCGTCGAGGACGCCAAACAGCTGCTCGAGGAGACGATCGAACGGGTTGTCGACGACATCGAGACGTCGAAGGCGGCCGCCGCCGCCAACGCCGCAGAGCGGATCAACGACGGGGATACTCTGCTCGTTCACGACTACTCGACGACGGTACTGGAGTCCATCGAGGCGGCCGCGATGGCCGGCGCGCATCTGACGGTGTACGTGACGGAGGCGCGGCCCCGAACCCTCGGGCGGAAGACGGCCCGCGCGCTCGCCGCGATGGATCGGGTCGACGCTCGGATGGTCGTCGACAGCGCGATGGGGTACGCGCTTCGCGACTGTGACCGCGTCCTCCTCGGGATTACCTGTATCACCGGCGGGACGTACTACAACCGCGTCGGGACGTTCCCGCTCGTCGTGACCGCCCGCGAGTTGGGCGTCCCCGTCACCGCGGTCGGCTCCGGCGCGAAGACCATTGAGGAGTTCCGCTTCGAGAACGAGTTCCGCGACGCCGTCGAAGTGATGCGGGAACCGGTCGAGGGCGTGACGATCGAGAACCCGAGCTACGACGCCACCCCGGTCGGGATGATCGACACCGTGATCACGGACGACGGCGTCCGGTACTGAGCGTCGGATCGCACCCCGACCGAGATCCGTCGGACCCCGAACGACGGTCACTGGTCGAGTAGCACGTCGAGTCGCGCTCCGATCCGGTCGAGCGCCGCGTCCGAGAGGCCGTGCTCGGTGCCCGGTTCGATCCGGAGATCGACCGCCGCGCCGCCCCGTTCGAGGACCGAGGCGGTCGCCTCGACCCGCCGGCGGGGAACGTACGGGTCCGCCTCGGTCGCGTCGAGCGAGACGGGCGTTCCGTCCAGCGAGCCCGTCTCCCGGTCACGCTGACGAGCGTCTCCGTCAGCCCGCCCGACCGTTCGATTCTCGGGATTCGGGCCGGAAAGCGCCGCGGAAACGACGAACGCACCGCCGAAACGTCGCGGACGACGACACAGGAACTCCGCGAGGACGCAGCCGCCTTGCGAGACGCCGACGAGGACGACTCGCTCGGGCGGGATCCCGATCTCCTCGGCGGCCGCGACCGCGCCGGCGACGCAGTCGACCGCGGAGGAGAGCGCGGGCTCGTTGGTTTCGATCGGCTCGTCGTGGGCAGCCGGAAACCAGCTCGACCGCCGGGCGGCGGGCGCGAGCAGCGTCACGCCCGGTCGATAAACCGCATCGGCGAGTCGGATCAGCCCCTCCGCGGTTCCGCCGCGACCGTGAAGGAGGACGACCGCGACCTCCGCGGCCGCGGTCGGCGCGCCCCCGACGACCAGCTCCGCGTCCGCATGGGGTCCCTCAACCGTCGAGAGCGTCCGAGTCATTCGCTTTCACTGTCGGTCTCGGCGGGATCGGATCCCACAGGCGGCTCGATCCCCGGGAGCTGGCGCTCGATGAGCTCCCGGTCTTCCGCGAATCGCCCCGGAAGGTAGAGTTCGGTCGCGTGACCGGCGACTTCTGGGTCGGCGAGTCCCGGCCCGGGCGGCCCATCCGGCGTGGGTGCCTCCGTGGCGAGTTCGACCAACAGCCCGCCCGGGCCGCGGACGTACAGCGAGTGGAAGAAGTGGCGGTCCTTCACCCGTGAGACGTCGTAGCCGCGGTCGCGCTCGCGGAACAGCGCGTGCCAGTCGAGCAGCGCCTCCCGGTCGGGAACGCGGACGGCGACGTGGTGAAGCGTTCCCGGACCCTCCCGAACGAACGGCGCGTCCCGGTTCAACAGGTCGATTCGGGTCGCTCGATTCCCGGGTGCTCGGTACCGGATGCGGTCACCCAGCTCGGCCTCGTACTCGAACCCGAGCGTTTCGAGGACGCTCGCCGCCCCGTACGGATCGGTCGGAAGCGCGGTCGCGCCGTACAGCCCCCGGATCGCGGCCGACTCGGGAACCGGGCCGTTGCGCCAGGGTTCCTCTGCTCTGAAACCATCGGTCGAGGTGGGTACGTCCGTCTCCACTAGCTCGACCGTCGTCCCGGCGGGATCTGCGACCCGCAGCGTCGGATCGCCGAAGCGGTCATCGGGGTCCACGCGCTCGACGGTCGCGTCCCCCTCCGGAGCCAGCTCCGGGAGCCGGTCCGAGAGTCGCTCTCGCCAGTAGTCGAGCGAGCCTGGCGGCACCGCAAGCGAGACGGACTCGTAGCCGGGCTTCCCGACGCGTCCCGGGTCGCCTCCGGGGTCGGGAAAGACGGTGAGGACGGAGCCGGGACGCCCCTCGCCCGTCCCGAAGTAGAGGTGGTGCTGGAGGATGTCCTCGTAGTTCACCGTGGTCCGAAGCAGTCGGAGCCCGAGCGCTCCCGAGTAGAACTCGACGGCATCCCCGGCGTCGCCGACGATCCCGGTTACGTGGTGGATCCCGGGCGTTCGAGTGGTCACGACCGATCTTCGACGAGGGGACACAAATCGATGTCGGCGACGGCACACCGGGCGACTCCGTAGTCAGAGTGAGCCGAGCAGCAGCAGGAGAACGAACAGGAGTCCGCCGACGAGCACTGCGGCAAGCTTCGGGTTTTCGAGCGGCTTCCGATAGAACGGAAGCTCGTCGTACTCCGCGGCGAACGCCTCGCGGTTCGCCTCGTCGTAGAAGTGTTTGGTCGCGAAGAAGAACGATCCCGTCACCGAACAGCCCGTACATACGGGGTCGCCGACGAGCCGTTCCTCCCGGACGTGGTCGTCACAGTTGAGGCTGCCACAGTTCGCACAGTAGGTGATCGGCTCGTCGCCGCCTCTTCGGTCCGACTCGTCGCCGCCTCCGCCGGCTCCGCAGTGGACACAGGTGCTGAAATCGTTGCGGAGAGCCAGCCGGTCGTCTCCGTTTGTGACGAATCCGTGCTCGTACTCGTACTCGCCGAGCGCGGTGGTCGTCGTCGCGTGCGGGAGATACACCGGGTCGACGTCCAGCACTCGGACATCGCTCGCTCGCGGCGTACAGGTCTTGGTGTAGGTGACGTTGTTGTCGCCGGTGTATCGGACGGTCCGTTCGTAGCGGTCGCGCTGGCGGTCGACGACCCAGTCGGTGTACTCGGACTCCGTGCGGCCGAACCGACGGATCTCGACGTCGTCGTATCCGGGATCGAGGCCGTTCGATCCGGCGTCCCCAGGATCGAGGCCGTTCGATCCGGCGTCCTCGTCCGTGGCGTGGGGGTCTGGAAGCGGAGCGCGGGCGCTCGAATCGTCTCCGAGGAGCCGGGCGACCTCGACGTCCAACAACGCCGGCCCCTCGCGGTCGGCCGACACCGCGAGATGCTCGCGCTCCAAGACGGAGTGGATCACGCCGACGGTCGTCTCGAAGGTCGCGTCGACCTCGGTCTCGACGAGCAGCGTGGGCGCGAACGAAAGCGTCGCCGTCGGCTCCGGGAGGTCGGCGGGAGCGAGGTTCTCGATGTCGGCTGCGGCCGCGTCTCGTTCGGCCGCCACGTCGTCAGTGCTCTCCGGCGGCGGGAGGGTCTCGTTACAGAGCACCTCGATCCGGCCGCTGTACAGATCCATACCGATCGAATCGCCGATCTCGCGGAGCTCCCGCCCGTCGAGCAGTTCGATGTCGACGTCGTCGGGCGCGTCGGTGACGCGCTCGGCGTACTCCGCCGCCGGTGACGTGAAGCGGCCCGTCGTCGCGACCATCCCCCGGACAGGCCCGTCGTAGTCGTGAGTCGTGACCGCGGAGTGGAGCTTCTGGACGACCGGCCGGCCGACCGTCGCGGTGTGTTTACACTCGACGACGACGCCGACCGGTTCTCCGGAGCCTCGATCGTCGACCATCGTCACGTCGCGTCCCTCGTCCGCAGTCCTGACTGCCTGCCGGACGTCTCGGTAGCCTTGATGGCGGAACACGTCGACCATCAGCTCCTCGAACTCGAACCCCGATAGATCGTCCAGCAGCGTCGTCACGCTCGGACCGTGACCCGGCGATCCGCAAAACGGTTCCGGTCATCGTTTGCTAAGACATCCCGAAGGTCATCGGAGGTCATCGGAGGTCGCCGGAGATCGTTTCATCCGGTCATTGAACAATCAAAACAGTTTTGAGCATGTACCGTGTTAACGCGTTATATGAGCCTGCATCGTGGCGGAGACGTGAGATTCCGGATCTCCGACTCGGGGCTCGGATCGGAGTGTCGGAGCCTCTCGTGTGAGGTGGCCGGGTTGGTGACCGATCCGGGCGTCGTCACGGCCCTCGTTCTCGTCGGGCTTCTCGCTTTCGTCGCGTTCGCGTACGTTCGGGACGCGAAGTCGTGCTGTCGGCGGGAGCGCCGGCGAGTTCTCGACGAGCGCGACGCCTTCGAGGAGTTCGCCGACAGGGTATCGGGGCTCGACTCGTCCCCGGTGAACGCCACGGGATCGACGTTCGACGGGTCGGTCATCGGCACACAGCACGCGGAGAGCGTCGGCGGACCGGGAGACGTTCGAGTGAGAAACGTCCTCGACACGTACCGGGACACCGTGATGTCGCTGCCACACTACACGGAGGAGTACGACGAGAGCGTCGTCGAGAGTCTCGCCGCGGAGCTGGGCCCGGACACGACGACGTCGTTGGCGTCGAACGGGACGCTCTCGCCCGCGCTCCAGTCGGCACTCATCGGCCGGAGCCGGCAGGCCGCCCGAGCACGCGCATCGCTCGCGGACGCCATCGATACCGAGTTAGACGAACTGACGGACGCGGAGACGACGCTGACGAATATCGACCGACAGCGGACCCGGCTGAACGAACACCTCGAAGGTGTCTCACACGGGGGACGCACCGACGCCTCGATCGACGTATGGGAACGGATGGGCGCTCTCGAAGACCGGTGTGACACCGCCGCCGCCGACCGTCAGGCGTCACTTCGGGACCCTCCCTTGGTCCTCGAAGACGGGAACGGTGCGGACGCCCCCCGGTTCACCGGGTACCTGTACGAACCGATGGAGGGGCCGCAGTATCCGGTGTTGGCGTCGATAGCGTCGCTCGCCGAGCGCATCCGGGCGGATCGGGACCGGCTCGCACGCCGGATCGCGGGGAGCGAGGAGTACGTCTCGCACTGACTGGCCGATCCGATCCGGACCGATACGCGGTGTGACGCCCGGATCAGTAGTGCCACGGGTACTCCTCGAACGCCGGGTCACGCTTCTCGAGGAAGGCGTCGCGGCCCTCCTGTGCCTCCTCGGTCATGTACGCGAGGCGGGTGGCCTCCCCGGCGAACACCTGCTGGCCGACCATCCCGTCATCGGCCATGTTGAACGCGTACTTCAGCATCCGCATGGCGGTCGGCGACTTGCGAGTCATCTCGTCGGCCCACTCCAATGCGACCGCCTCCAGTTCCTCGTGGGGGATCGCCTCGTTGACCATCCCCATGTCAGCCGCCTCCTCGGCGGAGTAGGTCTTCCCGCGGAAGAACACCTCTCGGGCCTTCTTCTGTCCGATCTGCTTCGCGAGGTACGCGGATCCGAACCCGCCGTCGAAGGACCCCACGTCCGGGTCGGTCTGGAGGAACTTCGCGTGCTCCTCGCTCGCGAGGGTCAGATCACAGACGACGTGTAGCGAGTGGCCACCGCCGACCGCCCAGCCGGGGACGACCGCGACGACCGGCTTCGGCATGAACCGGATCAGCCGCTGGACCTCGAGCACGTGGAGTCGACCGGCTCGTGCCTCCCGCACCAGTTCGTCCTCCTCGTCGCCGGCCTCGTCGTCGTCGCGGTACTCGTAGCCGGAGTCACCTCTGACCGACTGGTCGCCGCCGGCACAGAACGCCCAGCCGCCGTCGGAGTCGGAGGGGCCGTTTCCCGTCAACAACACGCAGCCGACGTCCGCCTGCTTGCGAGCGTGGTCGAGGGCGGCGTATAGCTCGTCGACGGTGCCGGGTCGGAACGCGTTGCGAACCTCGGGACGATCGAAGGCGATCCGGACGACGGGCTCGTCGACGCCGCGATGGTACGTGACGTCGTCGAACTCGTCGGTAACCGGCTCCCAGCGGTCGGGGTCGAAGATCTCCGAGACCATATCCGAGGGTCGAACGCGGACAACATAAACGACGGCGGATCCGATGTGACGCGCGGATCCGAGACGCCGGGATTCAGTCGTCCGTGGCGTCTCGAAGGTCGGCGAGGTGGCTTCGGATCACCGATACGGTCGCGTCCGCGTCGGCGTACCCTTGGTCGTACTCCTCGAGTGCCGCGTCCGTCCCGTCGATGAACTCGTCGACTGCGTCCGGGAGGTCGTCGCTCATACGCTACGGTTCCAGCCGGTGCCGGTTATATTCCTCGCTCGCCGATGACCGGTCGTCGGACCGCTTCCCGCGCGAGCGGACTTGTACGCAAGCCACACAAGCCTTTTAATAGAACGGCTCCTATCGAGCGATAATACCATGCCCGATTCATTGGCTGAGCAGCTCCGGAGCGACATGGAGTGTGAGGGGCTGTTGGAGTGTTTTCACGGCCTCAAGCCGCTTGACAGGGAGTGCTTTCAGGTGCTCGTCGAGAGCGACGAGCCGCTCACGATAGACGAGATCGGTGACGCAGTCGACCGGGAGCGGTCGACGGCGTACCGCGCCGTTCAACGACTCCTACAGACCGGCTTCATCACCAAAGAGCAGATAAACTACGAACAGGGCGGCTACTATCACGTGTACCAACCGACCGACCCGGAGCAGATCTCCGGCGAGATGCAGCGGCTGTTGAACGACTGGTACGCGAAGATGGGACAGCTGATCCAGGAGTTCGAGGACAAATACGAGGGCGCGGACGCTCCCGAGTCGGCCACGGCGTCGAGTTGAACTGCGCCGTCGGGACCCGTTTTATAAACAAACCACTTTATCGGTAGTCCGCTGTACCTACGCTCGTGTTCGATCCTCGGTCCGATCCGACTCTCGGAGCCGTTCTCGCCGGCAACGCCGCTGCGCTCGCGGGGGTCGTACTGTTCGGGTTCGACCTCCACACGCTCCTCGTCGTCTACTGGATCGAGACGGGCGTGATCGGTGCGAGCATCGCGGCGAAAATCCGGCGGTCTGAAGCGACCGACGACCCCAACGAACTCCCCGACTGGGAGTACAGCCCGATGGGTGGCGGGTCGCGATCGGTGCGGGAGCTCGCCGGAGCATCGAACCGGACGGTGTTGGGGCAGTTCCTCGGAACGTACGCCGTTTTTTGGACGCTCCTCGGGGCGATCGTGATCTCGATCCCCGACGACGTCGCCGGGATCGATCCGGGCTCCCCGCTTGTCGTCGTCGCGGCCACGGTCGGGCTTGCGGCGACACACGTGGTCTCCTACCGGGTTGAGTACCTCGGCCGCCGCGAGTACGAGCGGACGGGACCGGTGGCGCTGATGATCGCACCGTTCGATCACCTGCTCGTCCTGTTCGTCACGGTGTGGCTCGGCTCGATCCCGGTACGGCTGTTCGGCGAGCCGGTCGGCGCGCTCGTCGTCATGGTGCTCGCGAAGACGTACGCGGACGTGCGGGCACACGGCCACGGAGGAACGAACGGCAGTGGACCCGAAGAGAAGGCAGCGTAACGTCGGCGTGATCCCGGTGACCCCGGCGGGTGATCGACGGCGTTTCTACCTCGTGGAGACCCGCCACGTCGTCGCGCCGGTGTACGACCACTTCTCGATCTCGAGGTCGCCGACCGACTCCTGTAGTTGGACGATCAGCGCACCGATCTCCTTCGGCGAGAGGTCGACGTCGTCGGCGATGAACTTCGCCTTGAAATAGGTCTCGCCGTCGGCGGCCTCCGACCTGAGGTACGAGGCCAGTCGCTCCGCCTTCGACGGGGGGTCCGTCGACGGATCGGTCGTCGTGTCGGGCGAGTTCTCGGCGTCGCCGTGGGACGTGCTCGTACTCATCGCTGATCACCATCGGGACGGTTGTGTCCGTGTCCGATCACGACACAGACCATGTGTGCCGCGAGCAGCGCAAGCGTGCTCCAGGCACCGTCGAACACGCCGACCCCGTAAACTGCGGGGACGTACGCGACTGGGAGGAATATCGCTGCCCAGAACGCGACGGCTCTGGCACCGTCGACGGTGAGTCGCCGGAACCAGGTGGAGAGCGTACTGCCGAGTCGAGTCGGCTTGCGAACGGTTGGGGGGGACGTTTCGCTTGACATTTGGGTCACCTGCTTCGATTCCACCATGGGACGGGGACATCATATAAGGGGACGAGCGTTGTGTCGTATTCGCTCCGATTAACGGTTGTCGAAACAGTTTAACGACTTTTTACGGCAAGCGTCTAACCTTTTATACCGACCGCAGATCGACGTAGACCGTTTACGAACCTATTTGAAGGCGTTTCTTCGCGATCCACTCGACGCTCGGTTCGATGCTCGCTTCGATCGGATCCGCGGTCCCGCTCGGGGTGATCTGGGCAAAACGGTGCGAGGAACTGGCGGCCCGCGCTGACGGCGGGGTGTCGACGGACCGAGTGGACCTCCCGGTAACTCCCGGACTACCGGTTCCTCGTGGGCGTTCACCGTCGACCGGAACGGTCGAGAGAAACGGACGGAGCTGAAACGGCTGGGAGGCGAAACGGACCGTGGTTTCGCCCGCGGGCCGTCCGAACCGCGGTCGGCGATCCGAGCGACCGGGGGGTCCCTCCCGCTACTCCTCCTGATCGTAGGATTCGCCGACTGCGGAGGGCATCCGTGTCTTACCCCACACCGAGAGGACGACGATCACGATGACGTACGGGAAGAGGTTCACGAGCCGGCTCGGAACGTCGATCCCGGCGGTCTGGAACTGTACCTGTAACATGTCCAACCCGCCGAATAGCACGGCCGCCGCAGCCGCTCCGAGTGGATTGTAGTTGCCGAACAGGTACGCGACGATCGCGATCCAGCCTCGGCCGTTAACCATCGTGTCTCCCGTACCGACGAAGTTGCCCGCGTGTGCGAGTAACACCGCACCGCCGAAGCCGGCCATCGCACCGGAGAACAGCACGGTGGCGTACCTGACGCGAGTGACGTTCACCCCGGCCGTATCGAGTGCTTTGGGGTTCTCGCCGGCCGCCTGGACCCAGTAGCCGTACCGGGTCCGGTAGAGAAACACCCACGAGGCGATGACGAGAACGAGCGTCAACAACACCAGCGGTGACTGATCGAACACAACCGGGCCGATCCACGGGATCTCCGAGAGCCCGGGAACGGTCACGTTGTCGATGCTCGCCAGTCCCGGACTGTTACGGCTGCCCCAGACGAGCGAGGCGACGAACGGCGCGAAGCCGAGCCCGATAAACCACACCGCGAGTCCGGCGACGATCTGGTCGGCCTGATAGTCGATGAGCAGCACCGCGAATATCGCCGTCAAGACCAGCGAGACCAGTACTGCGGCCACCATCGCGATCCAGATGTCGCCCTGGCTGGGCGTCGTTCCGCCGAGCGCGAACAGCACTCCGGCCGTCGATATCGCGCCGATGATCATGAACCCTTCCAGACCGATGTTGAACACGCCGCTCTTTTCGGCGTAGAGCCCGCCGATCGCCGCCAGCGTGATCGGGGTCGCCATCTGAAGCGAGCGGTTGACGAACCCGACGGTCAACAGCCGTTCGAGATCCCAGCCGAACATCATCGATCCGACGGCTCCGAGCACGACGAGAACGACCGCCGCGCTCGCGCCGAGCCGAACCCACCGTTGTTGGAGGAGTCCGTCGTCACTCATCGGTCGTCACCTCCGAGCCCCATGCGAGCCCCGATCATTCTGAACAGTTCGGGGACTGCCACGAACAACACGACGAGTCCGATAATCCCGTTGATCAGTTGGACGGGGACGTCGCTGCGGATCTGGATGTGTGATCCGGCGGATTCGAGCCCGCCGAAGAGGATCCCTGCGGGAACGACCCCGATCGGATTGTTCGCCGCCAACAGGCTCACCGCGATCCCGTCGAACCCGTAGTTCCCGATCCCCGCGGGATCGGTGTAGGAACCCTGGATCATGATCGCGAAGACCGCACCAGTGAGTCCCGCGATCATCCCGGAGAGCGTCATCGTGGCGACGATCGTCTGTTTCGAGTCGACTCCGGAGAACCTGGCGGCCGTCGCCTGATAGCCGCTCGTAACCATGTCGTAGCCGTATCGGGTCCGTGTGAGCACGAATGCCACGCCGATGACCGAAAGCACCGCGATCCCGAACCCGACGACCGAGAAGTTCGGATCGGAGAACACCACCTGCGGGAACGCGACGTAGTCCGGTAGCTGCTCGGTCCGGACGCTCGTCGCCTCCTCGCCGCGGAACGGGCCGTTGACGAGCCAGCCGACCACACCGATCGCGATGAAGTTCAACATGATCGTGGTGATGATCTCGTTCGCCCCGGCGTACGCTTTCAGCGCACCGGGTAACGCCCCGTACAAGCCGCCGAAGACGATCGCGTTTACCACGCCGATCCCGATCAGGAGAACGCCGCCGACGGTGCCCGTCGGAAGATATGGTGCGGTCCAGATGATCGACATCACACACGCGATTCCGCCGACGACGAACTGGCCCTGTACCCCGATGTTGAAGACGCCGGCACGGAAGGCGACCGCGACCGCGAGTCCCGCGAGCACGAACAGGGTCGAGAACCGTAGCGTGCGTGCGATCGCGCGCTCGCTGCCGAACGCACCCACGACGAGCTGGGTCGCGAACCGGAACGGGTCGTAGCCCGCAAGCGCGACGATCACGAGCCCGATCAACAGCGCGAACGCGGTAGCTCCGACCGCGATGCCGATCCGTTCGAGCACGGTCGCATCCAGCAGATAGCCGGCGATCCGTTCGAGGCGACTCTTCGACTCGTCCGTATCGGACACACTGCTCATTCCGTCACCTCCTCGTCCTCGATTCCGAGGTCGGGTCCGGGATCGACCTCCTCGTCCACGCCGTGACCGGTCATGAGCAGCCCGAACTCCTCCTCGGTGACGCCGCCGGGATCGACGATGTCGACGAACTCCCCCTCATACATCACCGCGACGCGGTCGGCTAGTTTCCGCACCTCCTCCAGTTTGGAGGAGACGAGCAGGGTCGCAACCCCCCTGTCCCGTAGCTCGATGAGTCGGTTGTGGATGAACTCGATCGCGCCGATGTCCACGCCACGGGTCGGATGTGACGCCACCATCAGGTCGGGGTCGCGTTCGATCTCCCGGCCCACGATGAACTTCTGCTGGTTACCGCCGGACAACGAGGAGGCTTCCGACGTCGTCGTTGGCGGCTGTACGTCGTACTCCTCGACGATCGACTCCGCGTGGTCGGCGACGAACGGCCAGTCGACGAGCGCACCGTCGACGAAGGGTTCGATCGTCTGGTTTCCGAGCAGCGCGTTCCGCACGAGGTCGTACTCCTGTACGAGTCCCTCCTTCTGTCTGTCCTCGGGGACGTACGCGATTCCCGACTCGATCCGTTCGCGCCGGCTCATCTCCGTGGCGTCGCGGCCGCCGAACTCGATCGTCCCGTCGTCGATCGATCGTAGCCCGGTGATCGCTTCTATCAGCTCCGTCTGGCCGTTGCCCTGAACGCCGGCGATCCCGAATATCTCGCCTTCACGGACCGTGAGGTCGACATCGGCGACCTGCTCGACGCCCCGATCGCCGGAGACGCGGAGGTCGCTCGCGGTCAACACCGGGTCGCCGGGCTCGCCCTCCCGCTCCAGTCGGTCGAAGAGCACTTCCCGGCCGACCATCATACGGGCGAGACCGCGCTCGTCCGTCTCTGCGGAATCGACGCTACCGACGGCTTCGCCGTCGCGTAACACCGTGATCTGGTCCGCTGCCGAGAGCGCCTCGTCGAGCTTGTGAGTGATGAAAATAAGCGAGTGGCCGTCCGCCCGAAGGTCGTCCATCACCTCCATGAGCGCGTCCACTTCCTGTGGGGTTAATACGGCGGTCGGCTCGTCGAGAATCAACACGTCCGCGCCGCGATAGAGGCTCTTGACGATCTCGATACGCTGTTGGACCCCGACATCGAGGTCCCGAACCGGCGTGTCGAGGTGACGCGCGACGTCGAAGCCGTACCGGTCGCTGATCTGCGTGATCTCCTCGCGTGCGGCCTCCTCGTCGACGAGCCCGTTCTTCGTCGGCTCGTGACCCAACACGACGTTCTGGAGTACCGTCATCGGCTCGATCAGCTGGAAGTGCTGGTGGATCATCCCGACTCCCGCAGCCATCGCGTCACGCGGTGACGCAAAGGATTGCTCCTCGCCGTCCACGACGATCGTTCCGTCGGTCGGCTGATACAGTCCGTAGAGGACGCTCATGAGCGTCGTCTTCCCGGAGCCGTTCTCGCCGAGCAGCGCGTGGATCGTTCCCTCCTCCAGCGTGAACGTCACGTCGTCGTTCGCGACGACGTCGCCGAAGCGTTTGGTGATCCCGTCGAGCCGAACCGCGGTGCTGTTGTCCGTGCTCATCGGTCACCCCGCGAAATATCGGATCGCACCGGCCGATCAGCAGCCGGTCGGACCGCAGGTCAGTTCGATCTCCCCGGCGATGAACGCGTCCTTCGCGTCCTCGAGGTTCTCGTCGAGAGCGGCCGGCAGGCTCCCCTCGAACTCCTGGCCGGTAATGAAGTCGATACCGCCCTGTTCGATGCTGAGGTTCCGCTCGCCGGACACGCCGCCCCAGTCGCCGTCCATCGCCGCCGTCACCACGTCGTAGGTCGCCTCGTTGAGCGCTTTGACTGCCGAGCCCAGAATGACGTCCGCGTACTGGTCCTCGGTGATCGACTGGTCGACGTCGACGCCGAGCGCGAACCGGTCGTTGCTCTGTGCCGCGGAGAACGCGCCACCGCCCGCCGCGGACGCCGCGTGCCAGACGATGTCTGCGCCGTCGTCGATCTGTGAGGCGGCCACGTCGTTTGCGGCCGACGTATCCGAGAAGCTGCCGCCGTATCCCGTCAGCACCTCGGCGTCGTCGTTGACCCACTCGACACCCTCGATGTACGACGTCTCGAAGGCGTTGATCAGGTCGATGTCCTCGCCGCCGACGAAGCCGACGACGCTCTCGTCCGGGTTCGTGCTGCTGCCCTCGTGTTCGATCGACTCGGTCGTGAGCGTGCCGGCCGCGACGCCCGCGAGGAACGACATCTCGTGGTTCATTTCGATCCAGCCCGAGACGTTGGCCGCGCCCTCGACGTGGTCGTTGATCAGCATCCAGTTCTGGTCGGGATACGTCTCGGAGTTGTTCACCAGCGGGTCGTAATGCTGCTGGCCGACCATCACTATCACGTCGTAGAGGTCCTGCTCGGCGAGTTCGGCTTGAACCGACTCGTACTCGGCTTCCTCCGTCTCCTCGACGTCGTTGATGTCGAGATCGTACTCCTCGGCCGCCTCGCGGAGTCCGTCGCGCGCGTTATCGTTGAACGCGTTGTCGTCGAATCCGGCCGGGCTCGAGATGATGGCGGCGTTGTACTCGGCACCCTCCTCGTCGTCGGCACAGCCCGCGAGCCCGACGGCACCGACCGCTGCCGTCGACGCGAGAAACGTGCGCCGGTCCACCGTTCCCGCCGAGTTCGGCGTAGCGGGGCGAGCGTCCGAATCGCCTTCCGACTGAGTCTGACGTGACATACCATCTCGGCGGATCTCCATATCACATTATAAATGCTTTTATTCTTGACTAACTGCGTACACGAACGGGACGGAACGGGCAAGGAATGCCGAGAGTCTCTCGAATACGTATTCCCGTTTTATCCGGAATCCGAACCGATCTCTTATAAATAACCAGTCATGATAGCGTGAGCGGAGATCGGGACCGAGCGGTCGGCGCGCAAGTGAGATTTAAGAGGAGTCGCCGAGACGACGGCGACATGACTCTCCGTGTCGTCGGCGCGAACTTCGATCAGATGCATATGAACACGAACCTCGAGTGGGTCGTCGACCATCCCGGAACGGAACTCGTCGGCGTCTGTGACGAGTCGCCGGCGACCTCGACCGGCTCGGTCCAACGAGCCGTCGACCAACTCAGCATTCCGTCGGACCGCGTCTATGACGATCTCGATCGGTGTCTCGAGACGCTGGCTCCGGATGTCGTTATCGGCTGTCCGAGGAACGCCGACCACGCGGCGTTCGTCGAGCGTGTCGCTCCGTACGACCTCGCGATCGCGCTCGAAAAGCCCCTCGCAATGACGCTCGCGGACGCCGACCGGATGCTGGCGGCGATCGCGGAAAGCGACGGTCGCCTGTTCGTCAACTGGCCCGTGCTGTGGGACCCGGTCAAACACACCGTCAAGCGGCTCGTCCGGGAGGGGACCGTCGGCGACGTCCTCGAGGTCCAGTACTACGGGGGGAACGCGGGTGCCCCGCCCGACGAAAGCTGGTTTTACGACGCGGGCGCAGGGGGTGGCTCGCTGCTCGATTACCTCTGTTACGGCGCGACGTTCGCCACTTGGTTCCGCGACGGCGACCTCCCGACCGCGGTAACCGCTGAGACGTACACCCCGCCGGAGCTGGAAGTCGATATCCAGTCGACCACGGTGTGCCGATACGAGACCGGCCTGTCGACGTTTCACACCTCGTGGCGGATGGTGACGAACCCGTGGGAGACGCAGCCGCAGCCGGCGAAGGGGTACGAGATCGTGGGTACGCGGGGGTCGATCAGCACCCGCGAGCGCTCCGCGCCGATCCGGGTCCAGACCCGCGAGCGTCCGGAGGGATACGGGGTCAAACCCGACGCGCTCGCCTCGCGGTTCGAGAACCTCGCGGCCTATCTCGTCGATCGGCTCGAAACCGGTGCCGAACCCGAGGGACCCGCCGACCCCGCGTTCTGTCGCGAGGCACACCGGATCATCGAAACCGCGCGGCGGAGCGCACGAACCGGAACTCGGGAGCCGTTGGCGGGGGAGTAGCTGCGTGCCCTCCCAGTCGCCGTCGGTCACACGTCGTCTCTCCCGTCGTTCCTCACCGTCGTGCCGGCGGCGGCGTGTAGCCTTCGAGGTCGGCGTCGGCGAGGACGACCTCGCGACCCTCCTCCGCAGACTTATACGCGGCCATACAGGTCCGTAATACGCGATAGCCGTCGGTCAGGTCCAACGCGCCGTTCTCGCCGGCACGGAACGAGTCGACCGCGTCGCGGTTCTCGGCGACGAACCCGCCCGTCACGACGTCCGCGGCGGCGATCGGGGTCCGCCCGCTCGTCGCGTTCTGTTTCTCGGCCCATCCCTCACCGTCGCCGACGGCGTCGGAGAGGAAGACGCTGGAGGACGCCTCGTCGGAGAGGACCTGTCCGGAGTACTCGGGGCCGAGCAGCTCTATCGTTCGCCGCACGCCGGAGCCGACGTAACACCACGATCCGGTCGCCTCCGAGACGAGCGGAGTTCCCTCGGCGTCCTCGTATCGCACCGTCGCTCGGGCGTAGTCGTCAGCCGGGTTCGTCTCGTAGTCCACGCCGTGTTCCTCGCGGAGCTCGGCGGCGTACTCTTCGCGGCCCCACTTGAGCGTCTCCGTGTCCGCAGTCACGGAGACCGGTGTGAGGCCGGCGTCGGGATCGGCGTTCGGATCGCTCGCGTTGTCCGCCGTCGTATCGGCCGTATCGGTCGCCGGATCCGACAACAGAACCTCGTTGCCCGCGAGCGCGTGACAGAGCATGTCGGTCAGCGCGCCACCCCCCTGTTTCTCCCCGTCCCAGAACCACGCGGAGTGGGGACCGGTGTGTTCCGCCTGCGCCCGGGCGAGGTACGGCCGCCCGGCCTCCCTGCCCCGCGACCACAACAGCTCTCGCATCCCGCTGATGTCGGGTTCATGCGGCCAGTTCTCCAGATAGGCGTGTGGCACGCCGACGGACGCGACGCGGTCGAGGATCCGGGTTGCCTCCGCGAGGTTCCGGGCGACCGGCTTCTCCATGGCGATCCCCCGGAGGGTTGCGCCGTCCTCGAGCGCGTCGACCGCCTCGTCGATCACGTCGACGCGGGTGAAATTCGGTGAGGTTACCCACAGTCCGTCGACCGCAGGGTCCGCGACCAGCCCCGCAACCGAATCTGCCACGGTCGGGTCCCCCCAGCCCTCCTCGCGACACGCGTCCGCGACGGTATCGGCCGTGCTCCGCGTTCGGTTCTGGAGCCCGGCGACGTGGACGCCGGGAAGGTACCCGACGCTCGGGAGGTGTCGTTCGCGCGTGATGAACCCGCAGCCGACGACGCCGATGCCGAACCCGTCAGTGCTCATGTGTCGTTCCGCTCCCCGGTAGCGTATAACTCACACGGTGGTCGCGTTCGTCCGAGACGGGCGAGAGGACCGGTTCTCAGAGCGTGTCGAACTCGATAGCCGACTTGATCCGGCCCTCGTCGCTCTCGAACGCCGACTCGACCGCCTCCGGAGCGAAGGCGTCGGTGATCACGGCTTCGGAGAGCCAGTCGGGGAACGCCGCCAGCGTGTCGAGCGCGGCCCGGAAATGCGGGACGCTGGAGTTGACGCTGCCGACGAGTGCCTTGTTCGACAGGACGAACTCCCGGTGAAGCCGTCCTCCGTCGAGCATGACCGAGTCGTCGCCGGGGATCCCCAGAAGCGCGCCGACCCCGTTGGGCGCGAGCAGGTCGATCGTCTCGAAGGCGTGGGGCGCGTGGCCCGTCGCCTCGATCACGAGGTCCATCGGTTCGTGAACGTCGGGGATCTCCCGCAACGAGTGTTCGCGGGAGTCGACGTAGGTGGCTCCGAGCCGTTCGACGACGTCTATCGTCGGGTCGGGGCGGTCCCGCCGTCCGAGACAGTAGAGCCGGTCGAACCCGGCCGCGTCCAACAGTCCGACGGACAACAGCCCCAACGATCCGTTCCCGAGCACCATCGCGCTTTCGGGGGCCCACTCGAAGGCGGATCGTGACGCGCGTGCGAGTTCAAGCGCCTTCTCGACGTTGCTGATCGGCTCGATCAGAAAGCCCGTCTCCGCGAACGCGGGCGGGACCGGAACGAGGAACTCAGCCGGACTGGTCACGTACTCGGTCATGAACCCGTGTTCGCCGGCGATCCCGCGCTCGACGTAGTGGCCCTCGGGAGCCATGTCCGGCTCGCCGCGCTCGAAGTAGGTCGTCGGGCCGCCTTGGACCGGTCGCCGAACCGTCGGGACCACGAGCTGGCCCGCGTCGAGGTCGGTTCCGTTCGGGTCCTCGACGACGCCGATCGCCTCATGACCCAACACGAGGTGTGACTCGCCGTCGGGATAGCCGCCGTGCCCGCCCGCGATCACCTCGTGGTCGGTGCCGTCGATGCCGACGCGGAGGACCCGAACCAGCGCCTCTCCCGGAGCCGGCTCGGGACGAGCGATCTCGCGGACGTGTGGAACCTCCGTCTCCGGCGTCACGACGATCGCGCGCATCGCGATCACTCTCCTCCTACGGTGCCGTCAGCGTCGTCCCCGGTACCTGCGCCCCCGGTCCCCGCGTCGTCATCGGCGACGTCGTCGACCAAGGAGACGATCCGCTCGACGACGTAGTCTGCCTCCTCGTCGGTGAGACACATCGGGTTGAGCGTGAACTCCCCGTCGGCGATCGAGTCGGCACCGACGAACACGCGGGGCGCCTCGGAACGGAGCCTCCCGACGAGATCGGCCGTGGAGCCGTCGCCCTCGACTGTGACGACCACCTCTGGGGCGACCGACCGCCCGCTCGTGTCGACCCGCGCCGAGAGCCCGGTCGCGGCCGCCACGCCCGCGGACAGCCGCTCCGCACGGTCGTGCCACTCGGCGGCACGGGCGTCCTCGTCCTCCTCCAGGAACGCTTCGAGCGCCGCCAGCAACCCTGCCAGCTCCTCTTTGCCGACCTTGAGCGGTCGGCCGATCCCCTGTTTCGGGACGCCGTCGAGCGAGTCGGCGTCGACCAGCCGCGACGGCGGGTCCCAGACCGCCTCGGCCGCGTGCATGTCGAGTTGCTGGCGCGCGACCGACCGGATCAGGTCCTGCCGCCCCGCGAGGATCCCGGTCGTCTGCGGGCCGCGGATCCCCTTCCCGCCGCTGAACGCGACGAGGTCCGCGCCCTGCTCGGTGAACCACGAGAGGTTCGCGGCCGGCGGCACCTCCGCGGCCGCGTCGACTATCACCGGAACGTCGTGTTCGTGGGCGATCGCACACACCTCCGCGAGCGGCGGCGTCCCGTAGGACTTGTACACGTGGCCGACCGCGACCGTCCCCTCGCCGATCGCGTCGGCATACTCCCACGGCTCGACGTCACGCGATCCGGTCCCCAGGTATCGGTCGTTCGTCCCGACCTCGATGATCGACGCTCCCGCGGTCCGAAAGGCGTGGTCGTAGCCGGTTCGGTGGGTCCGCGGCATCACGATCTCGTCTGCGACCCCGGTCGTGTCCGGTAGTCGGGACATGGTGCCGAGGTCGTCGCCGGCGATACACGCGGCCGCGGCCAACACCATTCCGCCGGCCGCACCGTTGGTGACGTAGCCGGCTTCCGCGCCGGTGACCTCGGCGATCCGGTCGCTCGCGGCGGCCTGGAGGTCCGAGAGCCGGACGAACGATTCCGCGGCGTCGGCCATCGCCTCGACCGCTTCCGGACGGATCCGGCTACCGCCGATGCGCGTCTTCGTTCCCGTCGCGTTGATGACTTCCGGGACCCCCCACCGGTCGTAGACGTGTTCGCGGTTCATACGGACCCTGTCACCGCCGCGGTCATATACTCCGTGGTCGGACAGTCGGTCGATACGGTGCGGTGCTCGTGTATGTATCGTCCTACAATATTCGGATGACGTTCGCCGTGGAGGGAGGACGTCACATCACGTCGTGTGGCGGAGGGACTGACGTCGGTCGACTCGTCGGTCGACGAACGTCTCTCGGCTCACTTCGCGGTCGGCGTCACGTCGCCGACGGCGTCCATGACCTGCATCGCGGCGCTGGCGGCGAGGCCGCGAGCAACCTCGTCGGCGTCGGCGTCGGCGATGCCAGCTTCCAACTCGTCGCTGTCGGGCGTAAAGCCCGCAGAGACGGGATGACCTGCGGGCGGGTTGACGGCGACGGTCGCCTGCGGGCCCTCGGTTCCGACGGAGAGTTCGGAGCCGACGGCGTAGCTGTCCGGGAGGTACGATTCGGTGCGCGAGACGATCCCGGCGACCGTCCGCCTGAGACGCCGTTCCTGTTCCGGGGAGAGGTCGACGGGCGCGGGTTCGCCCGCGTTCGTTACGCCCGGTGGCCCGGCATACGGGTTATTGCCGTTCATCGAAGACAGGCAGTGTACGCGGACCCGACCCAAAAAGGCGTCGGCGAGCACGGTCGACCCGCGTCGGCTACAGGATCGGTTCGGACTCGCCGTACGCCGCGATCGTCACCGCCGTCGTGTACCGGTCGGCGGCGGCCGGCGCGCTCTCGACGTGGGTCCGCCGGTCGGTGAGCTCCCAGTCACGGAGGTCCGCTCCCGCGTCCAGTCCCGCGTGGATCCGTTCCTGGACGGATCCGGGATCCTCGCCGGTCACCTCGTAGAACAAGCCGGGGCCCGGACCGGTCGCCCATCCGAGTCCGGCGACCACGTCGGGACGCCGGCGCGGTGCCCGCTTGTCCGCGGCGTCCTCCGCGCCGGCGCGACCCCCCTCGCGGAAGTCGACCTCGTCGCCCGGGCCGACCGTCCGGCGCGCCTCGACGACGGTGAGCGCGTTTCCGGCGGGCCCCAGATCCGGAACGGCGTCGACGCTCGTCACCGTCGCTTCCGCGGGGACGACCGAGGAGACGGCAACTAGATTGTAGTTGTGGAGGTTTGCGTCCGCGAGCGCGGCGTCGTAGGAGGCCATCGCCGTGTCGGCGACGCCGACGCCGCCGGCGACGTGGATGGTGTTCATTGTCCGCCTTCGACGACGTTTCGAGTAAGGGGTTACGGATCGGGAAGGGAAGGAAAGTGGACTCTGCGGAGACGAACGAACGACCGCCGCGGACGCTCAGTACTGGTAGTTGATGACGCGGTCCTCGGTCTTATCGGCGTCTTGGAGCTTCTCCCGGGCCCGCTCGAAGTCGGACTGGATGACCTCGGTCCGACCGTCGCGGATGGCGAACATACCGGCCTCGGTCGCAAGCGAGGCGATGTCCGCGCCGCTGTATCCGTCGAGTTCGCGAGCAACGACGCCGACGTCGACGTCGGCAGCGACGTTCATCTCCTGCGTGTGGATCTCGAGGATCCGCTCGCGGCCTTCCGGCCCCGGCTCGGGCACCTCGATGAGACGGTCGAAGCGGCCGGGGCGTAAGATTGCCTCGTCGAGCATGTCGAAGCGGTTGGTGGCGGCCATGATGCGGATCTCGCCGCGCTCGTCGAAGCCGTCCATCTCAGAGAGCAGCTGCATCATCGTTCGCTGGACCTCGGCGTCTCCCGAGGTCTTCGAGTCCGTTCGCTTCGAGGCGACCGCGTCGATCTCGTCGATAAAGATCACGGCGGGTTCGCGCTCGGCAGCGAGTTCGAAGAGATCCCGGACGAGCCGTGACCCTTCACCGATGAACTTCCGGACGAGTTCGGAGCCGGCCATCTTGATGAACGTCGCGTCCGACTCGTTGGCGACCGCCTTCGCGAGCATCGTCTTCCCCGTTCCCGGCGGACCGTGGAGCAGCACGCCGCTCGGCGGCTCGACGCCCACCGTCTCGAACTGTTCGGGGTTCTCAAGCGGATCCTCGACGGCCTCGCGCACCTCGCGGATCTGCTCGTCGATCCCGCCGATGTCGTCGTAGACGACGTCCGGCGACTCGGCGACCTCCATCGCCTGTGCCCGCGAGTCGGTCTCGTCGTCGAGCACCTGCTGGACGGCGAACGAATCGTTGATCGCGACGCGGTCACCGGGTCGGAGGTCCGCCTCCAGTCGCGTCGACGCCTGCGTCAACACCTCCTGGTTGTTGCCGTGCTGTTTGATCACCACGCCGTCCTCGGTGATCTCCTCCACCGAAGCGATGTACAGGGAGGACGTTTTCAGGGTCTCGTTCTCCCGTTTCAGCTGATCGACCTCCGATTTGAGGTCGCCACGGCGGCCCTGTACGTCGTCGAGTCGATCGGATAGCTCCTCGTTCATGTGGACGATCCGCCGGTAGTGTTGCCGGATCGCCTCCAACCGTTCCGCCTCGCTCATCTCCGGATCGAGCTCCAGACGAGGACGGTCGGGGAGTGAAGGACTATGAGACATTCGTTACGCCGATGTACGAGATGCCCGTAAATGTGCCTTTGGGTCACGGTGGTTCATCGATCCGAGTCAGAAATCATCTTTGATAATTGGCCCACTGGGTTTTATCAGCTCCAGCGAAAACGGGTTGACATGAACGGACGAACCGTATCCGCTAACGGCGTCGACTCGGCCGGCGTGGGTGTCGGCCGACCGCGACCGATCGGCGATGACTGACGGATCGGCGGCCGCCGACGATCCCCCGCCGACCGTCCTCGCCGTCGACGACGAGCCGGACCTCGCGGAGCTGTACGAGGTGTACCTCGAGGACAGCTACCGCGTCCGCGTCGCTACCGATGGGGAGGAGGCGCTCTCGATGATGGACGACGCCGTCGACGTGGTCCTCCTCGATCGGCGAATGCCCGAGATGTCCGGACACGAGGTGCTCAGGGCGATCCGCGAGGACGGATACGACGCGCGGGTCGCCATGCTGACCGCGGTCGAGCCGGACGTCGACATCGTCAACATGCCCTTTGACGATTACAAGACGAAACCCGTCAGCCGGGAGGACCTCGTGGCGCTCGTCGAAGTGTTGCTCTACCGTGCGGCGTTCGACGAGCGGAGCCAACGCTTCTTCGCGCTCGCCTCGAAGAAGGCGGCACTCGAAGCGTCGGGCGCGACCGATAACGAGGAGTATGCGGAGTTAGTCGACCGGCTCAGAGCGGTCCGCGCGGAGGTCGACGAAACGCTCGACGTCCTCTCGGCCGAGGACGCCTTCGCGGAGATCGCGGCACGTTCCGACTAGCCGACTACAGGCGCTAAGCCCCCTTCTTCACCCGGGCCGGCTACTCGATCTCGAGGTCGCCGCCGCGTTCCTCCCCGTCCGCGTTCTCGTCCCACTCTAGTTCGAACTCGATGCTCAACTCGCCGTCGCCGTCGGCAGGACCCTCCCGCTCGGCTTTCACCTCGAACGTCGGCCGCGGCGGAGGATCCATCGTCACCGACCGGTCGCCGGCCGTGAGCGTTATGTCGTTTCCAGCCTCAAGGGCGTCGGCAACGGTTCGGAGATACGAGGCGATCTCGGCGCGTGTTTGACTACTCTCCGATTCGAACAGGATCTCTTCGGGCATATCAGGTGACACGCGATACAGGAATATAAACCCGCCTCGGATAGGTGCGATCCGAGCCCACGATGCGGTCACGCTGGAGGGCGAGAACTGATCGGAAACGGAGACTTCGACGACGATGCCGGGGCCCGATTATCCGGAGAGTTCTCGTTTCGCTCGGCGTGCCTTCCCGGACATCTCGTCGTTCCCCTCGACATCGGCGAGCGTCTCGACGGCTTCCAACTGCCGGACGGCGTCGTCGAGGAACGAGCGCACGTCGCCGGTGTAGGCGTACACCATGTAGTCGTCGCTCATCACGTCGACGATGGCCTGCGGGCCCAACCCCTGTGCGCGGAGTTCGAGGACGTACCGGATGAACTTCCGCTCGGGACAGCCGCAGTACGGGTTCGCCTGACAGTCGCAGTCGAGGAAGTCCTCGGCGAAATCGAGGATCCGGTCCCGGGTCGTCGAGTCGAGCTTCGAGAGGCCGTCGCCGGTGAACAGCATGTCGAGGGTCGCACCCGTGAACGCCCCCTTCGGGAGATTCGTCTCCAGTTGGGAGGCGAGCTGCCGGTGGTTCTTCACGTATATCTTATCGGTGAACGCCACGGTCTTGGCCCCGATACGCCGCCCCCACTCAAAAGAGTCGTGGTGGGTGCTCGAACGCTCCGTGACTCGATCCCACGGGTCGCCGTGAGTCGTAACGGTTATGAAGCAAAGAAGGATATCTGACCATGCGTGTCCGGGTTAGGGTAGTGGACTATCCTTCAGCCTTGTGGAGGCTGAGACGCGGGTTCAATTCTCGCACCCGGACTTTCTGAGGAACGTAGTGACGAAGAAAGCCGGAAGGCGAAATCGAACCACGCGAGACGAGCGTCAGCGAGTCTCGCAATCGGGTTCAATTCTCGCACCCGGACCTCCCGTTTTTTATTTGAACGAGTCGAGTCGCCGTCGCCTTCCACGTGATGACGACGTCACGTCCCGCGACCAGTTCGAGTCGATCCGCGCTTTCCGCCGTCACGAGCGCTCGAAACGTCGTCCCGTCGATGTCGATACCGACGGTACACACCGTTTCGCCCCGCACGATCCCGGAGACCGCTCCGGGCAGTCGGTTTCTCGCGCTCGTCGAACCCGGTTCCGGGTCGGCGGCCGGGTCGAGAACCGTGAGCGCGTCCGCGCCGATCCGGATCTGGACCGCGTCGTCCGGAGCGACGCCGTGATGGAGGCCGCGGACGGTGCCGACGGTCGTCGTCACGTCGGCCAACTCCCCCGAGACGGACGAGACGGTCCCGTCGAGGACGGTTTCGGGAACTTGTGCGGTCGCTGAGAGCGCCGTCTGTAGCCGTTCGTAGCGGTGTATCAGCTGCCTCGCGGTGTCCGTTAGCGTGCTTCCGCCGCCGCCGCTCCCGCCCCGAGACCGCTCGACGAGGTCGCCGAACGCGGATTCGAGCGTCTCGATCCGGGAGAGTTCGCGCGCACGTGACCGGCCGAGATCCGTCGACGCCTTCGCGATCGACCCGGTTTCGTCGATCGCTCGGAGCAGCGACACGTCGCGTTCGTCGAACTCCACCCCCTCTCGCACGAGTGCGGCACGTCCGTGACCGCTCGGTTCGTCCATCGATCGGATCTCTTCGGGGAGACGCTAGAGTCTTACCCGTCTCGTCGTCGGCTCAGTAGACGAGCTCGCCCTCGATGAACTTCCGTGCTCGTGGGTCCTCCGGGTTCGTGAACACGCGTTCGGCGGGACCGACCTCGATGAGGCGTCCACCGAGCAGCACCGCGACCCGGTCGGCGACGCGCTCCGCCTGATTCATGTCGTGCGTGGCGACGGCGACCCCCAACCCGCGTGTTCGGGCCGTGTCGATCGCGTCCTCGATGACCGCAGTGTTTCGAGGGTCGAGATCGGAGGTCGGCTCGTCGAGGAGCAGGAACTCCGGGTCGTACGCGATCGCTCGGGCGAAAGACACGCGCTGTGCTTCCCCACCGGAGAGCGAGCCGACGGGCCGCGATCCCGCGTCGGCGAGCCCGACGAGGTCCAGCGACTCGGCAACCGCCTCGCTCGCGTCGCCGCCGCGGAGCCGCGAGAACCACTGAGCGAGTCGATCGCGCCAGCTGCGCCGGACGTGTTGGCCGTAGCTCACGTTTCGGCGGACGGTCGTCTCGAAGAGGTTCGCCTCCTGAAACACCATCCCGATCCGGCGTCGAACGTCGAGCCTGTCGCGCTCGGACAGCGCCCACACGTCGGCTCCATCCGTCTCGACGGTCCCCGCATCCGGACGGTGAAAACACGAGAGCAGTCGCAGCAGCGTCGTCTTCCCCGTCCCGGAGGGGCCGATGATAGCCACGGTCTCCCCGCGTTCGACTGCGAGCGACACGTCTTCGATCACGTCGGTGTCATCGAACCCGTGGCTGACGTTCCTGACGGCAAGCCCATCGGTCACTCGTCGGTTCGGCTCCTGTCGTCGTTGGCCTCGGCGCTCCGCCCGTTGCTGCCCTCTGCGTTCCGCCCGTTGCTGCCCTCGGTGTCCCGTCATATGCGGCTCCCCCCCAACCTGAGCACGAGGCCGTTTATCAGCAGGACGAGCGCGACGAGGACCGCACCGAGGATCATCGCGAGTTCGAAGCGTCCCTGTCGGGCTTCGAGCTGGATCGCCGTCGTGAGCGTTCGCGTGACTGAGGTGCCGTCCGCACGAGCGATGTTTCCTCCGACGATGAGCACGGACCCGACCTCGCTGATGGCTCGGCCCAATCCCGCAAGGATCCCGGTCACGATCCCGTACCTCGCCTCCTTGATGGTGACGAGCGCGACGTCGAGTCGCGTCCCACCCATCGCGTACGCGGCGTCGCGAACGCCGTCCTCGACGCCGGTCACGGCGGCGAGACTCACACCGGTGATGACCGGCGCGGCGAGGACGATCTGCGACAGGATCATTGCCTCCGTCGTGAACAGCAGATCGAGGGACCCGAACGGGCCCTGATTGGAGACGGCGAACAACACGATCAGACCGACGACGACGCTTGGAAAGCCCATTCCCGTGTTGATCAGAGCGACGAGAAACCCCTTGCCGGGGAACTCCGAGAACCCCACGAGCATCGCGATCGGAAGGCTCACGAGCGTACTGACGAGGACGGCGGTGAGGCTCACGTACAGCGAGACGTAGATAATGCTCTCGACGTAGTTCCACTTGAAGGGGAGCTCGACGAACAGTGGTAGTGCTCCGTCAGCGGCAGCAACGACTGGTGATGCCTGTTCGATCATCTGGCTGGTTACTCTTCAGTCGTCCAGTTCTCGGGGACGTACTGCCGGAAGTTCGGCTCCTCCGAGACCGCCTCGGGGAAGAACAACTGCTCGCCGTCGATCGCGTACTCCTCGATGATCTCCCGTCCCTCCCGGGACGTGAGAAAGCCGATATACGACATGGCGAGGTCGTAGTTGACGGTCTCGTGGACGCCGGGGTTCACGGCGACGACACCGTACGGGTTCGCGAGGAGCGCCGAACCGCCCTCGATCGGTCCCTCGACGCGGATCGATACCTCGTCGAGTTCGGACCGCTGGGAGACGTACGTGCCGCGGTCGGCGAGCGTGTAGCCGGGCGTCCGGTTCGCCTGATTCAGCACCTCTCCCATCCCGCTGCCGGCCTCCCGATACCACTCGCCCTCGGGGTCGGCGTCGGCCGCGTCCCAGATGGCGAGTTCCTTCACGTGGGTCCCGGAGTCGTCGCCACGCGAGACGAAGACGGACTCGCTCTCGGCGATCGCCCGAAACGCGTCGGTCACGCTCTCCATCCGGTCGACACCGGTAGGATCGTCGTCGGGACCGACAACGACGAAGTCGTTGAACATGAGATCGCGCCGGTTGATCCCGTATCCCTCCCGGAGGAACTCGTCCTCCAGCGATCGGGCGTGAACCATCACCACGTCGGAATCGCCCCGTCGCCCGGTTTCGAGCGCCGCGCCGGTTCCCTGAGCGACCGCCCGGACCGTGACGCCGTACCGGTCCTCGAACGCCGCGTTCACCTCGTCCAGCAGTCCCGTGTCGTAGGTGCTCGTCGTCGTCGTGACCGTCAGTGTCTCGTCGTGTATCTCGGCAGGGGCGTCGTCGTCACCGAGACAGCCGGCAAGTGCCGCCGTCACCCCGCCAGCGACGGCTGTGAGAACTCTCCGTCGATGAATCACGAGTGATACAACGTATTGATGGAGCCTATTTAGCTATTCTGCTTGTACAGTAATTGGAACTGGTTACGTTTGGCGGGTGGCGAGCACGTTTCCGTGGCTGGCGATGTCGCTACGGCCATTCGGAATGTGCGCCGGTAACACTACCGGACGAGTTTCTTTTAGCTGATTACAGGCGGTAAGCCCCCTTCCTCAAGGAGCAACGCAGGCCGAAGCCGAGTAGCGTTAACGAGAGCAAGCTCTCGTTCGCACATCAGAAATCGAAGATTTCTGAGGACGCAGTAGGCAGGGGTAGTTCACTAGGCTCGGTGGAAGTGTATTTGAGGATTTTGGGCACTTGAACTGGTGAAATCAGCATACTCGCTCAAATCCATGGGTCGAGTTCCTCACGGCCATCGAACGAATATCGGTTCTGGCGTCGATCATCGTAATAAGACCAGCCGCAACCTGGTACGCCGGCATCGTATCATCATAGAGGAGAACAATACCAGCGTGAGTCTCTGGTGGTACTCTACCGAAATCTTTCACATCGCTCGTCACGACGATCAATTCGTGTTCTCGGGCATACGGTAGGACGTCCTCTTGGTCGTCGGCTCCTTGCCAGAGTGAATCCCGGACGTGCTCGGCGTGAATCCCTTCCTTCTCTACGTACGTGGCAGTCTTTGGATCGATATTCTCGTCGAGCAGAAACTGCCAATCGCTCATCTCAGGCAGCGTCCGGATCGACGCCTTCCGGACGATCGATGGATTCCCGGAACTCTTCCATGACGTTCTCGCGCTTCTGCTCTGCGTCGCGCATGTTGCGTGGGTGATCGTGATAGTACGCTAGCGCGTGATACACGTCGGCCACATCGAGATCGTACCGATCGGCAACTGCTTCCGGATCCTCATCGTACTCTTCAACGAGGGCGTACACCTGACGGACGCTGATTCGGCGGCCGCGAATATGGGGCTCGCTCAGGAGATTGTGTTCGATCCGCCGAGATTCTCCCTCAGACATACGTAAGCGTTGCTGCTACTCCCGCAAAAACATACTGCTGGCGTATCGACAAGAAAATAGTTACATGTCGATCGAGTCGGCGTGGCCCACCGCCACTCCGGACGTATTTGAGTGATGACGCTGGGAATGACCCACGTGCGCGAAACAATAAACAAGCGAACAACAAACGGATGTAAAGCTACGTTAGTCTTCGACACTGGTGGTCCGGTCGGGAGTAATCACTTGATGATTGTCAAGCCAATCGATGCCAAATCGGATTGGTTAATAAACCGGTGGTTCTACTTCAGCGAGCAAACTGAGGCGTACATGTGGAATTTCGCAGAGAAGATCAGCACCGACAAGGAATATCGACGCCAGTCACGGGAGGAAACAGCAGACTGGAAGCGCGTGGACAACCTGTACGAACCGCTCGCTCGCAGACTCTACCAGGAACTATCCCGCTCCGAACGAAGTGACTTTCCGGTCATGAACGACCACTCCCGTAGCGATTCGGAGAAGTTGGAATCGCTTTGCGAAGAACTGTTCGAAGAGATCAAACGTATCGTGCGGCAGGGAGCGGACCAGCACCCGGAGACGATTTACGACGAGAAGGAAGCAGAGCTACGGCAATGGCTCGCTGACGGATCCGAGTGACTCGTCGAGAGTCATATGTGCCCCGGACACTGCGGGAAATCCGGTTACGTGACGAGCGAAGCGCTAGCGAGCCATAATGTCGCCCGCAACACTAACGACCGGTCTCATCTCCGGCGGCGTGCCGCGTCGACCGGGAAACCCTCGTGGCGGGCGGTCGCCTGCGCGGCGACGGGCGGGTCGCGTCCACGACCGACTGTGGGTCACGGTAGCGACCGGATGTCACGTGCCTGGGTTCTCCGCGCTGTCATCGCTCCCAGTCGGGAGTACTCGGGCGGGGACTGAGGGCACGCGGAGGAGAGTTGCCGCCGAGGGGATATAAACGACGCGTCGGGTGGCCGGTGCGTCGGGTGGCCGGTGCGTCGGGTGGCCGGCGGCTCCTCAACTAGTCGCGTGGACGCCGCACCCCGACTACTCGCCTTTCGTTCGGTCCGTTTCGATCGCGTCTTCGGTGGGTCGGTTGGCCGCGACCGGGTCGACCCCGCGACGGTTCGCGTCAAACTCCGAGAGCCCGTAGACGAGTCCGATCAGGACGACGACGCCGAGCGGCAGCAGCGCGACCGGGGTGATCCCGGTGACGCCCCAAGTCAGCAACACGAGTATCGCCACGACGCCGACCGTGACGGCGTAGTACAGCTGCGTCCGGACGTGGTCGATGAGGTCCGCGCCGGTGAACGTCGCCGACAACACCGAGGTGTCGGAGATCGGCGAGGTGTGGTCGCCGAAGATCGCCCCCGAGAACACCGCGCCGACGACGGCCGCGACCATCGTGTGGTCCCCGGTCAGCGACCACGCGACGGGGATCGCGACCGGCGTAATGATCCCCATCGCACCCCACGAGGTCCCGGTCGAGAAGGCGACGAACGCTGAGAGAACCAACACGACGATCGGCAGGACGGCCGTCGGGAAGTCCGCGCTGACGTACCCCTCAATGAACGCCGCGGTCTCCAGCGAGGCCACGACCTCGCCGATCGACCACGCCAAGACGAGGACGGTGACGGCGGTGAGCATGATGCCGAAGCCGTTAACGGTCGTGTCCGTCGCCTCGCCTAATCCGAAGATTCCGTATACTTTTCCGAGGAGGAATCCGGACGCGACCATCGCGAAGGAGCCGTACAGCAGGGCGGCCGCGTAGTCCGCGGCGATCACCATGTCGTACAGCGACGCGCCGGGCTCGTAGCCGGTCCACAGTGCCGAGCCGACGGTGACCGCGATCAGCACTCCCACGGGTGCGAAGAAGTTGACCAGACGCGGCTCGGTCGCGCTCGGCTCGCCGAGCTCCGCCTCGACGTCCTGCATCGGGACCGCGTCGTCACGGGTCACTTTTCCGGTTGAGGCCGCTCGGTGCTCGGCGGTCAACATCTCGCCGTAGTCCCGTCCGGTGAGGACGACGATCCCGACCATCGCGATAGCGAGGATCGAGTAGGCGTTAAACGGGATGGAGCTGAGGAACACCTCGAACGCCGAGGGCGGGTCCTCGACCCCGAGGTTGTCGTACGCGTCGTTTATTAACCCGAGTTGGAACGCCACCCACGAGGAGATGCCGAGCGTCGCCACGGGTGCGGCCGTCGAGTCGACGATGTAGGACAGCTTCTCGCGGGAGATCCGTAGTTGATCGGAGGCGTCCTTCATCGACGAGCCGACGATAGCCGTGTTGGCGTAGTCGTCGAAGAACATCACGAGCCCCAGCAGCCACGTGACTAGCCCGGCGTCACGACGGCTGTCGAGCCGCTCCAGCGCCCAGTCGCGGACGGCGTAGGAGCCGCCGAGGTTCCAGATCATCGCGACGCCGGAGCCCAAAAGCAGCGTGAACACGATTATCGTCGCGTGAAACCCGTCGTCGACGAGGATCGCCGCGATGATCCAGTCGAACGTCTGGACGAGTCCCAGCCCACCGGTGTATATCACGGCCCCCGCCCAAACCCCGAGGAACAACGAGAGGATCGCCTTCCGAGTGGCAATCGCCAACACGATGGCGAGCAACGGCGGAACGATCGAGAGGACGCCGAACTCTGACATGTCTTCATACACACTCGCCGGAGTATTTAACCGCTCCTGCCAAACCGTCGCTCCGACTCGGATCCCCTGTCGGCGGCTCTGTTGAACTCCTTCGGCTCCGACAAGAACCGCGTGCGGTATACCGCGCGCAAATGGTACCAGAGCTGGTTGCCCTGTGACCGGCGGTGTTCCTGTCTGCGTATCAACCGTATGGTTTCATATACCTACATTTTACTGCGATTGTAGTCGGGAACCGTGTCATGAGTGCCGAACAAGCACCTGAGAGCGGCAGTACGTTCCGTGTGTTACCGGCAGTAGCGATGACCGTTGGAGGGCTAATTATTGCGCTCAGCCTTCTGTTTCTGCCGTATTCGTTATATGGTGTTGTGCATACCGGAGCCATCGGTGTATCGCTCTTCCTGTCCGGGATGGTTTGGACGAGATGGGCAGCGACTAGATGGAACATATCACCAGCGGATCAGCGGAAATGGTCGAGATCGTTTCTCTTCGCAGCGCTCCTGCTGACGATTCTGTGGATTCTTCTCAATTCCTTTGGCCCGATCGACGAGAGAGAGAGATAGCGGAATTAGGATGAATCGGGACTGTTGAAATCCATAGAAATGACACTTTTTCCTGCGGTCAGTACAGGCGCAGTCGTGAGTGACGGCGGGAGTGGGTCTCTCAAATCGGCAGCAACGTGATCGTATTTAAAAGGACTGTGAGCGGCTGCGACGACCACTTATAAATGAACACCGCGGTGGCGCGCCCCGGTTCGCGCCCTTAAAAGGGCGCGAACCGACGGCGCGAGGTCGCCGGCGCTCCGCGCCGGCTGCCAGAGAATCTTCGATTCTCGCTGGAGCCCGGAACGGCGCTTTAAGCGCCGTTCCGGCGAGGCTGGGGAGGCGTGAGGTGCGGGTGCTGTGTGGGGTGGGGCTCAAAGGGGCAGCCTGCTCCGGGAAGACGGGTGACGCAAGCACTCAAAAGGGCTCGCTATGCTCGCCCTTTTGAGCGCGCAGCGAGCCCCTCGACCGGAGCAGGCTGGGGCTTTGGAAGTGTTCACCGACGATCCGTACTCAACCACTTATAAATGAACAGTTAGAGATGTGGAACTGTTCACCACAGCACCATCTACTTATAAACAGCCGCCAACAACACCACTATCCCACTTATAAACAGCCACCACACCGTATCGATATACCCACTCCCGATATCACTCAAAAAGCAGCCCGATCGGCTGGTCGTGCCGTTCGATAGCACGTCTGAAAGCGGCCGTTCAACGAAGTCGGTCGCTTATAAAAGCAAGCTGATCACGGCGAGCACGAGGAAGACGACGACGAGTATCTTCGCGACGCGCATCGTCACGCCCGCGACGCCTCGGAACCCGGCGATACCGGCGATGACCGCCAACAGGAAAAAGGTGATCGCCCAGCCGAGCACGCCGTCACCGAGTACCTGTGCTGGCGTGAGCGCGGTCGCGAGCGCTATCGTCTGTGACATACCTGCGTTCCGCACCGTGGAGGGAAAACGGTGGCGTGCCAGTCAGTCGCTCTGAATTCTCGGGGCTAGCATATACGTTGCCTGCCCGAGCCCCTCGGCGAAGCCGTAGTGGAGCTTGACGGGGAACTCCTCGCCGAGCTCGATGGTGACCTCGGCGTCGCCGGGGATCGCCTTGTTCATGTCCTTCAGGTAATCGAGGCTGAACAGCGAGTCGGCGGGACCGGCCGTGAGCGCGATGAGGTCCTCGCGGGTCAACTCGAGGTCGACGTCGTCGGTGTCGCCCTCCGCCTCGATGAAGAACGTCTCGTCGGTCTCGTCGACGCGGAGGCGGATGTGATCGGAGACCATGTCGGCGGCCTTGATCCCGCGGTCGATCTGGGCACCTTCGACGACGATCTCGGAGGCGAGATCGAGGTCCGGGATGTCGGGTTCCTGGCGGATCGAGTCGGGATCGATGAGCGCGAGGGTGTAGGAGAGTCCGTCCGTCTCGATGTGGAGTTTGCGGGTCTCCTCGTCGAGTTCGAGGTGGATCAGGTCGCCGGAGTTGGCCATGCCGGCGATGTCCTCCAGTCGTGCGAGGTTGACGCCGATGACGCCGCCGTCGGCCTCATAGGACTCGAAGGCGGCGGCCTCTAGGGTGAGATCGACCATGCCGACGTTGGCGGGGTCGACGGCGCGGATCGAGAGGGCCTCCTCGTTCAGACGGATCTTACACTCGTCGACCAGCACGCTCACCGAATCGAGCGCGTCCTGTAGCGTCGACGCGTCCACGATGGCCTTGAACATATACGTTCAGCTACGGCGGTATCCCCTAAAAAGCCACCCAATCGCTGCCATCGCTCCGGGTCGAACGTCGGACTCGACGCCGCGCGGACGGGCCGTCACAGCACCCGGATCAGCCGGCCGATGGCGACGATGGCGAGCAGTACCGCACGGCGTCGGAGCCACGCGATGCGACGGCCACCGCGACACGCCCATCAGACGAGGGGTTCGACGAGTTCGCGACCCTCCGCCAGCAGCGACTCGACGCGGTCGTCGTCGTCGGCCTCGGCGTAGACCCGGAGTTTCGGTTCCGTCCCCGAGGGGCGAACGAGCAGCCACGACCCGTTCTCCAGAAGCAGTTTGAACCCGTCAAGCGTGACGACTTTCGCGACCGCGTGGCCGTCGACGGACTCCGGGATGTGGTCCTCCAGCTCGTCGAGTACCCCCGCCTTCCGGTCGTCCGGACAGTCGATCGACACCTTCCCGGCCGCGATGTGGCCGTGCTCGTCGAGCAGGCGATCGACGCGTGCGTCGAACGGCTCCGCGGTCGTCGCGTCGGCCGCGAGCAGCGACATCAACACGCCGTCCTTCTCACGGACGTGCCCGCGGACGGAGAACCCGCCCGACTCCTCGCCGCCGAACAGCGCGTCGTGTTCCCCCATCGCTTCCGCGACCCATTTGAATCCAACCGGCGTCTCGAACACCTCTTGGCCGTGAGCCTCTGCGATCCGGTCGACGAGAAACGTCGTCGAGACGGTCCGAACCGCGGGGCCGGTGTCCGTCTCTAAGAGGCGATCGTAGCAGGCGGCGTAAAACAGGTTAGCGTCGAGCACGCCGCGCTCCGGCGTCACCACCGCGATCCGGTCGGCGTCGCCGTCGTTGGCGATCCCGAGGTCGACGTCGCTGCCGGGATCGGTGACCAACTCGGCCAACCCCCCGAGATGTTCCGCGCTCGGCTCCGGCGGCTCCCCGCCAAACGTCGGGTCGCGGTCACAGCGCAGCCGGTGGACCTCCGCGCCGGCGGATTCGAGCAGCACGTCCGTGACGCCCCGGCCGCTGCCGTGCATTGCGTCGTATGCGACCGTGAGCCCGTCGAGGTCGGCGTCGACGAGTTCACGGGCCGCGTCGGCGTGTGCGGAAACGAAGTCGCGTCGCTCGATCGTTCCCCGTTCGGGTTCGGGGAGGAACGTCGGCTCCGCGAGCCGATCGACGACATCCTCGGTTACGTCCGGCAGGGCTGGTGCCCCGTCGCTCGGAATGAATTTCACGCCGTTGTACTCGGGTGGGTTGTGTGACGCGGTGACCATACACGCACCTGAAAGTCCGTTGTCGACGATGGCGTAGGCAATCACCGGCGTTGGCACGTCCCGCTCGGGAAGGAGTACGTCGAACCCGTTGTCCGCCAGCACGTCGGCGAGACTCTCGGCGAACCCTTCCGAGGTCTCGCGCGCATCGTAGCCGACCGCGACCGGGTCGTCGTGGCCAGCGGCGTCGAGGTGGTCCGCGACTGCCTGTCCCACGATCCGCACCCGTTCGTCGGTGAAGACGTCGAGCGTCGCTCGCCAGCCATCGGTGCCGAAGGAGATCCGATCCATAGCTACACTCTCGACGGCCGGGACCATAATGGCCGGTGTCGTCGTCGATATCTGAGCGAACTCCGGGGTGGACTCGCCGCGTTTTTGCCCGTCCTCCGCGAGGGGCCGGTATGACGAGGGTCGTCGCCATATCCGGTAGCCGGCGGACGAACAGCACGACGAAGGCTGCCCTTCGTGTGGCGCTCGGCGCGGCTGCGAGGGCTGGCGCGGAGACGGATCTCATCGATCTGGGTGCGGTAGATCTCCCCTTATATCACCCCAACGAGGACGAACAAGGCGAGAGCGACCGGCTGAAAGCGATCGTTCGCGAGGCCGACGGCGTGATCGCCGGGTCGCCGGTGTACCGTGGCTCCTACTCCTCGACCTTTAAGAACTTCCACGACTTTTGCGGCTCCGAGGAGTACGAGTACACCGCGGTCGGCCTGTTGACGACTGCGGGTGGCGGTTCGTACGGAGGCACGCTCGAACACCTCCGGTCGACGTTCCGGAACGTCCACGCGTGGGTCGTCCCCCATGAGGTGGGTATCCGAGGCGCGTCCTCGGCTGTCGCCGCCGACGGAACGTTTCGTGACGACTCGCTACGAGACCGTACGGAGCGCCTCGGACGTGTCGTCGTTGAACACGCGGAGCGACTGCCCGACACGGACCCGTGACCACGCCCGAAGCGATCGTCTCTTCCGGTAGTTTTAAACAAAAATTGGGTCAGTACATTCTATGAGTGTCCGTCGTGACTTCTGGTCGATCTACCGCGAGGCGCTCCCCGTTCTCGTTATCGCACTCGGAGGTGGACTGTTTGCCGGATTGGTTCTCGAGGGCATGCTCGAAAGTGTCGATCGGTTCCCCGGACTGCTCGTCATGGTTCCCGTGTTTCTCGCAACGCGTGGGAACGTGTACGGCGCACTCGGCGGACGGATCGCCAGCGGCCTACATCAAGGGCTGATCGACCCGCGGTTTGAACGGAGCGAACGACTGGTAAACGCCGTGCTCGCGTCCTTTATTAATGGAATCGGTATTTCGATCGTGATCGGGTTCATCTCGTGGGGCGCGCTCACACTTCTCGGACGAGAGTCGGCCGCACTCGTCGAACTGGTGGGGATCATGCTCATCGCGGGCGTGCTCACGTCGTTTGTGCTGATATTCGGGCTGTTGTTGCTCATCTTCACCGGATATAAAGCCGGCTACGACCCGGACAACCTTGTGGGACCGATCGTCACTACGCTGGGTGACGTGTTCGGCATGGCGTTCCTGTTCCTCGCTGTGATCGTCATTGAGGTGCTGATCTGATGGTGGTTCCGAGCGGCTCGCTGGGGTCGTGGGACACCCGCAAGATCGTGACCAACATGTTCCCGCTTCTCGTCGTCCTCTCTATCATCGTTCTCTGGGCGGGGATCACCCTCGAAGACGCCGAGGAACTGCTCGATCAGTACGGGCTGCTCGCGGTGATGGTGCCGACGATGGTCGATATGGGCGGGAATCTCGGCGCAATCCTGAGTTCGCGGCTCTCGACACGAATGCACTTGGGGACGACCGACTTCGACCCTCGTGACCGCACCCTGTGGGCGAACGTCGGTGCCGTGTTCGGGCTGGCAGCGACGATCTTCACCGCTCTCGCCCTCGGCGCGTGGGCAATCGGGCAGATCATCGGCGCGCCGCTCGGACTCGCCGACCTGCTCGTCATCTCGCTTATAAGCGGCATGTCGGTAGCAGTGATCGCGGTCGTGTTCAGCTTCCTCGCGACGTACGGCTCCTATCGGCTCGGGATCGACCCCGACGACACGACGATCCCCATCGTCACGAACGTCGTCGACGTGTTCGGGATGGTGATCTTCATCGGCGTCTCGGCGTGGTGGCTGCCGGCGATCTGAGGTCCGCCCCAGACGAAACACCACGGCTTTGTGCTTTTAGTACAATTCCATCGTATGAGTAGGATCCGCCCCGACGAACTGGACGAGCGTCTCGACGCCGGCGACCGACCGTTTCTCCTCGACATCCGGCCGGAAACGGAGTTCGCGGCAGGCGCGATCGACGGCAGCCACAACGTCCCGGTGTACGACGACCTCCAGAGGGGTGACAAGTCCGCGCTCCGGAAGCGACTCGGCGAGATTCCGGACGACGAGCCCGTCGTCGTTGTCTGTAAGATGGGGATCGTCGCCAAGCGAGCGACGCGGTTCCTCGACGAGCAGGGATACGACGCCACGACGCTCGCCGGCGGTATGAGCGGCTGGAACGGGTATCAAAAAGGGTCGTGGGGGTATCGACTCCGGTCGCTGTGGTGGACGATCCGGTGAGCGTCGCTTGCTTACAATTGAGAGTGAGTCGAGATCCGCGACACGGGACGGGTTCGGGATTGCTCCGGTCCACGCATCTCTATAGCGATCCGTTCACGTGGGGATCGCTACCACGAAAACCGTTAAGCCCGGCTGTCGCCTACGGGCGGGTATGAGCGCTGACCGGTCCGCGTTACGGCGGGCCATCGAGCGCGGCGAACGGGACGGCGGCGCGATCGAGTTCAAGGAACGGCTCACCCGCGAGGTACACCTCGCGGACGGTCGGATGGAGTCGCTCGTCGCCCAGCTGCGCCACCGCGTCCTCTCGGGCGACGGAGAGGCCACCTACGTCCTCGGCGTCACCGACGACGGCGGACTGGCGGGGATCGCTCCGGAGACGTTCTCGGAGACGATGGACGTGCTCTCGCTGCTTGCCGAGGAGGCGGACGCCCACATCGCCGACGTCGAGACGTGGAGCGCGGGCGCGGACGGCAACGGCGACGACGAAGGGCTCGTCGGGCTCGCCACCGTCCGCGAGGGCGGGATGTTCGAGGCTGACGACGACCACCTCGTGATCGGGACGGCGGGCCACGTCGACCACGGGAAATCGACGCTCGTCGGCACGCTCGTCACGGGACGGGCCGACGACGGGCAGGGCGGCACCCGCGGCTTCCTCGATGTCCAGCCCCACGAGGTCGAACGCGGCCTCTCCGCCGACCTCTCGTACGCGGTGTACGGCTTCGCGGACGACGCCGACGAGCCGGTTCGGATGGACAACCCGCACCGGAAGTCGGACCGAGCGCGGATCGTCGAGGAGGCCGACCGGCTGGTCTCGTTCGTCGACACGGTCGGCCACGAGCCGTGGCTCCGGACGACGATCCGCGGACTCGTCGGCCAGAAGCTGGACTACGGCCTGCTCGCGGTCGCAGCCGACGACGGCCCGACGGAGACGACCCGGGAACACCTCGGGATCCTGCTCGCGACGGAGCTGCCAACCCTCGTCGCCGTCACGAAGACGGACGCCGTCTCGGACGAGCGACTCGCCGCGGTCGAACGCGAGGTCGAGTCGATGCTGCGTGACGCCGGCCAGACGCCACTGTTGGTCGATCGCTACGGTGTCGATGTCGCGGTCGCAGAGGTCGGCGAAGGGGTCGTTCCGCTGCTCCGAACCAGCGCGGTAAGCGGCGAGGGGATCGACACGCTTGATCGGCTGTTCGAGTCGCTCCCGAAGCGCGCGACACCCGAGCGCGAGGCGTTCCGGATGTACATCGACCGCAGCTACAAGGTAACTGGCGTCGGCGCGGTCGCCTCCGGCACGGTCAACTCCGGAACGGTCGAGGCGGGCGATGAACTCCTCTTAGGACCGATGGCTGACGGCTCGTTCCGCGAGGTCGAGGTCCGCTCGATCGAGATGCACTACCACCGCGTCGACAAGGCGACCGCCGGCCGGATCGTCGGCATCGCGCTCAAAGGCGTCGACGAGTCCGAAATAGAGCGCGGGATGGCCCTGGTCCCCCGAGAGAGCGACCCGGAACCGGTCCGGGAGTTCGAGGCCGAGGTGATGGTGCTCAACCATCCGACACGGATACAGGAGGGATACGAGCCAGTTGTCCACCTCGAAACGCTCTCGGAGGCCGCGGTGTTCGATCCCGCGGAGGGACGGCTGCTCCCCGGCGACACCGGTCACGCGCGAGTCCGATTCAAGTTCCGTCCGTATCTGATCGAGGAAGGGCAGCGGTTCGTCTTCCGCGAGGGATCGAGCAAGGGCGTCGGGACCGTCCGCGACGTGGAGTGACGGTCCCCGGTCCTCTTTTGACCCTCGTCGTCCTCAATCGCCGCCGTCCACGACCGAGACCAACTCCATCAGCGGATAGCCGTCCCGCATCGTCATTTGAGTGTTGACGACGACCCCCTCGTGGTCGATTCGCATCTCGACATCCATCAGCGACCCCGTAAGTTCGGTGTACCCGTTCTCGTGATCGATCGCGTCCGCGACGCGGTCATCGTGAATCTCGACGCTCACGGACTCACAGAAGGGCTGGTTCTCGATCGATTCCGCCATCGCGGTCTCCAGACTTCGTGTGCTGGACGGGCTCACGGGCGTTCCCGCGAACTGGTGGTACAGTGAGCCGAACTTGATCCCCGCCTCGAAACACGCCTGCTGAGCGTCGCTTGCCATGTCGACACTGCGGTCGCGTCGGCCTAAGGGGCTTCGGAGGGATCCGGGACGCCCGTCTCGGAAGCGCTCGACGACCGGCCACCGTCGACTTCGCTACACAGCGTCTCAACCTCAAGCGGTTCGATTCCCTGCTCTTCGAGACATCGTTCCAGCAGTGGCACCCGGTCAGCGAAATCCTCGGGGTCGTGTGCGTCGGTCCCGACGACGAACCGGATGCCGTGGTCGCGGAACGCTCGGATGAACGGTTCGGTGGGGTGAAAGAGATCGAACTCGCCCCGTTCCCCGGCTCGACCGGCGTTGATCTCCGGAACGGTCCGAGAGTCCGCGCAGGCGGCCGCGACCCGCTCCCGATGGGCGTCGGTGGTGAGTCCGTTGAGCGCCGGATGGTTCTCCACGAGATCAACGTGTGCGAGCACGTCGAACAGCTCCGAGTCGACCAGCGAAACGACCGCGTCGTAGTAGTCGTCGACGAACGCCCGACGCTCTGCGTCGCTCACATCGGTGAACGACTCGAACGGGAACACCTGTTTGCCGGCGACGTAGTGGACGCTTCCGAGCGCGTAGTCGAATCCGGCGTCGTCGAGGAACGCCTCGATCGCGGGCTCCAATGCGGGCTCGTAATCCATCTCGACGGCGTCATAGACAGACAGGTCGGTGCGGGCGTCGGCGATCCCGATCGCCTCGCGGCGACGGGTGTACGTCCGATCGAAGTTGCGGTTCCACAGCAACCGTTCGTCCCGCCACGCTCGGCTCAGGCTACAGTGGTCCGCGAACCCGACCGCATCGAGCCCGGCCGACTCGGCGGCGTCGAGCATGAGCGGGATTCCGGACCCGTCCGAGTAGGACGTATGTGTGTGGATGTCGACCGTCACTATCGAACGGAGGGCCTCGACCGGAGTAAGGCCATCGGGGAACGACATCGATCCGAACAGTTGTCCTCTGCTGCCGCATCGAGAGCAACTGGGAGAACTTCCGTCTGGCACGTCGGAACCGAAGGCGTTTGGTGCGGGCGACGGGATCGGAGCGTATGAACACCCTGTGTGTTACCGGCGGGCGAGCGTTGCGGCCGGACGGTCGCGTGGAGCGGGCGGACGTCGTCATCGATCGCGACGCGGGAACGATCCGTGCGGTCGGTGCCCCGAACGAGGTCGCGGACGCGACGGATGCGGCGACCGAGACCCTCGACGCTGAGGGATCGCTCGTCATTCCCGGGCTCGTCAACGCACACACGCACGTCGCGATGACGCTTCTACGGGGGTACGCCGACGACAAACCGCTCGATGCGTGGCTTCGCGAGGACATCTGGCCGGTCGAGGCCGAACTCACGCCCGACGACGTCGAGGCGGGTGCCGAACTCGGCGTCGTCGAGATGATCCGGTCGGGAACGACCGCGTTCGCGGACATGTACTTCGCGGTGGACCGCGTGGCGGACGTCGTCGACCGCGCGGGGCTGCGCGCACGACTCGGGCACGGTGCCGTCACGGTCGGCAAGGACGACGCGGCGGCGGCCGCCGACGTCGAGGAGAGCCTCGCCGTCGCTGCGGAGTTGGACGGGGCGGCCGACGGCCGGATCCGAACCGCGTTCATGCCGCACTCCTTGACGACCGTTGGTGAGGAGTTCCTCCGGGAGGGCGTTGACGAGGCGCGCGAGGCTGGCGTCCCGATCCACCTCCACGCCAACGAGACGACCGACGAGGTCGATCCGATCGTCGACGAGGGCGGGCAGCGACCGATCGAGTACGCGGACGACATCGGCGTGCTCGGCCCTGAAGACTTCTTCGCGCACGGGGTCCACGTCGACGGCGCGGAGATCGATCTGCTCGCGGAGTCGGGAACCGCCGTCGTCCACTGTCCGGCCTCGAACATGAAACTCGCCAGCGGAATGGCCCCTGTCCAGCGCATGCGCGACGCGGGCGTCACGGTCGCGCTCGGCACCGACGGCGCGGCCTCGAACAACGACCTCGACCTGTTCGACGAGATGCGCGACGCCGCGATGGTCGGGAAGCTCGCCGCCGAGGACGCCAGCGCCGTCCCCGCCGAGGCGGTCGTGGAGATGGCGACCGCGGCGGGCGCGGACGCGCTCGGGCTCCCGGGCGGTCGGATCGCAGAGGGAGCCGCCGCGGACCTCGCCGTCGTTGACCTCGACGCCCCACACCTGACGCCGGTTCACGACCTCGTCTCGCACCTCGCGTACGCCGCGAGCGGACACGACGTGCGCCACACGGTGTGTGACGGCGAGGTGCTGATGCGCGACCGGGACGTGCTCACCCTCGATGTCGAGGCCGTCCGCGAGCGCGCCGCCGAGGCCGCGGCCGGCGTCGTCGCTCGCGCGGAAGACGCGGGCTGATCGAGATCGCGATTCCGTTCTTCCGCCCGTGTCGGCAGCGTTTAGTGCGCGGTGAGCCAACCGATGGACATGAGCGAGAGCACGTATTCGCCGGTAACACACCACCTGTCAGATCCCGACTCGGCCCGCGAGGAGGGCCGCCGCAAGATGGATTGGGCGCTCCAGCACATGCCGATCCTGGAGTCGTTGCGCGAGGAGTTTGTCGCCGAGCAGCCCCTCGACGGCGAGGTCATCGCGATGGCGATGCACGTGGAAGCGAAGACCGCGAACCTCGTCGAGCTGCTCGCCGAGGGTGGCGCGGAGGTCGCGATCACCGGCTGTAACCCGCTGTCGACGCACGACGATGTCTCCGCGGCGTTGAACGAGCACGAGTCGATAACCTCCTACGCCGTGCGCGGCGTCGGCGACGAGGAGTACTACGACGCGATGCACGCGGTCGTCGCCCACGAGCCGACGATCACGGTCGACGACGGGATGGACATGGTCAAACTCGTCCACGAGGAGTACCCCGAGCTGATCGACTCCATCATCGGCGGAGCCGAGGAGACGACGACCGGCGTCCACCGCCTGCGCGCGATGGACGACGAGGACGAGCTTCACTACCCTGTCTTTGCGGTAAACGACACGCCGATGAAGCGGCTGTTCGACAACGTTCACGGCACGGGTGAGTCCTCGCTGGCGACCATCGCGATGACGACGAACCTCTCGTTCGCGGGGAAGAACGTCGTCGTCGGCGGGTTCGGCTACTGCGGGAAGGGCGTCGCGAAGAAGGCGGCCGGACAGAACGCCAACGTGATCGTCTGTGAGGTCGACCCGCGCAAGGCGCTCGAAGCCCACATGGAGGGCTACGAGGTGTTGCCGATGGCGGAGGCCGCACAGAAAGGCGACGTGTTCGTCACGACGACGGGCAACCGCGACGTGATCACGCGCGAGCACTTCGAGGTCATGTCCGACGGCGTGCTCCTCGCGAACGCGGGCCACTTCGACGTGGAGATCAACTTAGAGGAGCTCGACGACCTCGCGGTCGACCGCTTCGAGGCGCGTGACGGCGTCGAGGGCTTCGAGATGCCCGACGGGCGCGTGCTCAACGTGCTCGCCGAGGGTCGCCTCGTCAACCTCGCTGCCCCCATCGCGCTCGGCCACCCGGTCGAGGTGATGGACCAGAGCTTCGGCGTTCAGGCGGTCGTCGTCCGCGAACTCGCCGAGAACGGTGCGGCCTACGAGGCCGGCGTCCACGACGTTCCCGACGACCTCGACCGCGAGGTCGCCGAGATCAAACTCGCCGCCGAGGGCGTCGACCACGACTCGCTTTCCGCCGAACAGCGCGAGTACATGGGCAGCTGGGAGCACGGCACTTAAGCCGGCACTACGTCCCGTCGGTCTCGGTCGGGAGCCGGAGTCGAGCCCTCCCCGACCCATCCGTTTCCCCGTCGCGGTCAGCCGACACGAAGCGGTCGATCGCCACGCTCTCCGGGTCGCCGAGGCCGATCCGGTTCGTCGCCGCCAGCGTCCGTATCGCGTAGAGGTTCCGCGCGGGCGGGAGCCGCGCGTGAACGGCCGGATCGACGATCGCGTCCCACGCGAGTGGGTGGCTCCCTCGCTCGCCCCACGACCCCCGCGGCGCGAGAAACGGCGGGTCCCATCGTCCGTCCCGCTCGGTGAACCGTCGGACCGGCGTGTGGCGCAGTAGCGAGAGGTGTCGATCGATCGGCGCGAGCGTTCGGTCCGTTACTTCCGCAGGGCCGAGACCGGATGAACGGCGGTCGGGATCGTCATCCGTGTCCGCGTCGCCGAGCCCCGCCGCGGCCCGATAGCGGTCGACCGCGAGTTCGCTGTGGAGCCGCTTGTCTTCCCGACATCGTCGTGGCAGCGACGCGTACGCACGGACGTACGCAGGGTCCCACAAGGGGAGCCACGTCTCGACGCCGGCGTTCTCGTAGGCGCGCAGGTCGCCGTTGGTAAAGGTCGTCATCCGGGCGCGCCACTCCCAACGCTCGTAGGCCGCCGCGGCCGATGCGGCGTCGTTCACCGCGTCGGGGTCGCGGTCGCCGAGGAGTCCTCGACGGATCCGCTCGTCGACCGCCGCGTTGAACCGGTCGTCGTCCCACTCCCAGAGGGAGTAGTGCGTTCGTCTGACGTAGTCGGCGAGCGCGTCGACGGTCGGCGGGACCGCGTCGCTCTCCCCCGACTCTCCCTCGTCGCCGGCGGGCGTATCGGGGTCCGCGAACCGGGGAAGACGCTCGCCGGGCGTCGCGACGGTGTGTCCCGGACACCAGAGCGCGTCCGCGGGAACCTGCCCCTCGGCGACAAGCGTCCGAACCGCGGGCCACTCGGCGAGGAAGGGGAGCGCGTCCCCGCCGAACGCCGCTCGACGGTACGTTTCGCCCGCGGGGCCGCCGTACCACTCGTGCCACGTCTCTGCGTCGTAGGGGACGAACCGCCACTCGATCCCGAGTCGCGCGGCGACCTCCCGACTGACCTCGACGTCGGGATGACCCGACCGGCCGAACGTGAACCCGATCACGTCGTGGCCGCGGGCGACGAACTCGCTGGCGACCAGCCGCGAGTCATACCCGCCGGACAGCGGGACGACGACCGGGCGGTCCCCCGCGATCCGGACCGCCCGGTCGAACGCCCGTTCGAGCCCGGATTCGAGCCGCTCGCGCGGCGATTGGGATCCGGTCAGCGAGACGGTTGACGCCGCCGGCTCCGATAGGGTCGATGCCGGCCGTTCCGACACGGTCGATGCCGCCGGCTCCGTCTCATCGGGCCAGTGATCGCGGTAGGTCGTCGGCTCGATTCCGCCTCCATCGTCGATCCGGACGGCCGCACCCGCGCGCGTCGATCTGACGCCCGTCCAGATCGTCTCCGGACCGGAGACGTATCGCGTCAACAGGAACTCCGACTCCGTGACCGGGTCCGTGGACGCGTCGAGGGCGTCGCGAACGACCCGTCCACGATCGGAAACGATCGCCGACCCGTTATGGGTCCCATAGTACAGCGGGATCGAGCGCGCGCCGTCGGCGACGAGGATTGCGGCGTCGGCCTCTCCACTCGTTCGGTCCTCGACGACGGCCGCGTAGAACCCCTCCAGATCGTCGGCAGCCGCGGTGACTGCGGTGTGCGGGTCCGCTCTGGGCACCACGGTCCGGGACTCCGTCTCGGCCACGTCGTCCGCGAACCGCTCGGCGATGGCCGACGCGTCGAGGAGGTCGTCGCCGTCGAACGCCCGACCGCGAGCGACGACGCCGTCGCGGTGAACCCAGCCGGGGCCTCGAAGGTCGACGTCCATGAGACGCATTGACGCCGGGACGTATTTATATATCGCGTCGACCGCGTCCGGTCACGCGACGCGTCCCTTTTGCGCGCTCGGCCCGTAGCTCGACCGTGACAGTCACGAGCCTCCACGATCCGGCCCACCGCGAGGCGCTGTGGGAGCTGGAGGCGGCGTTCGATCGCGGCGACCTGATAAGCGTCTTCGGTCGGTGTTCCGTCTCGTATGAGGGACGGGCAGCCTCCGATCTCGGGTCCGGCGACCGCCTCCTCCTGTTGAAACCGGACGGGGCCGCGCTCGTCCACACCGACGAGGGCCAGAAACCGGTCAACTGGCAGCCCCCCGGCTCCGAACACCGCGCCGCCGTCCGGGAGGGCCGGCTCCGCGTGACGTCCGTCCGGGAGACCCCCGAGGAGACCCTGCGAGTCCACTTTTCGGACGTACAGCAGCTGTCGGCGATGTCGGTCACGGGCGGCCGCGATCTGGAGCTTCACGGTAGCGAGGAGGACCTTCGAACCAGGATCCTCGAACGCCCCGACCTGATCGAGGCGGGCTTCGAGCCGATCGGGACCGAGCACCCCTCCAATGCCGGCCCGATCGACGTGTTCGGCGTCGACGCCGACGGTACCCCGGTCGTCGTCGAGTTGAAACGCCGGCGGGTCGGCCCGGACGCGGTCGGCCAGCTCGCCAGATACGTCCGCGCGATCCGCGAGGAACTCGGAACGGAGGGATCGAGCGTGGCGGAGCCCGAGACGGAGGGATCGAGTATGGCGAACCCCCCTGATGACGCCGACACGACTCGGGTCCGCGGGATGCTCGTCGCGCCCTCGGTGACGGAGCGGGCCGCGGAGCGGCTCGCCGATCGCGGCTTCGAACACGTCGCGCTCGAACCGACGCCGGCGGAGTGACCGCGAGGTCGGTGGAGTGACCACCGGAATGCCGCCTCCGCGGCTCCGTCACCGTATCGAAGGCTTTATCGACGCAGCGGCGGCTACATCGGACAAGTAACCATGTCCGACAAACCCGCCTCTATGTACCGGACGATCGACAAGCCGTCCTACACCCGTCGCGAGTACATCACGGGGATCCCCGGTTCGAAGATCGCACAGCACAACATGGGCGACCTCTCCGCGGAGCCGGACGACTACCCCGTCCAGATCAGCCTCCGCGTCGAGGAGGAGCTCCAGATCCGACACGGCTCGCTCGAGAGCGCGCGCCTGTCGGCGAACCGCCACCTGATCAAGGAGCTCGGCGAGGGCAACTACAAGATGACCCTCCGCAAGTTCCCCCACCAAGTCATCCGCGAGAACAAACAGGCGACCGGCGCGGGTGCGGACCGTGTCTCCGACGGAATGCGTCAGGCGTTCGGCAAACCGGTCGGCACGGCCGCTCGTCTTAACGCCGACGACGTCGTGTTCACCGCGTACTGTACGGCCGATCAGGCCCCCGTCGTGAAGGAGGCGTTCCGTCGCGCGTACAACAAGATGTCCCCGCCGTGCCGGATCACGGTCGATCGCGGCGAGAAGCTCCTCGTCTCGTAAAGCCGACCGTCCTTTCGACGAGTCTCCGTTCGTCCATTAGATACCCGTAACGAGCTCGAGGGATCCGAGCACGAGCCAGACGATCAGGACGTAGTTCAGTACCGTCGAGACGGTCGCATGGACGACGACGCGACCGAACGGATACCGAGCGATCCCCGCGGGAATCAAGACGAAGCTGCCGACGTACGGCACGAGGTTCGTGACGAAGACGCTCGCGCCACCGTACCGTCGGAACCAGCGGTTCGCACGCTCGAGGCGGACCTCCGAGACGCGGATCCATCCGGTCGCGTCCGTGAACCCGGGTCCGTATCGTCTGGCGCTCAGGAACAGCATCACCTGTCCGGTGACGTAGCCGGCGGACGCGACCCCGATCGCGGCCGCGACGAGCAGGTCTGACGCCGACACCGCCAGCAGGTATCCCGGAAGCAGAACGCTCGTCGGGAGCGGTTTGCCGACGAGCGCACCCTTGAGAACGAACACGACGAACAGCGCGGGGAGGCCGAACTCCAGAAGCACGGACAGCGCGGCGTCGCCGAGCGCATCGATCATGGTGTCGTAGTCCGCCGGGAGTCGGTTCGAGACACTCACGACGGGGTTCCACCCCGGCAAACATCGGTCTTTCGGCGGACCAGTCGCGGTCAGGGAGGTGGGGGCGTCGCGGTCAGGGAGGTGGAGGCGTCGCGGTCAGGGAGGTGGAGGCGTCGCGGTCGGGGACGCCGCGAGCCGAACCGCTGAAATACCCGAGACGCGTATCAACGCGCAGTGTCACAGCAGTTGGCCGATGTCGAGACGCTGTTCCTCCACGAGGCACGGAGCGACTACACCGTGGTCGCGAACCGTGACGGGAGCCGGGTGCTTCGCGGTCGTCTCGAACTCAAGGAGACGTCCGCGGGTCCGCGACCGGGGAGGTTCCGCGTCGTCAGGGACGGCGAGGACCACCCGCGCAGCCCCGACGAGTTCGTCGAGCTCGCGCGAGCGGCCGACCGGATCCGGATCTCCCAGCAGACCTCATCGGAGAACCGGGCGCGGTTGGAGGCAATGTTGGACGGCTACCAGCTGGAATCGGTGACGGTGCGGACTTGCCGTCGCTGTGCGAACGACGGGCGATACGGGCCGATCACCTCGGAGACCGCGATCGAACACAACGACGAGCACATCTGTCGGGACTGTGCCCGCCGAGAGCTCGAACGCGAACTGTCGTATAAAGGCGAGTTCACGGGTGCGGCCGAGGAGCGACTCGAAGAGCTCCTCTATGACTCGAAGGATCTCGACCGGATCATCAACCTGCTGTCCGGCGGCCTCGATCCGGACCTCACGAAGTACGACGAGGTGTCGGCGAACGTCGACGACGTCTCCCCGGTTCGAACCGACGAGCTGGAGATCCATCCCGACCTCGCCGCTCATCTCCAAGGGCGTTTCGAGGAGCTGTTGCCCGTTCAGAGTCTCTCGGTTCGAAACGGACTGCTCGACGGGGACGACCAGCTCGTGGTAAGCGCGACGGCGACGGGCAAGACGCTCGTCGGCGAGCTGGCCGGGATCGACCGGGCGCTGAAGGGAGACGGGAAGCTGCTCTTTTTGGTCCCGCTCGTCGCGCTCGCGAACCAGAAACACGAGGACTTTGAGGACCGCTACGGCGACCTGCTTGACGTCTCGATCCGCGTCGGCTCCTCCCGGATCGCCGACGACGGTAACCGCTTCGACCCCAACGCGGACGTGATTGTTGGCACCTACGAGGGGATCGATCACGCCCTCCGGACGGGGAAAGACTTGGGCGACGTGGGAACCGTCGTCATCGACGAGGTTCACACGCTCAAGGAGGGTGAGCGAGGCCACCGGCTCGACGGACTGATCTCGCGGCTCAAGTACTACAGCGAGGACCGCATGGAGAGCTGCCCCGGGTACGACGGCACGCAGTTCGTCTACCTCTCGGCGACCGTCGGCAACCCCGAATGGCTCGCGAAACGTCTGCGGGCGACGCTGATCGAGTTCGAGGAACGCCCCGTCCCGATCGAGCGCCACGTCACCTTCGCGGACGGCCGCGAGAAGGCGCAGATCGCGGACAAGCTCGTAAAACGCGAGTTCGACACGAAGTCCTCGAAGGGGTATCGCGGACAGACGATAATCTTCACCAACTCCCGCCGTCGGTGTCACGAGATCAGCCGAAAGCTCCGGTACGACTCCGCCCCGTATCACGCCGGACTCGACTACGGTCGCCGGAAGAAGGTCGAACGCATGTTCGGGGATCAGGAACTCTCGGCGGTCGTGACCACCGCGGCGCTGGCGGCCGGAGTCGACTTCCCCGCCTCGCAGGTGATCTTCGATACGCTGGCGATGGGGATCGAGTGGCTCTCCGTCCAGGAGTTCTCCCAGATGCTCGGCCGGGCGGGCCGCCCGGACTACCACGACCGCGGACGCGTCTACCTTCTCGTCGAGCCCGACGCGGTGTACCACAACTCGATGGACCGCACCGAGGACGAGGTCGCCTTTACGCTCTTAAAAGGCGAGATGGAGGACGTCGCGACCCACTACGACGAGACCGCCGCCGTCGAGGAGACGCTCGCAAACGTCGTCGTCGCCGGAAACAAGGCCAAACGGCTCAACGATCGCATGATCGGCGAGATACCGACGAAACACGCGGTCGGCAAGCTGTTGGAGTGGCAGTTCATCGACGGCTTCTCGCCGACCCCGCTCGGTCGGGCGATCTGTCGGCACTTCCTCGCGCCGGACGAGGCCTTCTTCATCCTCGATGCGGTCCGGAAGGGAACCGATCCCTACGACGTCGTTGCCGACCTCGAACTGCGCGAGAACGAGGAGTGAGGCGGTCGCGTCGCCGACGCCGCTGGCGGTACCTCTCCGCTCTACCTGACCACGGTGACCGGAACCGGACACCGGCGGAACACGGTCTCCGCGACGTTGCCGACGAACAGTCGATCCAGAAACGACCCGCCGTGACTGCCGATCACGACCGTGTCGAACTCCTCGGCGCGCTTCACGATCGTTCTTGCGGGGTGTCCGACCGCGACCGTCGTTTCGATCTCCGCGTCCCGTTCCGCGGCGATATCCCGTGCACTCTCGAAGACCTCCTCCGCCCGTTCTCTCGCGGCCGCGGGGAGGTCCTCTTCGAGCGCGAGCCCGGCAATCTCGCCCATCATCGGCGTCGCCTTGCCGACGACGTGGAGGACGGTCACCGTGGCGTCCGGATACGAATCGAGGGCGTATTCGAGCGCCGTCTGTGACAGTTCTGAGCCGTCCATCGGGACGAGAACACGATCAACCATGTCTGCCGGTTCGACACGGAGCGATATATACCCGCGCCGGAAGTGCCACCGCGTCCGTCAGTATCTCAACCCTTTTCTTGATTCAGTCTCGTGAGTCATGTGTGAATTTCGCAGCGGTACCCCTGACGGCAACCGAGGTGCCGCCGCTGACGACGGAGATCCTTCTCCTGTTCGCGATCGTCCTCGTCGCGCTCGCCCTCTTCGTTACGGAGCCGGTGCCGATCGACATCACCGCGATCGGCGTGATGGTCGCGCTGATCGTCCTGGAGCCGTGGACGCAGGTCGACGCCGCCACCGGCGTGGGCGGTTTCTCCAGTTCGGCCACGGTGACCGTCCTCGCGATGTTCGTCCTCAGCGAGGGGATCCGCCAGTCCGGACTCATCAATCGGATCGGCGCGTGGATCGCCGACCGGTTCGGCGACAGCCCGTTCAAACAGTTGCTCGCGGTGCTCGGCCTCTCCGGCGGGACGGCCGGGTTTATCAACAACACCCCGGTCGTCGCCATCATGATCCCGATGGTGAACGCCATCTCCGAGAAAACGGGCGTCTCTCCCTCGAAGCTGCTCATGCCCGTCTCGTTCATGGCGATGCTCGGGGGCATGCTCACTCTGATCGGCACCTCAACGAACATCCTCGCGTCCGACGTCTCCGCGCGACTCCTCGATCGACCCTTCTCGATGTTCGAGTTCACGCAACTGGGCGTGATCGTCCTCCTTACCGGCGGGATCTACCTTGCCACCGTCGGTCGATACCTGATCCCCGAGCGGATCCGAATGGACGACAAGCTGATAGAGGGGTTCGAGATGACGGAGTACCTCACCGAGGTGTTCGTTCGTGGCGACTCGCCGTTCGTCGGGCAAACGGTCAGTCAGTGTCTCGAAACGCTCGACGTCGACGCCGACATCGTCCAACTCGTCCGTGACGATCAGGCGTTCACGGAGCCGCTGGCGCGCAAGGAGGTCCGCGAGGGCGACGTGCTCGTGTTGCGGACCGACCGCGGAAGCCTCATGTCGCTCGTCGACGCCGAGGGGTTGGATCTCGCGCCCGACGCCGAGGTGAGCGAGGACCAACTGACGACGGAGGCCGACGCCATCGAGGCCGAGACCGAACAGAACCTCGTGGAGGTCGTGATCTCCCCGGAAGCTCCGCTTATCGGTGAAACGTTGGAGACGCTGAACTTCAGGGGGCGGTACGACGCGACCGTCCTCGCCATCCGCCGGGGCGGACGGGTCATCCACGCGCGGATGGACGAACGGCGGCTTCGCGCCGGCGACACGCTCCTGTTACAGGCAACGGAGGACACCATCACCCGCTTCAGCAACGACCGCGACTTCGTCGTCGGCGGGCGGCTCACCCGACCGGATTTCCGGTCGGAGAAGATCCCGATCGCGATCGGCATCGTTGCCGGCGTCGTCGCGCTCGCGGCACTCGACATCTTCCCGATCCTCGTGAGCGCGCTCGGCGGCATCGTCGCGATGGTCGCCACCGGCTGCGTGAAGCCCAACGAGGTGTACTCCTCCGTCGACTGGAGCGTGATCTTCCTGCTCGCGGGGCTCATCCCGCTCGGCGTTGCGATGGAGCGAACGGGGGCCGCGGAGTGGCTCGCGAGCGTCATCGTCGTCTCCTCCGGCGGGTTGAGCCCGGTGCTCGTGTTGGGCGCGTTCTACCTGTTCACCGCGCTGATCACGAACGTCGTCAGCAACAACGCGAGCGTCGTGTTGATGATCCCCGTCGCCATCGACACCGCCCAAGCGATCGGAGCCGAGCCGTTCCCGTTCGTGCTCGCGGTAACGTTCGCGGCCTCGACCGCCATGTTAACCCCGATCGGCTACCAGACGAACCTGATGGTGTACGGCCCCGGCGGCTACAAGTTCACCGACTTCTTCAGGGTCGGTGCGCCGCTCCAACTCGTCTTGACCGTCGTGACGACCCTCGGGATCGTCCACTTCTGGCCGATCTAGCCGGCCGTCCCTTGGGTCGCCGCCGAACGAAACGCTTTAGCGGCGCATCCGGGTACTAGAGGATACGGGACCGTGGGTTAGTGGTATACTCCGGGCCTTGGGTGCCCGTGACCCCGGTTCGAATCCGGGCGGTCCCACTTGCTGCTGCGAGCAACTCCGCGAGCAGCAGCAATGGAGCGGATTCGAAGCAGGGAGTGGAGCGACGCGGAACGAGTGAGGTTCGAATCCGGGCGGTCCCACTTCTACCCGGTCTCCTCACAGACGGTTCGAATACGTTCTTCATACAGGGCAGCATGGTACTTTTGAAGCGTCTGTGCGTTTTCCGCGAATTCGTCTTCGATCCGGATCCGCGGAACGGCCTACGATCCGTTCGATCCGCTGTGCTACTCGAGGCGTTTTGAGCGATGCCGGGAGTGGGTCTCTCAAATCGGCAGCAACGTGATCGTATTTAAAAGGACTGTGAGCGGCTGCGACGATCGTTTATAAATGAACACCGCGGTGGCGCGCCCCGGTTCGCGCACTTAAAAGGGCGCGAACCGCGAGGGACCGAAGGTCCCTCTGGCAGCCGGCGCGTAGCGCCGGCGACGACGGCGCGAGGGAACCCGGAACGGCGCTTTAAGCGCCGTTCCGGCGAGGCTGGGGCTTTGGAAGTCTTCACCGACGATTTGTCGCTAACCACTTATAAACGAACAGCTGGAGAAGTGGAGCCGTTCATCACAGCACCATCTACTTATAAACAGCCGCCAGCAACACCACTAATCCACTTATAAACAACTACCAAACCGTATTGCGAGACCTACTCCCGACATCGATCACACATGTATCCGTATGGATCACATCGGGGTCACGATCTCTCACCAGCGATCGGAACCTCACGGCCGGCTGGCTTCCGACTCCTCTCACCATGCACCGTCGTACTCGACCCGGGGTCGGTCGACGTTGAGTCCGATCTCCCGTAGCGTTGCGGTCGCGTTCTCGACGGGTGCGGGGGCCGGCCGATCGAGCGCGTCGGTCGTCGCCTCGGCCGCCCGAACCGTCCAGTCGCCGTCGATGACGACCGTCGCGCGCCGCGGGATCTCCGAGTGTCCCTCCCACGACTCCGCCAGCAGGTCGTACGAGTCCGCGACCCCGCCGTGGAAATCGGAGACGATCGGGAAGGGGAGATCGAACCGGTCGGCGTACGCGAACCCCGAGAACAGCGAGTCGCCGGTGGCGGCGACGACGGCGAGGTCAGGGTGGTCGTGCCAGCCGGCGTCCCGTATCGCGGCGAACGCGGCGGTACACGTCGGCACGAAGTTCGCGGGCGCGAACGACACCACGACGGCGCGGTTTGCCTCAACCAGCCGGTATAGCTCCAACTCGACGCCCGTCCCGTCGGAGACGGCCGGTGCGATGAAATCGGGGGCCTTGACGCCGACGTCGATCATACCCTCCGTGAGTGCGTCGCGAACAAAAAGCCCGCGTCGCGCCGTCCTATGGCGGCACGGGCGTGTCGCCTCGCGTGCGTGTCACTCGCTCGATGGAAGAGCTATATACGAGGCCGCCCAATATGCCGTATGCTCGGGTCCGCGTTCGAGACGCTATTCGCCCTCGTCGGGACCTACGGTGCCGTCGTGCTCCTCTGTGTGTTCGTTCTGGAGGGCGCGCTGGTCGGGAAGCTGATCCCGACGCGCACGCTGTTCGTCGCCACGGTGCTCGCGGTCGGAACGAGCCTCATCGCCTTTCTCCCGGTCCTGATCGCCGCGGTCGTCGGCGCGACCCTCGGCCAGCTCCTGCTTTTCGTTCTCGTCCGCCGGTTCGACGTCGACCCGGCGGAGTCACGACTGGTCCCCATCGCGCCCGACCGCGCCGACGGCGCGGCCGACTGGTTCGACCGCTGGGGACTCCCGGCGGTCGCCGTGTCCAACACGGTTCCCGGGATCCGCGGGTGGCTCGCGGTCCCGTCCGCGGGGTCGTCGGTATCGGCCTCCCGGTTCGCCGCTGCGTCGCTTGCGGGATCGACTGCGTACGCGGGCGCGCTCGTCATCGTCGCGTTTGGGCTGGAGGGTGCCGCAAGCGCCTTGATCGGGCTGTAATCACACTATCGTGCCGTGTTTCTTGTCCGGGAGATCCTTCTCGACGTCCTCGTAGAACGCGAAGCGGGCCGCAAGTTCCGCCCGGAGCTGCGAGGGAGGAACGACCTCGTCGATGACGACCTCGCTTGCCATCCGGTGGATGTCGATGTCGCGGCGGTACTCCTCGCGGAGCCGTGCCTCCGTCTCCGCGCGCTCCTCCGGATCGTCGATGTCGGCGAGCTTCCGGGCGTACACGGCGTTGATCGCGGCCTCCGGACCCATGATCCCGATCTCGCCGGACGGGAGCCCGATGACGCTCTCGGGGTCGTAGGCGGGGCCGCCCATCGCGTAGATGCCCGCGCCGTACGCCTTCCGCGTGACGACGGTCTGTTTGGGGACCGTCGCCGACGACGTGGCGTAGATCATCTTCTTCCCCTTCTCCAGGATGGCGTCCTTCTCGACCTGTGAACCGGCCATGAATCCCGGCGTGTCACACAGATAGAGAAGCGGGATCTCGTAGGCGTCACAGGTCCAGATGAACTCCGCGGCCTTCTCGGCGGCGTCGGGGAAGATCGCCCCCGAGCGCTCCGTGGGCTGGTTGGCAACGACGCCGACCGGTCGGCCGTCGATCCGACAGAACGCGGTGACGATCTCCGGACCGTATCCTTCTTTCAGCTCGAAGACGGACTCCGCGTCCGCGATCCGGTCGAGCAGGTCGCGGACGTCGTACGGTCGGTTCGGCGACTCGGGCATCAGTTCGTCGATCCCGTCCGGCGAGAACTTCGGGGGTTTCGGCTCCGATCTGGGGGGAGTCTCGCCCGCTTGGTCCGGGAGGTACGTGATCAGATCGGCCACGAGTTCGCGGGCGTGCTCCTCGTCGCGGGCGACGAGATCCGCGGAGCCTGACTCCTCCGCGTGAACCTGTGGTCCGCCGAGATCCGCCATCTCGATCTCCTCGCCGGTGACCATCTTCACCATTCGCGGCGAAGCGATCGCCATCGCGGACATCCCCTCGACCATCACGGTGAAGTCGGCGAAGACGGGCGTGTACGCCGCACCGGCGATACACGGACCGTAGAGGACACAGATCTGCGGCACCGCGCCCGACAGCATCGAGTGGTTGTAGTAGTACTTCCCGATCCCCTCGCGGTTGGCGAAGAAGCCGCTCTGCTGGTCGATCCGGCCACCGGAGGAGTCCATCAGGTAGAGCACAGGCTTGCCGGTCTTCAGCGCGCGCTGTTGCATCCGGAGGAACTTCTCGACGCCCTTCGCCGCCATCGACCCCGCCTTCACGGTGAAGTCGTTGGCCATGAAGTGGACGTCGCGCCCCTCGAACGCTGCGGCGCCCGTCAACAGCCCGTCGCCGGGGACGCGGTCACCCTCGTCGTACTCGTCGCCGTTCGGCGAGTCGGGATGCCAGTCGTCGAACGCCGCGAACTTTCCGTCCTCGAAGTGGAGCCCGGCGGGATCGCTGGTGGTGCCGTCCTCATCCGTGCTCGCGTCCCCCGTCCCGCGCGTCCCGCCTTCGCCCCCGAACCAGAGGTCGAGCCGATCGCGGACGAACAGCTTCCCTTGGTCGGGAAGGCGATCCCTGTACTTCTCCGGACCGCCTTCGAGGATGTCGTCGATCTCCGCGCGGAGGTCGCGCTCGCGGTCCGTGGGCCCGAGATCGTCGTCGAGCGGGTACTCGGCCTCGGGCGGGTCGGCGCTCGCGGTCGGCTCGTCGTCGTCGCCGACGTGGACGTCGACGCCGACCCCGAGGTGCTCCGCGAGCGATCGGGCGATCGCTGCCGCCTCCTCCGCCGTCGCCGCCGTCCCGACGTGTACCTTCATGACCGCAAAACTTGCGGACGATCCTAAACAGTTTTCCATGTGGGTTTCACCCTCGGCTGTCCTGCCCCCTTCCTCATCCCCGCTTGATAATCCTTAAGCCGGCGACAGGGCTATCCGAACGCAATGAGAGTCGTCGTTTCCATCGGCGGGAGCGTGCTCGCGCCCGAGCTCGATCCCGAACGCGTCGCCGCCTACGCCGACGCGCTCGAACGGTTGGCGGGCGAGGAGTGTGCGTCCGGCGTCGTCGTCGGCGGGGGTGGCGTCGCCCGCGAGTACATCACGACGGCCCGAGAGCTGGGCGCGAACGAGGTGGAGCTCGACGAGTTGGGGATCGGAACCACGCGGCTCAACGCCCGCCTGCTGATCGCCGCGCTCGGCGACGTGGCGGCCCCGTCGCCAGCGACGGGCTACGACGAGGCGGCCGCGGCGCTCAGACGCGGAGAGATCCCCGTGATGGGCGGGATGACGCCCGGACAGACCACCGACGCGGTCGCCGCCGCGCTCGCCGAGTCGGTCGACGCCGACCTGCTGGTGTTCGCGACGAGCGCCGACGGCGTCTACGACGTTGACCCGAACCGCCACGACGACGCGACTCGGTTCGAGACGCTCTCGCCCGCCGAGCTGGTCGAGGTCGTGCTTCCGATGAGTCGGAACGCCGGCGCGTCGGCCCCCGTCGACCTCCTCGCGGCGAAGCTGATCGACCGGGCCGGCATCAGATCGATCGTCCTCGACGGCACCGATCCCGACGCCGTCGTCGACGCGGTTCTCCACGGTGAACACACGGGAACGAACGTCGTCCCCGAGAGAAGCACCGAGCCGGCCGCGTGGGCGGAGGACGAGGAATGACCGACGACTCGCCGCACATCCTGTCGGAACAGGCGGCGGACCGGGGCGGCGCGGGCGACGCGGGCGGTGCGGACGAGAGTACTGCCGGAGACGAGGCCTTCCACGCCTTCTGGGCCGACGTCGTCGCCGACGAGATCGAGGCTCGCGACCCCGAGGACCCGATCGTGATCAAGGGTGGCGTCTCACCCTCTGGCGTCGCACACGTGGGGAACGTCAACGAAGTCATGCGCGGCTACTTCGTCGCCGAGGTGCTCCGCGAGCGCGGCCACGAGGTTCGTCAGGTGTTCACCTCCGATGACAAGGACCCCCTCCGGAAGGTGCCCCGGAAGCTGGCGAACGCCGACGGCGAGATCGTCGGCCTCGGCGACGTCGATGCCGGCGCGCTGGGTCGAAACCTCGGGAAGCCGTACACGGCAATTCCGGATCCCTTCGGCGAGCGCGAGTCGTACGCGGCCCACTTCGCGGCGCTGTTGCGTGCGGACGCCGAGCGACTCGACGTTCCGATCGAGATGGTGTCGAACACCGAGCTGTACGCGGAGGGATCCTTCGACGACGCGGTCCGAACCGTGCTCTCGGATCTCGACGGCGTTCGCGAGGTGCTCGGGAAGTATCAGGACAAGGTCGACGACGAGTACGTCCCGTTCAATCCGGTGTGTGCCGAGTGTGGCAAGGTCACGGAGACGGTGGTTTCGGTGGACGTCGAGACCGAGACCATCGAGTACGTCTGTACCGACATGGATGTCGGCGGCGACACGATCGAGGGGTGTGGCCACGAGGGGACCGCCACGTTCCGGGACGGGAAGCTCCCGTGGCGGCTGGAGTGGCCCGCCCAGTGGCAGGTACTGGGCGTCGACTTCGAGCCGTTCGGGAAGGACCACGCGGAGGGGTCGTGGCCCTCCGGCGTGGACCTCGCACGGAACGTGTTCGGGATCGACCCCCCGGTGCCGATGGTGTACGAGTGGTTCACGCTCGGCGGGGAGGCACTCTCCTCGTCGGCGGGCAACGTCGTCACCGTGCCGGAGCTGCTGGAAGTACTCGAACCCGAGGTCGTCCGGTACTTCTTCGCGCTCCATCCGAAGAAGGCCCGGGACCTCGACATCGAGCGTATCGACCAGCTCGTCGACCGGTTCGACCGGTTCGAGCGGGCGTACTTCGGCGAGGTCGACGACGAGGAGCTGACGCGGTTCGCCGAGCGCGCGTACCCGTTCGTGGTCGGCGGGCATCAACCGGATTCCGGCGGGACGGAGCCCCGCCCGGTCGATGAGGTTCGCGAGGAGCGGGTCCGACTCCCGTACACCTTCGCCGCCGTGCTCGGGATGGTCGAGGACCCCGCGTTCCGCGAGCAGCTCGCACGCGACGAGGGGCACTTCGAGGAGGACACACCCGAGTGGGCGGTCGAGGAGGCGCTCAAGCGGGTCGAAAAGGCCCGAACGTGGGCCGAGCGAACGAACAACGAGTACGACTATCGGCTCCAGACCGACCTCCCGGACGCTGAGTTCGACGACGACGTGGCCGCGGCGCTCGACGATCTGGCCGACTTCGTCGCCGAGGGACACGACGGCGAGGCGATCCAGGGCGAGATGTACGAGACCGCCCGCGAACACGGGATCGAGGTCGCCGACTTCTTCGCGGCGGGGTATCGCCTCTTCTTCGACGAGACGCAGGGACCCCGTCTCGGGGAGTTCCTCGGCGAGTTGGAGCGCGAGTACGTCGTTGCGAGGCTGCGACGGGAGGCGTAGATGCCCGAGGACCGTTCGCTCGACGAGTTCGCCGGCGGTCCGAGCGGTGACGGCGCGGAGGACGACGAGTACCCGGAGGACGACGAGCACGTTCCTCCCGTCGAGGACGACACCGGGTCCGACACCGGCGGTGTCGTCTCCGACGACGACGTCGCCAAAACCGGGAACGACGACGACGATGTCAGTTCGGTCGAGGACAACGAGACCGGTCCCGTCGCCACGGATGACGTCGATCCGGCAACGACGACGTCGGCGTGGGCGAGCGAGGGCGGACGCTGTGAACGCTGTGGAGACACGGTGCGGCGGCTGTGGGAAGAGGACGGAGCGTTCGTCTGCCCCGACTGTAAGGAGTGGTGACGCCGATCCACCGACGCCCCGTCCCGGACCCAGCTCTTTTTGCCCGACGGTGAAGACTTAATACACAAGATGTGCTGCTGTTAGTTGTATAATTGTTCTACTGGTCTTAACCGTCACATCCATGAAATTAGTTCCGGACCGACCGTTCGATCGATCCCCCCACGTCGTCGTCGGCCTGTATCTCGGCCTCGGGGCGGCGTCCGTGCCGGCGGTCGATGTCCTCGTCGGCGTACTCGGAGTCGCCGGGGGCTGGACGCCGACGTGGCTTCTCGGCGGTTGGCTCCTCGTGGGGCTCTCGTCCGTGTTCCTCTACGGGGCGGTGACCCATCATTCCCGTCAGGCGACGGCCGCCCGCGCGGAGCTGGAAACGTCGAATCAGCAGTTACAGGTCCTGAGCCGCGTGTTTCGTCACAACGTCCGAAATGATCTCAACGTCATCCAAGGATACGCCGATCTGCTGGAGCGACGCTTGGACGACGAGCGGAGTCACGAGTGTCTGGAGACGATCCGCGAGACGACGGAGAACATCGTGGAAATAAGCGAGAAGCTGCGGGTCATCGAGGACGCCTCCGGTGAGCCGACGGACGACCGCGTCGATCTCGCGGCGATCGTCGCCGAGGTTGTCACCGATCTCGATCCCGACGAGGCCGACATCGACGTCGACGTTCCGGAGTCCGCGTGGATCCGTGCCGACGACTCGGTCGGCTATCCGGTCCGCGAGGTGTTCGAGAACGCGATCGCACACAACCACGAGCCCGGGCGGCGCGTCGTCGCGCGGATCGACAAGAACGGGACGACGACCTGTCTCGAGGTCCATGACAACCGGCCGGGGATCCCGGCCGACGAGCGGGCGGTACTTCGCGCCGAGGAGGAGACGCCGCTGTCCCACGCGAGCAGCATCGGGCTGTGGCTCGTCAAGTGGATGTGTGAGCTACAGGGCGGGACGGTTCAGTTCGACGCAGGCGACGACGGAACAACGGTCCGGCTTCGGTTCACGTCGGCCGACGGTCCCCGGGTCGGCGGATGACCCCTGAGGAAGTCGGTTCTCGAAACGGTCGGGTCCCCGATCAATCGAGTTCAGTGATCGTGACCGCATACACCGCACCGCAGTTCCCGCACTCGACGTGAACGCCTCGGCTCGTCTCCCCTCGAGTGAACTCCGAGATGTCCTCTGAACAGGAGCACTCGAACTGGACTTTCATTGACGTGGGTAGGCTCCAGTTGTATTTAAAATACGGTGATCGGTTATCGGCGCTGATACCCGTCGTCGCGTCGCCGTCCTCGCTCTCGCCGACCGATGTCGACATACGAACCGTCCGGAACTGGTTTCGACGCCTTCGGCCGAAGGACAGCGGTCAGAGAAACTCTCTACGAGAGCTTCCCGATGCCTTCGGATATCTTCGAACGCCCGAAGCGTTGTCTACGACAGCGTTTCGATCTTCTCGACGACGGCGTCCGCGAACTCGCTCGTCGCGAGCTTCTCGCCGCCCTCTATCTGTCGGTGGAGGTCGTAGGTGACCTTGCCCGAGGAGATGGTTTCCTCGACGGCGTCACGCACGAGGTCGGCGGCATCGGACCAGCCGAGGTAATCGAGCATCTCGCGTCCCGAGAGGATCATCGCGGTCGGGTTCACCTTGTTCTCGCCGGCGTACTTGGGTGCGGAGCCGTGGACCGGCTCAGCGAGTGCGCGGCCGTGCCCGTAGTTGACGCCGGGTGCGATTCCCAGCCCGCCGATCTGTGCGCCGGCCGCGTCGGACATGTAGTCGCCGTTGAGGTTCATCGTCGCGATGACCTCGTACTCGTCGGTCCGGGTCAACAGCTGCTGGAGCATGTTGTCGGCGATACGGTCGTTGACGACGACCGTGTCGTCGGGCTGCTCGCCGTCGTGCTCGTCCCACAGTTCGTCCTCGGTGAGCACGTCGTCGCCGTACTCCTCCTCGGCGACCTCGTAACCCCAGTCGCGGAACGCGCCCTCGGTGAACTTCATGATGTTCCCCTTGTGGACGAGCGTGACGGTGTCACGATCGTTTGCGATCGCGTAATCGATCGCCTCGCGGATGAGCCGCTTGGAGCCGAACTCGGAGATGGGCTTGACGCCGATGCCGACCGGGCCGTCGTGGATGATGTCGGCGATCTCCATGTCGTCTTCGAGGAACTCGCGTACCTGTTCTGCCCCCCCTGTGCCGGCTTCCCACTCGACGCCGGCGTACACGTCTTCGGTGTTCTCACGGAACGTGATCATATCCATCGCTTCGGGGTTTTTGACCGGCGACGGGACACCGTCGAGGTGGTAGGTTGGCCGAACGTTCGCGTACATGTCGAGCGTCTGGCGAAGCGCGACGTTCAGCGACCGGAACCCGGCACCGACCGGCGTCGTCAGCGGGCCCTTGATCGCGACACGGTGGTCGCGGATGGCCGAGACGGTGTCCTCGGGGAGGTTTTCGTCGTACTTTTCGCGAGCAGCGGAGCCGGCGTACACGCGCATCCACGCGATGGAGCGGCCGGTCGCCTCGGCGGCAGCATCGAGGACTCGCTGTGCGGCCGGTCCGACGTCGGTGCCGATCCCGTCGCCGTGAATGATCGGGACGATCGGGTTCTCGGGGACGTTCAACTCGCCGGTCTCCTCGTCAGCAAGCGTAATCTGCTCCCCGTCGTCGGGGACCTCGACCTTGTCGTAGCTCATAACGGCCGAAAATTCTCCCACCGCCGTAAAGTGCCTGCCGTTTTCGGTTCGGGCGGACGTTCGTTCAGTCACCCTCGGTCCAGCCGACCACGTCGACGTCGTATTTCGCGGCCCACCGATAGCGTCGGCCTCCCCACACGAACGTCCGGCGGCCGAACGCGTACGCCAGCAACGCGGGCATGGCGAGGGCGGCCGGCCCGGCCAGCAGGAACGTCGGCCGCCGGAGCCCGGTCCACGCGTACGTCGCCGCCGAGACGAGCGTGAGGAGCCCGACGATCGGAAGCGGAGCGACCAGACACGCCGCCGCCATCACGACCGCGAGAACGACGTTGAACGCGGTCGCGCGCGGCGCGTAGTGGCGGGCGATCCACACGAACCGGACGAACCGCTCCAGCGACTCGCGGATGGAACCGCCGGCAGGAACGAGCCGGGTTCGGTCCGCGGCGGTCACGTCGAGGTGCTCGCTCAGGGTCCCGTCGTCGCTGAGCGCGCGGCGGAGATCCGCAAGGAACGCGTCCTCGTCGACGTCGTCGCGCTCGAAGATCACGGCCCCGCCCCAGACGATCCCGCCGACGGCGACGGGGAGGGTCCCGCCGATCAGGTATGCGGGTTCGAGGAGGACGCCGAGCGGGTCGCGGCCGACAAACGCCGGCCGCTCCGTGGTCGGCCCCTGTCGTTCGTAGTCGACGTGAAGCCGGTCGAGCCAGTCCGGTGGGTGGTGGAAGTCGTCGTCGGTCCAGACGATCCGGTCATGTCCGGCTGCGTTCATTCCTGCTGCGATGGCGTTCGCCTTCCCGGAACGGTCCGTCGGCTCGCCCGCGAAGACGATACGGACGTTGTCCGGCAGGTCCTCGTCGACTGTGCGGTTCTCGTCGCCGTTGACGCGGCCGGTGCGGTCCGCTACCGGATCCGCCCCCGTGTCACAGATCACGAGGAGTTCGTCGTCGGGCCCGAGTTGCTCGGCGACTTCGTCACAAGCATCGGTCCACCGGATCGTGGGGAGGAGCACGGAGGTCGGCGGGGGGTTCGCCATGTACGGCGTTTCGGCCGACCGGATATAAAAACGGTCGCCCGATCGGGGACCCGCTCTCGCTCCCGTGCCGTTCCCGAACCGACCGATCCGGACGCGCTTTCCCCTTTCCCCGCCGCTTTCCGGACCCTTATGAGGTCGCCGTCGGGAGGGATTTCCATGCGCATCATCGTTCACGGCGGCGCGGGCGGAGTCCCAAACGAGCCCGAGCCCCGACAGGCGACCCTCGACGAGGCGGCGGAGACGGGTGCGGCGGCGGCGACCCCGCTCGACGCGGTCGAGTCTGCGGTCCGGGTTCTCGAAGCGAACCCGCGGTTCAACGCCGGTACCGGCGGCGCGCTCCAGTCGGACGGCGTCGTCCGCACCGACGCCGGCCTCATGACCTCGGACCGGTCGATCGGCGCGGCCTGCTCGATGGCGGGCGTCGAAGCCGCGGTGTCGGTCGCCCGCGTCGTGCTGGCGGAGACGCCGCATATCTTCCTCTCCGGCGAACACGCGGTCGACCTCGCTGACGACTTCGGCGTGGAGACGGGCGTCGATCTGACCACCGAGGAGAAGCGCGAGCGATACGAGGCGGAGGATCCGCCCCAAGGTGGCCCGCGCGAGCATCTAGCGTGGCTGGAGACGCGGTTCGGTTCCGGCGACGATCAGGCGGGAAACGGCGGAAACAAGCGGACCACCCCCGACCACGACACGGTTGGTGCGGTCGCCACCGACGGCGAAACGTTCGCGGCAGCAACCTCCACGGGCGGGCGGTCGTTCGCCTTGGCGGGACGGGTCGGCGACGTACCACAGGTCGGGTCGGGCTTCTTCTGTACCGAGGCTGGCGGCGCGAGCGCGACGGGGGCCGGCGAGGATATCGCGCGGGTGACGCTCTCGCGGCGCGCGGTCGACCACCTGGCCGACGGGCTCGACGCGCAGGCGGCCGCCGACGGGGCGATACGCGAGTTCGAGGAGCTAACGGGATCCGGCGCGGGCGTGATCGTTCTCGGCGACGAGACGGCCGGGAGCGCGTTTAATACGGACGGGATGCAGACGAGTGTCGCTTATAAGTAGTCGACTCCGTGGACCGGGAGTCACTCGTCCGCGTCACGGGGTTCGGACTCCGACGAAGCGGAGGGATCCATCTCCGTCGGGTCGAAATCTCGGCCGAACACGGTGTTGAGCGCCATCTTCGCACCAATATACGATCCCGAAACGACGATGGCGAACGCGACCACGACGGTGAGTATGGCGTCGAGGACCATACGGCGAGGATGTATGGGTTTCCTGAAAAAGGCTACCGGTGATCGCGGATCGTCGTCGATAATTTATAAGTGATCGATCGTTGATCGGCGGCGAATACGCACAGATCCCCCAGCGGCTTGCGTATAAGTGGTTGACTGTGGATCAGCGGCGAAGGCCTCCAACGCCTCGGCCACTTATAATCGGCCGCTCAGCGGGATGCGCCGACCGTAGTAGCCGTCGAGCGGCACCGTTCGCTTATAAACGAATCCGTTCCGTCTCGGCGTACCCTCCACGGCCGATCCGCACCAGCGCCCGCGGAGCCGAGGATACAAATCCCGCCGTCGCGTTGCGGGCGTATGGTTACGTTCCTCGCCGGCGGCACGGGGACGCCGAAGCTGCTCGACGGCGCAACCCGCGTCTTTCCGGCGGCCGACGTCTCGGTCGTCGCCAACACCGGTGACGACATCGAGCTCGGCGGCCACCTCGTCTGTCCGGACGTCGACACCGTGCTGTTCGCGGGCGGCGGCGTCCTCGACCGCGAGACGTGGTGGGGGATCGCCGACGACACGACGGCGACTCACGAGGAGCTGGGTCGGCTCGCGGACGCGGCCGGCCTCGATCGCGGCCCGCGATACCTCGACGACGCGGCCCAGATCTCGGGCCGCGAAATCGCCCGATGGCGACGATTCTCCGGCGTCGCGGAGTTCATGGAGATCGGCGACCGGGACCGCGCCGTCCACCTGACACGGACGGGACTGCTCGACGAGGGGCACACACTCACCGAGATCACCCGAACGCTCGCGGACGCGTTCGATCTCGACGTCGACCTTCTCCCGATGTCCGACGACCCGGTGGCGACGCTGGTCCACACGGCCGGCGGGGAGACGATACACTTCCAGGAGTACTGGGTCGATCGCCGCGGCTCCCCGACCGTCGACGACGTGGAGTTCCGCGGGTCGAGGGACGCGGAGCCGACCGCCGAGGTCCGCGAAGCGCTTGCCGATCCGGTCGTGATCGGTCCGTCGAACCCCGTGACGAGCATCGGACCGATGCTGGCGCTTCCGGGGTTCGAGGCCGCGCTCGCGGAGACGCCCGTCGTCGCGGTCTCGCCGTTCGTCGGCGGGGAGGTGTTCTCCGGACCCGCGGCGGAGCTGATGGCCGGCGTCGGCCTCGACCCGTCGACCGCGGGCGTCGCCGACGCCTACCCCTTCGCGGACGCGGTCGTCCTCGACGACGACGATCCGACCGATACCGACCGGGCACTGGCGGGGGTCCACGTCGAGTACACCGACACGCGGATCGACGACGACGACGACGCCGAGCGCGTCGCTCGCGCGTGTGACCGGGCGTTGGGGGCGGTGTCGTGACCCGGAACGGCCCCGTCCTCGTCGCCGCCAGCCTCAGCGGCGAGGCGGACGCGGAGTGGTCGCGGGCGGCCGCCCCCCACGTCGACTGCGCGGTCATGGGCGGGATCGCGCTCGACCCGGCGAGCCGGGCCGCCGCCCGCGACCTCGTCGAACGCGGGCGCGCCGAGTTCCTCCCCGACGACCCGGTCGAGTGGATCGACCGCCAGTTCCGCACGCTCGGCGACGTCCCGGTTCGTCCCGGCGTCAACGTCCGCAGCACGACGGTTGAGCCCGTGCGGGAGGCGGCGGCCGTCTGTGCCGACCACGACGCGGTGTGTGAGATCAACGCGCACTGTCGCCAGCCGGAGCTTCGGGCGGTCGGCTGCGGCGAGACGCTGTTGGCCGACGCCGGTCGGCTGACGGGGTACGTCGCTGCCGCGGCCGAAACGGGGGCGACCACGAGCGTGAAGGTCCGCGCGGAGGTCCCCGGGGTCGATCTCGTCGACATCGCGGTCGCGGTCGCGGAGGTCGGCGCGGACTGGCTCCACGTCGACGCGATGGACTCCGAGCCCGTCATCGCCGACATCGTGGACGCGGTCGCCCGGCACGACCTCGATCTCACGGTCGTCGCCAACAACGGGGTCAGGGGTCGGGAGACGGTCGCCGAGTACGTCGCCCACGGCGCGGACGCGGTGAGCGTCGGCCGACCGAGCGACGACCCCCGGATCCTCTCGCGGGTCGCCGAGGCGGTGGCGGAGTGTCATGAGATCGGTGGCTTAGGGCGTGATACCGAGCAGGGGTCCGGCCGACGAGCCGAACCGGGACCCTCGCGATGACGCTCCGACGCTCCCCCGTCGACGATGCGACGCTCGCGCTCCTTCTCGAAGTCGCTGGCACCCCCAAACCCGGGAACGTCGACCGCCATCGTGACCTCGCTGATCTCCACTTCGAGTCGTTTCTCGGCGGTGCGGTCGGGGCCCGTACCGGTCTCGAACGGGCCGCCCGGGGCGGGGCGGTCGGTCACGCCTTCGAACGCGCGGTCGCCGGCATGGCCGACCGTGCGGGCACCAACACGCAGTTCGGCTGTCTGCTGCTGCTCGTCCCGCTCCTGCGGGCGACCGAGGTCGGGGGGCTCTCGTCAGCTGGCGAGCCCTCGCCGGCTGGCGAGCCCTCGCCGGCGAGGGGGCTCTCCCCAGACGGCCTCGACCGCGTGACTCGCGGGACGACCGTCGACGATGCGGTTGCGTTCTACCGCGCGTTCGAGCACGTCGACGTCGCGGTCGCGGAGCCGCCGCCGGACGCGGCCGACCTCGACGTCCGCCGCGGGGGGGCCGCCGAGCCGACGCTCCGCGACCGGGGGATCACGCTCCGGGACGTGATGGATCGGTCCGCGGATCCGAAGGGGGACCGGGTGCCCGACCGCAACGCGCAGGAGTGGGTCGAGGGGTTCCCCCGGACCTTCCGGGCGGCGGAGTGGATCCGTACCGACGAGGGTCCGGTCACGGACCGAGCCGCCCGCGCGTTCCTCGGGCTGCTCGCGACCGAGCCCGACACGCTAGTCGCGACCGCTCACGACCCGGCGACGGCCCGTGAGGCGACCGACCGGGCGGCCGAGGTGGTGACGTCCGGCGGGCCGAACTCGGAACGAGCGGTCGACGCCGATCACCCGCCAGACGCCGACACGGTCCACGGGATCGACCGCGACGCGGCGGCGGAGCTGGCCGGGGCGTTCGTCGACCGGGGGATCAATCCGGGAACCACGGCCGACATCACCTGTGCGGCACTGTACGTCGCGCTCCGTCGCGGGGTGACGGTCGGTTCGAACTTCGATCCCGGGCCGGGGGGAGACGCGTGACCGACGCCGACTGGCCCGTCGAGCTCCGCGGCGTCACCGAGTCGGTCGTCGCGACCCTCGGCCCCAACGATCGGTGGAACATGGCTGCGCTCGGACTTCACGTGCCGGACGGGAACGACGAGGGCGTTATCGAAGCCGACGGCCGTGTCACCGCTCGAACCTACGGGCGGACCCGAACTTGGCGGAACTTCACCGAGCGTGGCGGCGGCGTCGTCCAGTTCACCGTCGACCCCCGTGAGTTCGTCGACGCGGCGCTCACCGTCCGCGAGGAGTCCGAGCCGGTGTTGCCGAACGCGGACGCGTGGGTGGAGGTCGAAGCCGAACAGGTCGGAGCCGAGGAAACCGGCGACGTTACCGTCCGGACGTGGGCGCTGACGCCGGTCGACTGTGCGGTTCGATCCGAGCGCGTGCCGACCGTCAACCGCGGGTTCGGGGCGGTCGTCGACGCCACCGTTGCGGCCTCACGACTGGACGTTCCCGCATACGATACTCCGGAACTGCTCGATCGACTCCGGTACTTCGCCGATGTCGTCGACCGGTGTGGCGGTCCCGCGGAGCGCGAGGCGTTCGCGCGGATCGACGAGGCGACGGGGTGGCGAGCGGTCGACGTGGACCGCGACGACGCGGGTCACGATGACGGCAGCGCTGACTCCCGGTGACGGGTTCGACCGTCGCGCCGGCGGATTCCTTCGTCACGGCCGCTCGTACGGGAACGAACCCTTTTAGTCCGCGCCGCCGGTACCGCTCGACATGGCTATCAAGCCCAAGTACATCAAACAGCTCGCGAACGTCCTGCTGGAGCGATACCCCCAGTCGTTCAACACGGACTTCGAGACGAACAAGGAGAGCGTCTCCGCGCTGACGAACGTCGAATCGAAGGGCGTCCGCAACCGGATCGCCGGCTACATTACCCAGAAGAAGGCGCAGGCGGCCGCGCCGGCCTGATCGGTTCCTCTCACGAACGTCATCCGACCCACCCCCGAGCCGACAGGCTACTCGACCGATCGGGCGACCCCGGGCAATCGACTGACCGGCTGGTGACCCGTCGTCGCCGGTCCCGGAGTTTATGAACCATGCCGCGGCCACGTCGCCGGGATGGACGCGTTGGTCCGCCCGGTGCTCGACCCGACGTTCGCAGCCGCCGCGCTTGCGTTCCTGTTTGGCGGCGCGGCGCTCGGCGCGGTGAGCGGATTAGTCCCCGGGCTTCACGCCAACAACTTCGCGCTGCTGCTCGCCGGAGTCGCTCCCTCGATCCCCGCCGACCCCCTTCTCGTCGGCGTCGCCATGCTCGGCGCAGGCGTCGTCCACTCGTTTCTGGACATCGTCCCCGCGCTCGCGCTCGGCGTACCGGACGCCGCGACCGCCGTCGCCGCCCTTCCGGGCCACCGGCTCGTCATTGCGGGACGGGGACGAGAGGCGCTTCGGCTGTCGGCGGTCGGCTCCGGGCTCGCGGTCGCCCTGGCGGTCCCGCTCGCGATCCCGATCACGTGGGTCATGGTCCGCGGCTATCCGACAGTCCGATCCCATCTCCCGCTACTTTTGGGCGGCGTCGTTGCCTTTCTCGTCGTCACCGAGTCGTCGAAGCGGTCGGCCGTCGGCGGACTCTGTGCCTTTCTCGCGAGCGCCGCGCTCGGCGCGGCCACGCTCAACGTCGACCCCGCCGCTCCACTCGATGCGGGCGGGGTGCTCGCCCCGCTTTTCACCGGACTGTTCGGCGCGCCGGTCCTGATCGACGCACTGGGAGGCGAGGGCGTCCCGCCGCAGTCGGACGCGCGGATCACGATGGGCAAACGCGACCTCGGCGTCAGCGCGAGCGCGGGGTCGCTCGCGGGCGCGATCGTCGGCTACGTCCCCGGCGTCTCCGCGGCGATCGCGGCCGTCGCAGCGCTCCCCGCGGTTCCACGGAGCGAGGCCGATCGCGGGTTCATCGTCGCCACGAGTGGGGCTAACACGGCCAATACCGTCTTCGCCCTCTTCGCGCTCGCCGCGCTCGGGACGCCGCGGACCGGCGTCACGGTCGCACTGGAGGAGGCGGGCGTTCCGCTCGCGCTGCCGATCCTCCTCGTCGCGGTCGCGACCGCCGCCGTCTGCGGGTTCACGCTCGTGTGCTTGGTCGGGGACACGTATCTCAGGGTCGTGGGGAACGCCGACTACACCCGGTTGTCGATCGCCGTGTTGACCCTGCTTCTCGGCGTCTCCTTCGCGTTCGCGGGACTCTTTGGTGTCGTTATATTTGCCGTCTCCGCGGCGTTGGGGCTCGTTCCCCCGCGTCTGGGCGCGCGCCGCGTCCATCTGATGGGCGTGTTGATCGGCCCACTGATGCTCTCGTGAGATGCGTCACACGGTACCTCACGGCACGTTTTGGCGAGTCGAAATCCGACGGCGACGGCAAAGAACAACCGTTAAACGTCGCGCGCCGGTCTGAAGAGGTATGAGCGATACCGAAAGCCGGAGCACGCAGCAGTGTGTCTCCTGTGGCATCCAGGTGTCCGGCATGAGCGCCGCGCGGTTCGCCTGCCCGGACTGTGGTGCGACGATCTACCGATGCGCGAAGTGCCGCAAGCAGAGCAACCTCTACGAGTGCCACGACTGTGGCTTCCGGGGGCCCTGAACATGGGGGACGTCGCCGCCAAGATCAAGGTCATGCCGAACAGCCCCGAGGTCGACCTCGACGAGCTTCAGGACGAGCTCGAGGAGTCGCTCCCGCAGGGAGCGAAGATCCGTGGCTTCGAGCGCGACGACGTCGCGTTCGGACTGGTCGCGCTCCTCCCGACCGTCATCGTTCCCGACGGTGCGGGCGGCACCGAGGCGGTCGAGGAAGCGTTCTCCGGCGTGGACGACGTCGAGTCCGTCGCCGTCGAGAACGTCGGTCGTCTCTAGACCGAGCCGTCGATTCTCGTCGTTCCCGCTCGACCCCGAGCCACTGCTCCATCGTCGCCCGTTCCGTGGACACGCGTTCGGATGCGGCGTCATCCAACCGCTCGTTCGGTTCGACCACGTCGACTGCCGTCCATGCCGTCCTTTTTATTATCCGTCGATGATGGTCGCGCATGGATCTGAAACGGAAGCTTCGGGAGGGCGACGGACCGGTCGGCGGGTGGTGTTCGCTCCCGTCGCCGGGGGTCGCCGAGGCACTGGCGACGGCGGAGTTCGACTTCGTGACCGTTGACACGGAGCACGCGCCGACGACGATGGAGTCGGTCGAGCACGCGCTCCGGGCGATCGAGGCGGCTCCGGGCGGGACGGAGGCGCTCGTCAGAGTCGCCGAGGTCGACCCGGTCCGGATCAAGCGCGTTCTCGACGCGGGACCGGCCGGGGTGATGGCTCCGCAGGTGAACGCCGCAGCGGAGGCCGAGGATCTGGTTCGTGCGTGTCGGTATCCAGTACAGGAGAGCGATGAGGGCCACACGGGCGATGCGCACTTCGGAGAGAACCGAGACGGAACGCGGGGCATCGCGCTGAGCAGGGCATCCGACTACGGTCGCCGGCTCAACGAGCACGTTCGACACGTCGCCGGATCGGTCGCCGTGATCGCCCAGATCGAGACGCCCGAGGCGGTCGCGAGCGCCGGGGAGATCGCGAGCGTCCCCGGGATCGACGCGCTGTTCGTCGGCCCGGCGGACCTGTCGGCGTCGCTCGGACGGTTTCGGGCGTTCGACGACCCGGAGTTCGTGGACGCGGTCCGGGAGACGGTGACCGCCGGCAACGACGCTGGCGTTCCCGTCGGGACGCTGGCGACGACCGACGAGCGGATCGACGCGTGGCTCGATGCGGGCTTCGACTTCCTGATCGTCGGGACGGACGTCGGCTTTCTCGGGGCCGGCGCGGATCGGGCGATCGAACGGTACGAGGACGGATCATAACCGAGCATCCGGCCGGCGGGGGTCTCGACAGACCCCGCCGAGAGATCGGGTCGCGGATCACCGGACGTTTAAGCGGTGGCCACCCGAACGAAGCGGCATGCGTGGACTCCGTATCGGAACCGTCGTCGGTATTCCGATCCGACTCAACTGGACGTTCCTGATCGTGTTACCGCTGTTCGCGTACCTCATCGGCTCCCAGATAGAGGTGACTGCCGAGGTCATGAACCAAACGATGGGAGCCGGGATCGATCCGACGGCGCTGACGGCGGGGGTCACCCCGTGGGTGCTGGGGCTCGCGGCCGGGATCGGACTGTTCGGTGGGGTGTTGCTCCACGAGTTCGGCCACTCGCTGGTCGCGATGCGGTACGGCTACGAGATCGACTCGATCACCCTGTGGCTGCTCGGTGGACTCGCGAGTTTTACCGAGTTCCCCGAGGACTGGAAACACGAGTTCTGGATCGCGGTCGCGGGGCCGATAGTCAGTCTCGCCGTCGGTGCCGTCTGTTACGGCGTGTTCTTTTTCGCCCCGACCGGGTCGAACGCGGTGGTGTTCGTCTTCGGCTACCTCGCGTTACTGAACGTCGTGTTGGCCGTGTTCAACATGCTCCCCGCGTTCCCGATGGACGGCGGACGGGTGCTCCGGGCGCTCATGGCCCGAAAACGTCCGCATGCCCAAGCGACCCAGCAGGCGGCCGCGGTCGGGAAAGTGTTCGCGTTCCTGATGGGGATCATCGGGCTGTTGACCTTCCAACTGCTGCTCATCCTGCTCGCCTTCTTCATTTATATTGCCGCCTCCGGCGAGGCCCAACAGACGACGCTGAAGGCTGCCTTCGAGGACGTCACCGTCGCCGACGTGATGACCCCGCGTGAGGACCTCCACACGGTGACCGAGGACACCTCGGTCGCCGACCTCATGAGCCGGATGTTCGAGGAGCGCCACACCGGCTATCCGGTCATGGGTCGGAACGGACTCGTCGGCATGGTAACGCTAGAGGACGCCCGAAGCATCCGGGAGGTCGAACGCGACGCCTACCGCGTCGAGGACGTGATGGCGACGGAGATCGCGTCGGTAACGGCCGACACGGACGCGATGACCGCCCTCCAGACCATGCAGGAGCACGGCGTCGGTCGGCTCCCCGTCCTCAACGATCGGGGCGAGTTGGTCGGACTGCTCTCGCGGTCGGACCTGATGACCGCGTTCAACATCATCCAGACCGGCGGAACCCCGAGCGTCATCAGCGGTCGACGGCTGGGTGACGGCCAGCGACCGTTATAATCGGCTGCGGCGCACACGCTGCCTGCCTCGGCCGCTTCGGGAATTCCCGTCTACTCCGCCTGTTCCGGGAGTTCGGCACTATCGGAGACCGAGTCGTCGTCATCGTTCGACTCGACTGCTGAGAGCCGGTCGAGCGCGTCGACCATCGCGACGACGCTGGCCCGCGTGATGTCGGCGTCCGAGGCGGACACCGAGACGGACCGGTCTCCACGGGAGAGGTCGACCGCGACGGTGACGACCGCGTCGGTACCGCCGGTGATCGCGTCGACGTGATACGAGTCGAGCTCGAAGGCGACGCTCTCGGAGCGCTCCGATCCGTCCGCACGCGTCCCGCTTTCCGATCCCGCTTCGAGCGCCGTCCGCACGGCCTCTAGCCCGGCATCGACCGGTCCGGATCCGGTCCCCGAGGCGACCCGTTCCTCGTCGCCGACGCGGAGCCGAACCGAGGCGGTCGGGAGGTTGCCGCCGGAGCTCGCCGACAGATCGACGAGTTCGACGTGCCGGTCGCGCTCGCGACCCTGTACGTCCTCCGCCATCGCGAGCAGGTCGGCGTCGGTGACGCGCTTCCCGCGGTCGCCGAGCTCCTTCACCCGCGAGACGATCTCGCGGAGCTCCGCCTCGTCGACGTCGATCTCGTGTTCGGCGAGCGCGGCCGCAACCCCCGCCCGACCGGCGTGTTTGCCCAACACGAGCCGGCGCTCGCGACCCACCGTCTCCGGCGGGTACGGCTCGTACATCGCCCCGTCCTTCAGCGTTCCGTCGGTGTGGATCCCGGACTCGTGGGCGAAGGCGTTCGCCCCACAGACGGCCTTGTTCGGCGGGAGCACGACTCCCGTCACGTCGGCGACGCGTCGACAGAGCCGGTAGAGTCGGTCGATATCTACCGTGTCGATGTCGTAACAGCGATCGAGCGCGATCGCGACCTCCTCGATGGCGACGTTGCCGGCGCGCTCGCCGATACCCGTGACGGTGCCGTGGACCGTGTCCGCGCCCGCCTTCAGGCCGGCGTGGACGTTCGTCACCCCGAAGCCGAGGTCGTCGTGGGTGTGAAGGCTCGTCGGACCGAGATCGGCGAGCCGTGAGACGACCTCGGCGGTGTGTTCGGGCCCGGCCGCGCCGACGGTGTCACAGTAGCAGACGCGGTCCGCGCCCGCGTCGAGGCCGGCTCGCATGAGGCGTTCGAGGTAGTCGAGATCGGCTCGCGAGCCGTCCTCGCCGAGCACCTCCACCCAGAGCCCGTGATCCGTCGCGTACTCGACGAGTTCGACGGTGGTCTCGACGACCGCCTCGCGGCTCGATCCGACCTTGGTCTCGACGTGTCTGTCCGAGGCCGGGACGACGAGGTTGACGCCGTCGACATCACACTCGAGCGCGCGGTCGATGTCGCTTCGCACGCCGCGCGCGAAGCTCGTGACCGTCGCGTCGAGCCCCTCGCGGGCGACCCGGCGGATCCCCTCGCGCTCGCCCTCCGAGGTGCACGCTGAGCCGGCCTCTATCACGTGGACGCCGGCGGCGTCGAGCTCGCGAGCGATCTCCAGTTTGTCCGCGGGCGTGAGCGAGACGCCCGGCATCTGTTCGCCGTCGCGCAGCGTCGTGTCCAGTAGCTGTACCTCCTCGAGGTGTGTGAGTGGGTTCAAAAGGGTCTCCGTGTCGGTGTCGGCGGAACCGTCATCGCTGGACGGACGGGTTCCGTCGCTGGACGGACGGTCCAGGCTGTCTGATCGGTCGTTACGTTCGGCGAATTTCCCGGCCAGCCGCCGTGAGGCGACTTGCTCTATCCTCCGAACGACCACGATCGTTTCGTGTCATTCGTACCCGTGTCGATGGTTCACAGCCCTATAAACTGCCGGGTCGCGTCAGCTTTGGCCGAGCGGTTCAACCAAGGGGGGATCGGTCGTCCCGAGGGTGAGCGTGTCGGGCCCTCCCGCCGATCGGGAGTAGCGTTATATCGTCGTCGGGAGGATGTCGGCGTATGCGGAAAGTCGCCATCGACGAGGTCGACGTCGTCACCAACCCGATGGGCGTCCACGACCTCCGGAAACCGGTGTCGCGGGCGCTCGGGACCGAACACGTCGCGATGAACTACTTCGAGCTCGCGCCCGGCGACGCCTTCGCCGGGGGGCTCCACACCCACGAGGACCAAGAGGAAGTGTTCTACGTGCTCTCCGGAACCGCCACCTTCGAGATCGGCCGCGAGCGCGAGCGCGTCGACGTTGGCCCGGGCGAGCTGATCCGGTTCGCGCCGGGGGAGTTCCAGTCGGGGTTCGTCCGCGAGGACGCCGACGAGGAGGTCGTCGCGTGGGCGTTCGGCGCGCCGGGCGCGCGCCACGACTGGGACGCGATCCGGTCGATCGCGACGTGTCGCGCCTGCGGCGAGGAGCGCGTCCACGACACGGAGCTCACCGACGAGGGTCGCTTCCGGTTCACCTGTGTCGAGTGTGGGACGTCGTTCTCGCCGTGAGGTCGTTGATCGCCGGCACGGCCTGTCCTGTCCGATTCACCCGAGCATCGACCGGATCGACCGACGACGGGTGCCACACGTCTCCTGATACTCGCAGGCGGAACAGCGGCCGTCGTCGACGCGTGCCGGCGGGCCGTCGATCGCGCGGGCCGCACGGAGCGCCCGCCGGTAGGCCGCCTTTCTGCGAGTCGTAAGCCGTACCGTCCGGACGACGCCGACCGCTGGGTACTCGACTATCGCCTCCTCGACCCGCCGCTCACGCTCCCACGACAGCGCCTTCGCGGCGGCGACCGCCCGCACCGACTGTGGCTCCCAGACGCCGTTCTCGGGCGGTTCACCGGGCGAGCAGAGGACCGGTACCGGCGGACCGTCGTCGGGGCCGGCGATCAGCTTGTGTGCGATCCCGTGACAGTCGCGTCCAGAGAGAAACGCGCGCTCCTTGACCGGATCGACGAGGCGATCGTACACGGGTCGGTTTCGAAGCCGCGCGAGGTTGCGACGATAGGCGGCCGGCGAACGACGGATCGGGAGTCGCCGGAGCGTCGCGTCGGACGCGTCCACCAACTCAGGATAGCGAAACGCCAGATCGATCCGCTCGCGGGCCGTCTCGGAAACGCCGCGGTCCGACTCCTGCCGCCGATAGTACAGCTGCCGCGGGCAGTACGCGGCGGCCGCGAGGTCGCTGAACGGAGTCATGTACCGGGATCGTTCCGGGTTCGTATATAAGGATTCAGGCGGAGATGCCGCCGCTCACGGACTGCGGAGGCCCGCGAGGGTATATAAACGGGTCGAGCAGATTTATAAGGAAACGTCGGTCTCGATGTCCTCCGTCGCCTCCCGGAGACCGTCCTCGCGGGCGTCGCTCGCATGTGACCCCTCGATCTCCGCGTCGGTCAGCAGGTCCCGGAACTCGTCACGGAACCGGTCGTTCGCCCGGGTCGATGCGAGATCCGCGCGGGCGACCGCGGCGTACTCCTCGACGGTATCGGGGTCGACGTCGAACTCGTTCGCCATCTCGTCGCGGTCGCGGTCGCGGTCGCGGTCCGCGGCAACCATCCGTTTCAACGCCGCGTACTCGAAGGGCGAGTCGCGGTCGTCGTCGTCGACGAGGTGAAGATCGAGCCGCGCGTCACGGACCGTCCCGGGATCGATGGATCCCGTCCCGTCCGCCAGATCCGCGGCGATCGCCGCGTCGTCCTCGTCGCCGAAGAAGCCGCGGACCACGCGACAGTAGCCCGCGTCGTCGAGCCCGGCGTCGAACCCGTACCGGTCCCGCATCGCCGACACGAGTTCGGCGACGCGGGCGGCGACCGCGTCGTCGTCGCGGTCGGTGAGGCTCCCGGGCGACTCCGCTTGGTGCTCGGTCACCGTCTCGGACCCAGTCGCGTCGACGAAGAGGTCTCGGAGGTTCTCGGTCTTCTCGTCCATACGTTCGGTACATACGGACTCGGACTGAAAAAACGTGTCGTTGGGTCCCTTCGTAGTCGATCGTGCTCCCGGGAGCAGTTCGAAGCCGCTCCCGCGGCAACGTCGTAAACCAGTACACTGAAGTTGGTTTACGTGAGAACGAACGACATGTCGACACGAACGGAATCGGTCGATCTCGTCGGCGATGAAGCCGCAACGAACGTCGCCCGCGCGGCGCTTTTCGCCGCCCTCGTCGGCGCGTTCGCGTACGTCTCGTTTCCCCACCCGTTCTCGGCGTCGCCCATCACCCTCCAGGTGCTCGGCGTGTTCCTCGCCGGGATCTTCCTCGGGCCGGTGTGGGGCGGCGGCGCGCTCGTGCTCTATCTCGCGGCCGGCGCGATCGGCGCGCCCGTTTTCTCTGCGGGGACGGGCGGTCTCGGCGTGCTGCTCGCGGAGCCGACCCTCGGCTATCTCTGGTCGTACCCGTTCGCCGCGGCGCTCATCGGATTCGTCGTCCACGGCGGCGTGACGCTCCGCGACATCGACACCGTCGGTCTCCCACGGCTGGTCGGCGCGATGGTCGCCGGTACCGCCGTCATCTACGCGTTCGGCGTCGTCGGGTTCGCGGTCGTCCTCGAACTCACCCTCGTGGAGGCGTTCCTCACCGGCGCGCTCGCCTTCATCCCGTTCGAGGCGGTGAAGATGGCCGCGGCGGTCGGCGTCGTCCGGTCGGACGCGATCGCCGCGAACTGAGTTCCGATGAGCAGTCTCGGAGGGCGCTTGTGATCGAGGTCGACGGCGTCACTTGTCGGTACGAGAGTGGAGGCGGTAGATCGACGGGAGACGGATCCGACGGCGTCGTCGCCGTCGACGACGTCTCCGTGTCGATCCCTGACGGCGAGTTCCTCGTCGTCGCCGGCGCGAACGGCTCGGGAAAGACGACGCTCGTCAGGACGTTCAACGGGCTCGTGAGGCCCGACGACGGGGAGGTCGCGGTCAACGGAACTTCCGTCGGCGAGGACCTCGTTGCGGCCCGAACCACGGTGGGAATGGTGTTTCAGGACCCACGCGACCAGATCGTCGCTGCGACTGTCGGGGGCGACGTCGCGTTCGGTCCGGAGAACCTCGGACGCTCTCACGCCGAGATCGACCGGCGGGTCGAGGAGGCGCTGGCGGCCGTGAACATGAGCGGTCGCGCTGACGAGCGAGTCGAGACGCTCTCCGGCGGCGAGCGCGAGCGCGTCGCCATCGCCGGCGCGCTCGCGATGGAGCCCGACCATCTCGTCCTCGACGAGCCGTTCACCGGGCTCGACGAGCCGGCCCGCCGGTCGGTCGTCGATCGGCTCCGGGCGCTTCATCGTGAGGGGACGAGCGTCGTCGTCGTCACCCACGACCTGCGTGACGTGATCGACCTCGCCGACCGCGTCGTCGGACTCTCCCGCGGCCGGGTCGTCGTCGACGCGCCGCCCGCCGAAGCGGTCGGGACGCTTTCCGGACTCGACGTGCGCGTGCCGGAGAGCTGCGCACCCAAGGACGAGTCGGGAGCCGGTGAAGGCGGGTCGGAGCCTCGCGGAGGCGGATCAGGACCTCACAGAGACGGGTCGGGCTCCCCTAAAACCGGGTCGGGGTCGCCGTGACGCTCGCGTACGTCCCCGGGGACTCGCTCGCTCACCGGCTGGATCCCCGCTCGAAACTGCTCGTTCAGGCCGCGTTCGCGGCTGCGGCCTACGCGTACACGACGCCCCGCGGGCTCGCCGCGCTGACGGTCGTCGCCGTCGGATCGCTGCTGTCGGCCGAGGGCGGCCCGCGGGACCTGTGGGGATACCGGTTCGCGGTACCGTTCCTGCTCGTCGCCCCCCTCGTCGCCGGGGCGACGCTCGGCGAGCCGTGGTTCCGACTCGACCGTGCCCGCGACACGACGCTCGCGAGCTATCGGGTCCTGCTCGTCCTCGTCGTGGCCGCGGCGTACGTCAGATCGACACCGGTGCGGGACTCGCGGGCGGCGATCCAGTGGGCGATCCCCGGAAAGCCCGGCCAGTTCCTCGGAGTCGGCGTCGCGCTCGTCTTCCGATTTCTTCCGCTGTTGAAACGCGATCTGCTCGCGACGCGGGAGGCGATACACGCGCGGGCCGGTGGCGAGCGCCCTCTCCGAGACCGGATGCGTCTCGTCGCCGTCGGCGGCATAAACCGGGCGTTCGGGCGCGCCGACCGACTTGGAACCGCGCTGAACGCCCGGTGTTTCGCGTGGAACCCGACGCTCCCCCGGCTCTCGTTCGGTCGGGGTGACTACGCGGTGACGGCGGTCGGGGTGGGTTTGTTTGCGGTCGCGACGATGGCCAGTATATAAATACACGGCTCTGTTGAGATCCGCAGCAAGCGATATACGTTGATCTCACAGTGGTCAATACAGGTGATTTACCGAGTTTATTGGTATTCAGCCGTCCGAAAGTTTGAGATGATGTGATATTAAATTCGGATATATGAAGATCCCCAAACTCGATATAAGAGAGCTCTTTACATCGGCAGTCGTTGTTGTTGTCATCATCGCGCTGTTACAGTATTTCGGGGGTTTACTAGTTACAGCGCCCGGACAAATTGATCCTACTGGGTTAGCCATAATCGGGATACTATTTGTTTTGATTTCGGCTCTGATTGCGATAATTACAGCAAATACGTCTCTTCCGACACCTGACTGGGCCACCGGAAGCGACGAATAAGCACTCTTCAGCGATCGGCTGTTTCATCCTATTTTATGTCTGAATAATAGGGATTCAACGAAGCAAAATGAAGGGTCCTTACGCGGATGAGCGTTAACTACTTCGGCTCGCTTGGACCCGTTTCGACCGTGCCGTATTTCACCGCCCTCCGGCGTTCGGTCGGTGGATCACCTCGCGGACGGAACCGATCGACCACTCGCTTCGTATTGTGGCAAGTTTTAACCCGAACCTACCCACCTGATCGATCATGACGCTCCTACAGGCGGCCACCCGGGAGACGTTCTGGACCATCGGTCCGGTCGGGAAGGCTGCCTTCTACTGGCTCGCCGCGGTCGCGATCCTCGTGTTCCTCTACGGCGTGTACGCCCGCTTCGCGGCGTACTCCCGGGGACGTGCGGATCCCCGGGACCGGCTGTCGGACCTCCCGGGTCGGATCCGCTCGGCGACGAAGACCGTCCTCTCGAACGAGAACCAGTACGACCGCGACCTGTACGCCGGGATCATGCACACGTTCGTCCTGTGGGGGTTTCTCGTCCTCGTGGTCGCGACTGCCATTCTCGGCTTCGACATCGACGTGTATCGCCCGCTCGCCGGCGAGTCGTTCTGGGTCGGCGACTTCTATCTCGCCTACCAGTTCGTCGTCGACGCGTTCGGCCTGCTGTTCGTCGTCGGCGTCGGGATGGCGATATATAAGCGCTACCGGAACCGCGAGGGCCGGCTGTGGGGGAAACACACCTCGTTGGAGGACGACGCGTTCGTCTGGACGCTGTTTCTGCTCGGCGTCGGCGGATTCCTCGTTCAGGCGGTCGGGATCGTTGGCCAGCCCGAACGCGCAGGTGAGACCGTCTCGTTCGTCGGGATGGCGATGGCGAACGCCTTCCAGTGGGCGGGAGTCACGCAGGCCGGCGCGGAGGCCGCCTACGGCGTGATCTGGTGGCATCACTCGCTGCTGGCGTTCGCGTTCATCGCGTGGATCCCGTACGCGAAGCCGTTCCACATGATCTCCTCGTTCGCGAACGTCGTCGCCCGCGACGAGCGGGCCGGCGCGCGGCTCCCCAACGTCCCCGCCGATCTCGATCACACCAACGCCGAATCCATCGAGGACTTCACTTGGAAGGAGCTGATGGACGGGGACGCCTGTACGAAGTGTGGCCGGTGTACCTCGGCGTGTCCCGCCGATACCGTGGGCCGGAACCTCGACCCGCGCGACGTGATCCTCGACCTGAAGGCGTACCGCGAGTCGATCAGCGACGATCCGGTGGTCGGACGCGGCGGGTCAGTTGCGACTGACGGTGGCGTGGCCACCTCCGACGGTGGAACAGTTCCCATTGTCGCTGACGAGGGCGGCGTGATCGCCGCGGAGTCGATGGAGTCGTGTATGTCCTGTATGGCCTGCATGGACGCCTGTCCCGTCGACATCGAACACCTCACCTCGTTCACCAAAATGAACCGTCAGCTTGTCGACGAGGGGGCAGTCGACTCGCATCTACAGGACATGTTCCAAGACGTGATGCAAAAGGGGAACTCGTTCGGCGAGTCGCAGGCGACCCGCGCCGACTGGGCTGACGGGCTCGATTTCGAGCTCAACGACGCCCGAGAACAAGAGGTGGAGTACCTCTGGTACGTCGGCGACTATCCGAGTTTCGACGACCGGAACAAGAAGGTCGCCCGCGCGCTCGCCCGGCTGTTCGACGAAGCTGACGTGTCGTTCGGGATCCTCTTCGACGACGAGAAGACCGACGGCAACGACATCCGCCGGATCGGGGAGGAGTTCCTCTATCTCGAACTCGCCGGCCACCACGTCGAGACGTTCGCCGACTGCGAGTTCGACTCGATCGTCTGTACGGACCCCCACTCGTACAACACGATGAAACACGAGTACCCCGAGGTCGACTTCGCGGAGTTCGCGGACGACCCGATGATGCCGTTCGACCGCGAGGAGCCGTGGAACCCGGACGGCGAGATCGACGTGTTCCACTGGACGCAGGTGGTCGAGGAGCTCGTCGCGGACGGCCGGCTCGATCTGTCGGGCGACGAGCTCGATTACACCGTCACCTATCACGACCCGTGTCACCTCGGTCGCTACAACGACGAGTACGAGGCCCCCCGCGAGCTGATCGAAGCGACGGGTGCCGACCTCCACGAGATGCCGCGCTCCCGCGAGAGCTCCTTCTGTTGTGGCGGCGGCGGCGGCGGACTCTGGACCGAGCACGACGAGGCGGTAAAACCGAGCGAGGAGCGGCTCCGCGAGGCGGTGGAGGACACCGCCGCGGGCAACGCGGTCGAGAAGTTCGTCGTCGCCTGCCCGATGTGTACGACGATGTTCGAGGACGGTCGGAAGACCGGCGGGTTCGAGGACGCGGTCGAGATCGTCGACGTCGCGGAGCTGTTGATCGAGGCACTGGAGGCGGGGACCTAGCGGCCGAGTACGCGCGGCCGAAACCAACGCGCGGCCGAAACCAACGCGGTCAGACGCCGTTCGAGGTCGACCCGACCGCGGTCGCGGTACGGCGCAGCAGGGCTCGACCGGCTGCCCGATCGCGGACAGGGGCGTCGCCGAGGTAGTCGATGAGCGCCTCTCGAAGCAGCGCGGTCTCCTCGGCATCGAGCGGTTCGTCGCGCTCGATGCTCCGCAGCGGCACTCCGTGTGGCGGGGTCTCGGCGGGATCGATGCGGGTAGCGTCAGTTTCGATTGCCGCAACCGCGTCGGGGTCGGCGTCGACGGACCGCTCGCAGGCGGCAAGTAGCGCCGCGTGCGCCACCCACGCCTCCTCGCGGCCCAGAACGAGGCCATCGGTATCATCTCGCGGAGGGCTCATTCGACTGGTTTCTCCGTAGGAAGGGTCTTAAAAGTATGCGTGCTGCCGGTATCCGATCGGCCGTTGCCAATGCGAATTTCGATGGTTTAAGAGTCGGGGACTGAAACGATCCGCCATGGTGCGGGATCCGTCGCGCGAAGAGGAGCCACCCGCCGTCGCGGACGTGCTCGACGCGCTCGCCGACGACGCGGCCCGACGCATCGTCGCGGCGCTCTCGGAGCCGAAGACCGCGAGCGAACTCTCCGAGGAATGTGACGTCCCGTTGTCGACGACCTACCGGAAACTCGAGGACCTCGTCGACGCCTCCCTGCTGACGGAATCGACTGACATCCGGCGCGACGGCCAGCACACGACGCGGTACTCGGTCGCCTTCGAGGAGGTACGCGTCTCGATCGACGCGGACGCCGACGGCGAACTGAGCGTCGAGTTCGAGCGACCCGAGCGGACTCGGGACGAGCGGATCGCCGACCTCTGGTCCGAACTCCGTGAAGAAACATGAGCACACACATAGAGATCGCCATCATCGTCGCAAAGACCGCCATCCTGCTTTTAGGTGGCTCCATCACCTATTACGCGCTCCGGGCATTCGAGCGCACGGGCGATCCCTCGTTGCGCGCGCTCGGGGTCGGGTTCGGTATCGTCACCGTCGGCGCGCTCGTCGGCGGTGTCTCACACCAGATCATCCGCGCCGATCTCGCCGTGGGGATCGCCATCAACAGCCTGCTGACGGCGGTCGGCTTCGCCGTGATCGTCTACTCGCTATACGTTGAGTGAGTCAGGTCTTGTATCGGTATAAAAGACGCGTTCGAAGAAGAGAGAGTCGTGCGGGCGGGCTACGACCGGCTACGCCGACTCTTCCGCGTCCTCGCTACGCATGAGGTACAGGCCGACGAGCGCCATCAGGAGGACGAACCCCGTGAGAAGTCCGATCAGCGCGAGCGCACCGTCCTCCGGGAGCGTGTCTCCGTCGAAGGTGACGCCGATGGCGACCAGCCCGGCGAGGAAGACCGCCGCCGCACCCATGGAGACGACGATCTGTCGACGAAGCTCCGCATCGATTTCCATACTCCCGGCTTCCCGTCGGCACTAAAAAAGGACTTCGATGGCACCGCCGCCGACGGCACGGTCATCACTGCCGCGTTCGCCGAACGAACCGAACCGGGTACACGCCCGAGAACGTAACCGGGTGACGCGTCTCGTTCCGACGAGGCATGATACACCGACAACCTATGACACGCTCGAGAGACGCGTGCGCGCAGCCCGGGCGTGGCCGACTCTACACCGACGGCTCGGGGACTGACAGCTCGGAGACTGACAGCTCGGAGACTGACAGCTCGGGGACTGACAGCTCGGAGACTGACGACGAGAACGACGAGGATCGGTCGAGGCGAGCGCGACGCGAGTCGATGACGGTGTTCCCCCTTCGTGACCGGCGATACCTCGTCGACACCGCGGGCGGAACGTATATTGTCGCACTCGACGTCGGAACGTGTTCGTGTCCCAACCACGAGATCCGCGGGTCGCGATGTAAACACCTCCGCCGGGTCGCCATGGCGGTGACTGAGGGGGCGCTTCCGGCACCGGACGAGCGCGTGTCCGTCTGTGCAGTCTGTGGAGTCGAGACGTTCGTCCCGCTGACGGCCTCCGGTCCCCACCTGTGTGCGCGACACGGTTTCGCCCGCGGCGACGCCGTCCGCGACCGTGAAACGGGGGAAACTCTCATCGTCACCGGCGTCACGGACGAACGCGCCGACGAGTATCGAACTGACGAGGGGCGACCCGTCGACGAGTACCCCACGAACGCCGAGTACGGCGCACACGAACCAGTCATCGAGGCGGTGTACGCGGAGCCGCTAGGACCCACACACGGGGTCGACGACGCGAGACGGTACGGGTTTCCGGCCTCGCGGCTGGTTTCGATCGAAACGACGGTGGAAACCGGAACCTGAGATTACGGTCGTCACTCTTCATGCTGCCCGTTCCGGGGACGGGATGGGTTATAACACGTCTAGCGCGTCCTCGACGGGCATGTGGCCGTCACGGACCGATTCCAGTATCCCACGACGCTCTTCGTCCGGATCGGTCCCGACCTCGTCGAGTGTCACTTTCTCCGTCTCGCCGACGAACTCGGGGAAGTCGGTCCCCTCAGCGAGCGCCGTTTCCTTTTTCACTCGGTAGGAGCCGGCGTCGGTCGTATAGAGATCACCCGGATGGAAAAAATACCAGTCCTCGCGGTCGAACCGGACCGCGATCCGCGCCTTCGCACCGAAGTTCCGGGCGAAGAACAGCAGCGCCTCGACCTCCTCGCCCGTGAGGTAGATGGGGTCGCCCGCGCTGGATTTCGCCTCGATGGCGTAGAACGTCTCGCCGTTGCCCGCGAGCACGTCCGGCAGTTCCCGCTCCGTCGCCGCGCCGCTGGCCGGCGCGCGCATCACCGCGAAGCCCGCGTCGTCGAGTGCGTTGACGAGCTCGCGCTCGCGGCGATCACCCTTTCTGTTAGCGGACACCGTCGTCGTCACCCGGATTCGTCACGACCGGTCCTACCCACGAGAGAAGTAAAAGGGCGACGGGTCGCCGACGGAACGTAGACCTGACGCCGTCGCTACGTGGCGTGAAATACCGAAGAAAGAAACGGGTCCGACGCCAGCGGCGGCGGACGGCGTTCCGTGTTAGTTGCGGACGAGGTTCGTCGCGCGGGGTCCCTTGGGGGATGATTCGATGTCGAACTCGACTTCCTGGCCCTCTTCGAGGTCCGGACCGCCGACGTCTTCCATGTGGAAGAACACGTCCTCGTCGTCGTCTAGGTCGCCGTCGTCCGTCGAAATGAAACCGTAGCCGCCAGTGTCGTTGAAGAAGTCAACCTTGCCTGTCGCCATTACGAATACACATAGAGCCGTGATGGGGATAACGCTTCCGAGAGTCGAGTTATCATGACTCCCGTGTCAGCGACCCACGACTGAAAGCGTGGGGTTCCACCAGTTCCCTTCGTGAGGAAACGAGGAGGACACGGCGCTCCGATCCCATCCGGGAGACAACTATATACCATGTGAACACATCACATGACACGGACCGTTATGAAACCATGCCACCGCTGTCAGTCGGTCATCGACGAGTACATCTTGGACAAAGAACTCGAACCCCTGCGTGACCTCACTGTCGACGATTTCAACGTCTGTGCGGACTGCGTCACCGTGGTCGCGGACGCGTGCGTAGAGTGTGGCGGTGCGGTGTACGTCCCACCGGGCGATTCCCGGGTTCCCGACTTCTGTCCGGCGTGTCGCGCCGACCGGATCAAGCGAACGGGACAGGATCCGGGATGGAATCGCGACCCGATGTCGACCTGATAGCGATGTTCCGAAAGATGTCGTCAGTGATCGTATACACGTGACGACGGGCGTTCTCGACGAACACTATGGTCGACGGAGTCAGCGTGAAAGGATGGAACAGCGACGGGGGTATCTCGACAGTATTTGAGAGCGTCAACTCATCACCACGATGGACTTCGTGAGTCGGTCGGAGGAACTGGATCGGCACTACGACCTCTTCGACTCGGGTCGCGTTCGAATCCGTTCAGGGATGCCAATCGACGATCGATTTTCTCTCCCTACGCCAGTTTGGATGTACGCGAACCCCACCGATGCACCAGTGGACGGCCAGCTATCGAACGAACGCATGCGCCTCGCACTATTACGGCGTCAGCATCGACGCCGGCATGCGATTAGAACGATACGGGCGCGACGGGCGCTACTTCGACTGTCGAACGACTCGACCTTTGAGGCGTGAGGCGGCCGAATTCGACGTCATTGAAGCGGTGATATCCGACATCGTTCAGCCGGCGATGACAAAATCTACACCGGTGCAGCACCGACGCCAGAGCGAATGGCCGACCCGTTGTGGTACCCGTCCGTCGAAGACGTCGTCACCATCCACGACGACGTCGTCGCGGAGTATCCCGATACTCCCGCCGGGGTTCGGAACCGCGGCGATATCGAGTTCGTACTGAACTACATCGAAGAGGGGAGCTTCGGCTCAGCGCCGGAAACCATCCACGAGAAGGCGTATCATCTTCTGCGGCTCCTCGTCGCTAATCACCCCTTCGTCGATGCGAACAAACGAACTGCACTCAACGTGACGGTCGTCTTCTACTTCCTCAACGGGTATCGGTTCGAGTACGATGACGAAGTGAGGGCGATTCTGAAAGCGTTTGGCACCGACGAAGCGGCGGTAGATGAGGAAGAAACCACCGAGTATCTGCGATCCCACACCGAAGAGTTGGATCTGGCCGGTGAGATCGACGAATGGCGAGACGAACTCGTCCGGTATGGGCTAGACCGGCTGGTCGGCGATTCGTCGGACCCGAACGATTAACGGTGTTCGACGCGTCCGTTCAAGCATGGCCACCGAAGAAGGCGCAGAAACGACATCACCGCTTGACGACGTGATGGCGGACATCCGGCGGGAGCTGGTTCGACGGGTCGCGGCGGACGACCGGGATTCGAATCGGGATGTCTACGACGCCCTCGAAGACGAATAATCGCACTTGGGTCGCGTTTGAATCCGTTCTGGGATGTCAATCGCCAATTGATTTTCTCTCCCTACGCCAGTTTGGATGTACGCGAACCCCACCGATGCACCAGTGGACGGCCAGCTATCGAACGAACGCACGCGCCTCGCACTATTACGGCGTCAGCATCGACGCCGGCATGCGATTAGAACGATACGGGCGCGACGGGCCTTCAGTCCCGTAATTATCGGGTTACAATCGGCTTGAATTTGTGTGATACTCATTGTTGTATGATCCTCCATCGGCGATCGGCTTTCTCGCGTTCCGATGCGCGGTCGTAGTGTTTGTCCAGCACGTCCTCGCTCGCGTTGAGCTGATCCGAGACGACACCGCGTGGCACGCCGTCGTTCCGGTACTTCGTCACCCGGGCCTTCCGCGCGTCGTGGGGTGACCGGGCGGACGGACACTCGCTCACGTGCCGGAACGTCGCGAACTTGCACGTCTCCGGGTCCTCGTCATGCGGGCACTCCTTCCCGATGAAACACGGGCGTGTCCACCGGTAGAACGCCTTCCGGATGGTCCCGGCCGCGACCCGCCCCGCGTCGGTCGTGACGAGCGGCGTCCGACCGTGATCATCGACCGTCTCCTTCCGCGGACCGTCGATGTAATCCTGTAAGATCTGGGCGACGCGCTGACTGATCCGGTTCACCCGTTCGCTCCGGGCGTCGTTTTTCAGCGGGGTACCCGTCTCCGGACGGTGGACGAACGAGATCGACGGCTGGTTTCCATCCAGCTCGAGATCGCGGAGGTCGAGCGCACGGACCGCTCCGAGTCGCGCGCCGGTATGCCAGATCAACGCCCACACGACGTGGTCGCGACTGGCATACTCGTATCGCGAGAGATACTCCACGATGTCGCTCGCGCGCTCCGGCGCGAGGTACGAATCGCTCACCTCGTCGTCGCGAGTCAGCTTCACCAGCGGGACCTTCTCGTAGAGATCGGGAGGGACCGCCTCGATCTGCCCACAGAACTTGAGGAACGACCGGAGCGTCGACAGGTTCGAGTGAAGCGTCTTCTTCGCAAGTTCGTCGACCTTACTCTTGCTGTATCCTCCCTCACGACGCCAGATCCGGTACTCGTAGAGGTCCCGACCGGCGAGTTCGTTCATGTTGTCGATCGCTCCCTCCTCGCGACACCACTCGACGAAGGGACGCAGCTCGCTCCGGTGGGTGGTCTGGGTCCACTCGGCGAGGTCCTCCTTGATCTTCTCTAGGTGCATCTCGACGGCCCGCTCGGGCGGGATCGGATCCAGATCGTCACTCATCGGGATCCTCCAAGTCGTCGTCGAGACCGTCCTCGTCGTCGGCGTCGGGCTCGACGTCTCCGTCGTCGCCCATGCCCATAGCGAGCTGGTCGGCGATCCGGCTCGCGTGGCCGCGGTCGTCAGTCATCCGAGGCCCTCCGGTCGAGATCTCCGTCGTAGGGTCCGACGGGCGTGACGAGCCGCACCTGGTCGCGACCGAGGTGCGCGTCGGTCTTCTTGTCTCGGAGTTCGTGAAAGACGCCGTCAGCGTCGTCGCTCGCGGCGCACTTCTGACACCAGAAATGGTGGTTCGTGGGCTCCCACGATCGGTGGCCGCGGGGACACACGAACCGCCACCTGTCCTGCCGGTCTTCGATCCGCACGACTTCTTTCGAGGGCATCACCGTCCGACGACGGACGGGTGTATAAAAGGCCCAATCCAGACGCGCGGAGTGAAACTGAAAGTGGTCCCGGCGCGGGCGGGCGATCCGCTCGGCCGTCGATACGGTTCGGTCGTCGTCGGGGGCTTTTAGGCCCCCAGCGTTGTGCGAATACATGGCTTTCGTGCTTGCTCACGGAAGCTCACGCGGACCCGCTGTCCCACCAGCGGGGTCCGCTTTTGCGAACGACGGGACCCATCGAGGAGCGACGGGTCCGCGGGAGTGCTTCCGATGTCTGTGACACAAGAATGCGGGCTATTTATATTTTGATACTAGATGGTATTAGAACAGGGACTAAATAGGATCGAAGGTCAACGTCTCACGTGATGTTATCACATCGGAATCGAGTTAGGCAGGTATGCGCCCGTTGGTGTCGTGGATGACGAAGTCGGACCCCGCGATACTGGAACTGCTTGAGGAGTCCGACCTAGAGATCCCGCCGGCCGTTATTTCTCACAATATCGATGGGGTCTCGCATCCGACCGTGAAGCGGCGTCTCCCGGTTCTCGACGACCACGGGCTCGTCGCGAAAGCGCCCGAGAAACGGGGATACTACCACATCACCGATCGGGGGCGAGCGTACCTCGCGGGCGACCTCAACGCCGACGATCTCGAATAGCTACACGACCCCCAACTCACGAGCCGCGTCCGCCGAGATCGTCACGGCCCGGTCGCCGACGGTCACCCTTTCGCCGGTCGAGTCCGTGAGCAACCGACGGAGATCGTCGAGGTACGAGTTCGGTCGGCGTTCCTGAATCGAAAGGGTGGCCCTCCCGTCCTGCTCGATCGCCCGGTGGCGGACGTAGATCCGCGCGAACGACTCACGGACCGCGGGCGGAACGTCCCACACGACCGGCGGGAGTCGGTCGAGATCGGTCTTCTCGCCGCGTGCCGCGCCCATCGTGACGAGGCACCGACCGAGAACCGACCTGTCGGCGGTCGGGACAACCTCCGTCGCGCGCCCGGACGCGTCATCGTGCCGGGTCGTCGTCTCCACGCCGACGCGCTCGAAGGCGGCCTGTATCTCGTCGATACCGACACGCCGGCCGAGCGTCACGGCAACGCCGAACGTCCGCTGCCCGATGCTGCCGCCGGCCAGCACGTGCGCGAGCAGCTCGCCGAGCGCCGCGGCGGTCTCGCCGTCGGGGTCGGGGTCGATCCAACCGTAGTCGGTGGCCGTGTTGATCCCGCGGACGGGGTCGGGGAGGGCTCCGTTCAACCAGCCGCGAACGCGTTCGTTCGGGAGGTCGAGGGCGTTGCCGACGCGGACGCGGCCGGCGTTCGGGTGGTCGGCGGCGTACTCGACGACGCGGCGGTGGTCGAGGACCTTTTCCCACGGGTCGGGGTACACCCGATCGCTGTAGGTGCGGGCGAGGGCGTGGGCCGTGGGCTCCATGCGATCCGATCGCTCGGCTACTGATTTGAACCTACCCAACTAATTTTTACACCTGATAAGCAGATCGGTAAGTACATACGTGAGTTCCATTACCATTCAAATAACCAGCAACCGTACGGGATCGGTGCGTTCCGACCCGTGGCGGCGTATGGCTGGATTCAAACCCATGAAACCAACCAACCCGTTCAAATCGGAGAACCGTGCCGTCAGTCCCGTTATCGGCGTTATACTGATGGTCGCAATCACTGTGATCCTCGCCGCCGTCATCGGGACGTTCGTGCTCGGACTCGGCGACTCGCTCGGAGATAATCAGCCGACGGCGCAGTTGAGCGTTGAAATTGATACCGATGGAGATGGCAATATAACTATTGAACACAATGGCGGTGATCGAATTGACTCGGACACACTGACCGTGATTGTGAGCGATGCGGAAGATAGTACTGACCGTGTCGAAGGAGACATCGAAGAAGCACTCACTGTTGGGAACTCCGTAACCGGGGAATTCACTCAAGGCAGCGATACGGTGACTTCTGAGGATGTCCGAGTTCGAATCGTTCACAACCCTAGTGACTCCTTCCTCCTTGACCGCACGTTCGAACTTGGTGAAGTGCTCGAGGTCGGGGACGACGAGATCGACTTCTCTGCTAATTAACGCCATCGACTTTTTATACGCGTCCGGTACTGTAACCCGAGAACCGACGTGTTACACAGTTCCTGAATAAGCACCGGCTCATACTCGTCGCGGGCGTCCCGAATGTTCTCTTCACTCTCCACCAAGTGCGCGAGCGCCGCGTCGATCACGACACTCATCGGCGGGTCGTCGTCGGGACCGCTCGCCACGATCTCGGTCGCCCGCTCCAGCCGCCGCTCCCGCTCGTCGGTGATTTTCAGGCTGGTTCGACGGGTCATTCATGCCCCTCCGTATGTACCGGGGTCGCGATCCCGTCGATCCGCGGTGACTCGACCCCCGCTCGTTCATAAGGAGTGCCGGGTGATCCCCCGCGATCACCGCGGGGACCCCACCCGACCCCTGCCGATCTGATGCACCTCTCGCGCCCATAGCCCACGGGGATGTGCATAGATCGCGGATCGTGAATACATCTACGTCGAACCCCACGGGGTCGCGTCGAGAACCCCCTTCCAGCGGGTTTCACCGAACCACCTCGGGAAGCTCGGGGATCCCATCGTCGTCGACGGCGCGAACCACGTACACCCCGCGACTCAACCGCTGGACGTGCATGTGCTGATCCGCCGGGATCTCTCCCTCGTCGAGAACTCCATCTACGCCGAGTTCACCTTTATCGAGCGTTACTCGAGGCGTTCCGTCGCAGTCGACTAGCTTTCGTAGTGACGACATCGATCCCTGCGGGCACGGTGGGGTACAAAACAGTACCGCCGTATCCCCTGCGTATCCATGCCGTATCCACAATCCTCGGGTTCATTACGGTCACCGTGGCCCGCACACGGGTATGGCAACCTCATACACGTCCGGTCTGACGAACCTGAGCGGCAAACAGAACATGCTCCTCGACACCCTCGCGCTGGCGATCGTCCCGTTCTTCGGGTCGTTCATCTTCGGCGTGTTCACCTTCGAGGTCAACATCTTCGGTGGGTACGACTTCGCGAGCCCGATCTGGACGGTCGCCGGGGCCGAGATCTCGGCCGCGCTCCTGATCGTGCTCGGCGGCGTCGCGTGGATCCTCGCGACCAACGCGATCGACGGCAACGACTACCAGCCGGAAGAACTCGCGATCGTCGCGATCGCGTTCCTCGCGCCGCTCATGTACGTGTTCATTCCGGCGTTCGAGACCTTGGTGAACTACCACGACCTGAGCCGCGTGTTCTTCACCCTGCTCCTGTCGGTCGCGACCGTCTGGATTAGCTACACGGCCTAAGCCCACAGCCCACGGATTTCATTATGTCACACAACACGGAACCCGAGAGTCGTATCGACCGCAGAACGTTCGTCAAAGGGATCGGGGCGACCGGCACCCTCGCGGTGGGGATGGGCTCGACCCGCGGACCCGTCGGGGAGGCGCAGGCCCTCCCACCGTTGGCAATCGGCGTTGCGAGTTCTGGAGCCGCGGCGGCAGTCGGCTGGGCGGTCCGAGAGGGGTATGAGGCCCTGACAGGTGACGAACCAACCGACGGACTCGGGCCGGACGCTCTACATAATCAGGTGTTTCAGATGACGACGCGAACCAAATCGGAGAATGAGAGTACCTTCATCGACAACAAAAACATCATATCTGGGATAGGTAACATCGCATATACTGATGGGAAAATCGCGGCGATAGAGGAGTTGAATAACGAGTCGTCGCTGGAAGTTGTCCAAGATGCGGCGGATGAGGCGGCTCGGGAGCACTTTGTGACCGTTCAGGAGAATCTACTCAAAACGTGGAACGAGTCGGTTCGGGAGTTCCGGGGGATCTACAATAGCCTCGATCAGTCGGAGGAATTGGACGTAGACGACGTAATCACGATGGAGGATCAGAGTACTCGCAATTTTACCGGATGGGAGACGGTAGAGGGGTCCCAAATGGTTGAGACTGCGAACGGTGAATTTGAGGTGGAGACGCACACACCTGTTTGGGATACTAGCGGATGGTCGACAGTCGACTACCCCCGAGCACCGGGTTATTCCACGACGAGCCGGGAAATCATAGTTAAACACCCGAGCGATGGAGATAATTTTAGCGGGTATCTGGACGTGGAGGGATTCGGCGAGATATTTGAAGAAATAGAGGACGAATTAGATAGCGTTACCGGCGGACTCCAGAACTGGACGGCGAACGTCTACTCCGAGGTACAGTCCGGTAGTATCGACGTGGCGGACCTACTCACACCACGCGAGCAGGCGGAACTACTGAGCGATGACGAGGAGTATCCGCAGGCGGTGGCGGATCTTATCGCGCTCAATATCCCGGTGGACCCGGACCGGGAGGCGACGATCTCCTTCGACGACCGTGATATCACCATCTCCGGGTTGATGGCTCCGACGAGCCCGCCAGAAGACGGGTTCCAGACCGGCAACAGCTACGACCCTGCCGCCGAGGACGGGGATCTGTACTTCACATACGACCCGGCGCTCGGCTCCGGCGGCTGGGCCGAGGTCGAGCCGACAATCAGTCAGGGCGAGCTCGTCTTTACCGACGAGCCGTATGCGGACACGCTCTACCAAGTGCCCACCAATCAGGGGACGGTCGAGGTCGTGACCGACGACTTCGACGAGGATGAGGATGGGGGGACGTGGGTCGCCGACGTGTCCGACCAAGTGGAGCGGACTGCCGAGGAGTGGACCGACTTCGAGACCGGGATCGACGGCGGCACGGTCACCTTCGGATCGCTTCCCGACGACCCCACGGACTTCGAGATCGTCACCAACCAAGGTGACGCCGCCGAGGTCACCGCCAGCAGCTTCGAGGAGGCCAACGGGTCCTACGAGGTCGATACCGATCTCGGGATCGCCGAGATCGCCGAGGTAACCGCGGAGATCGACCGCGCCTACGTCGACGAGGACGAGCCCGCGAGCGTCTACGCCGAGGACGGCGAGACAGGCTATGAGACCGTCCAAATTAACGACCCGTTCACGATCGAAGCCATCGAAAACAGCGACGGCGAGGAGGTCGGCGAAACCGAGTATACCCGGACCGAGCCGCAGAACGACGAGAACTACATCACTCAGGAGGAGTGGGACGATCTAGAGGACCAGAATCAGGAACTCATCGAGCGGTACGAGGACGCGATGGACGATGACGGGGTACTTGGCGGGTGGGACCCGTTCGACGGCGGGATCCCCGAGGTTCCGGGTGGCGCGGCAGCCGCCGCCGGGGTCGCCGTCGTCCTCGTTCTCTTCGGAGCGGTGAGACAGATCGCGTCCCTCTACATCCCGGGCAAATGACCCGGAGCATCCGGCTCGTTGTCGTCATCGGAGTCGTCACCCTCGCGGCCGTCGTGGGCTTTGGGCTCGCCGGCGGCGCGTCCGCACAGGAGGATCCGACCGACGCCAACGTCACCGACGTGATCGAGTCCGACTCGGAAGCCGACACGCTCGCGAACCAAGAGGAGATCCGACTGGAGTCCTCGACGACGCTCGTCGGCTGGGAGTTCGCCGACGACCAGCTCCGCGTCGCGGTCGAAGCCGATCGACCCACCCGCGTGAGCATGTCCGACGACACCGCCGGCATCGGAGAGGCTGGCGCGACCCGCGTCCCCGTCTCGACCGAACGCGTCTTCGACGGGACCACCGTGCTCGTCTTCCCGGTCGAGGAGTTCGGCGGCGGCCACGCCGCGACCGTCGGCGCGGGTGGCGAGTCCGTCCGACTCTCGACCGACATGGACGCCTCCGGAGACGACCCGTTCCAGTACTTCGGCGGGGAGAGCGGCCTGTTTTCGGGGATGGGACTCGCGGTTCTCACGTCGCTCGGCGGCGCGGGATACGTCCTGTGGCGCGAGGATAGCGGGGTGATCAAGGCATGAGCGACGACGGCGATCTCTCCGGGACCTTCGGCGGCTGGAGTGACCGACTCACGTACGTCCTCGCCGAGGGGCAGCTCGTCGTTCTCGGGCTCCTGTTCAGCGTCGGTGCGGCGCTCGTGATCTTCCGCCCGTCGCTCCCGTCGGTCCCGCCCATCGTCATCGGGTGGACCGCCGCGCTGTTCCTGTTCGGCCCGCCCCTCTTCGGGTTCTGGGTCGTGTTCGTCCGCCGGCTCCGTGAGAGCCACATGATCCCCGTTCACCACGTCGATGCGACGGGCGACACCCTCGAAAAGTACTACGTCGACCCCGAGATGTGGGCCGAAAAGACCGTCGAGGACGCCAACCCGTACCCGGTCAACGGCGGATCCGGCTGGGCGGTTCAGTCGTTCGAGCATCTCGAAGACGTCGACGAACTCACCGTCAGCGGAGTGTGGCTCTCCGAAGCCGAGGACACGAAGCTACTCACCGCTAAATCGCATATGGAAGCGATCTACGGGAAGCTCACCGAATCCCACATCGCCCTCAACGTGATGCGTGATTCGGTGAGCGAGTTCGGGGCCGACATCCAGAAGCGGGTGGTCAACACCGGCGCGGAGGCCCGCGAACGCGGGACGATGGTCGACGAGACCGCCGTGAAGGAGGTCTTCGAGTCCTTCCAGGAGGACATCGGCGGCACCGGGCCGGGCGACCTCCCGACGATCGACCTCGACGACCTCGCCGACGACGTGAGCGGAGACGGCGCGGTCGTCGACGAGCCGAAGACGACCGGAGCCGGCGAGGAGATCGCCAACGGAACCGCGGAGGCGGTCGCCGATGATTGAAGCCGAACTACTCCGCGCCGTGGGCTTTTGGGCCGCGTGTGTCGGGGTCGTCGTCCTGTATCACCGACCGCTCCGGGCGGCCGCCGCCCGGCTCCGCGAGGTAGCCCCATGACCGACGACAACGACGTATACACGCCGGCACAGTTCCGCGAGCATCAGGACGGCTACGGGGTCCGCGACGCTGACGCCGACCGCCACACGGGCGTCGTACGTGACCCGACGGTCTCGCGGTACCTCTCCGTCGTCGCGAACGAGTACGACCCGCGTGAGGCGTCCCAGCCGGGTCATATGCCGGGCACCTACGACGAACTCGGCGAGGTCCAACAGATCCGATCGATCGCCGCCACGGAGACCGGCCGGGAAGCCCTCGCGAACGGCGACATGCCGACCCTGAAACACCTCACGGGCGACCAGCAGCAACGGGCGGACATCTCCGGGATGAAGGCCATCCAGCAGCTCGACCAGATCATCACCTCCCCCGCGCCGGTGATCGTGATACTCGGCGAGATGGGCGCGGGAAAGACCGATTTCGCCGGTCTCCTCGGGCAACGCGCCACGCACCTCCTCGGCGTCGACAAGGTGGCGAGCAACATCCCGACGCTCGAAGAGACCGACCCGTGGATCGACGGCGACGGGGAGGCTCGAACGGGGTTCGTCCCGAACTTCGCGACGATGGACGAGTGGGTCCGCCAGGACGGTGACCCGCTCGAAAACGACCAGTCCCGCAAGCTGTTCCTCGGCGACGAGTTCTCGTCGGTCGGCTCCGGGAGCGGTAAGAGCGGCCACCTGATGCGACAGAAGATGGGGCCGCTCGTGTTCAAGATCCGGAAGTACGACGGCCTGCTGATCTACATCGCACACGACGAGTCGTCGATCCACCCGCTGCTGTGGCGGGTCGGCGTGATCGTCAAGAAGACGGCCAAGAAGCGGGCGATCGTCGCGGACAAGATCAAGTCGGGGGAACTCCGAGATATCCAGTTCGAGATCGACGGGATTCCGCAGACAGACTGGCGCTACGACACGAAAGACCCCTCCGTGTGGTCGTGGACGGACGAGGACGACGACGAGGAGCCCGAGCCGGGGGAAGTCGCGTACGACGTGGCGCTGTGGACGGTCAAAGCGTGTAAGGAGGACGGACTCTCACACCGTGAGACGGCCAAATTCGTTCCATTCGGGAAGTCGTGGGTCGGCGACCGATGGCCGGAGATCCGCGAGGGCGAGCACGCCGGAGCCCTGGACAGGGTGGAGGCCATAACCGCATGACTCCGGTACGGTGTCCGGGTGTCCGCGTCCGGACACCCCCCGCGTACTACGGGGTCGCCCATAGCCCACAGCGCGCTCGCGGGGCGAGCGGCGCGAGCCGTGGGCCGGCGTCGAGACGTGGCGAGGAGTTGATATATAAGACGCGTGCGAGGCGCGAGAGCGTGTGATCGATGCCGTCACACAAGGCGAACAAACACGGGACGGCGTGTGAGTACCACCTCGCGGATCGGTACAACGTTCGGCTCGTCGACGAGGACGGGAAGCGGCTCGACACGAGCTGGTACGATGGGCTGAAAGACGGCACGCCGTGGGAGTTCAAGGCGACCGCGCACCGCCACGCCGACGGCAACCCGGGCAACTTCAAAATCTACGAGACGTATCACGGGAAGCTCCAGCAGCAGGGCGGGTGGTACGGGTTCGCCGTGTACCGGCGGCGCGGGACCGGCACGCAGATCCTGAAGACGACGGCGGTTCGGGCGTCGAGGCTCCCGACGCTCCGGTGGCACGGGGGCGGCAGCCATCGCGACAGCCAGCAGGCGAAAGTCGCGATCGGCGACGTGTTCTGAACGGCTGATTTTTTCGCGCGCCCCCAGGGGGCGAGCGGCGAGCGCGCCTCCGGCGCGCGGCCGATCCCGCGAAACCGGAGGGGTACCTTAGAATCTGTGGCCTTAGCCACACCCCTAACGTGCGACCGACCCCCGGGGTCGATTCGAGTCCGACTCGCGGCTCGTCGAGGTCGCCGTGGGCTATGGGCGCGACCGAGATCGTGGCCGACCCGCCGGTCACACCCGGTCGATTCCGGCGAAAAACGTCGTAAAAAGGAGGTCAGAATAGTGTTGCCACTCACGAGGGGCCGCGCTACCCGAGCGTCTGACCCCTCCCCCACGCACCCCGCGCCGGCCGGATCTTCGGCCCCGCGTCGTCGCGGTAGTGCGTCTCCGCGTCCTTCAACCGCTCCGGATCACGACCCGCGTCGACCCAGTACCGTTTCAGCCGCGTCACCAGCTCCGACCAGGACTCGTCCGCCAGGTATCCCATCTTCACCCGGAGCCGCGCCTCGCGCTCCTCGACGTGGATCCCGTTCGCCTGGCAGAACGCGATCAGTTCGTCCGTCCGCTCGTCGAGCGCCTTCCGCTCGGCGTTCTGGACCGCGTTCGCCGCGGCACCCACGGCGTTCCGCACGCCCTCACGCGCCGCCGTGAGCGCTTCCACGACCTGCTCGGCGACGTGATGCGACCGGAGCGCCACGGACCCCTGCTCGCGGACCACCATGTCCTCGATCCGCCGGAGCCCACGCCGCACGCTATCGGGATGCCAGTCGTGTTCCTCGGCGATCTCCGCGGGCGACACGTCCCCGCCGTCGGCGACGAGCGTCTGTAACGAGTCCCACTCGACCGGCGAGAGACCGTCCGCCAGCTGCCGGACCACGACGTTCCGCTGGTCGCTCTCGACCCGCTCCAGGTTCAGCGCCAGCACGCGCGACCGGTCGACGGTCTCCGCGTCGAAGTACGCGTCCTCGACGAACGTCCGCCCGCCACCGGGCCCGTCCTCGTCGAGCGGCTGCGTCGGCAGCCCCGCCTCGTTCAACACCGCGAGGACCGCCTCCTCCAGCTCGTCGACGAGGAGGTCGTGGTCCGCCGGCCGGAGCGTCTCGTCCCAGCGACTCGACTGATACGACGCCTCCAGCTTCGGATGGGCGAGCGGGTGGTCGTCGGGCATCGACTCGGCGTTTCTCGCGTAGTAGTGTTTCAACTCCTTCGGCACCCGGTGGTCGGGGAAACACTCGCGGATCCGCTTCGGTCCCAGCGTGACTGTGTGGTAGTAGCCGGCCCGTTCCGTGTCGTCTTGAACGACCTTCCGGTAGCCGGACCGGTCGCTTTCGAGGAGGTGACCCAGCCGCGCGATCGGCCCCTCGCGGGCGTGGACCGGCCCGGACACGTCCCGGTGGAGCCGGACGTATCGCGCCGCGTCGACGACCACGCTGTACTCGTCGCTCCGCGACTCGAAGTGCATCGGGTCGAGGGTCACCGCGCCGGCCGCCCGCTGGATGACCGTCTCCACCCGGTCGAACTCGACGTTCGACGCGTTCACGCGGACGTTCACTGCGTCGCCCGCGTCCCACAGCGGCCGGGCGACCGACTTCCCGGACTCGGATTCGAGCCCACGCCACCGCGGTTGGATCAGCGCTTTCACCTTCCGCTCGCCGATCTCGTCGTCGACGACCGCGTTCAGCCGGAACTCCCGAAGCGTGTCGAACTCGACGGGCGTCCCGTCGGGGGTCTCGCCGCCGTCGGGCGGGGCGAGCCCGGACTCCTGATACGACAGGGTGACCCGCCACGTCTCGCCGTCGAGCGTGAAGCTGCCGCGGCGGCTCCCGGTCGCGTCGCACAGCCGGGCGGCCCCGAACCACGGCCCAAGCCCATCGGCGTACACGTAGTTCGCCATGTACTCGTGAGGGGCGGTCGCGACCGCCTTCATGACTCATCCCCCTCGTTAGCGAAAAGACGCTGCTGACGGGCTCGCTGGTAGCGTTCTCCTTCGTAGTAGACCGTTCCCCTCCTGTCGAGTACATCAAGCAGCCCGTCGGGAACCTCACCAAACACGGCGAGAAGGATTCCGAAGTTCGGGTTTCGGTCACCACCAATAAAGGACAACCGCCCCTCGACGAAGCAGACGACCGGCGCAGGGGCGACGTGTTCGTGGAACAGCTGTGTACTGGTATCTACCGGGAGGAGAACGACTGCCGTCTCAACATGCCCAGCAGCGACTTCGGATCGCGCTCGACGAACCCATCGCTCTTTCTCCGAAAACGGAGGGTTCAACCAAACGGTACCGAACCGTTCGCGGCTCAGTCCGTCGTCCTCTTTCGTAAAACGCGTCGACGCGTGTGGCGTTGCTTCGGCACCCGATGCGGGGTCGAGATCGAAATCTCCGACTGCCTCAGCGATCGGTCTGACGAACTCAGCTGGTGTGCCGAACTCGTCACTACTATTCTCGTGAAACTCGTGTGAGAACAGGCTCACGCGAAGATCACCACCAGGTTGACAGCGGCAACGACCGCGCCGATCAGGGCGACCCCGAAGCCGACCCAGGGGGAGACGTCGAGCGCGTCGGCGGCGGTCGGCCACAGGACACAGCACACGATGACCGCGGCGAGCATGACGAGCGCGGTCGGCAGTTCGCCGATCTCGAGGAGCCCGCGAACGACGGGGTTGGCTTCGGCGTCGATACCGGCGACCCGCGCCGCGCCGATCGTGGTCGCGGCGTCAAGGGCGCCGTGAGTCGTGAAGATCGCGGCCACCTCCCCAGAGCGATCCAAACTTTCTCCGAGTTGGTCGTCACTCGGCAAACGTCGCCACCTCGGTTAGCTCCGACTGTTCAGTCGTCGGGACGTCGATCGCGGCCTCGACCGCTTCGCGAATCGCGCCCGACAGTTCGTAGGGCACCTTCGCCCGTTCGGCCGGCGTGTCTCCGAGAACTCGCGTCGCGCTCGTACCGTCGTACTCGACATTTGCCTCGTGGCAGGACCGCCCTCGCGAACACGACCGGTACGTCATTGGCGGATGGTCGCCCCACAGGTCGGTCCGCTTCATGTAGGGGCGGCCGTACTGGCAGTAAGTTACCTCTCCAGCCGGCCTATCGAGGAACCAGCGGAGCCGTCCCTGCGGGTTTTCAAGGAACCAGTACTCAGGCGCGAGAGCGCGAATCAGGCCGAGTGTGTGGAAGACGAGCGCGACCGCTTCCCGAGCGTCTTCGGTAACTGGCTGATGGGTCTCGAAGTTCCACGCGTGATGATTCCCTGCCGTCGAAAAGTAGGTACACGGCGGGCTGGCGAGAACAAGATCGGCGGCGGGGAGGTCCCGCGGTCGAAGATCCATGATGTCGGCCTGAATATCGGGGTCGAACTCGTCTTCCAGCTCCACCGTGACGACGTCCCACCGATCCGACTCCTCGAACGCGGCCGAGAAGCCCCCGAGACCAGCGAAGAGATCGAGACACACCAGACGATCGGTAGATCCGTCAGACCGGTCGCTCACGCGGATCGCCCCCGTTCGGCGTCACGCCGCCACCGGAGCCGCGCGGCGTCGGTGACGTGGGCTCGTGGGCCGTGGGCCGGGTCGTACAGCCGGCTCGCACGAACGAACGGCGTCATCCCGAAAGCCCTCCGTTCCACGGCTCGCCGCCGTTCCGCGCCGGACTATGCTGGGGATCCGGCGTCGGCGCGTCCTTCCCGGCGGCACTCCCCTCACAGATCCGTACCCACGAGTCGCACTCGGGACACCGGTGAGCCCGATCGTCGTCGTCGCCGTGGACCCGACGGAAGTCCGCCGGGACGTGGGCACCGCAACTGCGACAGGCACCGGGTTCACGGGTGTCTTCCCGGAGGTTCATCATCCGAGAACCACCTCACGGTTGGTCGACCCGATCGCCCGACGTGAGAGGGGCGCGTTACGGGACGTATTCAACCCGATTTGAGGGGCCGGTTCTCGAAGACGCGTATCCGTAGTTTTCGGGAGTAAGAGCGCCGCTACGGCTAGTTCGCTATTGGTCGGCGATCGGTTCGTGAGAAGGCGGGCGCGACGGGATTTGAACCCGCGGCATCTTGGTCCGGAACCAAGTGCTCTGTCCGCTGAGCTACGCGCCCTCATGGACGCGTATCCCGGGCGAGTGTTTAACCCTTCTGACTCCCGAGTCCACCGTGCTCGGTGACGTTCGGTTTCATTGTTGATCCACCTTACTCGAACGCCGAACTCGCGTCGGCCCTGCCGTCCGTCGTCATTCGATGAACAGGCCGTCGACTATCGTCTCGATCAGTCGTTCTTCGACTTCCGCGTACTCCTCGACGTGGAGGGTCCCGATGAGCGTCTCCTGCGATCGAGTAACGAACACGAGCGAGCGGAAGATCCCGCGGATCAGGTCGGGATCGTCATATCTGAACTCCTCTATTCCCGCCCACCGTTCGGCTAACGTGATCCTGTCCTCTGAGGGCGACGTGGAGACCGATCGGCACTCCGCGTCGGAGAGTTGGTCCTGGATCTGTCGTAGCTCACCCTCCACGATCAGCCGTGCGATGAGCGGATTCGAACGGACCTCGGAAAACAGGGTCCTGAGAAGCGTTCTGACTTCGTCTTTGGGCGTTTCAGCGCTGTCAACTGCCGTTTTAAGCATCTCCTCTATCGCTTCACGCTCGGCGGTGAGCACCACCACGTACAGCGCTTCTTTAGAATCAAAGAACTGACAAAACGTGCTCGTTCCGATGTCGACGGCCTCGGTAACGTCTCTGATCCGGGTTCGCTCGAAGCCGAACTGTGCGAACAGTTCCCGCCCGGCTTCGACGAGTTCCGCACGGATCCGCTCGCGATCGCCGTCATCGAACGAACTCATCGAGGGAACCGCCTCCCTCGGTCGATACGGTCTGAACCATACGATCCTCGTAGCTCCATACGACTCCCACAGATGGCAGACACAAAACGCCACCGATTACAGGAACAAAAGAATTATGCGTTCATGAGCTTCATGTCGAGTGTGAATCGAACGTCATTCGAATCGAAGTCGTTCCGCTTCGTGTCATCCGTTCAGTCCGTCACCGGTGAGAGGTGATCGGATGCGAACGAAAACGCTTCTAACCCTGATCATCACGGCTGCGTTGCTCACGACCGGTGTTGCCGCCACCGGACTCGCACCGGCGGATGGCAGTCCGGCACTCGCCATCGGTACTGCCGCCGCGGATCAGGCCTCTCCCGGGGGCGACGCCCAGCCACAGCCGCAACAGCAGCTCGTGCGTGGCTCTCCGGACTTGGACGTCACCGCGCCGGACAAGTTCGTGACGCCGGGCAACACGAACGAGGTCACGGTTCAGGTCTCCAACGACGGCTCTCTCAGCCTCGGCACCGCGGAGGTACGTGAGGTCGTGACGACCGCCCGCAACGTCCGGTTGGAGGCCGAAGCGGACGACCCGCTGACGGTCACGACCGGTCAGAGTGCGATCGGTACGATCGGCGAGAACGAACCTCGTGAGGTACCGATCGCCGTCGACGTCCCCGAAACCGTCGAGGAGGGGACCTACGACATCGACGTCGAACTGAGATACGCACACACTCGTCAACAGGACGGTGGCGTCACGTTCGATCGCTCGCGCACCGTGACCGAGACGGTCGAGGTGGAAGTGCGTGACGAGGCCCGGTTCAGCATCACGGGCGCAACGACCGACGTACAGATCGGTGACACTGGAACGGTCGACGCCGAGGTCGAAAACATCGGTTCCGCGGCGGCGAGCGACGTCGACGTGGTTCTCGACTCCGCGAGTACGGGCCTCGTCATCGGTGAATCGCCGGAGGCGGGGGACAGCGCTCGGATCGGCGAGTTGGAGCCCGGTGAGACGGCGACAGTCACGTACGACGCGTCGCTGTCCGGGGACGCACCGCTCCGCCAGTACTCGCTAAGCGGGGACGTACAGTTCAGAAACGCGGACGGGATCCAGCGGATCGACGAGGGGATCCGGACGGGCGTGACGCCGTTCGAGAAGCAGCGCTTTACCGTCGATGACATCGAGTCCGACCTGTACGTCGGCGAGGACGGAGACGTACGCGGAACGGTCACCAACGAAGGGCCGAACGAGGCTCGAAACGTCGTCGTCCAGTACACGGACGAGTCGCCGAACGTGATCCCGATCGAGAGTTCCGTCGCAGTGGGGACGCTCGGACCCGGAGAGTCCAGCGACTTCCGAATGCCGATCGAGATCGGCGGCGAGGCGGATCCCGTCGATAGAACCGCCGACATCGCGATCCAGTACCGTAACGCCGACCTCGAACGGCGAGCGTACGAGGATGTAGAGCTGCTGTTCGACGTCGAACCGAAGCGGGACCAGTTCCGACTCGAGGTACAGGACCGCGAGATCACCGCCGGTGAGACGATCGCGTTCGACATCGAAGTGACGAACAACCTCGATCAGACGGTCGACGACGTCGAGGCGCGCCTGTTCGCGAACGATCCCCTCGACAGCGATGACGACGAGGCGTACGTGGAATCGCTCGAATCCGGCGAGTCGACGACGATGACCTTCGAACTCGAAGCGGAGTCCGGGGCGACGGCGAAGACGTATCCGGTCTCGTTCGACTTCCGGTACGACGACGAACGGGGTAGCAGCCAGCTGTCGGACACGACTCGGGTTCCGATAACGGTGACGCCTACCGAAGGCGGGTTCCCGTGGCTCCTCGTCATCGGCGCGCTGGTTCTCGTTGCTGCGGCGGGCGGTGGATACTACCTGTACGCACGGGAGACGTAGATGAGTCGACTCGGCGAACGCGTCGAGGACTTCACCCGCCGCGTCAACGAGGTGATCGTCTCTCGTCCGCGAGGAGTCATCGTCGCGTTCCTGCTCGTGACGGCCGTGTTCGCCGGCGGATTGACGGCCGTGACGACGGAGACGGACGCGACCGGCGGGTTCACCGACGATCTCCCCGAACAGGAGGCGCTCGACGCGATCAACGACGAGTTCGACGATCCGTTCGAAGCCGACGAGGAGACGACACAGCTGATCCACGACGGCAACGACGTTCTCACACGCGGGGAGCTACTGAACTCACTTCGGTTATTGGAGCGGATCGACTCGCGGGACGACCTCCGGATGGACTCCGCGAACGGTCCGGCGACCCTTGTCGCCCAGTCGCTGGATCCGACTGCGACGACGCCCGCCGAACAGCGACGTGCCGTGGAGCGGGCGACCAGTTCCGAGATCAGACAGGTGGTTCGGCAGCTCTCGGAGAACCCGCAGTTCACGGCGATCGTCTCCGACGACTTCAACGAGAACCACGCGTCGGCGTCGACCTCGATAACCGTGGTTTCCCACGACGTTCCGCGGGGGTTCTCCGACGACGACTTACAGGACGTCCAGACGACGATCGGCGAGCTCGCCGACGACGAGCCCGCCGACATCCGTGCGTTCGGTCCCGGTGTCATCAATTCGGAGTTCGCGAACATCATCGGCGACTCGCTGGCGATCGTCATGCCGGTGCTGGTCGTGATGTTGCTCGGCTTCCTGGTCGTCGCGTACCGTGACCCGATCGACCTCGCGCTCGGACTGCTCTCGTTGCTAATGACGATCGTCTGGACGTTCGGGTTCCTCGGACTCTCGGGTATCCCGTTCGACCAACAGATGATCTCCGTTCCGGTGTTGTTGTTGGCGGTCGGGGTCGACTTCGGGATCCACAACATCAACCGCTATCGCGAGGAGACGGTGAAGGGGATCGAGCCGATACCGGCGATGCGGATCGCTGCCAACCAGCTGGTGATCGCGTTCGTCATCGTTACCGTCACCGCGGTGTTCGGGTTCGGGGCGAACATCGTCTCGGATCTCGGTCCGATCCGGAACCTCGGCATCGTCTCGGCGATCGGGATCGTGTTCACGTTCCTCACGTTCGGGCTGTTCCTTCCGGCGACGAAACTCGAGGTCGACCGGATCCGCGAGCGATACGGCGTGCCGGAGTTCAACTCGACGCCGATCGCGTCCGAGGACTCGACGCTCGGACGACTGTTGTCCGTGTCCGTGACGGTCGGACGAAAGGCTCCTGCGCTGTTGGTCGTCGTCCTGCTCCTCGTCGGCGGGGGCATGGGTGCCTACGGGATGGGCGTCGACACCTCCTTCGAGCAGGAGGACTTCCTCCCGCCCGAGGAGGAGGCCTGGTACGTCGAACACATTCCCGAGCCGTTCGCGCCGGACGAGTACACGGTCACGGGAACGATCAACCTGCTTGACGAGCGGTTCGACGCGAACCAAGACGAGTCGATCACGATATTCGTCGAGGGGTCCTTTGAGGAGGACCACGCGTTGGAGGCGCTTACGAGCCCCGACGACGACCCGCCAGGGACCCTTGCGATCGGTCCCGGTGGTCAGGCCGACGCGCAGAGCATCGTCACGGTGATCCAGTCACACGCCGAGAACGACGAGGAGTTCGCCGCGTTGGTCGCCCGTAACGACCGGAGCGGTAACGGGATTCCAGACCGGAACCTCGACCGGATCTACGACGAGCTGTTCGCCTCCTCTGCGGGTCCGCAGGCCGAGCAGTTCCTGACCGACGACAGACGGGGTGCGCAGGTCGAGTATACCGTCGAGGCCGGCGCGTCGCAGGCGGAGGTGTCCGAGGACGGTGCCGAACACGCGGCCGACTTCCGGTACACCGCGACGGCGACGGGGCAGCTCGTCATCTTCGACGCGATCACGCAGATCATCTTCGAGTCCGCGATCCAGGGGCTGATACTCGCGTTGATCCTGACGACCGTGTTCCTCGTCGTCTCGTACGGAGTGTTGGAGGGGAAACCGATGCTCGGCATCGTCAACGTGTTCCCGATCGCCATCGCGGTCGCGTGGCTGATCGGGACGATGCGGTACCTCGGCATGCCGCTGAACGCGTTGACCGGGACCATCCTCTCGATCGCCATCGGGATCGGGATCGCGTACTCGGTCCACATCACCGCCCGGTTCATCGACGAGTACAACGCCAGCGGGGACACGTACACGTCGCTGCGCACGACGCTGTCCGGGACCGGCGGTGCGCTCACGGGGAGTATGCTCACGACCGCGCTCGGAACGGGCTCGCTCGCGCTCGCAGTGACGCCCGTGCTCGGCGACTTCGGGTTCCTGATGGCGATGAGCGTCGTCTACTCGTTCGTGGCGGCGATCGTCGCGCTCCCGCCGGCACTGTTCCTCTGGGACAGGTTCACGACCTCGGGACCCCGTCCGAACCGGTCCGACGACGGGCTCGCCGCGGCAGGTGACGACTGAGCCCGACCGATCTCCCGCGCGTTCGTTCCGTCCCTGTATTTCGGATCCGATAATTTGCGGGTGTGGTTTTATACACCACCGGTCATAGCCGTGCGCAAGCGAGATGACCCTCCACCCGATGGATCAACCCCACGCTACGGAGACCGCCTCCACGCCGAACGCCGACCGATTCCTCGTAGCCGTCGCCGTCGACGGAGAAGTACTGTTCGCGGGGCCGTCCGTTCCCTCGGTTCTCGGCGTCGAGCGCGAGACGCTGGTCGGAGACGACTTCCTCGAACACGTCCATCCGAGCGGGCGCAAAGCGGTCTCGGACGCGCTCTCGGCGGTCGCGGTCGACAGGCGCGTAGTCCACCGGGTTCGACACGCGAGCGGGGGATACGTTCGGGTCGAGTCGGTCGTCGACGACGAGGTCGCTCCGGAGTTCGGCGGGCGCGTCGTCACCAGCCGACGCGTCGACGGGACGTTTCCCGAGCGATACCGGGCGTTCCTCGAATACGGAACGGACATCGTCACCGTCGTCGACGACGACGGACGCGTTCGCTACGAGAGCCCGTCGGTCGAGGAAGTGCTCGGCTACGAACAGGGTTCGCTCGTCGGACGGTCCCCCCTCGGGTACGTCCACCCCGACGACCGTGATCGGGTCACCGAGGAGTTCTACGGAGCGCTCTCCGATCCCGACGCCGCATCGACGCTGGAGTACCGATACCGGACCGCCGACGACGACTGGGTCTGGCTGGAGTCACGGACCCGGTCGTTGCCCGACGACGCCGCAGTCGGCCGGCTCGTTATCAACTCGCGGGACGTCACCGAGCGGAAACACCGAGAGCGACGGCTCGCGGACCGGAACGACCGACTCGACCGGTTCACTAGCATCGTCTCACACGACCTTCGGAACCCGCTATCGGTGGTCCGGGCGTCGATCGAGATGGCACGACACAGAGGAGAGACCGATCCGCTGGAGCGCGGCGAGCGCGCCGTCGACCGGATCGAGCGGCTGACGACCGAGCTGCTGACGCTGGCTCGACAGGGAGAGGGGATCGACGACCCGTCGGAGTTCCCGCTCGAACGGGTCGCTCGCGAGGCGTGGGACACCGTCGGGACGGCCGACGCCGACCTCGTCGTGGGGAGAGGCGCGAGGATACGCGGGGACCGGAGTCGCCTCAGACAGGCGCTTGAGAACCTGTTCCGCAACTGCGTCGAACACGGCGGACCCCGGGACCTCCGAGTCGTCGTCACCGCCACCGATCGCGGGTTCGTCGTCGCCGACGACGGCCCCGGGATCGATCCCGACCACGAGTCGGACGTGTTCGAATCGGGATTCACGACCCGCGAGGACGGGACGGGCTACGGCCTCGACATCGTGCGTGGGATAGTCGAGGCACACGACTGGAGCGTCGCGCTCACCGACTTCGATCGGGTGGCGGGAGCCGACATCGACCGCCCCGCTCCCGACGGTGCCTGCTTCGAGATCCGAGCACCGACCCCCAAACGCGCGGGCCGTGTCAGCACTAACGATGCGGAGGGGAGCGTCTCCGACACCGCCGACAACGCCGCCGCCGATAACGACGTCGCAGGCGGCGACCGGAGGCGGACGTGGATCGATCGGTGATCGGAGGTGGACGGCAGGTCACCCCGCCGCGCTTATTTCCCTGGCCGTCCAACTGCCGGCGTGACACCCGTCGAGACGACGATCCGTCCGGTCGAACGGGCCGACCTCCTTGCCGTAGTCCGGATCGAACGGGCGTGCTTCTCGGACCCGTGGGCGTACGATGTCTTCGAGCGCCTGCTCGACGAGCCGGGGTTCCTCGTCGCCGAGCGGGAGGGAACCGTCGTCGGCTTCGTCGTCGGCGACGTGACGCCGAACGCGGGGCGCGACATCGGCCACGTAAAGGACCTCGCGGTCCGGCCCGACTCCCGGGAGCGAGGTATCGGACGGGCGCTCCTCCGTTCCGGGCTCGCCCGACTCCGCGCGGCCGGAGCGGCGGTCGTCAGACTGGAGGTCCGCGAGAGCAACGAGGTCGCGCGCTCGCTGTACGCGGAGGAGGGGTTCGAACCGATCCGGCGGGCGGCGAACTACTACCGCGACGGCGAGGACGCGCTCGTGCTCGCCGTCGACCTCGCGGTGTGGGCGAACGGAGAGTAGGGCTGAGACGGGCACGATGACGCTCGGACCCGGCTTCCCCTTCCGGTTTTGACAAGGCTTAGTTCCCCGGGCATGAACGGGCGTGTATGAGTTCGGTTCCCGAACGATCCGAGATCGACGAGTCGTACAAGTGGGACCTCGAGAGCATCTTCGAGGACGATGACGCGTGGGCGGCGACCTACGAGGATATCGGGGACCGGATCGACGAGCTACGGGCGTACGAGGGTCGCGTCACGGAGAGCGCGGAGACCCTTCTGGAACTGTTGGAGCTGCGCGAGGAGGTCTTCCGCGAGCTCGCCCGTGTCGCGACGTATCCGCAGCTCCGGAGCGCGGAGGACACCCGAAACCAGGAGTACCAAGCGATGGCGGCGAAGGCGTCGTCGCTCCGCTCCGAGGCGTCGAGCGCGACCTCCTACTTCGAGCCCGAGCTACAGTCGCTGAGCGAGGACGACGTCGAGGCGTTCATCGAGACCGAGCCCGAACTCGCGACCTACGAACACTACTTCGACGACGTGTTGCGGATGAAACCCCACACCCGGTCGACCGAGGTCGAGGAGGTGCTCGCGGAGCTGTCGGAGGTCACCGACGCACCGAGTGAGATCTACTCGATGCTGACGAACGCCGACATGACCTACGGCGTCGTCGAGGATCCCGACGGCGAGGAGGTCGAGATCACGCAGGCGAATTTCACGAAGCTCCAGACGAACCCCGACCGCGAGTTCCGTCGTCGGGTCCATGAGACGTTCTACGACGAGTGGGCTGACGTACGCAACACCGTCGGAACGAGCCTCGAAAAGGCTGTCCGCGAACACGTGACGAGCGCCGAGATCCGGAACTACGACTCCGCCCGCGCGGCCGCCCTTGACGGCTCGAACGTCCCGGTCGAGGTGTACGACACCCTCGTTGACACCGTCGACGACAACCTCGACGCGCTCCACCGTCACGCGGAGCTGAAGGAGGCAGCGCTCGGTGTCGACCAGTTGGAGAGTCACGACCTGTACATGTCGCTGACGGGCGATCAGGGGCCCGACGTGGAGTACGATCAGGCCGCCGAGTGGGTTATCGAGGCGGTCGCGCCGCTCGGTGAGGCGTATCAGGAGCGGATGGCTGAGGGACTCGAAAGCCGCTGGGTGGACGTCTACGAGAACCGCGGGAAACGCTCGGGCGCGTTTTCCTCCGGCACGTACGACACACAGCCGTTCATCATGATGAACTACCAGGACGACGTCTCCTCGATGTACACGCTGGCACACGAGCTCGGGCACTCCATGCACTCGGAGCTGGCCGGCGACGCACAGCCGTGGCACGACGCGAGCTACGAGATCTTCGTCGCGGAGATCGCCTCGACGGTCAACGAGACTCTCCTCACCCACTACCTGCTGGAGAACGTCGAGGACGAGGAACTTCGGACCCATGTCCTCGACGAGTACCTCGAACGGTTCCGCTCGACGCTGTTCCGACAGACGATGTTCGCAACCTTCGAACAGCGGATCCACGAGCGCGTCGAGGACGGCGAGGCGCTCACCCCCGATGCGTTCGACGAGATGTACGCCGATCTCAAGGGCGACTTCTACGAGCCCGCCGAACTCACCGGGGGTATCGAGCGCGAGTGGCAGCGCATCCCGCACTTCTACTACGACTTCTACGTCTATCAGTACGCGACCGGGATCTCCGCGGCCGCCGCCATCGTCGAGCGCGTCCTCGAAGAGGGCGAGCCCGCCGCCGCGGACTACCGCGAGATGCTGAAAGCCGGCGGCTCCGACTACCCCCTCGGTGTCGTCGAGCGCGCCGGGATCGACATGTCCTCGCCCGACCCGATCGAATCGGCCGCGGGAATCTACCGGGAGTACCTCGACGAGGTCGCGGCGCTGCTCGATCTGGAATAGACCGTCCAAAGACCTACAGACGTTTGTTTATCAGTCGAACTGCGGTGGCGTGTGCCGTGAGCGGGCCTTCGGCCCGCGAGCGACCGCGCGAGGGACGCCGCGAGCGCTTTCAAGCGCGAGCGGCGAGGCTGGGGAGGCGTGAGGTGCTGTGCGGGGTGGGACTCAAAGGGGCAGCCGCGAGGCCGGCGCAGGCGACGCAAGCACCGGAAGGAGCGAACGGAGTGAGCGACTGAGGAGCGCAGCGAGCGTGCGCCGGCCTCGCGGCTGGGGCTTTGGAGGTGTTCGCCGTCGATATGCCAAGAACGACTTATAAGCAAGCGGCTGGGGATTTGGAGGTGTTCGCCGTCGATATGCCAAGAACGACTTATAAGCAAGCGGCTGGGGCTTTGGAGGTGTTCCCAGCCAACCGGCTACCACCCTCTTATAAATAGACTACAACTGGGTCGGCGCAACGATCACCGACCCGGCACCGATTTATCGCTCCTCTACGACACACCGTGTGATGGACGAACGCGTACGCGAACACGCCGAACTGCTGGTCGATTGGAGCGCACGAGTCGAGGCGGGCGACGACGTGGTCGTCTCGGTCGCAGAAGACGCCCACGAGCTTGGCGTCGCCGTCGCTGAGGCGCTCGGTGAGCGGGGCGCAAACGTCACGACGCTGTACGGGTCCGACGAGATCGGCCGCGCCTATTTAAAAGGCGTCGAGTCGGCCGCCGACGGCGATGTCGAGGCCGCCGACTTCGACGACGACCCCGCCGTCGATCGCGCGCTCTTCGAGGCCGCCGACGCCTATCTCCGGATCGGCGGCGGGCGTAACACCACCGCCTCCGCTGACGTGAACCGCGAGACCCGCCAAGCCTACGCCACGGCCCGGAAGGGGGTCCGCGAGGCTCGGATGGACACCGATTGGGTGTCGACGGTCCATCCCACGCGCAGCCTCGCACAACAGGCCGGGATGGCCTACGAGGAGTATCAGGAGTTCGTGTACGACGCCGTCCTCCGCGACTGGGAGGCGCTGGCCGACGAGATGGCGAACATGAAAGACGTGCTCGACGCCGGCGAGGAGGTTCGGATCGTCACCGAGCGCGACGACGCGCCCGACACCGATATCACGATGTCGATCGCGGGTCGAACCGCCGTCAACTCGGCCGCCTCCGTCGCGTACGACTCGCATAACCTCCCCTCGGGGGAGGTGTTCACCGCGCCGTACGACACCACAGGCGAGGCGTTTTTTGACGTGCCGATGACGATCGACGCGACCCGAGTGCGAAACGTCCACCTCACCTTCGAGGACGGTGAAGTCGTCGACTTCTCGGCGGAGACAGGTGAGGACGCGCTCGCAGGTATCCTCGACACTGACGCGGGCGCACGTCGACTCGGTGAACTCGGAATCGGCATGAACCGTGGCATCGATCGCTTCACCGACTCGATCCTCTTCGACGAGAAGATGGGCGACACCGTCCACATGGCCGTCGGCCGCGCCTACGACGCCTGCCTCCCCGAGGGCGAGTCCGGGAACGACAGCGCCGTCCACGTCGACATGATAAGCGACGTGAGCGAGGACTCGTTCATGGCCGTCGACGGCGAGGTCGTCCAGCGAAACGGCACGTTCCGGTGGGAAGACGGCTTCAAGGCGTGACGGATCGTCGGCACTGTTTATAAATGCCGTCGCGGTCGGTCGGCGACGAGCCGCCACACGACCGGAGCGAGAGCGATCGTCGTCAGGACTCCGTGGACGGCACCCCCCACGGCGAGCACGAGCCCCCAGCCGGCGATGATGGCGAGCGCGACGACCCCACCGACCCACCCGAGGACTCGTTGCCGGTATAAGGCGACACCGCTGATGACCGCGAGCGATCCGAACCCGCCGTACACGGCTGCCGTGACGACGCCCGGCTGGACGGCCGCGTCCACCGCCACCGGCCCCGTCAACAGCGCGGCCGCCCCGATCAAGAACGCGAACAACCCGGACGTGACGCAGACGACCGCGTACATCGTTCGTTCGAACCCGGACAGATCGCTCTCGCCGGGGGCGCGGCGTCGGAGAAGGGACACCGGAGCGTCATGGAGGGACATACGGGTACGTCACGGCGCGATCAATAAAAATTCGACTCCGAGGCGTGAGAGTTGGACGGGACTTATAAGATAACGAGCGACGGCATGACGACCGTCGGATAAATATAAGCGATCGCTGGCGACCCGCGACTACCGCAGCGCGTCGAGGTCGAACTCGAAGGCGGCCACCGGCACCTCCAGATCGTGTTCGACGAGCACCGCGGGGTGGACCTCGCCGACGACGCCGACTGAGTCGCCGTCGATCACGACCTCGGCGACCCGTCCATCGATGAACGACGGGTGGTCTGTGGGTGGTGTCGAGAGGTCGGCACGGAAGTCGTCACACACCGACTGAAGACGGCCCTTCGCCGCCTCATAGGAGGCGTCACGTCGGGCGACCGCGCCGGCGACGTGCCGGGACTCCGCGACGTTCGTGTTCTCGGTCTCGTCGCGCTCGGCGACGAACCCGATCTCCGAGACATCCTGCGGATACGTGTTGTGGGTGTTACCCTCTAACAGCATCAGCAGCGACGGGAGCGCCCACGTCCGCAACTGGGTGTACTCCTCGCTGTACGGCTCCGTGATCGACACGGGCTCGCCGCCGCCGAGGACATCGGTTCCGGGTTCGACGTTCATCCGGTCGTAGTTTGCGACCCCGCTCGTCATGTGGAAATTCAACAGGTCTTCGAAGCCGAGCCCGACGAGACTGGTTCGGACGGCGTCCTCCAGTCGCGTGCGCTCGTGTCGCCCGCCGACGGTGCCGATATCGGGGTAGCGCGGGGCGAGGTTGTCGAAGCCGTACGCGCGTCCCACGTCGTCGACGAGATCTAGTGGGTGGAGCACGTCGACGCGGTACGGCGGAATCTCGACCTCGTAGGTCACCTCCTCGTCGAGGGTGTACGTCGCGTCGAGCCCCGAGCGCTCGAAGCAGTCGACGACCTCCTCCGGCTCGAACTCGACGCCGAGCAGCGTCTCGATCCGGTCGTGAGTCACCGACTTCTCGTCGATATCGAGGTTCGGGCGGACCAGCTCCGACCCGTACTGTTCGGGGGCGCTCGCGCCGTCAGCGTACTCGACCTCGACCGACTCGATCGTCGCGCCTCGTGCCGAGAGCGCGTAACAGACGATCGCACACATCCGGTCGATCGTCCACTGGTCGGTGCCGGTGAGCTCGACGAGCAGTTCTCGGGAGCCGGTCGTCACCTCCGTCCGCCGTCCGTTGATCACCGGTGGGAACGAGAACAGGCCGAGCTCGTCGTAGATCGCCGGATAGCGGTCGTACGCCTCGACGAGATCCGCGTATTCGCGGCCGGTCCCGTGGTCCGTCAGCACCGCGGCCGGGCTCAACTCGTCGTTCGCGTCGAGCGGAACGAACGTGTCTCCCTCGGGCTCGACACCGCGATACGTGATCGATCGCTCCGCCCCCTCCTTCAGCGGCGCGCCCTTCACCATCGCGAGGTCGTGGATCCCGATCGCACCTTTCGCGCGACCGCGCCCCATCGTCGCGTGGAGCTTCTCCTGTAGCTGGATCAGCGATTCGAGCGCCGCCTCATCCAGATCGACGCCGCGGATCACCGCGCCCGTGACGTACGGGCGCTCGTCGGGCACCGACTCGTCTACCTCTATCGTCCACTCGGGGTCGTTCGTGTCGGGAACGTACACGCCGCGGTCGTCGCCGTAGTGGTATCGGAGCGACCGCGCAACGCCCTCGACGCTGAGGCGGTCGAGCCGGTCGGGCGCGAACTCGAACTGGAGGTCGCCGTCGTCGGTCTCTCCCTCGAACTCTAAGCCGAGTCCGAACAGGTCCTGCTTGAACGTCTTGTCGTCTTTGTCCGTGTGCCCGGTGAGCTGTCGCAGCTCGTCGGGGTCGACATCGACGACGGGCATCAGTAGCTCACCTCCGCGTTCCGCAGGAACTCGATGTCGGCTAGGGTTCCGTGGAGATCACGGATATCCTCCGCGCCGGTCGTCAACATCGCCAGCCGCTCTAAGGCGAGTCCCCACGCCATCACGTCGCAGTCGACGCCGAGCGGGCCGGTGACCTCCTCGCGGAAGATGCCGGAGTTGCCGATCTCGATCTCCTCGCCGGTCTCGGGGTGTTTCCCGAACAGCTCGAAGGAGGGTTCGGTGTAGGGGTTGTAGTGCGGCTTGAAGCGGACGTCGGTGATGCCGAACTGTCGGTAGAACTCCTCGAAGGTGCCCATCAGGTCACGGACGGAGAGGTCCTCGGCCATCACCCATCCCTCGATCTGGAAGAACTCGAGGAGGTGCGTCGGGTCGAGGGTGTCGTTTCGATACACCTTCTCGACGGAGAAGTAGCGCTGTGGCGGCTCCAGCTCCGCGCCGGCGTACCCGGAGAGGTACCGCATCGACAGCGAGGTGGTGTGGCCGCGGAGCGCAACTTCACGGGCGAACGCCTCGGACCACGGGGAGTGGTAGCCGTCGCCGTCATCCCCGTACCCCTCCCGGTGGGCCGACTCGACGCGATCGATGAGCGTCTTTGGGATATCATCCATCGGAGGGACGTCGAGCGCGAATCGGTCCCAGTGGGTTCGAGCCGGATGGTCCTGCGGCATGAACAGACAGTCGTTGATCCAGAAGTCGCTGTCAGCGTGTGGCCCTTCCATTTCCTGAAATCCCATGCCGACGAGCACGTCCTTCACCCGATCCGCCGTCCGGCGGAGCACGTGTTTCCGTCCGCCGCCGACGTCGGGCGCGTCGGCCTCGACGTCGTACTCGGTGAACTCGACGTCACGCCACTCGCCGCTCGCGAGCAGTTCGGGCGTGACCTGTGCGACCGTCTCCGCGACCTCGACGCCCTCCATCAGCGCGGTGACGCCCGCGTCAGTGAGCGTGACCGAGCGGGTGGTTCGCTCCGCGAGTTCGACGAGCCCACGAGAGGCGAGCCGGTCGAGAACCTCGTCGTCGACGTCGGTCAGGACGTCCCCGTCGCCTGCGTCGTCTGCGTCACTCGCGTTCTGAATCGCCGCGAGGGCGGTCGCTTCGGGGTCGTCGTCGGGGTCGACCGACGCGTCGATGGTCAACTCGCCGGAGTCGACCGTTCCGAACCCTTTCCGCGGGAAGTTTGCGAGCGCGATGTCGACTTCGGGGCCCGCGAGATCGGCCCGGCCGATGACTTCACCCATCGAAACGGGATCGTCGGCCGCGCCCGCGTCCGCGGCCGCCCGGTGGAGCCGCGTCTCCGGGAGTCCGTCGGCGACGTAGGCGCTCCCCTCGTCGGTTATCTCGGCGGCCTCGACGCTCGTCTCCGTCACGTCGAGCAGGTCCTCGTCGCGGAGGTCGAACGCCGCGCCGGTGACCGTCTCGGGTTTGAGTCCCGTCTCGGCCGCGATCTGGTCGATCGTCCGTTCGTCCGTCGCGCTCGCGGCTTCGAGGACCGCGAGCTGTCGTTCCGGGAGTCGCATTCGGTTGTATGGATACGTGTGTGGCTGCGTGGTAACGGTTCCGGCACGTCGCCGGCGCGGTACGCGGCGGCCGAAGTCGGTCTCGACTCCTCGAACCGATGCGGCCGCCCGCCGAGTCGCCCGGTTTCACCGTCCCGCCACGGGACGGATCCGCCGCGCGCGACTCAGCGGAAGAAGGCCCCGAACGCGTCGCCGTCGGTCCCGCGGGTGATCCCGCCAGCCGCGTGTTCGGATGGCATACGCTCACGTGGCTCGTGACGAAGGATATGTGTTGCGTTCGCGGCCGACGCGGTTCGACCGACGAGCCGCCGGATCCCCTCACTCCCCCGAGCGCTCTCGAAGCGCAGCGATGCGGTCGCCGAGCGGGGGTTGTACCTCGAACCACGTCGACCAGTCGCCGGTCTCCGGGTCCACCCCGCGAAGGGCGGCGACGGCCTCGAACGCGTCGGCGACGCGTGCGGCCCCGACCGCGTCCGCGGCCCGGTCGTCGGCGACGTACTGGACGCGCCGCCCGACCCAGAAGGAGGCGACGCCGACGACGATGACCGCCGTGAACCCCGAGCCGAACGGGACTACCGTGGCCACGATCGCCGCGAGGATGCCGACGACCGCCGCGACCGAGACCGCCCGGAACTCACCGTAGTACGTGTCCACCCGTCCAGCTTCGGCTGCGAGAAGACCGACGGCCGTGTCCTCGTCGAGTTCGTCGAGGACGTAGTCGGTGACGAAGAGCACGCGCCTGCGCGGCGGTCCGCGGACCGCGACGTCGACGGACTCGTCGCCGCTCGTCTCCACGATCGCCACCCGGTCGACGTCGAGCCCGGCCGTCTCGCGGAGCGCGTCGAGCGCGGCCCGCTCGGGGTCGGTCGGCTCCCGGAGGTCGCGGAAGCGGTCGTTGACGACGAGGGGGCCGACCTCGACCGCGAGGAACGCGACGACGACGACCCCGACGAGGAAGGCGACCGTGAGCATCGACCGGGCATCGGTCGTGTGGCGGGTAAAACCACGCGGTTTCGATCCGGACGGTTCCGTTTGCCGTGCCGACTCGCGGGTCCGTCGGGAGCGTGATTCCTTCAGTCCGGAACTCGCCCCGCAAGCGTTCGGATCGTTTCGGCGGCCTCGCTGTCAGGAGCCTCGTCGACCACCGGTCGTTCCGCCACGATCGACCGGCCGACGCGGGGGTCCGCCGGGACGACCGCCGCCGGCGCGCCGAGGGCGTCGGCGATCGCGTCCGTCGGCGCGCCCCCGGTCACGCGGTTGACCGCACAGCCGACTAGTCCGGCGTCCAACTCCCGGGCCAGCGCCCGACACTTGATCGCGTCGGCCAGCGCGAACGCCCGCGAGGAGACGACGATCAGACAGGCGTCCGCGACCGCGAGCGGAACCCCGGCGTCCGCCCGTCGACCGGCCGGACAGTCGATCACGATCGATCCGTGCTCGCGTTCGAGCGTCTCGACCGCGTCGGCAAGGTGTGTGAGGTCGGACGCCCGAGCACCGGCGAGGGTTCGGCCACAGGGGACGATGTCCACCGGCCCGGGACACACCGTCTCCGCGACGGCCGCACGGCCGGCGAGCACGTCGTGAAGGTCCGGCCCCCGACCGGCAGGGAGGTCCGCCATCCCCAGATCGGCGTCGACGACAACCGCGTCGAGGACGGCCGCGACGTTGTACGCGAGCGTCGTCTTTCCGACCCCGCCCTTGCCGCCGGTGACGGCGAGGATCACGCCAACCGCTCCAGCGCCTCCACGGGCGCGTCGGTCTCCTCGGCGCGTCGAGCCAGCGCCGCTGCTCGATCGCTCACCCGTCGAAGGCGGACGGCGTCGTCCGACACCCGCCGGTCGAGATCGGCGACGGCGTTCGTCCCGCCGAGCGCGGCGACCGCCTCCGTCGCCGAATCGAGATCGCCGTCCGTCAGACGCTCCGCACGTTCGATCCGCCGCTCGACCGCGTCGAACCAGTCGTCGATCCGATCCGGACCGATGGCAGTCCGATCGTGCTCCGGGCGTGACGATCGAACCGGGGAGTCGGCCGGATCCGGACTCGTCGAGCAGGCACTCGTCGGATCGAGGGCATTCGGATCGAGGGCATTCGGATCGAGAGCACCCGGATCGAGGTGCGTCGAACCGGCGTCCTCCGACCCGGCGTCCTCCGGCCCGGGGCCGTCCGACCCGGCGCCCCCCGAGACGGGATCGGCCGGGCGATCCGGCATGGACGATCGAGTCGGGTTCGTAGTCGCGCCGCCGTCGAATGCCGCTCGACCGTGCTCAGAGGGAACGTCGGTTCCAAAATCGAGCGAGTCCGCCGATTCGAGGGACGCGGAGGCGTCGGTCGCCACGGCCTCGCCCGGCGGGCGATGCTCTCCCAACGTTCGAATCGCCTCGGCCGTCGTGTCCGACTCCGGTTCCGCATCCTCTCCGGCAAGCGACTCGAACTCGGCGATCTCGACCGGCGGATCGGTGGCCGGTGCGGGCGAGGCGAAGCCGACGCCGCGCCGCTCGTCCGCATCGAGACGGAGCGTCACCCCGTCGCGATCCCAACCGGCCTCCGGAACGCCGGAGCGGCGCGGGGGGAGAACCGGCCCGGAAAGGAGGCTGTCGATCCGGACCCGTCGGACGACGTCAGCCTCATTGTGGACGCGACAGGCAACGAAACGGACGCCGTCGACCTCGTCGACGGTCCACGAGAGATCCACGCTCATACGCCGGCTGGCTCGGCATGGTATCTAAAGGTCGGGACGGACCGCGGGGACGCCGAGAGCCGTCTCCGGCGAGGGACCGTCCCACCGGTCGAACGCGGTTGCGGCGTCCGGACCGAGCACGACGGGTCCGTCGACCTCCGAGATCCGGACCGCGGCGAACGAGGCAGCAAGCGAGGACCCCTCGTACGCCGACGGCGCGTCGCCCGGATCCGCCATCGCTCCGTTCGGAACCATCGGGAGTGCCTCGCAAAAAGCGGGATACGTCGCGTTCGCGAGCTCCGACCGGGCGTCCCGACGGCGGTTATCCAGCCGGTCTCGCAGGGTGAGGCGTCGCTCGCGTTCGTCACGAGCCGCGGCCGCCCGATCGCGTGCCCGTTCGAGCGCCTGTTCGGCAGCTATCCGCTCCGTCTGGGCGGCCGAGAGTGCGGCCGCCGCCTCCTCGAGATCCGCGAGCGACCCCTTCGCGTCGGCGTCGACCTCACGCCTGCCCTGAACGTTTCCGCGCGTCGCGGCGACGCGTTCCTTCAACCGTTCCTCTTCACCCGTCGCCTCCGCGAGTCGCTTTCGAGCCCCTTCGAGGTCGACGCTCGGTATCTCGATCGCTTCGATCGACTCGTGGAGCGTCGAGAGCTCCGCCGCGAACGACGACGCCAGCCCCCGTGACCGTGCCGCCGCCGCGAGCTCCGTCCGCAGCGTCGTTCCCGTCGGGATCCGACCGAGCACCTCGGGCGGGTTCGGTACGGGAACGCCGGCGGACGGGGCGGATCCGCTAGGTCGAGCGTGGTCGGCGGACACGACGCGGTCATCGAGGTGGATCTCCGTACCATCGCGCACGTTCACGACGGGGGACGAGTCCCTTGGTACCGAGAGCTCGTCAGCCACCTCCTCCGAACGGTCGGTACCCGTCACAGTTCCTCCCCCTTCATCGTTTCCGGGTCGGGGTGGTCCGTTCCGGCCGCAAACGACGTGTACGGCGTCGACTTCGTCTCACGGTTCGCGTACGCGGCCGCGGCCTCACGGACCGCATCGTCGACCGCGGTGAACTCGTTGAACGGCTCCGTCCGCTCGATCTGAACGGCATCGCCGTACGCCTCGCGGAGTCGTAAGGCGAGAAACGCGCCGTACACGGTCGGATCGAACAGCGCCGCGCGGCCGAATCGGCGAGCGATCTGCTCGGAATGGCGTCGACACACGTTTCGGAGTCCGGTCCGAGCGGGCTCCGAATACGTCACGACCAACAACACAGGAGTGGGTGTTCGGTTCCGAAATAAATCGGTTCCGAACGAGATCGTAATCGAGAGCTGAAACGAAGTGGGTCGAACGACTCAGACCCGTTCGACGTGGAACTCGGGCACCGGGTCCGTGTCGGGGTCGACCCCCGCGGCGGCCAACACGCGCTCTCTCGCCGCGGGCTTCGAGGGGGCGACGACGACCCGCCCGTCCACGGCTCCCTCGCCGACCGCGCGAAACACGTCGTCGTCGCCGTCGAGCTCCGAGGCGTACGTCCGGAGGATCCCGGCGACGCGCCGCTCCGTCTCCGTGAGGTCGACCTCGCCGTTCTCAAACGCTTGGAGCGCGTCCTCGATGTTCCGTAACGCCGATATTCGGTCCATTTACGTCGTCCGTAAGTGCCCCTGTTTGGGCTCGTACACTTCGCCTTTGGTGCGGAGTTTCTCGATCTCCGATTCCGCCTTCCCTGGGTCCATGCCGATCTCGCCCGCACGGTCGAGCACCTCGTCGACCGGTGCGCCCTCCTCGTACTCCTCTTCGATGTCCGCGATGAGCCCCTTGATGTTCTTGATCCGGTCGCGCTGGCTCTTCGATGTCCCGGTCTCGACCACGTCGGCGTCGAACTGTCCCGTTTCCGGGTCGACGCCGATGTCCTTGAGACACGACTCGATGATGTTCGTCGCACGATCCGCGTCCTCGCGCTCGACCGTGTCCGAGAGTCGGACGCGCGCGCTCGCCTCCGAGAGCCGCACCATCGCCTCCAGCTTCCGGGCGGTGACGGGCACGGGTGCGTCCTCGTCGGCTCCCTTCGAGCGGAGATCGACATAGAACTCCTCTATCAGCTCTTTTGCCTCGTCGGTCATCGTCGGATAACACGAGCGTTTCGCGTGCGCGATGTATTTTCGGAGTAACTCGGCGTCGATCTCTGGTGCGACCTCCTGAGTCACCTCCGCAACCTGATCGGAGGTGAACTCCGAACTCGCCAGCTCCGTTCGCTGGGTGTTGAGCTCGCCGGCGTAGTTCGTCTTGATGATGTGTTTCGCCAGCCGAGAGTCGTGTTCCGGGTCCGGACTGTCAGTCACCGTGAAGATGAGGTCGAATCGTGAGATGAGCGCGGGTTCGAGGTCGATCTGCTCGCCGATCGGCTCGTATTGGTCGAACCGACCGTACTTCGGGTTCGCCGCACCCAGCAGGGAGCAGCGAGCCTTGAGCGTGGCGTTGATCCCTGCCTTCGAGACGGAGATCTTCTGCTGTTCGAGCCCCTCGTGCATCGCGGAACGGTCCGAGGAGTTGTGGACGACGAGCCCGTTCGCGACGAAGTTGTGCGTCTCCTCGACGGTCAGATCGTACACCTTCGGTTGCCGCCCGTCCTCTATTCGCGCCAGTATTGACCGCAGTTCTGCCTTCACGGCGTCGACCTCTTCGGCGATAGCATCGCGCAGGTCGTCACGACGGTCCGTTTCGACGGTGCCGGACAGCCACCGCGACACCGTCGCTTGGTTCACGTCGAGTCCCGACGCTACGTCCGCCTGACTGACTCCGTAGTCGTCGAGCGTCGCCGATAGTTCCGTCCGTGTTTCGCCGATCGGGCCGCAGTCGAGCAGCTCGCGAGCACGCTCTTCAACTGTCCCCACCGGCCCCCCGATGAGGGCTGCGAGACGCTGTCGGAGCACCTCGCCGCGGTGTTCGGTCGACTCGGGCGGAACGGTTTCGACCGATCCCACCCGACGCCACTTCACGTCTCCCCGGACGAGATCACGAAGGTCGTCGAGGTCGGTCGCCGCGATGTCGGTGAGGATCTCTCGGAGCCGCTCAGCCACCGTCCGACGGACCTCGTCGCGTTCACCCCACTCGCGGGAGATCTGCTGTTGGGATAACGGTGTTCCGTCCGCGAGTTCGGACTGCGAGACGTGATACCGGCCTCGGAGCTCCGAGAGCGTCTCCCACGTCGGTCTCTCGTCGAGTCGACACCGGTCCTCAACGGCCGCCTCTCGTCGGTCTTCGAACGCCGCGAGTATCCGGCCGGCGCGGTGGAGTGAGACGTTCGCATCCCCGCTCTCAAAGTCGTGGTACGTGACCGCGTCGAGACCGCACTCGTTTTGATGAAGACGAAGCGAATCGCGAGACCGCGCGAGCGCGTCGCCGACATCCGGGATCACGTCGAGAATCGTGCGATCACCGTCGGCTGAATCGACGACGCGGTCGAGAGCCTCGGCCTTTCGCGTGGCCGTGAACCCGACGAGATCCCGGAACGACGTGAGCGAATCCGCGTCGGTCACCGTGAGGTAGAACACGTCGCGACCACCGTCTCGTTCGCGGTGCTGGAGCTGGCTCGACACGCCGAACCCTAAGAGGAGGTTCCGTGTGCCATCCAGCAGGTCTCGGCTCGCAGACGCTATCCAAACGTTGCCCGCCGACTCGTCGACGTGGCCCTCGCTGTCGGCGAGCGCGCGGACGAACGCGGCCTTGGCCGCCCGGCTTCCGGCCGAAACGGGCGTCGGGAAGCACTTCTCGTCGCACCGGCTGAGGTTCATTCCCGCGTCGAGGACGGCGTCGGCGTGTTCCTTCCCGGTGACGCGGACCGTTTCGGCCCCGTCGTCGCGCTGCTCGCTCGGCGGCCGCGTCGGCTCGGCGTTGAACGCCTCGCGCGCAGCGCGTTCGAAGTCATCTAAGAGTTCGTCGTCGGTGTTGGTGAACCGAACGCCGTAGACGCCCTCGTCGCGGTCGTAGAAGACGTTCCCGTCGCCGGAGAGGTATCCGAGCACGCTCGCCATCGCGGCGTCGACTCCCTCGCCGCCCTCGGCGAGTTCGGTCGCTGGTCCGTCTCCACCGTTCGCGGCCACCGCCCCGCCGTCGGCGGCCTTCGTCGGAATCTCTCGGGGGACGTACACCCAGTCGCCGTCGTCGAGCGCGGCCGCCTCGCGCTCGACTCGCTTCCCGTCTTCGAGGACGAAGAACGGGTGATCAGCCGTCGCCGTCAGCGACTCCCCGGTCTCCATCGTCACTCGGGTCAGCTCCGCCGGCGCGTCGTACTCGTGGACCGCTGAGACCGGCCGTTCGACCAGCCGCCCCCCATCGTCCATCGTCCAGACATCGAGGTCGACGTCGCGGATGTGGCGGCCGTTCGAGAGTTCCTCGATATTGCCGTCTTCAGCGGCCTCTCTCGCGAGTTCATCGATGCGTTCCACGCGTCCGTCCGCCAACGAGACCAGCGTGTCGCCGGTAACACAGTCCATCTTATCCAGCTCATCGACTGCGGCGATCCCCTTGTCGGCGAGGACGAGCGCTCCGGCTTCAAGCGACCACTGTTGGCCGTCGCCGAAGTCATCTCTCACGGCGGCGGCCGTCAAACCGGCCGCGCTGCTGCCTTTACCGGAGGTATAGACAGATCTGGGTGCGATGTTTTCCACGTACGAAATCATCTGTGAGTTGTGTGAGATGATCCCGTTTGAGACGTAGTTGTGCGTTCCTCCAACTTCGAGATCGTACACCCAATCGTCTTCGGGCTTGACCGGTTCGATCGACTCGATGCGGTCCCACCGAATGTCGTCATCCACCCGTTGTCGAAGGGCCGCAATATCGGCAGCTACTCCCCCTCCATCGGTCTGTACGCTTCCGATCTCACTGCTGTCTGTCGGGGGTAGGTGAGCGCCCTCGAACGCTTTGACGATGTTCCGCAGCGCACCGATGCTCGGATTTCGCGATCCCGCTTCGTAGTGACGATAGGTATTGCGAGGAACGCCGCACTCGTATTGCGTCAGTCCGAGCGAGTCACGGACTCGTCGGAGGACGGGGGAGACGTTCGGAACGACGTCGAGGTTGGTGTTTCGGTCTGTTTCGAGATGTTCTTCTGCCGCCTCCTGCTTCCGGTCGGTTACGAACCCGATATTGGTCACGTACCGGTCGAACTGCGCCCCGCTAATGCGCAGCCGGTGGCTTCCGTTCTTCCGCTCGTGGAGTTGACTGGTGATCTCATGCCGAAGCAGAAGCGTCCGAAGATCCGTGAGGAGCGTTTCGCTCATCGATGCCACGGTAATCTCCCGTTGCTTCGCTGAGACGTGAGCCTCCCCCTCGACGAATCCCCTTATGAACATCCGCGTGGTGGAAGGCGACGCCCCGAGGATCGGTCTCGGAATCCGCTGGTCTGCGGACCCCTCAAGTAGCATCCCGTCGAGGTTTTCGAGGAAACTAACGAACTCCCCTGCGGAACACGTCAGCTCCCTCGCGTCCTTTCCGTCATGTGGTTCGCGGGTTGTGGTTTGGAGACCCAGCATCTCGAACGTCGAGCGGGCGTCGGACAGGACCGCCTCGTCGTTGTTCGTGATCGACACGAGCCCCGAATGGTCGTCACGCCGCTCGACGTACCCCTCAGCGACGATGTATCCGAGGAGACGCCCGAGAGCCGGTGTCCACTCGTCAGGCAGATCGAGCCGAACCGCGTTGTGCGACTGGGCGCGGCGGAATCCGACGTCGATCGCGTCGTCGCTTTCTACGTTGAGTCGCTTCGGAGCAGCGACGAACTCGCCTTCGCTTAGCTCGTCCGCGACGACCGCCTCAAACTGTCCGTCACGCTGAACGAACAGCGGATGCGACGGCGTTACTTCCACTTCCGCACCAGACGCGGTTTCGACGCGGTACATCGTTTCGGGAGCCTCTCGTTTCCAGACCTTCGTCGCTCGGGCGGACCCCACGGTCCCGTCGGACCGGAGCGACGGCACCTCGAAGTCAACCTCGTCGAAAACGCCGTCGTCTATCGGTTTCGGCTCGTCCAGATTATTTTCAACGAGATCGCGTACCGGAACCTCTCGGCCGTCAATAAGAGTGATTTTTGTGTCCCCATGCAAACACTTTCCCGTACCGGGGTCACCGATCAAGAGCATGTGGAGGTCACCTCGAATCCGCGAGCCGTCGGGGAGGTGTTTGGTGACGCCGGAGAAGAGTTGGAGGATCATTGCGAGCTTCTCCTCCTCGTAACCGTAAATGGCGGGTGCGATGGAGTTCACCATCGCGTCGTAGATGTCGTCGCGGTTGGAGAGTTCGATGATCTCGCGGCGATCCGCCTCGGTGATGTCCATGTCCTCGAACTCCTCGTCCTCGATACCGATGGCGACGCCGTCCATGTACAGATCGAAGATGGCGGACTTCTCGTTGCCCTGTTCGACCTGCTCGATGTGGAGGACGCCGACGCAGGTGACGTGGTCGCCCGGACTCACCTTCCCGGTGATGTCGTCGACGATGTCGACGTCGAGCGACTGTGGCGTCTCACCGCCGCGGAGCCCCTCCGGCGACTCTTGGATGCGAAGCTTCTGGGAGTCGATGAACTCGGACTGATCGAAGTTGACGCGGAACGGGCCCTGTCGTTCACAGCCCTGACACTCGTGGGGTTCTTGGAAGCCGCCGTCGCTCTGGGGGATGTACGTCATCGTCCCGCAGCGCTGGCACTCGAACGCTGCTTCGGTCACCTTCGGGCGGACGTCGGTCGCCTTCCGGACGATTCCCTTGACCGAGACCAGCTTTCCGATGTGGTCGTCGTGGACGCGAATGCCGCGGATGTCGATGCTCTCTGGAAGGTTCTCGATCCGCACGTGGGCGCGCCCGAGACTGACATCTGCGGGGAGGTCGTAGAGCCGCAACGCCTCCTCGGCGTACTCGCGCATCTGGTCCGGTTTCGTGCGGAAGTCCTCCGCGAGATCGCGGTCGAACTGGAACAGGTCGTCGTAGTCGACGTACAGCGAGCGCTTCTCGTTGGGGTACTGCTGTGCGAGGGTGCCGATCTCCTCGCGGTAGTAGTTGCGGTAGAACTGGATGAACCGCTCCGTGAGGTCCTGATTGCCGGCCTGAGCCATTACGACATCACTTCGTCGGCATCACGTATGAACCTCATGCTCGGGGCGGAGGTGATCGTGTATCGGCCCCTTGCGGCGCGTTCCGCCGCGTTCACGCTTTCGTCACGAACGTCGCGTCCGCGGACGTTCGACCCTCGTTAAACGAGAGCACCTTCGCGCGGATCACGTCGCCCTTCTTGAGGCCGCGAGGGATGTCCTCGGTGAAGACGACGAACCCCTCAACCTTGCCGACCGCGACCTCCTCGCCGGAGTGGTGATCCGTCATTTCGGTCACGCCGAACTCGTAGGTCTCGCCGATCTCGACGGGCGGGTCGCGTTCCTGTGCGGCCTCGTGTGCCTGCTTCGACTCGCGCGCATCCGCTGACGGCCCGCGAGCGCGACGCACGACGGCAAACAGGACGAGTAGGACGACGACTATGGCGGTTCCGATGACGATCGGAGACGACGGTATCATACCCGAGCGGTCGACCCCGAGTCACCTAAACGCCCGGGGTCCGCCGTTGCCGCGACCGCCGATCCCGCCCGCATGAGAAACGCCTTTGCCCTCGAAGCCCCCGACTCGATCCAATGCGATTCAGCCGCGGTCGACGACGACTCACACACGGATGTGGTGTGCCGTGAAGGTCGCAGACGCGGTCCCGGAGTTCGCCGACGCCTTCGGCTTCGAGGAGTTCAACCGGATGCAACGCGAGGCGCTTCCGGGAATCTTGGAGTCCGATCACAACGTCGTCGCGTCCGCGCCGACCGCATCGGGGAAGACCGCACTCGCCGAGTTAGCGATCTGTAAGACGCTCTCGGAGGGGGGTACCGCCCTCTTTATCGCGCCGCTTCGCGCGCTCACGAACGAGAAGGAAAGCGAGTGGGAGCGGTTCGAGGAACTGGGCTACTCCGTCTACGTCGTCTCCGGCGAGCGCGACCTCAACCCCCGTCGCGCGGAGCGTGCGGACGTGCTGGTGACGACCCCCGAGAAAGCCGACAGCGCGACCCGAAAACACGACTCCGCGCGCTACTCGTTCATCACCGATGTCGACTGCGTCGTCATCGACGAGGTTCATCTGCTCGACAGCGAGAAGCGCGGCGGCGTCCTCGAAGTGACCGTCTCCCGGCTCCGACGCCTCCAGGACCCCCGCGTGGTGGCGCTATCGGCGACGATGCCGAACGTCGACGACGTCGCCGAGTGGCTCGACGCGCCGCCGGAAACGACCTACGCGTTCGGCGACGAGTACCGCCCGGTCGATCTGGAGACGGGCGTGAAGACGTACTCACACGGCTCGAACGCGTTCGCCGACAAGTACCGGCGGCTCTACCGCGCGCTCGATCTGGCGGAGCCGCACGTCCGCGAGGACGGACAGGCACTGGTGTTCGTCTCCTCGCGTCAGGACACGGTACAGGCCGCAAAAAAGGCACGCGATGAGATCACGGACCGCGACATCCCGGTCGACTCGCGAGGCAACTACGACTTCCACAACGAAGCGAAATCGCTCTCGAACGACACCCTTCGGCAGTCCGTGCTCGACGGGGTTGGCTTCCACCACGCCGGGCTCGGGAAGGAGGACCGCGACCGCGTCGAGGAGTGGTTCAAGGAGGGGAAGATCAAGCTGCTCTTCTCCACGTCCACGCTCGCGTGGGGCGTCAACCTCCCGGCGCGGTGTGTCGTGATCCGCGACACCAAGTATCACGATCCGCTGGAAGGGGAGACGGACATCTCGCCGCTCGACGTACTCCAGATGCTCGGGCGCGCGGGGCGGCCCGGCTACGACGACGTGGGCTACGGCTGGGTCGTCTGTGACCGGTCGGACGCCGACAAGTATCGCCGGCTGCTGCGGGAGGGCAAGGAGATCGAGTCGCGGCTGGCCGGAGACCTCGAATCACACCTCAACGCGGAGATATCGATGGGGACGATCCGCGGGCTGGAGGACGTGATGGAGTGGTTAGAGACGACGTTCTACTACGTCCGGGCCCGGTCGGAGCCAACCGAGTACGGGTTCGACGGGCTTCGCGATCGTGTTCGCGACACGCTCGACTCGCTGATCGAGACCGGATTCGTCGACGCCGGCGACGACCTCGCGATCGAGCCGACCGCGCTGGGACGGCTCGCCTCGAAGTACTACCTCCGGCTCGACACCGCTCGCGAGTTCCACGCGCTCGCCGAGCGGGAGCGGCTCACCGTCGATCGGATCCTGGAGACGGTCGCCGCCGCCGGCGAGTTCGACTCCGTCTCGGCGCGCTCGGCCGAGTCCGACGCGATAGACCGGATTCTCGACGGTCACGACACCGAGTTGGAGGACGGCCACCGGAAGGTGTTCGCCATCCTGCTCGCGGGGATGGCCGACTCGATCCCGTCTGACCTCCGCTCGGACGCGTGGGTGATCCGGCAGAACGCGCTCCGACTCCTCGCCGCGCTCTCGGAGTTCCTCGACCGGTTCGCCGGACCTCGGGCCGCCAACCTCGCGTGCCGGGTCGAGGCGCGCGTCGAACACGGCGTCTCGCGGGAGGCGGTCCCGCTCACCGCGATCGACGGGGTCGGCTCCGGCCGCGCGGAGCGGCTCGCCGGTGCCGGGCTCACGTCCCCGACCGCCGTCGTCGACGCGGGCCCGGAAGCGCTCGCGAACGCCGGGATGAGCGACTCAGTCGCCGAGCGGATCGTCGAGGCGGCTCGCGACTGCCCACGGATCGATGTCGACTGGGGCGAGTTCCCGGAGGCGATCGGCGTCGGGGAGAACGACATGTGCGAGGTCGGCGTCTCAACCGTCTCCGGTGCGGCCCGAACCGGGATCCGGGTCACCGTCAACGACGTGGAGATGACCGAGACGACGACGTATCTCGACGGGGAGACGACGGTTCCGGTCGGTGTGTTCGGCCCGCCGGACGCGGACGAGTTGGAGTTCGTCGTCGAGGTCGTCTTCCCCGACCTCCCGCTGATGCCGGTGCGCGCGACGCGGACGGTGCGGGTCGAGTAGTCTGGCGGGTCGGAACCCGCTCCCGTGACCTCTCTTGCCGGATGATATTTATAACGGATCGAGCGACGGCGACGACTCTTTATAAATAAACGATGCGGTGGCGCGCCCCTCCGAGCGCCCAGTAGGGCGCGAGGAGCGTCGCGCGAGGGAGTCGGCCGGCCGGAGCAACGCGGAGGCCGGCCGACGAGGCCGGGGAGGCGTGAGGTGCGGTTGCTGTGGGGCAGGACTCAACGGGGCAGTCGGGAGGACGGCGCAGGCGTTCACGAGAGCGGCGCTCTCGTGAGCCAATCAGAACGCGGAGCGTTCTGATGACGACGCAAGCACTGGAGGGAACGAGCAGCGCGAGTGACCGAAGCGCGCAGCGAGCGTACGCCGTCCTCCCGGCTGGGGGCTTTGGAGGCGTTCCCCATCGCTCCGTAATCAATCACTTATAAACGAGCGGTCGGGACTTTCGAGGCGTTCATCACCGATCCGTAATCACTCTTTATAAAGGACAGACCGAAACGCCGAAAAAGGCCCCTGCGCCGGCAACGAGGAACACGCGACCACAATCCGTACCGTCACCCCCTCCGTATCCCTCATAAACCCCCGTTCCGACCGCTTAACACCGATACCGCGGCCACGCCCCCCATGCCCGAACGACTCCGCGTGCTCGCAGGCGACTGTCAGGTGACCGAACGCGGCGACCGCACCCGGACGCATCGCGGGCGCGTCGTCGTGCTTATAAAGCCCGACAACACCACGCTCGTCCACGACGCGGACGGCTATCAACCGGTCGCGTGGCTCACTCGACCGGACTCGGTCGTCGTCGAGGGGGACGGTGCGGGCTTCACCGTCACCGCTCGCGACGGGACCAGACGGCTCCGCGTCGTCGCCGAAGAGGCGACCGCCAGCCGTGGACTCCCGATCACGGAGGCAGGGGTCCCGGTCGGAAGCTGCCCGGACGACGGCGGCCCGCTGGTCCGCTCGCGCGGGGACGTGGTCTGTCTCGACTGCGAGGCGCGCTGGGGACTCCCCGCCGGCGCGAGCGTGACGGACGCGACGTGTGACGACTGCGGGCTGCCGAAGATCCGCGTCGAGCGCGGCGAGCCGTTCCACCTCTGTCTCGACCCGTCGTGTGACCCGATGGAGGCCGCCGTCAGCGACCGGTTTGATCGCGTGTGGGACTGTCCTGACTGCGACGGCGACCTAACCGTCGAGTTCGCGCCCGGACGGGTGTACCTCGCGTGTGAACACGAGACCGACTGTGGGACCACGCTCTCGATCCCCTCGGGCGTCGTCGTCGACGAGTGCGGCTGCGGGCTCCCCGTCTTCGAGACCGCGGCCGGCCGGAGCTGTGTGGACGGTACCTGCGAGCTGGAGGGCCACACCGTGAGCGGAGAGTAGATGGAAACGACTGAAACGCGAGACAGGGAGCTACTCCGCGAGCTGCTCCCGGCCGGGTGCGATCAGCCGGTCGAGGTACTCGGCGAGCGCACCCTTCGCGTCCGCCGGGTGGAGCTCACCAGATTCGAGGTCGGCCTCGAGGTCGTCGTACGCCGCGTACTCCAAGTCGCCGCCGTACTCCTCGGGGCGCTCGACGACGACGTCCTCGAACCGGGGGAACACGTGGTACTCGAAGACCTGGAGGACGGGGTTCTCCCGGTCGGTACCCTCCTCCGTCGGATCGGGGTCCGCGGTCGGCGGGCAGTACGCGCCGTTCACCTTCTCCTCGATCTCCTCGCGGGAGTCCTCCATCGAGATGGTGACGCCCTCGCTGGAGGACATCTTTCCGCGACCGGTTCCGAGGTCGGCGATGAGCGGAGTGTGAAGGCTCGTCGGCGGCTCGCGGTCGATGCTCGGCAGCACATCGCGTGCGAGCATGTGGACCTTGCGCTGTTCCATCCCGCCGACCGCCAGATCGACGCCGAGGTACGGGATATCGAGCGCCTGCATCAGCGGGTACACCGCCTGTGACACCTTCACGGAGTCGCCGGAGGTAATCTCGGCCATCGCGCGCTCCGCGCGGGCGAGCGTCGTCTCCAGCTCCAAGGCGTGTAAATCGAGCGTGTAGTCGTCGTCAAGCTGGAAGTCTGAGCCGAGCACGAACTGCGTGTTCGACTCGTCGAGCCCGTACGCAATGAACTGGTCGCGCATCCGCTCGGCGGTATGTCGGATGTCCGCGAACGATCCCTTGTCGTTGAGGTACGCGTGGACGTCCGCGAGGAGGACGGTGACCTCGAAGCCCGCCTTCTGGAGGTCGATCAGCTTGTTTGCCGTGAGCATGTGCCCGATGTGGAGCACGCCGGAGGGTTCGTAGCCGACGTACGCCCGCTTCCCGTCGGGGTCGTCGGCCAGCGTCTCGATCTCCTCCTCCGTGACCACCTCGGCCGCGTTCCGGGTGATCAGCTCGTGGGCGTCCATGCCTACGATAGCGTGACGGCTCGGCATATGACTTCTGGAACCGTTCGAGAGCCGAGACGTCGACTACTCCTCGCTCTCTGGGAGCGTCGTTCCCGCTCGGTGTTCGGAGATGATCCGGTCGAGTCGCTCGGCCTTCTCGTCGCGGCGTCGACGCTCGGCGCGGGCCTCCCAGTCGTCGACCGCGGCCGCCAGTCTCGTCTCGTCGGCGACTGCCAGTTCGTCGACCTCGCGGACGGGGACGGCGTCGACCGGCACCACCGGAACCTCGTGATCGAACAGTACCTGATCGGCGACCTCCGAGAGGTTGCCGTCGCGGATCACCGCTCGCGGCTCCGCGTCGGCCAGTCGCTCGGCGGTTCGCCGTCCCGCGCCGGAGGCGTCACGGAGGTACACGACGTCGCCGGCGACGAGCCCGTACGCCTCGTCCGCGGCGTCGAGCGCGTCGAGCGTGAACTGTTCGACCACTTTCACGCTGACGAGTCCCTCACCCTCCGCGACGTCCGCGAAGTTCGAGTGGTCGAGCTTCCACAGCTCCTTGAGCGTCTCAACCTTCCGTTCGAGGTCGGCGACCGCCTCGCGAGCCTCGTCGCGCTCGCGTTCGAGCCGCTCCGTCTCACGTTCCAGCCGTGAGACCTCCCGGCGGGTGCGCGCCTCGATCCGTTCCTCTCGTTTGGCGTCCGATAATGCCTCCTCCAGCTCCGCGATCCGATCGTCGCGATCGTCGAGATCCGACTCCAACGACTCCGCGTGCGACTCCAGTCGCTCGACCCGCTCGCGGAGCCGGCGGATCGTCTCCTCCTCCTCGCTCCGCTCCGGCTCGGTCGGGTCCGCGTCCGGCTCCCCGCCGTCTCCCTCGTCGTCGCCGGGGTCCTCACGCAGGTCCTCGATGACGGCCTCGACAGACGCGCCGCCGGCGACGACGCCGGCGATGACGGCCTCGCGGTCCATTCGGGGCGGGGTCTTCTCCGTGATCCGCTCGAACTGGTCGGCGTGGTCGTCGTAGGCGTATAAGGCGGCCGCGAGCGCGTCCCGCTCGTGGTCGTTCTCGTAGGCCGCCTCGCGGGTCCGGTGAAGCTTCTCGTCGACCGGGAGGTCCGTCGTCGGCCGCCAGCCCGCCGCGTCGAACGACCGCCGGAACTTCTCGACGGTCTCGGGCATCGGCTCGACGTCGGCGGCGACGATGATAGGGCGGCCCTGCTCGATCACCCACTCCGTCACCGCGGCGGTGTCGGCGGTTCGCGACGAGTAGAGGGCGTGGACGGTGCCGTCGAGTCCGACCACGGCGGCCGCGGTGGTCGTTCCCGGGTCGATCCCGACGATGACGCGGTCGCGACGCTGGACGAGCGGCTCGTACTCGATCCCGTCGCGGCGCTCGCGTTCCACCTCGACGCGCACGTCGCCCGCGCGGGAGTTCGAGACCGGGATGTCCTCGGGACGGGCCTGAACGGTGAACACGGCGTTCGAGTAGCCGCCGTACTTTTTGGTCACGTCGCGTTCGTATTCGAGGTTGGACTCCGTGAGCTTCGTCTCCACCTGTCGGCTCCGTTTCTTGACGTTGCCGTGGATCCGGCGGGTGTAGCGGTCCTGACTCCAGCCGCCTTTTCCGGTGGATCGCCCGCGGGAGACCTTCACCGTCGTCTCGTCGGTGAAGGCGGTCACCTCGTGGCCGACGTTGGCGGCGGCGAGACGCGCGGCGGCCTCCGCCTCCTTCATCGGCTTCTTTCCGTACGGGATCCCGTGACGGGAGGCGACCCGGGAGAGGGGTTCTGGTCGCTCCGCACCGGTCACTTGGACGAGTCGGGTGCCGTCCGGGAGGCTCCGAAGTAGTCCGACGAGCGCGTTCTTGTCGGGCGCGAGTTCGTAGGCGTTATCGGTGGCGACGTACAGCGGCTCGCGGTCGTCGATCAGTCGGCGGAGCTTGCGGAGGGAGACGACGTCGCGCGTGACTCGGGCGAGCGGGCCGTCGGCGTCCGGTGCGTCGGGGTCGTCCTCCCCGACCGGATCGAGGATCACCAGCGCGTAGGAGGGGTCGTCGCCGCGGACGTCGCCGCTCTGGACGTCGACGCCGAACACCGGCCGGTCGCGGGCACGGATGGTTCGGGATGGCACAGAATACCATAGGCCGGTCGGTCGTATATACCCCACGCCGACCCCACCCGCTTATACGTCACGGCGGCGAAACGACGGACGAATGACCGAGGAGTTCGTGCTGCTCGAACCGGACGACCAGCCCGGCGACGAGTGGGAGGCGCTCGACGTCTCCGACACGGAAGCCGACCGGATCGCCCGGCGACAGGACCGGGAGTTCGACGAGTTCCGGAAGCGGATCAAGGACACGGAGCAGTTCAAACTCCAGGAGTCGGTGTTCGACGACGCGACGCTGGCAGCGGTGTACAAACTGGTTCAGGACGGCTACGTCGACGCCTTTGGTGGGCCGGTCTCGACCGGCAAGGAGGCCAGCGTCTTCGAGGCGCTCGGCGGGCAGGCTGGTGAACGCCCGGAGCCCGGCTCTGCGGCGGCGGGCGGCGGCCCCGAGGGAGTCACCCCCGACCGCGAGGTGGCGGTGAAGGTGTACCGAATCAACTCCTCAAACTTCCGGCAGATGCGCGACTACCTCGAGGGAGACCCGCGTTTCGAGGGAATCGCGAACGACAAGAAGGCGGTCGTGCTGGCGTGGACAAAAAAGGAGTTCGCGAACCTCAAACGCGCCCGTACGGCCGGCGTCCGGGTGCCCGAACCGATCGCAGTCCAGCGGAACGTCCTCGTGATGGAGCTCGTCGGCCACGCCGACGACCGCGCTCGGCGACTGAGCGAGGTCGACGTGGAGAACCCGGAGACGGCCTACGAGGTCGTCCGCGAGTATATGCGGCGACTCTACCGCGCCGGACTGATCCACGGCGACCTTTCGGAATACAACATGATCATCCACGAGGGCGAACTCGTCGTCATCGACATGGGGCAGGCCGTGACGGTTCATCACCCGAACGCCGGGGAGTTCCTCGACCGCGACTGTGAGAACGTGGCCGCCTTCTTTACTCGACAGGGGACCGAGGTCGACCCCGACGACCTGCGTGCGTACGTGACGGAACCAGAACCCGACGAGGAGTCGGAACCGGACGGAGAGCCGGATCCGGGAGCGAGTTCGGCGACCGAGGCGGGGCCCGAATCGAGTAGCGACATCGGCGAAGAGCGCTAACGGAAATAGCGGGTCTCACACGCCCGTTACGGTGGCACACACCGAGCCCACCGGAACACGTTTAAAAGGCTCGGCCGGGTATCTCGGTGTATGCAACACGTGACGGTTCCGCAGGACCGGATCGGCGTCGTCATCGGTGCCGGTGGCGAGACGATGCGGGAGATCGAGGAGCGGGCGGGGGTGCGGCTCGACGTCGACTCGGACTCCGGCAGCGTCGCCATCGAGGAGGCGGGTGACCCCGTCGCCGCGATGGTCGCGCCGGACATCATCAAAGCGATCGGTCGCGGGTTTAAACCAGAGACCGCGCTGTCGATTCTCGATCACGACCTCCGGACGCTCGAACTGATCGACCTGACAGAACACACCCGCAACGACAACGATCTCCAGCGAAAGAAGGGCCGGATCATCGGTGAGAACGGGCGGACTCGCGAGCTCATCGAGGAGCTCTCGGGTGCGAACGTCGTCGTGTACGGAACGACCGTCGGCGCGGTCGGCGGCCCCGAGGAGCTTCAGGTGGTGCGGCGGGCGGTCGGCATGTTGCTCGACGGCGCACCCCACGGCGCGGTGTACTCGTACCTCGAACGGAAGTCGAACGAGCTGAACGAGGATGTCGATTTTCAGTCGCCACAGTAGGACCGCGCTCGGCTGAACGGATCGGGGAGCGAACGAGAACCGGTACGCGATGGCGGGAGTGAACCTCGCAACACGTCGTGGTGGTTGTTTATCACCGAACGATCGGTGGTGCTAGCGACAGTTTATAACTGATCGTCGGGGCCGCTCACGTCCTTTTAAATACGATCTCGTTGCCGTCGATCTGATCGACCGACACCCGAGACCGATCACCGACGTATCCGGACTGACCCGGATCGGACCGGAACACGTCCGTTCTCGATGCGACTCGACCGTGGTGAGGCGGAACGGACGATCCGCCGTTCTATATAAACACCCGTGATAACGAGCCACATACGGGGTTCATAGCCCCCCTCCGTGTTGCGTTTTCGCACGAATCGAACGACAGATTTATATAGAATCACAATCAATCAATGGTTGTAATGTCACAGCGCCAGCGGATGGGCAATCAGCCCATGATCGTACTTTCCGAGGAGTCGCAGCGAACCTCCGGAAAGGACGCCCAGAACATGAACATCACGGCCGGGAAAGCCGTCGCCGAGTCCGTCCGCACCACGCTCGGCCCGAAAGGGATGGACAAGATGCTCGTCGACTCCGGCGGATCCGTCGTCGTCACGAACGACGGCGTTACGATCCTCAAGGAGATGGACATCGACCACCCGGCGGCCAACATGATCGTCGAGGTCTCGGAGACCCAGGAAGACGAGGTCGGAGACGGCACCACGAGCGCAGTCGTCGTCGCCGGCGAGCTCCTCGATCAGGCCGAGGACCTCCTCGATCAGGACATCCACGCGACCACGCTCGCGCAGGGATACCGTCAGGCCGCCGAGAAAGCGAAGGAGATCCTCGAGGACGAGGCCATCGAGGTCTCCGAGGAGGACCGTGAAACGCTCGTCCAGATCGCCTCCACGGCGATGACGGGCAAGGGCGCGGAGAACGCGAAGGAGCTTCTCGCCGAACTCGTCGTCGACGCGGTCACCGCGGTCGCTGATGACGACGACATCGACACGGAGAACGTCTCCGTCGAGAAAGTCGTCGGCAGCTCCATCGACGACTCCGAGCTCGTCGAGGGCGTCATCGTCGACAAAGAGCGCGTCGACGAGAACATGCCCTACGCGGTCGAGGACGCCGACGTGGCGCTGTTCGACGGCGCAATCGAAGTGAAGGAGACGGAGATCGACGCCGAGGTCAACGTCACGGACCCCGACCAGCTCCAGCAGTTCCTCGATCAGGAGGAGGAGCAGCTCCGCGAGATGGTCGACCACCTCGTCGACATCGGCGCGGACGTCGTCTTCGTCGGTGACGGCATCGACGACATGGCCCAGCACTACCTCGCACAGGAGGGCATCCTCGCCGTCCGCCGCGCGAAGTCCGACGACCTCAAGCGCCTCGCCCGCGCGACCGGCGGCCGCGTCGTCTCCAACCTCGACGACATCGAGACGGACGACCTCGGCTTCGCCGGCTCCGTCGCTCAGAAGGACGTCGGTGGCGACGAGCGCATCTTCGTCGAGGACGTCGAGGAGGCCAAATCCGTCACGCTCATCCTCCGCGGCGGCACCGAACACGTCGTCGACGAGGTCGAGCGAGCCATCGAGGACTCGCTCGGCGTCGTCCGCACGACGCTGCTCGACGGGCAGGTGCTGCCCGGCGGCGGCGCACCCGAAACCGAGCTCGCGCTCCAGCTCCGCGACTTCGCCGACTCCGTCGGCGGCCGCGAGCAGCTCGCTGTCGAGGCGTTCGCCGACGCGCTGGAAGTCATCCCGCGCACCCTCGCCGAGAACGCGGGTCTCGACCCCATCGACTCGCTGGTCGACCTCCGCTCGCGCCACGACGGCGGCGAGTTCGGTGCCGGTCTCGACGCCTACACGGGCGACGTGATTGACATGGAGGAGGAAGGCGTCGTGGAGCCGCTCCGCGTCAAGACGCAGGCCATCGAGTCCGCCACCGAGGCGGCAGTCATGATCCTCCGCATCGACGACGTCATCGCGGCCGGCGACCTCAAGGGCGGCGGCTCCGACGACGGCGGCGACGAGGGCGGTCCCGGCGGCGCGCCCGGCGGAATGGGCGGCGGCATGGGCGGCATGGGTGGCATGGGCGGTGCGATGTAAGCGAGGTTCTGAAAGAACCTCGATTCCGAGCGGGGAGCGCACGCGACCCGCGAGGTGTGAAGTTCGGCACGAACTCACGCGCCCACCCGTTCCGACCTGACGCCGGACCGCCTCTCAACTGACCGTCGCGTGCCTTTTCAGGCCTCGACGACACGCAATTTTTATCGACGACAACCACTGGCCGCGTAGCCGGCGGCTCGTTGAGCATCGATATCCAGCAGACAAGCGCTGCTCACCGTCTCGTTACACGGGCCGGGAGGGATCCACGCGAGCAAAGCGAGCGTGGGGGCAGTCGGATCGCGTCGCAGTCCGACGGGATTCGAACCGCGCCCAGACGTGCTCTCACTTCGTTCGCTGCGCGCGACTGGCCTCTTCGAATCCCCCTCCGAGACCTGTCGCTCGCGATGTGCTCACCGTCTCGTTGTACGGGCCGGGAGGGATTCGAACCACGGTCACTCCGCGTTGCTCCGTTCTCTGATTCGAATCCCTCCTGCCGGTTCACTCGACGGTTCGCGCTGCTCACCGTCTCGTTGTACGGGCCGGGAGGGATTCGAACCACGGTCACTCCGCGTTGCTCCGTTCTCTGATTCGAATCCCTCCTGCCGGTTCACTCGACGGTTCGCGCTGCTCACCGTCTCGTTGTACGGGCCGGGAGGGATTCGAACTACGCCCAGACGTGCTCGCTCACTTCGTTCGCTGCGCGCGACTGGTCTCTTCGAATCCCTCTGACGTTTTCACTGCTCCCGTTGGTCGCAGGAAAACGGGCCGGGAGGGATTCGAACCCCCGACCGTCCGGTTAAAAGCCGGACGCTCTCCCTAACTGAGCTACCGGCCCAGACACGAATTTGTAGGGAGAGAGCACGGATAAACGTTTAGAAACCGCGTGCGGCGGAGTGATCGTCTCCGACCCGAAACGGTTTCCGCTCACCCGCCGTCGCCGCGAGCATGGACTTCGACATGCGCGCGTTCGCGGCCGGTCTCTGTGCGATTCCCTCCACCGCCGGCGAGGAGGCCGCTGCCGCCGACTGGGTCCGAGACCGCCTCGATAATATCGGCTTCGAGACGTATACGTGGGAGGCCGATGCCGACCTGCTCGCCGACCATCCCTCCTTCCCGGATGAGCCGGAAGCGATCGACGCCGTCGGCCGTCGCAGCGTCGCGGGCGTTCTCGCGCTCGGCGGCGCGGACGTCGAGGGCGACGCGGACGGGCGCGAAAACGGGAGCAACGGGAACGCGATCGGTGACGACGACGCCCTCACGGTCGTCCTGAACGGCCACATCGACGTCGTGCCGGCCGAACCGGCGGAGTGGTCGAGTGACCCCTTCGAGCCGGAGTGGGGGACGACGGACGAGGGCGACGAAATCCTCGCCGCTCGCGGCGCGGCGGACATGAAATCGGGGGTCGCGGCGTGCGTCGGCGCGGCACTCGACGTGCGCGACCGCGTCGAGAGCGGGGGTATCCGGCTCCCTGATGGCGGTCTCCGGATCGTCGTCGAGGCGGTTGCCGGCGAGGAGGACGGCGGCTACGGCGCGGCGACCGCGGCGCTCGCGAACCCGTACCCGTTCGAGCGCGACGCGGCGATCGTCGCGGAGCCAACCGAGCTCCGACCGGTCGTCGCCTGTGAAGGGAGTCTGATGGCGGAGTTGCGGCTGGTCGGGCGGAGCGCACACGCGGCCACGCGCTGGCGCGGCGAGGATGTCCTCCCGCGGTTCGAGGCGATCCGCAGGGCGTTCTCGGCGCTCGAAGACGAGCGTACCCGGACGGTCTCCCATCCGTTGTTCGAGGAGTTTCCCGTCCCGTGGCCGGTGGTTTGTGGGACCATCGAGGCGGGATCGTGGGCGTCGACCGTGCCGGCCGCATTGACCGCGGAGTTCCGGATCGGGGTCGCGCCCGGCGAGACCGTCGAGGAGGTGGAACGCGCGTTCCGCGACCGGCTCGATTCGGTCGTCGACGACGACCCGTGGCTACGCGAGCACCCGCCCGAACTCGAACGGTTCTCCGTCCAGTTCGAGCCGAGCGAGATACCGGGCGATGCGCCCATCGTTGCGGCAGTGCGCGCGGGCCTCGCCGACGCCGGGCTCCCCGATGTCGAACCGGTCGGTGCGACCTATGGGACGGACGCGCGCCACTACATCGAGGCCGGGATCCCGACCGTCGTCTTCGGCCCGGGGACGATCGACGAGGCACACTATCCGAACGAGACGATCGAGTGGGAGGCCGTCGAGGACGGACGAGCGGCGATCGCGGCCGCGGTTGGGCGGTTCGCCGGACGTTCGCGTTAACGGTCCGGCTCCAGTCGGTCATCGACCGAGGTGTCGGAGAAGTAGCCGTCGAGCGCCGCCGAGACGATGGCTCCGGGCTCGACGTTCCGCATCGCCGCCCGCCGACGGAGTTCGACGTACGTCTCCGGCGGGAGGTCGACCTGTATCCGACCGAGTTCGATCCCGACCTCGCGGAGCGCGCTCTCGACGCCGGTGCCGTCGTTGACCGCGGAGGCAACGGATCTGACCTCACGAACCGTCATCTCGCCGTCGATAGCGGCCCACGCCAACTGGTAGCGGTCGGTGCCGCCGAGGCGGGCGACGTGTTTCGCCGCGCTCGGCGTGATGTGGCCGCGGGCGACCTGTCGGCGGATCGCCTGCGGGAGGTCATGGACCCGCGCCCACTTCCGAATGAAGGAGACGGAGACGCCGTCGCCGGCGCGTTCGGCGGCCATTTTATACGAGCCGACCCCACGAACGAGCGCCGCACACGCTGCAGCTCCGCGGAGCATCAACACGTGGTCGTCGTCGCCGACCTCGCCGGCCGCGAAGCGCCGGACCGTCTCCGCGGCCTCCCGCACGCTGTCGGGGTCGTCGGGGTCGAATCCCACCGCCTCGGCCGCCCGCTCGCCCGTGACGGCCGGATCGGACCGGACGACCGGCTCGCCTACCGGGGAGCGTCGGTCCGCGGGTGATTCCTCGTCCATACACCGTCTTCGCGTCCGAACACATAAGGGGCGGGCACCGGGGCAGGTATCGCTGCCGACCCGGACGACCAGTCACCCGGACGACCAGTCGACCGTGGCTCAGTCGCCGCCGGTCGACGACAGCTCCTCGGCGACGACGACGGGGGACAACAGCTCCGGATCGATGGCCAGATCAGCAACTGCGGCGACGAACTCCGGCAGCGACCGCTCGGAGTACGTCACGACCGTCACCGAGGGGTTCAGCTCCTTGGCGACCGGGATCGCGGTCGCCTCCTCGACATCGGTCAAGACGAGGAGGTCGACATCGGCGATCCCGGCCGTTTCGAGCGCGTCCGCGGAGACGACGCCCTCGATCCGCGAGACCGGGACGCCGAGTTCGGCCAGCTCCTCGCCGAGGGCGTGCTCGTCCGGGCCGGCGATGACCGCGGAGGTGGCATCGGTGTCTGTGATATCGTCCGCCATCACTCGTACTCGATCGTCGCGGGCGGTTTGTGGGTCACGTCGTAGACGACGCGGGCGACGTTCTCGTTTTCGCCCGTGATCCGGCTCTGGATCCGCTGGAGGGTGTTCCAGTCGACCTCCTGGGCGCGGGCGGTCATCCCGTCACGGCTCTCGACCGACCGGACCGCGACGATCCAGCCGTGAACCCGGTTGTCGCCCTTCACGCCGGTTCCCTTCCCGATCACCGCGCCGAACGCCTGCCACGGGTCGTGATCCGCCAGCTCCTCCTCGACGACGTGACACGCCTCGCGGGCGACGTCGGCCTTCTCGGGCGTCACCTCGCCGACGACGCGGACGGCGAGCCCCGGTCCGGGGAATGGCATCCGCTCGGAGATGACTGCCTCCAGGTCGAGCGCGCGGGCAACCTCGCGGACCTCGTCCTTGTAGAGGTCACGAACCGGCTCGACGATCCCCTCGAAGTCGACGACCTCCGGGAGTCCGCCGACGTTGTGGTGCGATTTGATGTTTCCCTCCGACTCGATCCGGTCGGGATAGATCGTTCCTTGTACGAGGTAATCGGCGTCGACCTCGCGAGCCACCGTCTCGAACTCGTCGATGAACCCCTCGCCGATGACGTGCCGTTTCTCCTCGGGGTCGATGACGCCCTCCAGACGCTCGAAGAAGCGGTCCTGTGCCTCGACGATCCGTAGCGACTCCATGAAGGAGAACGTCTCGGCGACCTCCTCGGTCTCTCCCTTCCGCATCAGCCCGGTGTCCACGTACACCGGGGTGAGCTGATCGCCGATCGCCCGGTAGGCAAGCGTCGCCGCGACGGAGGAGTCGACTCCGCCCGAGAGGGCGATCACTGCGTTCGCGTCGCCGACCTGCTCGCGGATCTCCGTTACCGCATCCTCGATGAACGCCTCGGTATCGACCATCTATAGCCTCACGTCCGCGTTCCGCTCTGTTGTGTCCGTCGATCCCAGCGCGGCCTCGACCAAGGCGACGAACGGCGGACTCGCGCGGTCCGGCCGTGACCGGAACTCCGGATGCGCCTGCGTCCCGAAGAAGAACGGATGGCTCTCGCGTTCGAGGATCTCCATCCGGTTGTCCGCTCGACCGGAGAAGACGAGCCCGTCGGTCTCCAACTCGTCGATGTACTCGGGGTTCACCTCGTAGCGGTGACGGTGTCGCTCCGTACAGGAGTCGCCGCCGTACACCGCCGCCGCGAGCGTGTCGGGTTCGATGTCGGTCTCGTGGGCCCCGAGCCGCATCGTTCCGCCCATGTCCTCGGTTTCGTACTGGTCGGGGAGCAGATCGATGACGGGATACGGCGTGTCCGGGTCGAGTTCGGCGGAGTGGGCGTCAGCGAGCCCGAGCACGTTGCGCGCGTGTTCGACGACCGCCATCTGGAAGCCCAAACAGAGGCCGAGGAAGGGCACGTCGTTCTCGCGAGCGTGCCGGATCGCCTCTATCTTGCCGTCGGTGCCACGGGAGCCGAAGCCGCCGGGAACGACGACCGCGTCGGCCGACGCGAGCCGCTGTTCGTGGCGCTCCGTGGTCTCGTCGGCGTCGACCCAGAGGACGTTCACCTCCGTCTCCGTGTGGATCCCCGCGTGTTTCAACGCCTCGTGGATCGACATGTACGCGTCTTCCAAGGCGTACTTGCCGACGAGTGCCACGTCGATCTCCTCTTCACGGTCGCGAGTGACGAGTTCGCGCCATTCCGTCGAGCGCTCCGACTTCGGAAGCGCCTCGTCGGCGATGCCGAGCCGCTCCATCACGTGCTCGTCCAATCCCTCGTCCTCGACCATCAGCGGGACGTGGTAGATGTCCTCCACGTCGGGGTTCGAGAAGACGGCGTCCGTCGGCACGTCACAGAACAGGGCGATCTTTTCCTTCGTCTCCGGTTCCAGCCGGTCCTCACAGCGCCCGACGAGGACGTCCGGCTGAAGGCCGATGGAGCGCAGTTCCTTCACTGAGTGCTGGGTCGGCTTCGTCTTCTGCTCGCCGTTCTTCGAGTAGGGGACGAGCGTCACGTGCGCAAAGAGGATGTCCTCGTCGTCCTCCTCGTGGGCGAACTGGCGGAGCGCTTCGAGGAAGGGCATCGATTCGATGTCGCCGACCGTTCCGCCGATCTCGATCAGACAGACGTCCGAGCCCTCCGCAGCTTCCCGGATGCGTCGCTTGATGTCGTCGGTGACGTGAGGGATGATCTGGACGGTCTTGCCGAGGTAGTCACCGGCGCGCTCGCGCTCGATGACGTGCTGGTAGGTCTTCCCCGTGGTGACGTTGTGATCGAACGTCATGTCAGTGCCGAGGAAACGCTCGTAGTTGCCTAAATCGAGGTCGACCTCGCCGCCGTCCTTTAACACGTACACCTCGCCGTGTTCGTACGGGTTCATCGTCCCGGCGTCGACGTTGAGATAGGGGTCCACCTTCACCGCGGTGACGTCGAAGCCCGCGTTCGCGAGGAGTCGGCCGGTGCTGGCGGCGGTGATACCCTTACCCAGCCCGGACATCACCCCGCCCGTGACGAACACGAACTTCCGACCCAGCGACGGGTCGTACCCAGTGTCGGGATCCGTTGGCATATCGACCGTCCGTCAGGGGCCGGCAAAACCGTTTCGGAGCGACTGGGGAATCGTCGATATCCGCAACGATCGACCGTGAGATCCAACGAACAGTGAGCCGACGGCGTACAGCCGGAGTGGCTCGGGGTCAAGCCCCGAGGCAGTTCACGCGACGAGGGGATCGAGCCGCGTTCGGACCTCGATGGTCGCCGTACAGACCGGACAGGTGTGTGTCTCGCGAGCGGGAGTCTCCTCGACGAGCCAGTCGCCGTCGGCGTCGCTCTCGTGGCCGCACTCGGGACAGAATAGCGTCGTCTTCGACCGCGACCGGGTACCGGCCGCGGAGGATCGCTTGGGGGACATGGTAACTGAACGTGATAGGGGTTCGTCGGGAATAACGTTGTTGGCGACGAACGATCGGGATAAACCGGTGTTTCACGCCCGCTCCGTGCGGATCGGGACCATGGGCGTCGGTCACGTTCAGTGTCGTTCTTTATAAGTCGACTCCCGAGTTTCGGTTTACAGCGAGTGGCGTCTTCGGGGTCCGCTACGGTCAGGGCGGGCGACGCGACGAGCGATATCGGGAGTAAGTCGCTCAAATCGGCAGTGACGTGATCGTATTTAAAAGAGGCTTGAGCGGCAGCGACTATTGCTTATAAATAAACGAGGCGGTGGCGCGCGCGCGAGAAACGCGCGCGAGGTCGCCGGCGGCGGCGCCGCCGACGAGGTTGGGGAGGCGTGAGGTGCGGTCGTGGGGCGGGGTGGGACTCAAAGGGGCAGTCGCCGGACTACGTCCGGCTGCCAGAGGCGTGGAGCGCCTCGCTGCCGTGTGAGCGGCGTACGCTCGCTGCGCTCCTCACTCGGTCGCAAGTTCCCTCGTTGCGGTGTCGCCGGCGGCGGAGCCGCCGGCTGCCCGTGGCGCTCCGCGCCACGCTGCTTGCGTCGTCATCAGAACGCGTAGCGTTCTGATTGGCTCACGAGAGCTCCGCTCTCGTGAACGCCTACGCCGCTCACACGGCTGGGGCTTTGGAGATCGTCACCATCGATCCGCAGTCGCAGACTTATAAACGAGTGGGTGGAACGTGTGAGTTGTCTCTCGCGGAGTCATTCACTTATAAACCGCCGCCAGCAACAGCACTCTCTCGCTTATAAACGCCACTCTCTCAATATACTCGATATACTCCCGACATCGCTCATCACGTCGCCGACATCGGCTATTGACCTCCTCCCGCGCCTGAAGACGCGGGGCGCGTGAGTCCACGGGCCAGCTTCAACCCCCGTCGGCTGTGGGGGATCGGGATCCGTCCTTGGCGGGCGACCGCCGCCTCGGCCTGTGGGTCCATCGTGTCGGCGGACATACGTCACGGTCCGGCGAGCGGGCCGGTAAACGTTCCGGGCACGCTGGCGGTGCCGTCGCTGGTGGCGTCTCGTTGTGGAAGTTTTGCGAGGGAAGAGCGCTCCGAGAGCGGTCTTCCGCATCACGGGGGTGAACCCCGACGATGCGAGGGGAGGGATTTGAACCACGGTCGCGCCAGAGGCGCTCCCTGATTCAAATTCTCCCCTCTTGTGCATTCACGCGCTGTGACGCGCTCATGCGAGGGGAGGGATTTGAACCCACGGACCTCTACAGGAGCGGAGCTTGAATCCGCCGCCGTTTCCGGGCTTGGCTACCCTCGCACGCGACCTGTGGTTTGACCCCGGAGTTCTTTATATCGTCGGTTCCGCGCCGACCGACCACACCCCGAGAGCGTTCGAGTCCGCGAAACGATTAGGTCGCTGCGGAGTGGATCCCCGGTATGGACGATCACACCCGCGACGCGACCGTCGCCCCGCCGGTGTCGGGCAGCCCCACGGGGTGGCGGCGCGACCGCGGCGAGTCGAACGGGTGGGAACACGGCACGCTCCGGCAGGCGGTGATCAACGGGGTCCGTCTGTACAACGACGGGTCGTACCACGAGTCACACGACTGCTTCGAGGACGAGTGGTACAACTACGGGAGCGGAACGACCGAGAGCGCCTTCCTTCACGGGATGGTACAGGTGGCGGCCGGCGCGTACAAACACGTCGACTTCGAGAACGACGCCGGGATGCGGTCGTTGTTCGAGACGGCCCTCCAATACCTCCACGGCGTCCCCGACGACTTCTACGGGGTCGACGTGGCGGACGTGCGAGCGACGCTCGCGGACGCGCTCGACGACCCGAGTTCGCTCGACGGGTGGCGGATCGAACTCGACGGCGACCGCCCGAGTGCGAGGGAGGAACACTACGCCTACGCCGAGCGGCTCGAATGACGGGCTCTCGGAAGACGGCGATATCGGCGGTGAACCGAACGAGGACGTCGAGCAGACGGCGGTGGCTCCGAGGTGTCAGCTTCGCCGGTACGCTCGCGGTCGCCGGCTGTCTCGATCGTCCGCCCGGAGGCGATGCCGACGTGATCCATCCGGGATACGACACCCGGGAGGTTCGCGTCGAGACATCGGATGGGGAGGTACTCGGGTCGGTGACGGCCGCGATCGCTGACACGCCGGAGCGACGATACACTGGCCTGAGCGAGACGGAGTCGCTGCCCGAGGACCGGGGCATGCTGTTCGTCTACGACACCGTCGGGGATCGGACCTTCGTCATGCGGGAGATGTCGTTCGGCATCGACATCGTCTACGCGGACGCTGACGGCGTGGTGACCGAGATACACCACGCGCCCGCACCGGGACCGGACGAGGACGGCGAGGAGCAGCGGTATCCGGGGCGAGGACAGTACGTGCTGGAGGTCGGATACCGGTGGACCGCCGACCGCGACGTAGGCGTCGGCGACGTGCTCCGGTTCGGTCCGGTCGAGCCGACCGCAGCGGTTGCGGGAGCCGGATCGAACGTGTGATCGGAGTCGAGCCGGATCCGAACGCCACTTACCCGCTGACCGCCTTCAACAACTATGGACGTGTACGAACTGGGCGACGGCCCGCCGGAGGTCGCCGTCGTCGGAGGGATCCACGGGGACGAGCCCTGTGGGGCACGAGCCGTCGAGCGGCTCGTCGACGAGGACCCCGACGTCGAGCGCCCGGTCAAGCTGATACTCGCGAACGAGGAGGCGCTCGAAGCCGGGGAGCGGTACCTCGACGTCGACCTCAACCGATCGTTTCCCGGAGACCCGGACGCCGAGAGCCACGAAGGGAGACTCGCGAATCGCCTCCAGTCCGAGCTCGTCGGCTGTAGCACGCTGGCGATCCACTCGACGCAGTCGTACGCCGAACCGTTCGTCGTCGTCGACTCGATGGACGAGGTCGCGCGCGCCGTCGCCCCACACCTCCCGGTCGACGCGGTGATCCAGACCGACGCGTTCACCGAGGGGCGGTTGATCGAGCATCCACACACTCTCGAAGTGGAGGCCGGACTTCAGGGCTCCGACGCCGCCGCGAACAACGCGTACTGGCTGTCGCGGGCGTTCCTCGCGGCGACGGGAGCGTTGCCGGCCCCGGGTGCGGACGGCGTCGTCGACGCCGGCGGTCGCGAGGACGTTCCGGTGTTCCGGCTCCGCGATCGGATCCCGAAGCCGGCGGCCGAGGAGTACGAGGTGTTCGCCCGCAACTTCGAGCGTGTCGACGCCGGAGAGCGGTTCGCGGCGGCGGACGGGGAGCCGCTCCACGCCGAGTACGCGTTCTATCCGGTTCTGTTGTCCGCGTACGGATACCAGGACCAGTTCGGCTACGTGGCCGAGCACATGGGGAGCGTCACCTAGCCCGTCGGCCGCGGCGTCTTCACTCGACGAGCTCGATCGTGTCGTCCCCGTTCGGCACGGCACAGAGGAACGCGCCCGGTTCGTCGCCGTCGTTCCGATACCAATGCTCGACACCTGCGGGGATGAGCAGAGCGTCGCCGGCGGCGACAACGTGCTCCTCCTCGCCGACCCCGACCACGTACTCGCCCGCAAGGACGTACTGTTCGTGTTCGACCGCGTTGGTGTGACGCGGGACCTCGCTACCGGCCGCGAGCTCGAACCGTCGGAGCGAGAAGTTCGGCGCACCGTCGGACTCGTCGATGAGCACGCCCTTTTCGAGGCCGTCGGCGGCCGAAACCGATTCGTACTCGATCGCCGCCGCGCGCTTGATGGCGGGAGACTCGCCCATCGGCTCGGTTTCGTCCGTCGACTCGGCCTCGCTTTCCGGCCCGTCCGACCGCGTCGGATCCGGTGTGTCGCTCATTTGAGGTCGATGTCGCGCTCCCCGGCGGGAACGACGATCTCAAGCCAGTTCTCCTCCGGCGGAAGCGGGCAGGCGAACGTCTCGCTGTACGCACAGAACGGGTTGTACGCGAGGTTAAAATCGAGATCGACGACGTCGCCGTCCTGTAGCGTTCCTTCGGGTTCCAGTTCCATGTACCGGCCCTGATAGTACGTCTGCTGGCCGGTGGTCTTGTCGCGGAACGGAACGAAAATCACCTCCTCCTCTTCGTCCTGACGGTAGCCGGCGAGCGTGTGCTCCTCGCCGTCGATCTCGAACCGGAAGGTGACGACTCGAAGGTAGCGGACCGGGTTGCTCGCGGTCGTCTCCATCTCGACCGGGTCGGGGTCCTCGTGGACCGTCACGGTCGCTTCCACGCGATACCCGATGTCGGGCTCGAAGTAATCGAGTCCGTCGAACGACTCGCGGGACTCCGGCGGGATCGGGGACTGCGGGTGGTCCTCGAAGAACTCGTCTTTCTCGCGTCTGTTCTCGGCTATCGTCCCGGCGTACTCCTCGGCCGTGAGATCTGGTTCCCGTTCGCTCATGGTCGCCCACAGACCAGCCAACGGTTTCAGCCCCCCGATCGCGGGGCGTTCCACGTTGCGGCGCGTGTCGTGAGGCGGGGCGCTATAGCTCCCGGAGGTCGGCCAGACACTCGTTGAGATCCCGCGTCGAGGTCGCAAGCGAAAAGCCGTCGACGCGTGCGAGGTCGCTCGCGTGTTCCCAGAGGTCGTCGGCGTCGATCCCGTGGAGCACGATCGCGTTCGGCGTCGGGCTGACGACGCGCATCGCGACCAGCGGCGACTCACCGCGGGTAACCCGAGTGAACACCAGCGCGCGGTTCGTCGACTGGCCGTACAGACGGTAGAACTCCTCGCTCGAGAGGCGTGTGATCGCTTGGATGGAGTCGATGACGGTGTGGCCGTTGACGTGGTCGTGGTCGCCACGGACGACCTCCGTCGCGCCCATCGCCTCGTAGAACTCCTCCAGCGGGATCGCGGTGGCGTACTCCCGAAGGTCGTGGACGATGTCGCTCTCGAAGCCGGCCGAGAGCACTCGCGCGTACTGTCGGAGACGCCCGCCGCCCCGACGCTCGTCGATGTCGAGTAACCCCTCCACGGTTCGGCGCACGACGCCGATCCCGGGGCTCTCGCGGCGGCCGCTTTCGTAGTCGGAGATCACCGACGACGACACGCCGAGCTGGTCGGCCAGTTCCGTCTGTGAGACGTCGAAGTCGGTTCGCCACTTCCGGAGGGTCGCCCCGGGATCGTCGCTGAGCGTGATCTCACCGGCTATCCGACGGGAGAGTTCTTCGCGTGCGGTCTCGCTCATTCGTCCGATCGAACACGAGAATCCCGCAAAAGGCTACCGCTCGCCGGTCGGATCATGGCATCCGGGCGAGCCGCCGCTCGCGAGGGTGACTCCCCGCGCTTAGCTTCGAGTGAGGTAGGGGTGGCTTTGTTGGATCCCGCAGCAGTCGGTGTTTTTACACTTCAACTCGGTACGGATACGGTAGTGAGTGACGTAAGGTTCGGTACTGTGTCGATCTCTTATAAACCGCCGTCAGATCCGCTACTGTTACTCCTCGACGGCTTCCGGCTTGCCGCCACCAGTGGAGTCGGTCCCGTCGGCACCGTCCGTGTCGCTCCCGTGTTGCTCCCGCCAGTCGGTGACCTCGTCTGCCTCCTCCACGCGCGTTTCGTAGTACGAGAGGGGGTCGGCGGCCACGCGCATGTGGTCGTCCTCGTTGTGGCAGATCCCGTAGTTGGCGAGCGTCTCGCAGGTCGGCGGCGGGTACTGGGTTCCGCGGTCGTCGTGGAGATACTCCGTCTGGTAGCGGATCCCCTCGGCATCGAGGCTCGTGTCGGCACAGAACGCGACGACCTCGTCGGGCGTCATCCCGATGCCGACGAGAAACGCCATCAGGGCGAACGACTCGGGCGGGGACAGCGTCACGTCGCGTTCGGCCTTCTCGATCAGGTTCGTCATACACGGTGGGAACAGCGCGGGCGCGACGACGTCGACGGGGGCCGTGTACGTCCGCTCGGAGAGCAGGCGTTTCAGCTCCGCCACGCGGGACTCCAGATCCGCCGCGATCCCCTCGCCCGCCTCCAGATCGAAGGGGAGCCCCTCCCGGACGCGTTCCTCGACGGCCGCGCCGAGCGCCTCCAGCAGCTCCTCGCGGGAGACCCGAACGTCGCCGTTCGAGAGCGCACGGTTGACGAGCCGCCACGACTCGCCCCACGACGGCGAGGTGAACCGGAGGTACGCACCCACATCGATCCAGTAGTAGACCGGGTCGCGGCCGCCGCGGGTCGGCTCGGCGCGGACGGCGTCCGCGAGGTCGAACTCCGCGAGGACCTCGTCCAGATCCACCGTCGGTCTCGACGTCGACCGGAGCTCGTCGTCGGTCTCGATGTCGGAGCGGATCCGGTCGAGCGCAGTCGCGGCTTCCGCGGCCGCGTACTTCTCGATAGCTGGCTCGGAGTCCAGAAGTGACACGAGGATCCGCGCGATGGGGTACGAGAGCAGCTCCGCGCGGGCCACATCCCCGGACTCCGACCCGTCGAACGCGCCGCTCTCGGGCTCGGCGGTTCCCTCCAACAGCGCGCGTTCGACGCGTTCACGGGCGCGCTCCACGGCGGGGGCGTCCTCGGCGACGAGAGTCGGTAGCGACGCCGACGCGCCGGCGACGGCCTCCCGGGCCGCCTCGAAAAACGGGTACTTGGCGTGGAGCGCGTCCATGTCCGCTCCGTGATAGTGAGGGGCGGCGAATAAGCGGTACGGTCCGTGATCGTCCGGGGCGGTCGCAGCGGAGAGGTTCCTTGCCTCTTACGAGTCGGTCTCCTCGACGGCCGCGCCGGGCGCGTTCGATTTGACGCTTTTGAGGCCGCCGGTGGCGTTTCGTTTCGAGGCGTACCCCTGTCCGCCGTCAGCGATGATGTTGCCGTTGTCGTGGAGCAGTCGCCAGCGCCACTTTTCCTCCGCGTCTTTGAACAGCTCGAAGGTCGCGTCGCTACCGCCCTCATCCGGGGCCTCTTCGCCTTTTTCAGTGTCGACAACGTGCGCGCCGGGGGCGTTCGATTTGACGCTGTCGAGACCGTTCTGTGCGTCGCGTTTGTCGGTGTATCCTTCGCTCCCGTCGGCGATGATGTTGCCGTTGTCGTGAAGCAGCCGCCAGCGCCACTTCTCCTCCGCGTCCTCGTACAGCTGGAATGTGGCCTTGCTCGCGGCGGCGTCCGTGTCGACCGCACCCGCTTCCTCGTCGAATTCGAGTTCCAACTCAAGACTCATCGTTCCGTCCTCGCGTTCGAGTTCCACTTCGAACTCGGGTTCCGCCCCGGGATCGACCGTCACTGTCCCGGCGTCGTCGACGGGGGCGGGCTCTCCTCGGCGGAACGCCTTCGCGATCCGAGCGAAGTACGTGGCGAGTGCTTGTCGGGTTCTGGACCCCTCGGATTCGTGAATCGTCTCCTCGGACATGCGGTCGAACTATCACCGCGAGCACACAAAACGCTATGCCCGGCGCGGATCCCGTGCGAGGGCGGTGTCGATACTGATCTCATGGATGACGGGAGTACGCCTGATACATGTGTGTCGGGTTGTTTATAAGTGAGCGAGCGGTGTCGCTGGCGGCTGTGTATACGTCGTTGGTGGCGTGTTAGGTGCGTTTGAACAGCCGGTCGTTCGTTTATAAGTCGTTGCTGGCGGGTCGGTGGCGACTGACAAAGTCCCAGCCGCTCGCTTATAAGTGATCGACGGTAGGTCGACGGCGAACGCCTGTGCCGCCCGTACGGCAGCGAGGCGCTACGCGACTCTGGCAGCCGGACGTGGTCCGGCGACTGCCCCTTTTGAGTCCCACCCCACACCGCACCGCACCGCACCGCACCCGCACCGCACCCGCACCGCACCGCACCCGCACCGCACCCGCACCCGCACCGCACCTCACACCTCCCCAGCCTCGCGGTTCGCGCTCTCCGAGCGCTCACCGCGTCCCTCGCGGACTCCTCGCGGCCTCGCACCGCTCGGCCGCTCGGAGGCACGCCACCGCACCGCTTACTTATAAACCATCGTCGCTATCGTTCGTTCCGTATTTAAATACCATCTCGTCGCCGTCGGTCTGAGAGACTCACTCCCGCTCGGCGATGATCGTCTCGCCCGCGCGGACCGAGTCGCCCTCGGCGACGAGCAGGTGCTCGCGGTCGACATCTGTCGGCAACACCACGTCGGCGCGTGACCCGAACGAGACGTGGCCGACGCGGTCGCCTCGTTCGATCCGGTCGCCGGCCTCGACGGCGGGGTGGATCCGGCGGGCGAACCAGCCGGCGATGACGAGCAGTTCGTACTCGCCGACGTCGATGGCGACCTGCTCGTTGCGCTCGGACTCCTTGTCGAACGCCGGCCGGTTCGCACCGGGACGATGGCGCACCTCCCGGACCTCACCCGCGATCGGCGCGCGGTTGACGTGGACGTCGGTCGCGCTCATGTACACGCCAACGCGGAGTCGCTCGCCCTCCTCACGGACGACGCTCACGGTCCCGTCCGCGGGGGCGACGACGGCCGCCTCCGGTTCCGGCGGGGTCCGCTCGGGGTCACGGTGGAACCAGAGGACGCCGAGGGAAGTCGCGAGCGCGAGGATCCCGACGGGCGGGAGAAACGGTAGGGTGACGGCCGCGACGAGCGCGGGCACGAGCGCCAAGCGCCACGCCTCGTCGACGACGGGGAACGGGAGCAGTCGGGAAAGCGGCGGGTTCCGACTCATCTCAGGCCTCCACCGGCTCGTGGAAGCCGGCGCGCAGCTCGGTTCGACCGGCAGCCCACGCGGCGAGCAGGTGGGTGAGGTGGAGCCGGTCGTCGAGTCCGTCGGTCAGGTCCAAGTCCGCCTCGCCCGCGAGCTTGTGGAGTCGGGCGAGATCATCGCCATCGTACGCGGAGCCCGCGCGAGCGACGCGCAGGGTCGCCCGGAGCAGGTCGGGACCGTCGTACCCCCCCTCGTCGAGTAGGTCGTCGAGGACCCCGCGGGCGTCCTTCAGGTTTCCCTCCCTGGCGGCCGCGAGCGCCTCGCGGATCTCGTCGTCGTCGCCGACCTCGCCGAGCGTCTCGTAGGCGGTCGTCATGGTGATCTCTCCGCCCTCGACCGCGGTCGCCTGTGCGGAGAGGATCGCCGTCCGGAGGTCACCGCCGGCCGCGCTGGCGACGAACTCCAACCCGTCGGCGTCGTACTCGACTGCCTCGCGCTCGCAGATCGCTTCGAGCACGTCGATGGTCTCGTCGGTCGTCGGAGCGCGCAGCCGGATCGGGAAGCACCGCGACCGGATCGGCGCGATGAGCTTCGAGGGCTGGCGGGTGGCGACCACGAACTGGGTCGTTCGATGGTGTTTCTCCATCACGCGCCGGAGCGCCTGCTGGAAGTCCTCGCGGATCGCCTCGGCGTTGTCCAGCAGCACCGTCTTGTACTCGCCGGACATCGGCGCGTACGCCGCCGACTCCGTGAGCACGTGGTTTATCATGTCGCGTTTCGCCATCCGGCTCTTGCCCGCGAGGAAGCCCTCGAACCGGGGATCCGTTCGGATCTCCTTTTTCGTCCGTCCGAAGAAGTCGGCGACGTTGATCTCGATCAGGTCACTCTCGGGGGCGGCGTGTGACTCGCGGGCGAGCGCCCGCGTCGCCGCGGTCTTGCCGACGCCCGAGGGTCCCTGAACGATGAGGTTCATCGGCTCGTCGACCGCCCGCCCGAGCCGCTTCCGGGCGTCGTCCTGACGGATCTCGTCGAGATCCGGAGCGTGTGCGTCGATCCACAGCGGTCCGTCCATACCGTGGTGTCGGGGCCGTACGCTCAAGAATCGGTCGGTCCGAACGGGGACGTGGACGAGCGAGGAGAGAGGCGTGTGCGGTTCCCCGCCGACGTTTTACTTTCGGGAACGAACTTACTACTTCCGTACTAAATATGGACCTCTATTATCAATGATTAAGTACGCTCATGATCAACTGATATACGGACTATGACAGAGACACCAAGCAGAGACACTGTGGACCGTGTAACCCGTCGCCGCTACATCGCCGGTGCCGGGGCGGTCGCGACCGTGGCCGTCGCCGGTTGTTCCGACGATCCCGAGGTCGGAGAGGACGACGGTGCCGGCGACGATGACGGAGCCGGCGACGACGGTACCGGCAACGGGGGCGACGCGGACGAGGGCGATCTGGAGATCGTCCACTGGTGGACCGCCGGCGGCGAGGAGGAGGCGTACAACGCGCTTCTCGACGGCTTCCGCGAGCAACACCCCGACGTCGAGATCGTCGACAACCCGGCTCCCGGCGGTGCCGGCTCGGCGATCGACACGGTGATCCAGAACCGCGTGCTCGACCAGAACCCGCCGAGCACGTTCCAGATCTGGCCCGGTCAGGCGCTGACACCCTATACGGACGAGGGGCTCCTCGAAGACATCGGTGACTCCGTCTGGGACGATGAGATGCGCGAGGCGTACCTCGACGACATCGTCGAGCTCTCACGGCCCGGCGGCGACCTCGTCGCGGTCCCGATCAACATCCACCGGCTGAACAACCTCTTTTACAACGTGGACGTCCTCGAATCGGCCGATGTCGACGCGACGGACATCGACGACCCGCAGGGTCTGATGGACGCGCTTCAGGCGGTCGACGAGAACACCGACGCGGTCCCCATGGCCCACCAGACGCAGGCCCCGTGGTCGACGCTCCAGCTGTTCGAGGCGGTCTTCCTCGGCCAGCAGGGAACCGACGACTACCTCTCACTCGTCGACGGCGACGTCGAGGGTCTCGAAGACGAGGTCCGGGAGGCGTTGGAGCTGCTCGCCGAGTACGCCGACTACTACCCCGAGGACGCCGGTTCGATCTCGTGGGACCAGGGGAACGACCGGCTCATCGAGGGCGAGGCCGCGTTCCTCCACCAGGGCGACTGGGCTGCCGGCCAGTACGAGGGCGCGGACGGCTTCGAGTTCGGTGAGGACTGGGAGATGGTTCCGTTCCCGGGAACCGACGGCGTCTACCACTCCGTCATCGACTCGTTCGTCTTCCCGACGAACAACCCGTCACCCGAGGCGACCGAGCAGTTCCTCAACTACGCGGGTACCGTCGACGCACAGGAGCGGTTCAACCCGATCAAGGGGTCCATTCCCCCGCGCACGGACGTCCCGAACGACGAGTTCGGTCCGTTCCTCACCCGACAGATCGAGGACTTCGATAACTCGAACACGCAGCCGCCGACGATCGCACACGGAACGGCCGTCGCGCCGGCGGTGCAGTCGGAGTTGGAGGAGGCGTTCGCCAACTTCAACGACAACCGCAACGTCGACACCGCCTACGAAGCCATTCGGGACGCGTTCTAACGCGTGATGTTCGACCGAATCCGTCGGTCGCTCGCGCACCGACGGCGCACCGACGACGGCGCGTCCGACGGCCCCGACGAACGGGGCGAAGACGGTCAGTCGGACGGTCTCCGGGCCGACGGCGGGACAGTCACCGAGTCCGACAGCGTCCCGCTCGCGACGCGACTTCGGCGCAGCCAGTTCCTCGAGTCGCTTCCGTTTTGGGGTCCGCCCGGACTGCTGGTATTGCTGTTCGTCTACGGAGCGATCGGCTGGAACTTCGTCATCTCCCTGACTGGCTGGGAGGGACTCGGGCAGCCGGACTACACGGAGCTGTCGGCCGAAGCGTACACGACGCTTCTGACGGACGCCTCCTTTATCGCGGCGTTCCGGAACACCATCGTCCTGCTGCTCGTGTTCACCGTCCTCTCGCTTATCGTCGGACTGGTGCTCGCGATACTCGTCGACCGCAAGATCCGGTTCGAGAACACGTTCCGTACGATCTACCTGTTGCCGATGAGCCTCTCGTTCGTCGTCACCGCGATCTTCTGGTCGTGGATGTACAACCCTCGAATCGGGTTGATAAACGAGAGCATTCGGGGGGTGGTCGGCGTCCTCGACGGGGTCGTCTTCTGGACGACCGTGGAGGCCGGGTTCCTCACGCAGGCGTGGCTCGACGACCCACGATTCAAGCTCGCCGCGATCATCTTCGCGCTGATGTGGCAGTTCTCCGGCTACTGTATGGTCGTGTATCTGGCCGGACTGCGCGCGATCCCGACGTCACAGTACGAAGCGGCACGGATCGATGGCGCGTCGGCCGTCCGGCTGTACCGGCGCGTCATCATCCCACAGCTCCGTGCGTCGACGATGTCGGCGGCGGTGGTGTTGATGGTGTTCGCGCTCAAGGCGTTCGACTTCCTGTTCGTGCTGTTCGGCGTCAACCCCGGCAGCTCGGCGGATATCCTCGCGGTGATGATGTACCGGGTCGCGTTCGACCGGCTCCAGTGGGCGTACGGCTCCGCGGTCGCGATGGTGTTGTTCGCGATGGCACTGTCGGTGATCGGGCCGTACCTCTACTTACAGTACCGGCGGGGTGAGCTATGAGCGACGATTCGTCGGTGCTCGCCGGACTCGACCGCTCCCGGATCGCACTGTACGCCGTGTTGCTCGGGATGGTCGCGTTCTACCTCGCACCCCTCGAATCCGGGCTGATGACGGCGTTCAAGACGACCGACGGGTTCCGAGCGACGACGCCGTTCGCGCCGCCGCCGGCGGGGGAGTTCACCTTCGACGCGTGGCAGGTGGCGTTCGAGCGGCTCTCGACCGGACTCACCAACAGCGCCATGATGGCGATTCCGGCGACGATCCTGTCCGCCTTCTTCGGATCCATCGCCGCTTACGGGCTGACGAACCTGAGCTGGCGCGGCCAGATCGGCGTGCTGGCGTTGTTCGTCGCCGGCGTGTTCATCCCGTATCAGGCCGTTCTCGTGCCGCTCACGCAGTTCTGGTCGTTCGTCGACCTCGGCGCGCGGATCCCGTTCGCGTTCGTCGACGACTACCAAGGGCTCATCAATCTGAGCATCACACACACCGCCTACGGGATCCCGATCTGCACCGTCCTCTTCCGGGCGTACTACGCGACGATCGACGAGGAGATGATCGAGGCGGCGCGGCTCGACGGCGCGTCGGCGATGACGATCTACCGCCGGATCATCCTGCCGCTGTCGGTGCCGATCTTCGCGGTGACGCTCATCTACCAGTTCACGCAGGTGTGGAACGACCTCCTGTTCGCGATCGTGTTGGTGAGCGATCCGTCGAACCGGGTCGTAACGGTCGCGCTGAACCAGCTACAGGGATCGTTCGTTCAACAGTACAACCTCCAGATGGCGGGGGCGTTCATCGCGGCGTTGCCGACGCTGATCGTCTACGTCCTCTTCGGAGAACAGTTCGCGAAAGGCGTCGCAGGTAACACATAATGGCACGACTCGAACTCGACTCGGTGACGAAGCGGTTCGGCGAGGGGGACGGCTCCGTCCTCGCCGTGGACGACGTGAACGTCGACATCGCGGACGGGGAGTTCCTCGTCCTCGTCGGCCCCTCAGGCTGTGGAAAGTCGACGACGCTCCGAATGGTCGCGGGGCTCGAATCGATCACGGACGGCGAGATCCGGCTCGACGACCAGCGGATCAACGATCAGGCACCCGCGGAGCGGGACATCGCGATGGTGTTTCAGTCGTACGCGCTGTACCCGCATATGACCGTCCGAGAGAACATGCGGTTCGGCCTCGAAGAATCGACCGATCTACCGGCCGACGAGCGAAACGCACGCGTCGAGGAGACCGCAGGGATGCTCGACATCACCGAACTCCTCGACCGGAAGCCGGGGGCGCTCTCGGGCGGGCAGCGACAACGCGTCGCGCTCGGGCGCGCTATCGTCCGCGAGCCAAAGGCGTTCCTGATGGACGAACCGCTCAGCAACCTCGACGCCAAACTCCGGTCGCAGATGCGTACGGAGCTCCAACAGCTCCAAGAGGACCTCGACACGACGACCGTCTACGTCACCCACGACCAGACGGAGGCGATGACGATGGGTGACCGGATCGCCATCCTCGATGCCGGCGAACTCCAGCAGGTGGCGACGCCTCTGGAGGCGTATCACCGCCCGGCAAACCGGTTCGTCGGGAGCTTCATCGGGGAGCCGTCGATGAACTTTGTCGACTGCGGCGTCGACGACGGAGCGCTCCTCGGCGAGTTCGAGGTACCGGTGGACGGGCCCGACGAGTCGCGGATCGGTCTCACGGCGGACGACGAGGACGACCGGCAGCTGGAGACGGTCGAGTTCCGCTATCCGCTCGGTGCGGACGTTCGGGACGCGGTCGCCGGGAGCGCCGAGGCCGCACTCGGGATCCGGCCCGAGGACGTCCTCATCGAGCCGGTTACCGCCGACGACGAGAGCGACGCTGCCGCCGCGGGAGCCAGTCCGCTCGGGGACGCCGCGGCCGATCACGTCTTCGGCGGGATCGTGACCGTCGTCGAGCCGATGGGCGACGAGAACGTGGTTCACGTGACGCTCGACGACGGGCCGGAGCTCGTCGCGACGGTTAACGGACTCCGCCGGATCGACTCCGGGACGCGCGTCCGCGTCGGCCTCCCCGCGGACGCGATCCACGTTTTCGACGGCGACACCGGCGAGGCGGTTCACAGCCGCTCGCTCGACGACGCGGAGCTCGACGAGCGCCGAGTGTAGCCGCCGTCGGTCGCCCCCGTTTTTCGTCGATCGCCACACCATCGACGGCCTAGCCGTAGCGCTCGCCGTCGACGATCCCGCGACGCCGCCACGCGCGGCCGGTCGCGTTCCCGAGCACTGCGGCGACCACCACCTCGACGTAGAACGCGACGAAAAACCCGAGTGCGACGACGTTGAGCGCGCCGTACGCGCCGGCGGCGAGCGCGAGCGCTGGCGTCGAGAGGAGGACGGCGACGAGGTAGCCCGCGTCCCGCGTCGCGGGACCCACGAGCGACGTGTCGACCGCGGCACGGAGGGAGCGCTCGCGGGCGACCGCGACGAGCGCGGCGGGAAGCGGATACGCGACCGCGAACGCGAGCATCGTCGTGAGCGTGGTCCCGAGGAGAAACACGGTTCCGTCCGTCGTTCCGGTCGGGTCGACCCGTTCGAGAGGGCCGCCGAACGTCACGACGAGCAGAATCACCGGGACCGCGAGGTAGCCGACGGCCGTCACCACCATCCGGAGCCCGTCGGCCAGGAGGGGGCGGACCGGCCGCCATCCCGGTCGATCGGCGTCACGGACCCGATCGACGTCGGCGGTCGCGGCGAGTACGCGCGCTCCGTAGCCGGCCACGACGACGAACGGGAGCAGCGGGAGCCACACCGCGATCAGATGGAGACCGCCACCGACGAGCACCGCGTCGACTCGCGGTGATCCCGCGAACGGGTACCGGAGTAGTTCCCGGATCACGTCCGGGTCACCTCCGGATCACTCCCGGAGCCGCTCCACTTCACGTTCGAGGCCCTCCCGGACGCGGGCGGCCACGTCGCCGTCGCGGTCGACGGTCTCGGCGTCCTCGGTCTCCAGCAGACGATCGAGCCGGCGCTCGAACTCCGCCTCGTCGATATCGCCGCGCGCATAGCGTTCGCGGAGGGCGTCGAGCGCCGGATCGACGCTCCGAGCGCGATCGTCGTCGCCCGTGTCGTCGTCGGGAACGGGCTTCGCGAGCGTGTGGAGGACGGGGAGAACGACGAACAGTCCGAGGAACCAGACGAGCGGGAGCGTCCACCAGAGCCCGGTGAGAAACGGCGCGAGGGTGCCGGCACCGACGACGAGCAGCCCGAACACCCGTCGCCAGCGGTGTCGCAGGTTCCACGCGACACGTCGGAGGAGACCGGTCATAGTCGACGGGACGGAAGGGAGGCGTGAAAGGGTTTCGTCGTCGCGTTCGGCCGGATCGGGCGTTCATCGTACGCCGTCGGCTCTCACGGGAGGGCAAACTGGATCCGGTCGCCCGGCTCGACGCCGTGGCGCTCGCTCCAGCCCACCGGGACTTCGAGGACGTATTGGCCCTCTCCCTCGTACGTCGTCAGCGGGCGCGACTCGGGTTCGGCCTCGTGTATCCGGGTCACCTCCCCGTCGGGCGCGACGAACAGGATGTCGATCGCGAACGCCATGTTCCGCATCACGTAGCCGTACTCGCCCGGCTCGTCGTGGACGAACAGCATTCCCTCGTCGTCGTCGAGTTCGTCCGTCGCCGAGAGCCCGACGTAGCGTTTGAGCCCGTCGTCGGCGATCCGTGCCTCCACGCTGGCGAGTTCCGCCTCGCTCTCGCCGTCGACCGCCTCGACCGTGGTCGTCTCATAGCCCGTGATCAACAGCGCGGGAGCCGCCGTGAAGACGGCGGCAAGGGCGATTCCGAGGACGACGAGGACGGCGGCGAGGAGTCCGAGGCGGCGTCGGTTCACATGGAGTGCTCGCGGCGAAGAAAGAAATCGTTTTCCGCTCGCGGCGGCTGCGTCCGGGTGAGGGCTCGTGGTCTAGCTGGTTATGACGCGGCCTTTACAAGGCTGAGGTCGGCGGTTCGAACCCGCCCGAGCCCATTTCTGGGACGAACGGAGTGAGTCACAGAAATGTATGTGAAGGTGGTCGAGCCCTGAAAGACGCAGCGTCGAGTGAAACGAGACGATCGTCTTTCTCCGGTTCGAACCCGCCCGAGCCCATTTCTGGGACGAACGGAGTGAGTCACAGAAATGTATGTGAAGGTGGTCGAGCCCTGAAAGACGCAGCGTCGAGTGAAACGAGACGATCGTCTTTCTCCGGTTCGAACCCGCCCGAGCCCATTTCTGGGACGAACGATCGGCAGCCACCGGAACGTCGCTGGAGCCAAGCGATTATGTCGGTCGCCACCCTCGGAGGGGACGTGAGCGATACGAGCGAGGGAGCCGACGCCGATCACGGCGGACGACCGTGTCCGCGCTGCGGGACGGCGATGGATCACCGACACTGTAAGTACGTCTGCCCCGTTCACGGAGTCGTCTACGACTGTAGCGACACCTTCTATTAGATCCGGTGAACCATCGACCCCGTAGCCGGCCGCGGATCCACGGGATGGATCGTGGCCGATCGGGTCGAAATAAAGGTAGTATGTGGGAACTGTTATGTTGGTGGGGACCGTCGTTTCACGTATGATGGGCGACCCGCTCTCGACCCTCTCCGTCGACCTGCTGGGGTCACCATGGTAGAGAAAACGCAGGTTGCCCGGAGCAAGCGGATCCAGCGCCGTACCGGGAAGACGTTCCACGTTGCCACCCGCCTGCTGCCGGAACGGATCCGACATCCGACGTACGTGCTGTACGGGTTCTTCCGCATCGCCGACGAGGTCGTCGACGCGGAGGACACGGCTCCGCCCGAGGAGCAGCGTGCGGAGCTCGACCGGCTTCGAGCGGCCGCACTCGGCGAACGGGAGACGGACGACCCCGTACTCGACGCGTTCGGGTCGGTCCGGGCCGAACACGGCATCGCCGACGAGGACGTTCACGCGTTCGTCGACGCGATGGAGAGCGACATCGACACCGACCGCTACGAGACGTATGCTGACCTTGAGGCGTACATGGACGGCTCCGCCTCCGCGGTCGGCCGGATGATGACCGCGATCATGGGACTCGACGCGGAGACGGAGGCGACCGCGCTGCCGCACGCGACGAAGCTGGGGGAGGCGTTCCAGATGACGAACTTCCTCCGTGACGTCCGCGAGGACGTGGTCGAGCGCGACCGGATCTACCTCCCGCTGGAGACGCTGGAGAGACACGGCGTGAGCGAGGAGCGAATCTTGAACTTGGAGTTCGACGACGACGTCGCCGCCGCGATCCGCGAGGAGCTCGTCCGGACCGAACGGCTCTACGAGGAGGGCGTCGCCGGGATCAAGTACCTCCCCGACGACTGCCAACTGGCCGTGTTGCTGGCGGCGGTGTTGTACGCCGACCACCACCGTCTCATCCGGAATCTGGGGTACGACACCGTCTCGACGACGCCGTCGCTCTCTTTCACCCGAAAGATATCGCTGCTCGTCCGGACCCGCTGGAAGTGGCAGTGGAAGCAGGATCCGGAGGCCGTGTTCTACGAGATGAGCCACGGTTTCGACGCCGACCACGGACGACACGGACACGGACCGCCGGACGCGACCGCGTTCCGGACCGACTGAGACGGTCGACGCTCCCGAAATGAACAGAGCCCGATTCGTCCAGCTGGTCCTCGTCGCGTTCGGGCTCGTGTTCGCCTCCTTCGTCGTCCGCGGGACGACCCGACTCCTCGCGCCCTACGAGCTCGCGGTGACGCTCTCGGCACCGCTACTCTTCGCCGCGGCCGCGCTGCTGGCGGGATTGGTCGTCCTCGCGACGCTCGACGCAACCGGGATCCGTCCGCTGGAGTGAGTCGGAACGCCCTTTTCCGTCCGCCACGCACGATCGGTATGGACGTACGAGCCGTCGCCGACCTCTCGCCCGCGGAGCGGCGCGCCTTCTTCGAGCGCGACGCGGGCGTCGAAGCGGTTCGCGGGGACGTGCGGGGAATAGTCGAACGGGTTCGCAAGGAGGGTGATGTCGCCGTTCGCGAGTTCGCCGAGGAGTTCGACGGGATCGCCGTCGGCAACCTCGAGATCACCGACGAGGCCGCCCGCGCACACGACGAGTTGGCCGACGCCGACGATCCCGTGCTCGACGCGATCCGGGAGGCCGCGGACAACGTCCGCGCGTTCCACGAGCGTCAGCGACCCGAGGACTGGCGCGAGGAGTTCGACGGCCGGGAGCTGGGACGCCGGTTCCGCCCGATCGACCGGGCGGGCGTGTACGTGCCGGGCGGGGCGGCAGCGTATCCTTCCAGCGCGCTGATGGGCGTGATCCCGGCGACGGTGGCGGGCGTCGACCACGTCGCGGTCGCGACTCCGCCCGCCGAGGAGATCTCCCCGGCGACGCTCGCGGCGATCCACGAGGCGGGCGCGGACGCCGTCTATCAGGTCGGCGGCGCACAGGCGATCGCCGCGTTGGCGTACGGCACCGAGACGGTGACGAACGTCCAGAAGGTGGTCGGCCCCGGAAACAAGTGGGTGACCGCGGCCAAGGCCGAGGTGCAGGGCGACGTCGAGATCGACTTCCTCGCGGGGCCGAGCGAGGTGTTGGTGCTCGCCGACGGGACGGCCGACCCCGAGCTCGTCGCCGCGGAGCTGCTCGCGCAGGCGGAACACGACCCGAACGCCTCCGTCGTGGCTGTCACCGCCGACGCGGATCTCGCGGCGGCGGTCGCCGAGGCGGTCGAGGCGGGCGTCGACGAGCGGGCCCGTGCGGAGACGATCCGTGCCGCCCTCGACAACGACGCCTCCGGCGTGTTGTGTGCGCGGTCGATGCCGGAGGCGGTCCTGTTCACCGAGGAGTACGCCGCCGAGCACCTCTCGATCATGGCCGAGGACGACGAGGCGCTGTTGGACCGGATCACGAACGCCGGTTCGGTGTTCCTCGGCGACTTCTCGCCGGTCGCCGCCGGTGACTACGCCGCCGGGACGAACCACGTGTTGCCGACGAACGGCGGGGCGAAACGCTACGGCGGGCTTTCAGTCGACACGTTCCTGCGGTCGTCGACGGTCCAGCGGCTGGACCGGGAGTCGCTCTCGGGCGTCGCCGACGTCGTGACGACGCTCGCGGAGGCGGAGGGGTTGGAGGCCCACGCCGAGAGCGTTCGAAAGCGGTTCGAGTGACGGACCGCGGACCGATCGGGATCGTCGAAACCACCAGTGGTTTCATCGCGGCGTCAGGGTTTTCATCCTGCGGGTGGTACGGCTTTCCATGAGTACGGAATCGGTAGAGACGAGCGGCGATCCCGCTATCGAGGTGACGCCGGACGCCGCCGAGGAGGCGCTGTCGCTACTGGAGGGCGAAGGACTCGACACCGGCGAGGCCGGGCTCCGGCTGTTCGTTCAGCAGGGTGGCTGTGCGGGGCTCTCGTACGGAATGCGATTCGATACGGAACCGGAAGGGGACGACCTCGTGGTCGAACACCACGGGCTGCGGGTGTTCGTCGACCCCGCCAGCCGCAACTACATCGGCGGAAGCAGACTCGAGTACGAGAGCGGGCTTCAGGCGGCCGGGTTCAACGTCGAGAACCCCAACGTCGTCTCCGAGTGCGGCTGCGGCGAGTCGTTCCGCACGTAGAAGTTCTTCCGCTACCGTTCGTTCCCTACCGCTCGCCCCGTTTAAGTCCCTTGACGGGCTAGAGACGAGCATGAGCCTCAACGCGTCGACGACCGCGGACGGCGAGCGAGTGTATATCGATCGGGGACAGGCCGAACGTGGTGCCGAGGGGCCGTTTTACGTCGTCTTCGCCGACGCCGACGCCAGAGACCGATGGGGGTTCGCCTGTGGCGGGTGCGGCTCGCTCGACACCGCGATGGACACGATGGGGCGGATCCAGTGTACCGACTGCGGGAACCTCCGAAAGCCGGACGAGTGGGACGCCGCCCACGAGTGACCGGGTTTATAGGCAATGTAGCCGCCTACATCGACGAGCAACGGCGGGAGATGCCGTTGACGGTCGATCGGTTCCCGAGAATCGTGAGAAAGTTTATCACGGATCGCGGCCAACCTCCGGCTAGATGGCCACTGCGAACATCCCACCGACGACGGAGGCCAGAGACGTCTTCCGAGAGCTCGGATACACCGTCGACGAGAACGGACGCGAGTTCGTTGCCGAACGAAAGTGGCGACGCGTACTCGTCACGACGCTGTGTATGGAGACCGACGATCTCGAGCCCTATCTCACGGACGGCGGCGAGACGCCTCGGCTCCGATGTTTCGTTACGTGGCGTAACAACGCGGGAGAGCTCCGCGATCAGCTGGTCTCGTCGAAACCTCCCTACGACTGGGCGGTGATCGGGATCGACGCCGACGGCGAGGACTTCGCTGTGATGGAAGGCGCGCCCGGTAGCCCGTGAGCGACTGCGTCCGACGGCGATACGCTCCGTTATTCCGTCGTCGGGATCGCCCCGTCGTAGCCCTCGGGGACGTAGGGGCACAGGGGGTCGCTCGCGGTCGGGTCACCGGCGTGTGCGTACGCCCGCGATCGACTCCCACCACAGACACCTCGGAACTCGCACGCGCCACATTTCCCTGAGAGCGCGTCCGTATCCCGGAGCCGCTCGAAGAGGTCGGCGTTCCGGTAGATGTCGACGACGGAGCGATCGCGGACGGTCCCCGCCGACTTCGGGAGGAAGCCCGACGGGTAGACGTCGCCGACGTGGCTCACGAACGCGAACCCGCGCCCGGCGGTGATCCCACCCCGTCGTGTAGCGTCCGCCCGGTCGGACTGGATCCCGACCCGTCTGTAGAACGGAGCCTCGGTCGTCTTGACGCCGAACGGCTCCGCTTCGTCGACCGCGTGGAGCCACTCCATCACCCGCTCGGCACGCTCCGGGGGGATCGGGTCGAGCAGCCGTCCTCGACCCACAGGCACGAGGAAGAACACGGACCAGAGCACCGCGCCGAGGTCGCGGACGCGCTCGCGGATCGCCGGCAGCGACGAGACCGTTTCGGCACACACCGTCGTGTTGATCTGGATCGGGAGCCCCGCGTCGGCCGCGGCCTCGGCGGCCTCGATCGTGTCCGTGAAGCTCTGTTCGCCGCGGAACGCGTCGTGTTCCTCGGCGGTCGCACCGTCGAGACTGAGTGCCATCCGGCGGATTCCGGCGTCGGAAAGCGCCCGGACCCGGTCGGGGGTGAGCGACCGCGTGCCGCTCGGCGTGATCGTCATCCGGTTCCCCTGCTCGGTCCCGTACTCGACCAACTCGACGAGATCGTCGCGGCTCAGCGGGTCGCCACCAGAGAGCACGACCAGCTGGCCGTCACCGAACGCCGCGGCCTCGCGCAGCAGGCGTTTCCCTTCCTCCGTGGTGAGTTCGTCCGGGTGACGCTCGGGACGCGCGTTCGCCCGGCAGTGCCGACAGGCGAGCTCACAGGCCTGCGTGACCTCCCAGATCAGGACGAGCGGGCGGCGGTCGGTGTCGAGGTCGTCGAACATCTCACATAGGGCTGAAACGGGAACCCACTTGAGTGATGGATCGAACGTGTTCGGTGGAACGTCCGTCGGTCGGTTTTGCGTCGGTCTCACCGTGACCGCCTAGTTCCGTTGTGACGGTGTCGGTACGCCGAGAGGACGTGGTAGTCCTTTATATACGTGTGCGTCCAACGATCGAATCCATGGTGTTCAAAAAGATCACGCTGATCGGAACGAGCGACGAGAGCTTCGATGCGGCCGCCGACGACGCGATCGACCGCGCCGAGAACACGCTCGAAAACGTCTACTGGGCGGAGGTAGAGGAGTTCGGCGTGGAGATCAAGGGCGCACCGGAGCGCGAGTATCAGGCGGAAGTCGAGGTCGCGTTCGAACTGGAAGAGTAGTATCGCGGCGGCGGCCGCTTTTTATACGGTGTTACGCCGAGAACTCGTAGAGTTCGTCGCCGACGTGGTGGATCGACTCGACGACTTTGCCGCTGTCGCCGACCATCTGGTCGCCGTCGACCATCGCGCGACCGACGGCCAGTACCTTGCCGTGGGTCTCCTCTGCGATCACGACGAGGTCGCCCTCGCGGATGGCCGAGTCAGCCTCGACGATCCCCGGACGCATCACGTCCGCGCCGTCGGAGACGAACGAGATGGCCCCGGCGTCGACCGTGACGACCCCCGTCTCGGGCTCGTAGTCGTTCGCGCCACGGACCGTGAGGAACGGTTCGTCGTCGTCGACGTAGAAGACGGCCGGGTCGCCGTTGACGAGGACGAGCTCGTAGCTCGCGTCGACGAACTCGACGAACTCGAAGGTGTCCCCGTCGATGTCGACGCCGAGGTGGTCGGCGATGGCCTCGCGGATCGCCGTGATGTCGTCGCTGCGGAGATGGTGGCGGGATTTCACCTGCATGCGGGCCACGTCGACCGGCACGCCGATAAATGGACCGCTCCGGCGTTGGCCCGATCAAAACGGCCTTAAACTACCTCTTCATAGGCGTGCGTATGTACGTTCCATTGGCGATCGGGGCCGACCCGCTTGCGATCGGGCTGGCGGCGATCGCGACGCTGACGGTCGTGCTCTTCAGCCTCCTGAAAGGGACGGGGTGGGAGCCCACGGCGGACGTCTCGGAGGAGATCCTCGAGAAGCGTGCGAAATCCGTCCCGGAAACCGAGTTTCCCGAGCCGGGGAACCGCTCGATCGGCGGTGGCGGCGGCGGCGGCGCGATCCCGGCCGGCGGCGAGGGCGGCGAGGGCGAGTTGGAGGACGGAAGCACTGCGAGCGCCGGCCCCGGCGACATCCCGGAAGACGAAGTCGAGTACTACGAGGTCGAGTTCGCCAAACAGGGCGAGACGATCGAGCTCGCGAACAACGAGACGATCCTCGATCAGGGCGAGGAGAACGGCTGGGACCTCCCGTACGCCTGCCGGCAGGGCCAGTGTGTCTCGTGTGCCGGGCACGTGACGGACGGTCCCTCCGAGGACTACCTCGAACACGACAACCAGCAGATGCTTGAGGAGGCTGAACTGGAGGACGGCTACACGCTCACCTGCGTTGCGTATCCCCGCGACTCCTTCACGATCGAAACCGGCGAAGCACCCTAACCGACCGCGATCCGCTCGCTCGGCGACTGCCTGTACCCCTCCGATCGATCGTCTGACCGCTCGACGATTCACGCACCCGTTTTCGAACTCGAATGTCTGGAACACCGATACAGTCGATGAACGCAGGGCTGCCGCTAGCCGGTGGGATCCCGTCGGTCCCGATCGAGGAGCCGGTGATCGTTTTCGCGATCGCGTTGGCGACGTTCCTCGTCGCGCCGCTGCTCATCGAACGCGCGGGGCTCCCCGGGATCGTCGGGATCGTGCTCGTCGGTGCGGTGCTCGGGCCGAACGGGACCGGCGTGCTCGCGGAGACCGACGCGATCGTGCTTCTGGGCAACGTCGGACTGGTCTACCTGCTTTTCACCGTCGGCTTGGAGCTCGACCTCCGAGGGTTCCTCGCGGCTCCGGAGAACGCCGCGCTGTTCGGGCTGACGAGCTTCTTTCTCCCGTTCACGGTCGGCTCCGCCGCGGGGATCTACGTGCTCGGGCTCGACCCGTGGGCGTCGTTCCTGCTCGCGGCGGTCTTCTCCTCGCATACGCTGCTGGCCTACCCGGTCGTGAACCGACTGGACGTAACGAAGAACCGGGCGGTGACCGCCGTCTTCGGCGGGATACTGTTTACTGACACGTTAGCGCTCGTCGTTCTCGCGATCGTGTTAGGGCAGGCGGACGGCGAGTTGACGCTCATGTTGTTCGGACAGGTGTTCGCGTCGATCGCGATCCTCTTTGCGGGCGTCTGGTTCGTCCTCCCGCCGATCGCTCGGTGGTTCTTCCGGAACACGAGCCAAGAGAGCTACTTCGAGTTCCTGCTCGTGGGTGCCGCCATTTTCGGGGCGGCGAGTTTCGCCGAGGTTCTCGGACTGTCGGACATCCTCGGCGCGTTCGTCGCCGGGATCGCTCTCAACCGGCTGATCTCGCGTGGCGGCCCGCTGATGAACCGTATCGAGTTCGTCGGCAACGCGTTGTTCGTTCCCTTCTTCCTGCTGTACGTCGGGATGCTGGTCGATCCCGGGGTCATTTTCGACGGGCCGCGAACGCTGTTGGTCGCGGCCGTGATAATCGGGGTAATGATCGTCACGAAGGTCGGTGCAGCGGGGATCGTCTCGGCGATACAGGGGTACGACCGGAACGAGTTCGGTGTGATCGCCGGACTCTCCGTCGGACAGGCAGCGGCCGCGCTGGCGATCACGCTTGTGGGCTTCGACGCGGGCCTGTTCGGCGCGGACGTGCTCAACGCGGTCGTCGTGATGATGCTCGTCGCGGCCGTCCTCAGCCCGTGGCTCACGGAGCGATACGGCACGCGGCTGGCGCTCGAAGACGACGTGGAGCCCGGCGATTCCGGGACTGTCGACCCTCGTGTGCTGTTGCCGCTGTCCACTGACGCCGACCGCCAGCGCCATCTCCTCGAACTCGCGTTCGTTCTCAAAGACGAGCGACCGGAGAGTCCCGTTCACCTGCTCACCGTGGTCCAGCCGGATGGGTCGGGCACCGACGACGACGCGGTCGCCGAGGCGGAAGCGGGTCTGGAAGCAGCTTCCGAGGTCGCCGATGCCGCGGAGGTGCCAGCACGAACGGAGACGCGGGTGAATCACAGCATCGCGTCGGGCGTGGTTCGCGCGAGTACGGAGACCCGTGCGGAGCTGATCGTGATGGGCTGGGACGCCCAGCAGTCGTTGAGCAATCGCGTGTTCGGGAGCATCATCGACCAGGTGCTCCGTCGGACGACCGTCCCGGTGCTCGTCTCGCGGCTCGGCCATCCGATCAACACCACGGAGCGGATATTCGTCGTCGCGCCGCCGGGTATCGACCACCACGAGGGGTTCTACGAGGCCGTCCACGTCGTCAAGCGACTGGCCGAGCGACTCGGCGCGGAGCTACACGTGTACGTCGTCGAGGGCAACGAGAAACAGTACGAACGGCTGTTCGGAATGGTCGAACCCGAGCTCGAAGCCCGCTTCGAGAGCGCTCGCGGCTGGGCAGAGCTGGAGTCCACGCTCCGCCGAGAGACGGACGAGAACGACCTCGTCGTCCCGATATCGCCCCGGCAGGGGAGCGTCGGGTGGGACCCGATGCTGGCACAGCTACCGCGGACGCTCGCGGAACTCCCACCACAGTCGTTCATCGTGGTGACGCCGCGACAGGGCGAGCCGGGGTACGCGGCACGCTTCCTCACCATCGAATGAGCGTCGCGACCGGTCCCGACGGATCGACGATGACGTAGTTCCTTTCGCTCCTGTGGTCCGGTCCCAAACCGCAACCTTCCAAAGGATCGGGAGCGTATGGAAACCAATGAGCGAGAAGAGCCTCGCGGAGCGGGTGGAACAGTGGATGGTCGGCCAGATGCCGATCATTCAGATGCACGGCGGTACGAGCGTCGTGCGCGAGGCGAACGAGGAGACCGGAGAGGTCGTCGTCGAACTCGGCGGCACCTGCTCCGGGTGCGGGATATCGAACGTCACCGCGGACAACATCCGACGGGATCTGATCATGGACTTCGAGGACGTCACCGACGTGACGGTTCGGACCGCCTCCTCCGGGGATAACGGCGCGTCAACGGTCGAGGGCGGTCGCGGCGGCGAACTCAAACACGAGACTGAGTCCGCCGGACACTTCTGAGGCTGCGGTCGTTCACAATCCGTTCTCCAGTGCGGCAGCCACGCTGCGGGCCTTCTCGGCCAGCGGCTCTGGGGTGTGGCCCGCCGCGACCGACTCGTCGAGGACGGCGTCGTCGACCCGCTCGACCGTGCCGTCGGGACGTTTGATCACGTCAACGTGGAGGTCGACGTAGCGCGCCGCCTCGGGGAACACCTCGACCGGCGTACAGACGTTGACGTAGGTCCCCTTCACTTCTCCGTCGGAGCTCCGGTAGGTGGTCGGATACCACCAGCGCCCCTCCGAGAAACTCGTCACGGCCACGTCGCCCGCCTCTCGGCGACCGCCGAGCGCGTCGTACGTCCCGCCGGGCGTCATCTCCCGTTCGACGGTGACCGACCCGTCGGCATCGACCGCCGTTACGTCGCCCTCGCCGAGCGTGATGAGCCGCCCGTCCGGCTTGCCGTGTTCGATCCGGAGCGTGTCGTCCTCGGCAGGCCCGAACGAATCGGCCACGACCGAGAACGGGAAGTCGGCGTCCGAATCGGGTTCACACAGCGCCTCCGCGAAGTCGACGCCCGCGGACGCCGACGACGACCCGGCTTTGATCCGGTGATGGCCCGGCATCGTCGTCTCGACCGCCCGCCGGACGTCGTCGAGCGCGAACCGAGATTCCCGACCGAACCAGACCCATAGCCCCACGTTCGGGCGAGCGGTCGGCGCGTCGCGCGTCGCCGAGGCGTCCGCGAGCACGCCGAGTGTCCCGGCCGCGTCCGCCAGCCGCTCGGCCGCGTCGACCGCGCGGTCCAGTCCCGCCTCTAACGTGTCCATCCCGGCGTCGAGTGCCGCGGGCTCCCAGACCGCGCGCCAGCCGTCCGGCGGCTCGATCCCGAGGAGCTCTGTCATGCCGGCGAGCTCGCGGGCCGCCTCGTCGTCGCGGACATCGACGCGGGTCCCCGATCCGGGTTCGAGTGCGACGAGCCCGCCGCCCGCGCGAAGCGACGCGTCGAGTTCCGGCCGTCGTGACGCCCACGGCGCGGCTGACTCGCGCACCTGTACCCGGACGCGGTCCCCGGTCTCGACCCGAGCGTCGACGGCCCCGTACGGGAGGTACCCCTCCCTGCGTTCACCGCCGGACCCGTCGTCGTCGCTGTCGCGGTCGTCATCGCTGTCGCCGTCCCCGACCGCGAGCGCGACGACCGCGCCCCCGCCGAGCGTCTCGGTCACCTCGCCGTCGAGCACGGTCCCCGGCGGCGTCGGGTCGGGCCACGCGAGCGCGTCGATTCCGATATCAGTCAACAGCGGGCGAATCGCGTCGACCGCATCCGGATCGCCGACGACACCGACGCCCTGTGCGTCGTCGGTCGCCGACACGCTCGCGTGGGGCGGCGCCGCCGGAAACGTCTCGTCGAACCGACGGCGGATCGGCGGCGAGACGTCGACGACGTCGTGGCCGGCGTCGAGCAGCAGGCGGGTCAAAGCGGTGGTGTAGATCCCGCGGACGCGAACGTTCACGTCGCGACACCCCTCGTGCCGGATCGCCGTGGTGAATCCGAGTCGACCGTCGGCGGTGTTCCACGACCGGAGTCGATCGTCATGGTCCATCGTTCTCACGCCGACGGCTTAAGTCGGATCGAACCGAAGACGGCGTATGCCATCACGGTCGGATCCGGTCGAGGAGGCCGCGGACGACGACCGCGACCTCTACGACGTCGCCACGTGGGAGGAACGGACCTCTCTCGACGGCCTCTCTGTCGCGCTGTACTGGCTCCTCACCCGGGGGACGAAGCTCTTCGTCGTGCTCCTCGCCGGGGCCATCCTGCTGGCGATCCTCGCGTCGTTCGGGCTGGGCCTCCTCTTCGATCCGGCCGTCGCGGCGCTCGTCGCGCTGTCGGCGGTTCCCGCGTTCGGACTCGCGGCGTACGTGTACGTCTCCGACGTGACGACCGCGGAGCCGCTCTCGCTGCTCGTCGCGACGTTCCTGTTGTCGGTGTTGACGGCGACGTTCGCGGCGGTTCTCAACGACCTCGCCAGACCCTTCTTCGCCCCGCTCGGCTACGTCGGACTCGTGCTCTTCTTTTTCATCATCGTCGGCCCCGTCGAGGAGACCGTCAAGCTGCTCGCTGTGCGGCTGTACGCGTACACCGACGCCCGGTTCGACGCGGTGATCGACGGCGCGGTGTACGGCGCGATCGCAGGACTCGGATTTGCGGTCATCGAGAACCTCGTCTACATCGCACAGAACGTCGAGTTGGAGGGACTCGCCCTCGGAGTGGCCGCGCTGGGGGCTGGCGACGGGATCGCCGCGCTCCGGGCGCTGGCCGGCCCCGGGCACGTCATCTACTCGGCGTTCGCGGGCTACTACCTCGGACTGGCGAAGTTCAACCCGGAGCATCGGGGCCCGATCGTGATCAAGGGACTGGTGATCGCGGCGACGATCCACGCCCTGTACAACAGCCTTGTCGGGCCCGCCACCGTCGGGATATCCGCGATCTCCGGACTCCCGCAGGTCCCCGCGCTGTTCGTCTTCGTCGTCCTGTTTCAGGGCTTTTTCGGCTACCTCCTCGTGCGGAAGCTCCGCCGGTATCGCGACGTCTACACGGACACACGAAACGACACCCGGGAGTCGGAGGTCTCGGAAAGCGGTGAACGGGTCGGTCTCTCCGAGCGGGACTAGGGCGGCGATTCGACACGCGACCGATCCCCGGTACCGCCGGTGAGCGCGCTCGCGAGCGCCCCTTTGACGACGACCTCGTCGCCGAGCTCCGTGAGCCTGATCTCGGGAACGTTGATGAACACCATCTCCGGCAGCTTCTCGCGGACCGGGTCGAGGAGCCGTTCGGGGTTGTTGAGCGCGACCGCGCCGCCGACGCTCACGACGAGCGGCGCGTACGCGTGGATCACGTTCGCGATACCCATCGCGTTCCAGTGGGCGAGCTGGTCGATGACGTGGTCGGCGAAGATGTCGTCGCCGGCCGCCTCGAAGACGTCGACCGCGGAGAAATCGGGGTCATCGATCGGCAGCGACGTCTCGACCGGATCCTCCTCGTGGAGCTCGCGGGCGTACGTCGGGATGTTGTTGCCCGAACAGTACGCCTCCCAGTGGCCGTCGTGGCCGCATCCACAGGTCATGAAGTCGTGCGGGTCGACGGTCATGTGACCGACCTCACCGGCGTTGCCGTCCCATCCGGAGAGCACCTCGCCATCGACGGCGACGCCCGCGCCGATGCCGGATGAGACCGTGAGATACACCATGTCGTCCGGGTTGCGCTCGGCGTGGAACCGCTCGCCGATCACGCCCGCGTTGGTGTCGTTATGGAGATGGACCCGGTCGGTGTCGAGTAGCCGTGAGATCGGCCCGACGAGCGGGATCCGCTCGACCGTGTCCGGAAGGTTCGCGGGTCCCAGAACGACCCCGGCGGCGAGGTCGAGCGGTCCGATGGAGCCGATGCCGGCGGCGACGGCGTCCGTCGGGGCGACGCCGGCCTCCGAACAGGCGTTCCGGATGACCTCCAGGACCGCTTCGGTGACGGCGATGCCGTTCGGGCCACGGGGGGTCCCACGCTCGCCGGAGCCGAGCACGGTCGCCGTCTCGTCGCCGACGACCGCACGGACGTTGGTCGCGCCGAGGTCGACGCCAACGTAGTAAGCCATCAGCGGAAACAGGGTCGCCTCACCACTTAATCGGGACGGTTCCAGCGAGCCGGGCACGGGAACCGCTCACGGCGGATCGACGAACAGCGGATCGCCCGGCGGGCGGCCGTAGTCGACGACCCAGTAGCGACCGTCGTACGCGCCGACGTTCTCGGGTTTCAGCTCGTCGAAATGGAACCGATCGTCGTGGACGGCGAGGGCGTCCCGGACCCGAGAGATCGCCGCCTCGCGTTCGGCGGCCGGCGGCGGAACGGCCGCGCGCGGCATCGCGAGCCACGCATCCCCGTCCGCGGCAGAGAGAACGGGGAGAAACGGATGGCCGGAAACCGCCTCCCACACCTCCCTCTCCCGGCGGTTCTGTGGTCGTCCGTCTCCCATCTCGGCGGAGGGGCCGTACCGGGCGAGCTTCGCGACGATCGGCGGTCGCTCAACTCCCTCCTCGCTCTCGTCACCGGGACCGAACTCGGCCGGAAGCTCGACGGCAACGCGGCCGGTGCCGACGCCGACGACCTCGATACCGTGGGTCTCTGCGGCGTCTGCGAGAACCGCCTCCTCCCCGGGCGAGAGCTCGTGGAAGTACGTTCGGGCCTCTCCGGCGGGCCACGACCACGTCCGGCCCGCGTACTCCCACTCCGTCTCCGCGACGTCGATGGCGTCGAGCGCCTCGCGGCGCGCTGCCCGGAGGTCGCGAGCCGTCCGCGAGAGCGCCGCCGACAGCGACGGCGACACCGTGTGCATCATCGGTTTCGATACTCGTCGGGAACTCAATAGTGTATCGCCGGCGCGTCCGGAACCCATCAGGACGCCGTCGGTGGTCGGACGATCGGGGGAACCGATATGTTCGATCCGCCCGTGTTTCGACCGTGAGCACGACGCTGTTCGTCAGGCACGGGACGACGACGTGGAACGAGACCGACCGGATCCAAGGATGGGCACCGGTGGGACTCTCGGAGACCGGGCGCGCGGAAGCGGCGACCGTGGCGACACATCTGAGCGCGGCCCGCGACGTCGACGCGGTCGTCAGCTCCGATCTCGCTCGTACCGTCGAGACCGCGGAGCGGATCGCGAACGCGACCGGTGTCCCCGTCGAGACGGATCAGCGGCTCCGTGAGCGCGACTTCGGCGTGTACCAAGGACTGTCGTCGGCGACGTTCTTCGAGCGATTTCCGAAACTCGACCTCCTCGAAAACGGAACGGACGCCGCCGCGTACACCCCCGAGAGCGGCGAGAGCTGGCTTACGGTGCGTGATCGGGTCCATGCCGCGTTCGACGACCTCAGTGACCGTCCCGAAACGACCGTCGTCGTCACCCACGTGAACCCGATCCGCTTGGTCGTCGGCGAGTGCCGCGGTCTCGACGTGGTTTCGTCGCTCACGGAGCTGTCGGCGGCCAACTGCTCGGTGACCGAGTTCACCGACGGGGAGATCCGCCGCGAGAACGACACCGAATTCCTGTAGGAAGGCGCTCGTATCGAGCAGTTCAGTAGTCCGGCGCGTCGTCCTCGACCTCGCGTTTCAGCGAGTCCCGGCGGGACTTCGCGTCCCGACCGGTCGCTTCGAGCAGGAACTCGTTTTTCCCGTCGACGGCGTCGGCGGCCGCATCGGCGTTCCCTTCGGCGATGACCTCCTCGGCAGGACGCTCCTCGAAGTGGACGGCAAGTTTGTCCTTCTTACCGCTGTACTCGGCCGCACCCGCGAGGATCTTCTCGAACACGGGGTTGTCCGGATCCGCGACGACGTACAACTCGTGTCCGTTCCACTCCTCGGTGCCGGTGACCTCGCCGAAGTACTCCTCGATGGATCCCTTCAGGTCCGGCATGCGGTCGTCGAGGTGCTCACCGCGACGCATCTTGTACTCTTTCATGCCGCGACCGTTCGACAGGGGTCCGTAAACCAGTTTCGTCACGTGGGAGGCCGAGACTCGGCGGATCGGAACCCGAACGTCCGAGAACGGTCGGAAGCAGAAACCGACGAGCAGCGAACCACCGTCAGCGAAGTCAGCGCGGACGTTCGTCGACGTATCCGCGTTTACATTTGGGGCAGATGTCGCCGGCCCGCATCGAGTTTCCGTCCGTGTCCATGGTCATCCCACACTCGGGACAGTAGTACTCCGCGGGCGCGTCAGAGGGCTGCCGCTCAAGTTCCGGACTCTCTCCGTGTGTGATCCCCGAGCCGGAGCCGTCCGAGGCGTCGCCGTCATCGAGCGTGTCGGCCTCGATACCGGCACTGCCGGACTCGATGCCCCCGCTGCCCGAGGCCGTCCCCGGGGTGGAACCTTCCGCATCGGTTACGGTCCCGTCGTCGGGTGCCTCGACGTACTCCGTCACGTGGTCCACGTCCACGGACGGATCAGTCGCCTCGGGCGTGAGACCACCGCCGAACTCGACGTCGGCGTCGTCACCGCTTCCGCCGGTCTCGGCGCTGTACCCCTCGTCTTCTCCGTGCTGCTCCGGCCATGGCGTCGGCTCCGACCGTTCGTCGACCGACTCGTCGTCGGTCGGCCACGCCCCGTGCTCTCGGTCGGCGTCGTCCGCGGACGCCTCCTCGTCGAGGATCACGCCGTCGTCGGTTTCAGCGTCGTCCGCGGCGGACCCCTCGACGGTATCATCGCTCGATTCGACATCGGCCGACTCGCCAGCGCCCGACACGGTGGGTGACTCCGCCGTGTCGTCGGCGGCGTCGGGCCCGCCATCGATCAGTTCCGCGTCCTCGTCGTCGGCCGTGCCGGGAGCGACGCCGGCGTCGGGAGGCGTGTCCGTCGCCCGATCGCGTGGCGAGCCGGCCATCCGCTCGCTCGACGAGTCGGTGGACCGGTCCGAGAGCGACCCGTCGGGATCCGCGTCGTCGTCGAGGATCACCGCGTCGTCATCGACCGGTGCGTCATCCAGCCCGTCGGCGTCCGGGCCGAGGCCGGGATCAGCGGTCGGCGTCGCGTCGGGAACCCTGGGCCCGTCGGCCGAACTCCCGTTCGTGCCCTCGACAGCGGAGGACGGATCCTGATTCGAAGCCGGTGAGCCGGCCGCTGACGCGTTATCTACCGTCGCTTCCTCCGAGATATCGTCCGCGTCAACCGACTCGGCGGTCGCTTGGTCGGCGAGCTGTTCGATCGTCGTGACTTCCGTGTTCTCGCTGACGATCTGCGTCTCGCCGCAGCGAGCGCAGGTCTTCACTTCCCTGACGGTCGTGACGACTTCCTCGCCCTCCTCTTCCCGCTCGCGTTCGATTTCAGGCTCGGTGAAATCGTGTCCGAGCAGACACCTGAGTCCCATTACACCCTCCTGCGGTGCCGAGGGTAAAAAACGCCCCGTCGGCGTCGGACGCACGGCACACGCGACCGCACCCGAACCGTGTGAACGAGAGACACACGACGCGGCTCGGAAACCCGCACACGCCAGCAACTATCAGGCTGGACCACGTACGGAACTTCATCACATGCCAACCGTGTACTACGAGGGCGAGGAGATCGAGTGCGAGAAGGGTGCCGTGTTACGCGACGTGCTTCGGGAGGCCGGACTCTCCGTGTACAACGGCAAGTCGGAGCAGTTCAACTGTCGTGGGATGGGATCGTGTGGCACCTGCGCGGTGAAGGTCGAGGGCGAGGTCAGCGAGCCGAGCAGAAAGGAGAGCGCACGGCTCTGGTTCCCGCCACACCACCCCAGCCATGACGTCAGGCTCGCGTGCCAGACACGCGTCGAGGGAGACATCGAAGTGACGAAAGGGCGCGGCCTCTGGGGCCAACACGTCTAGATCGGAACGTGAACGGATCGAGACGCGGACGGAGCCCTCGCTACGGTCGTTGATAACAACCCGGGACGGACGAGGTCCGCGCCACGGGGAAGAAACGCTCGTTTTCGTGTGTGTGAGTCGCCGCCGGCGTGAACCGGACCGACTCGCCTCCGTCCGGTCTACTGCCGAACGACGTTGGTCGCGCGGGGGCCCTTGGGCGAGGACTCGATGTCGAACTCGACCTCCTGACCCTCCTCTAGGTCCGGGCCGCCGACGTCTTCCATGTGGAAGAACACGTCCTCGTCGTCGTCCAAGTCGCCATCGTCCGTCGAAATGAAACCGTAGCCGCCAGTGTCGTTAAAGAAGTCGACCTTGCCTGTCGCCATTGCGTCCGTATCGATGGCCGTTTTACGAATAAAGCTTGTGTGTGGTGCTTGACGAGGTTTACACGAGAATTCGTCTTGGTTTTTGAACTCTGAGACTCAGAAGTGAGAATACATACAATTATTTCCGGTGAGTTGACTAACTCGCCGATTCCGAGGTGCCGAGGGTCCGTGGCGATCCGCCAGCGGGAGCGTGACCCCGACCACACCGGCACGGCGGATTTATGACGCCGACACGACGAACGTCGTACGTGTTCCGACGCCTTCGTGAGAACGGTCCAGCGGTGCTCGTGCCGGCGGCATGGACGGTCGTCGCCGGTACCACGACGGGAATCGTCTCCGAATACGCGCTGTTCGTGGCTCACCTCGTCATGAGCGTGTTGCTCGTCGGGTTCGTCGTGGCGTCATGGGGCGAGATGTCCTCGGGAGTCCTCCGTGCGTGGAAGCTCGTGATCCTCGCCGGCACTCCGGCCACCGTCGCCGGGGTCCTCGGATTTCTGGCACGTGACGGGACGATAGCCCTACCGGCAGACGCACTCCTCGCGGCGGCGTTGTACGCGTGGGTCCTGCTGCCGGCGGCCGGCTTCTTTTATACGGCACGACGAGTCGAAGACACCTCGTTGGCGTACGACGTGGGGTGGGTGTGCTCGCTCGCGGGAGCGGTCGGCGTCACGCTCGCGGTCACGCCGATCGAGGTGGTCTCAGCGCTCGCCGTCGTCGGCGCGGGACAGACGATGGGGATCGCCGCCGCGACGATGATCGACGGCAGGTCGACGTGAGCACGGGACGGAACCGAGGGCTGCGGGCGGTTTCGGATCGTCGATCGGCCCGGAGTAACTGAAGTACCCATCGTAGTCTCCAACAAGTATACATACGCGCTGGTCGTGGAGCAACTAACTCGGCCACACGGCCGACCGGATCGCATGCAGTCAGGAACCCTTCCGACCCCGATCGCCCGCGTCGGCGACGGCTGTACGCAGCTATGGTTGCGGACCGCGCCCGTTCGCGATCGGATTCGGGACCGGTTCGCGGTCGACACTCGCTCGCTGGCGGCCGTCCGGATCGCCCTCGGACTGATCCTCCTCGTGGATCTGATCCACCGAGCGCCCTTCATCGAGATGTTCTACACCGACGGCGGGGCGTACCCCTTCGCGGCGTACGAGCTCACGTACACACAGTACAACGGACTCTCCATCCACGCGCTGTCGGGAGACGTGTGGTTTCAACAGCTGCTGTTCGTCGTCGCGGCGCTGTTCGCGGTCGCGTTCGTGTTGGGCTATCGAACCCGGCTCGTCGGAGCGATCTCGCTGGTGTTTCTGTTCTCTCTCCACGCCCGAAACCCCGCTCTCCTCAACGGCGGCGACCGACTCCTGCGAGTCCTGCTGTTCGTCGCGCTCGTGACACCGCTCGGGGAACGGTGGTCGGTCGACGCGCTCCGCCGAGGATCCGCCCGCAGGACGGTCGCCAGCTTCGGGACGGCGGCGTTGCTCGTCCAGCCGCTCGTCGTGTTCACCGCCAACGCGATCGAGAAACACGCCGGCGACACCTGGTACACCGGGGAGGCGCTACGGATCGCGATGGCGAACGACGTGATGACGGTGTACCTCGGGAACGTGATCACCGACTATCCGCCGGTGCTGACGACGTTGAACTACGCGTGGGTGACGCTTCTCGCCGGGTCCATCGTCTTCCTGCTGCTTCCGGTCGGACGGATCCGGATGGTGGCCGCGCTGGCGTACATCGCCGCGTTTCTCGGCATGCTGACCGCGATGGCGGTCGGCCTGTTCCCGCTCGCGCTCGCCGCCTCCGTGCTCCCGTTCCTCCCGGCCGTCTTCTGGGACACGCTCTCGCGGTACGTCCCCGAGCGCTGGGGCGACCGCCTGCCCGACGCCGACGATCTGGGGCCGTTGGAGCGACCACCCATCGAACGCCGCGTCATCGAGCGCTACCGCGATGGCCAGTACGACGCCGTCGTCTCCTACGGCGTCGCGTACGGGCGCTCGCTTCTCACGGTCGTCGGGTTCTGCGTGCTCGTCTGGATCCTCGTGTTCGGCGCGAGCGACGTCAGCGGACACGACGTACCCGACGAGATCGATTACAGCCAGCTCGATCAACAGAGCTGGGGGCTGTACGCACCGGACCCGTCGTCGTCGTACAGCTGGTACGTTCCCCGGGTCGACCTCGCGAACGGGTCGAGCATCGACGCCCGGACCGGCGGCGAAGTCGACTTGGACCGTCCGCCGGACGCGTCAGCGGAGTACGACACCTTCCGGCACCGGAAGTTCATGCAGGCCGTCCGCGACTCCGACGGCGGAAGCATCTCGCAGGGATACGCCGACTGGATGTGTCGTCAAGCGAGCGAGAACTACGGCGTCGACGCCGAACACGTCCGCGTTTATCGGATGATCCAGTCGAGCCCCGTCGACGGCGAGTTCGACGAGGAGCCCAGCCGACAGATGGTGATCGAGATCGGCTGTGCGGACGCCGCTCCGGGGTAACTGCCTCGGCCGTGGGTCGTATAAAAAACTATGCCGCCTCCCGGATTTGAACCGGGGACAGCTCGATCTTCAGTCGAGTGCTCTCCCAGTCTGAGCTAAGGCGGCTCGCACTCGGACCAACGCCGATTCGAGACAAAAGGATTTCGAAAGACGGCAGTCGACCCGGACCCGTCGAGTGCGGTTTCGACCGCGGCGTCGATCGCTGACTCCCAACTCCAGAAGCCGCCGGCCAGCAGGGGGCCGGCAGAAGGCGTCGTCGGACCGATCGTGGAGGGTATTGGCGAGACATTCTCGGGAGACTCAATAAGACCTGTCCGGGTGAGTGATGGCTTTCATGCGGTGTTCGAGAACGTTCGACTGTTCAGATCGGTTCACATTGATACGTCAGTGAACGATGACGGGAGTAAGTCTCACAATAGGGTGTGGTGGGCGTTTATAAGTGGACGAGCGAGGCTGCTGGCGGCAGTTTATAAATAGATGGTGCTGTGGTGAACGGTTCCATCCCTCCAGCTGTTCGTTTACAAGCGCTTGGCACCGAATCAACGGTGGACACCTCCAAAGCCCCAGTCTGCTCCGGTCGAGGGGCTCGCTGCGCGCTCACACAGCTCGCTGCGCTCGCCCTTTTAACTGCTTGCGTCGTCATCAGAACGCGGCGCGTTCTGATCGGCTCACGAGAGCGCCGCTCTCGTGAACGCCCATCTTCCCGGAGCAGGCTGTCCGTTTGAGTCCCACCCCGCACCGCACCCGCACCTCACGCCTCCCCAACCTCGTCACCGGCGGCAAAGCCGCCGGTTGCTAGCGAGAGCTCCGCTCTCGCCCTGTCACCGGTGGCGCCGGTGACGCCACCGCATCGCTTGTTTATAACCCATCGTCGCAGCCGTTCACACACTTTTTAAATACGATCTCATTGCCATCGATCTGAGTGACATCGCTAGAAGAGACATCCAAGAGAGTCTTGAGTTCATACGGAACACCCGACGACGGTACAACCGAGAACGATCGCAGGGAGTTCCGTGAGTGAAACGAACGGAACGTCGACTGACGGAGTCAGTCGGAAGTGCACCGGCCGAGATTCCCGCGAGCAATGCGAGCGGGAAGCCGGGCGGGGCACGACCGCAGGGAGTACACCGGCCGAGATTTGAACTGGGGAACGACGGTCGGTTCGCTTCGCTCACCGCTGCGTCGTTCGGAGTTCACACTCGCAGTGATTTTGCTCACTTCGTTCGCAAAATGCACCGGCCGAGATTCCCGCGAGCAATGCGAGCGGGAAGCCGGGCGGGGCACGACCGCAGGGAGTGCACCGGCCGAGATTTGAACTCGGGTTGCAACCATGGCAAGGTTGCGTGATACCACTACACTACCGGTGCGTGCTTCGCATTCGCTGATGCGTCGGTGAGACACTTAAACCTATCACATCGACGCGGCGGCAGCCCGGATCGAACCGAGCGACCGGAGGCGGATCGACCACGCCGAAACCGCGTGAGACCACCCGGACAACGCTTATATTACGACCTCCCGAGGAGACGGTATGCGGATCCGGGAGCGGGCATCCCGCGCCATCGACCGACTGGAGCCGCCGCCGCGGATCGTCGACTGGTCGCTGCTCGTCGTCGTTCTCGCGGAGGTCGCGACGGGGCTCGTTTCCTTTACGATCGGCACGCCGGACGGCTGGCCGGTGTTCTGGCTTCATCGGGCGCTCGGCCTCGCGATCATCGCCCTGATCGGGTTCAAGCTCGCGCGCGTGCGACACAGACTTCTTGATCGAAAACTGTGGCAGCGTTCGACCGCCCTCTCGGTACTGACGCTCGTTGCCGCGCTCGGCGCGCTCTCGACGGGGATCGTCTGGGTGTTCGGACTCGATGTCCGGATCTCCTACTGGACGCTGCTGTCGGTTCACGTCGGATTCGGGCTTGCGCTGGTCCCGCTCGTCGTGCTTCACGCTTCGACGCGGTTCCGACCGCCACGGCGGGTCGACTTCGAGGGACGCCGAACCGCGGTCCAGTACACCGTGCTCCTCGTCGCGGGTGCGGTGACGTATCGTCTTCAGCAGGGCGTCAACCGGCTGCTCTCGACGCCGGGCGCGGACCGACGGTTCACCGGATCACAACTCCGGGAGGGCGAAGGGAACTTCTCGTTTCCCGTCACCTCGTGGGTCGCCGACGATCCCGACCCGATCGACCGGAGCGAGTACCGGCTCTCGGTAGTGGGGCTCGTCGACGAGCCGCGGGCGTTCACGCCGGACGAGCTCGTCGCCGGTGACGAGACGGAGGCGCTGCTCGACTGTACGAGCGGCTGGTACACGGTACAGGAGTGGGGCGGGGTCCGGGTGGGCGACCTGCTGGAGGCAGCAGGTGGGGTCGGGGACGGAATCGACGACGAGCCCGCGTACGTCAGGTTCGTCTCCGTCACTGGCTATCGATGGAGTCTCCCGCTTGCGGAGGCCGAGGACGCACTGCTGGCGACTCACGTTGCCGACGACCGGCTCGCACACGGTCACGGCGCGCCCGCGAGGCTCGTCGCGCCGGGCCGTCGAGGGTTTCAGTGGGTGAAGTGGGTGACCCGCGTCGAGGTCCGGTCCGAGCGCGACCCCGCACAGTGGGTAGTCACTCTTATAAGTGGCTTCGACGATTGACCGTCGATATCGGTCCCGGCCGGTCCGCTTCTGGATCCGGACGGTCCTATTCCGTTCCGTTCCGGTCTCGGAGGACCGGCCGAAACCCCGTGAAAGCGCCGTGTGAACGGTCCACAGCCCGAAAACGGGACCGCTATCCTTTTAGGTTGTCGTCCGAAATCGAGAGTACAGTCTCGTCACGATGCGTACCGAAGACGGAGTCACGATCTGTGTTCCGTCTTCGGTCGTCCGGGAAGCCGAAGACGATCGCGAGGCAACTCGCAAACTCGGCTACGTCGCCCGTGCGGCGGCGGTGTTCCGGGCGGACCGGCTCGTCGTCTTCCCGGACCGGGAAGGCGAACGCCGCCGGGGTGGGGAGTACGTTCGTGCCGTGCTGGGGTACGCCGCGACGCCGCCGGAGCTCCGAAAGGACCTCTGGGGCGAACGCGACGCCCTCCGGTACGTCGGCGTGCTACCGCCGCTCCGCGTGTCATGGCGGACCGGCTCGTCCCCCGACGGGGACGAGTCGATAACACAGGGACTCGTGACCGAGGTCGGACCTGAAGGCCGCGTTCGGGTCAATTCCCCGCTGGGGGAACACCCGATCTCACTGCTCGTTCCCTCTGGAATGGAGGTCGAGCAGGGGGAGCGCGTCACCATCAGGATCTCTTCGAGAGAACCGGTCCGCGCCCGCATCACCGGGAAGCCGGAGGACGGTTTCCAGGTCGTGGGCGCGGACCTTTCGGAAGCGCTCGACGGCGACGAACTCGCCGTCGCAACGTCGCGACACGGGGAGGAACTCTCCGTCTCGCGGCTTGGCGACATCGTCCCGGACGCGCGGGAGGCCGGCGGATACACCGTCGCCTTCGGCGCGCCCGAACGGGGGCTTCCGGAGATGCTCGGGCTATCGCCCGAGGACGTCCGCACGGCCGTCTCAGACGGCCGCCGAGTCGAACCCGATCCGGGGTTCGACCTCTGGCTGAACACGATCCCGGCACAGGGCAGCGGGGTAGTCCGAACGGAGGAGGCTCTGTTCGCGACCCTCGGCTCGCTCACACTCACGGAGTAAACACATGCCACAACCAAGCCGACCACGAAAAGGCTCGCTGGGCTACGGCCCACGCACCCGCGCGGACAGCGAAGTACCGCGTATCCGCTCGTGGCCAGACGACGATGGGTCCCCTGCGCTACAGGGCTTTGCCGGCTACAAAGCCGGGATGACCCACGTCATGATGGTCAACGACGAGGCGGACTCGCCGCGGGAGGGGATGGAGGAGTCCGTCCCCGTCACGGTGGTGGAGACGCCGCCGATGCACGCCGTCGCCGTTCGAGCCTACGAACACACACCGTACGGACAGAAGCCGGTCGCCGAGGTCTGGACCGCCGAGTTCCACGAGGAGCTCGACCGGGCCCTCGACCTCCCGGCGGAGAACACCTTCGAGGAGGACGCCGAGGAGCTACGAGCGCTCCTCGACGACGGCGTCGTCGACGACGTTCGCGTCATCACGCACACGTCGCCCTCGGAGCTCGCGAACGTGCCGAAAAAGAAGCCCGATGTCATGGAGACGCGGGTCGGCGGCGGCTCCCTCGCGGAGCGGGCCGACTTCGCGCTCGACCTCGTCGAGGACGGCGGCGCCCACGAGTTCGGCGACGTCTTCCGCGCGGGGCAGTACACGGATGTCTCCGGCATCACGAAGGGGAAGGGAACGCAGGGTCCCGTCAAGCGATGGGGCGTACAGAAGCGGAAGGGCAAACACGCCCGTCAGGGATGGCGGCGTCGGATCGGTAACCTCGGTCCGTGGAACCCCTCCCGCGTCCGCTCCACCGTTCCCCAGCAGGGCCAGACCGGCTACCACCAGCGCACCGAGCTCAACAAGCGTCTCATCGACTTCGGCGAGGGCGACGACGCCTCCGTCGACGGCGGCTTCGTCAACTACGGCGAGGTCGACGGCGAGTACGCGCTCATCAAGGGCTCGCTGCCGGGACCGGAACAGCGTCTGCTTCGCTTCCGACCGGCCATCCGGCCGAACGACCAGCCGCGCCTCGACCCCGAGGTCCGGTACGTATCCACCGCATCCAACCAGGGATAATTCATGAACGCAACAGTACACGACCTGGACGGCGGGGACGCGGGCAGCATCGAGCTGCCGGCGATCTTCGAGACCGCGTTCCGACCGGATCTCATCGGTCGGGCGGTCTCCGCCGCACAGGCTAACCGGAAACAGGCCTACGGTGCCGACGAGTTCGCCGGGCTGCGAACCCCCGCGGAGTCGTTCGGCTCCGGTCGCGGGCTCGCACACGTCCCGCGCTCCGAGAACGTCGCTCGCCGCGTCCCGCACGCCGTGTCGGGCCGCGCTGCGCATCCGCCGAAGGCCGAGAAGGACCAGACGAAGAGCCTGAACGACAAGGAACGACAGCTCGCGATCCGGTCGGCCATCGCGGCCACCGCCGACGCCGAGCTCGTCGCCGAGCGCGGCCACGCGTTCGATTCGGACCTCGATCTTCCGCTCGTCGTGAGCGACGAGTTCGAGGAACTCAACAAGACGCAGGAGGCGCTCGCGTTCCTCGAGGCTGTCGGCGTCGACGCCGACATCGACCGCGCCGAGGAGGGTCGCTCCGTCCGAGCAGGACAGGGGAAGGCCCGCGGCCGCAAGTACAGCCAGCCGAAGTCCGTTCTCGTCGTCACCAGCGAGGAGCCGTCCCGCGCCGCCCGCAACCTCGCGGGCGTCGATGTCGCGACCGCTCGCGAGGTCAACGCGGAGGACCTCGCGCCCGGAACACACCCGGGACGACTCACGCTGTGGACCGAGTCGGCGATCGAGGAGGTGGCCGACCGATGAGTTCGCTCATCGAGCACCCGCTCGTCACCGAGCAGGCGATGAACGAGATGGACTTCAAGAACAAGCTGCTGTTCCTCGTCGATGTCGACGCGACGAAACCGGAGATCCGCGACGAGATCGAGAGCCGGTACGATGTCGTCGTCGTCGACGTGAACACGCAAGTGACCTCGAAGGGCAAAAAGAAGGCGACGGTCACGCTGTCGGACGACGACGACGCGACCGAAATAGCCTCACGAATCGGGGTGTTCTGAGATGGGACGACGAATTCAAGGACAGCGGCGTGGACGCGGCGGCCCAACGTTCCGGGCCCCGTCCCACCGCTACAAGGCGGAACTGTCGCATAAGAAGCTTGAGGACGTGGACACGATCACCGGCGAGATCGTCGGGATCGAACACGACCCCGCCCGCTCGGCTCCGCTCGCGGAGATCGAGTTTGAGGACGACGACCGTCGGCTCGTGCTCGCGCCGGAAGGCGTGAGCGTGGGCGATACGATTCAGGTCGGCGTCTCGGCGGAGATCAAGCCCGGAAACACACTCCCGTTGGCGGAGATCCCAGAGGGCGTTCCGGTTTGTAATGTCGAGAGCAACCGCGGCGACGGCGGAAAGTTCGCCCGCGCCTCGGGCGTCTCGGCGACGCTTCTCACCCACGACCGTGATGTCACGGTCGTCGAGCTTCCCAGCGGGGAAGTAAAACGGCTCGACCCGCAGTGCCGCGCCACGATCGGCGTGGTCGCCGGCGGGGGACGGACGGAGAAGCCGTTCGTCAAGGCCGGCAACAAACACCACAAGATGAAGGCGCGTGGAACGAAATACCCGCGCGTCCGCGGCGTCGCGATGAACGCCGTCGACCACCCCTTCGGTGGGGGTGGCCGTCAACACCCGGGCCAGCCGAAATCGGTCTCGCGGGACGCCCCGCCGGGACGGAAGGTCGGAGACATCGCATCCAAACGCACCGGACGAGGTAGCAACAAATGAGTTCCGAATACCGAACCGGCCGCGAGGGCAAGGAGTTCGCCTACCGCGGTCACTCACTCGACGAGCTGCAGGCGATGGACGTAGATGAGGTCGCGGAACTGCTCCCCGCACGTCAGCGGCGAAGTATCACGCGAGGACTGGGCGTCGAGCACGAGAAGCTGCTCGAAAGAGCCCGGAACCGCGACAAAGAGGAGACGGCCGACGACCCGATCCGGACGCATCTGCGCGACATGCCGATACTGCCGGAGTTCGTCGGTATCACCTTTGCCGTGTACAACGGACACAGTTTCGAGCGCGTGCAGGTCGAACCCGAGATGATCGGTCATTATCTCGGCGAGTTCCACCTCACCCGAAGCACCGTGTCACACGGACAGGCCGGCATCGGCGCGACCCGGTCCTCGAAGTTCGTGCCTCTCAAGTAACCCATGGGAATCAACTACAGCGTCGAGGCCGACCCGGACACCACCGCCAAGGGGATGCTCCGCGACCGGCCCATCAGCGTGAAGGACAGCAAGGAGATCTCCCGGGAGATCAAAGGCGAGACCGTCGCCGACGCCGAGGAGTTCCTCCAGGCCGTCATCGACGAGGAGCGGTCGGTACCGATGCGCCAGCACAACGCCGGCGCGGGTCACCGCTCGGACATCGACGGCTGGGACGCGGGTCGGTATCCCGCCAAGGCCGCGAAGGACTTCCTCAAGCTCCTAGAGAACGTCAAGAACAACGCGACCGAACAGGGGTTCGACGGCGACGAGATGCTCATCAAACACGTCGCCCCCCACAAGGTCGGGGAGCGACCGGGTCGAAACCCGCGAGCCGCGGGGGCGACCCAGTGGAACACGACGCTCGCCGATGTCGAACTCATTATCGAGGAGCCGGACGCGGAGGTCGATAGCTAATGGCTGACGAACACCAATTCATCGAGGACGGGCTTCGGCGGTCACAGATCAACGAGTTCTTCGCGGACGAACTCGGCCGCGCCGGGTACGGCGGCATGGATGTCGCCAAGACCCCGATGGGCACGCAGATCGTCCTGAAGGCCGAGAAACCGGGAATGGTCATCGGGAAGGGCGGAAAGAACATCCGGAAGATCACCACGGAGCTCGAGGACCGCTTCGGGATGGACGACCCCCAGATCGACGTACAGGAGGTCGACGAGCCGGACCTGAACGCACAGATCGTCGCGGACCGTCTCGCGAACGCCTTGGAGCGTGGCTGGTACTTCCGGAAGGCCGGCCACACGACGATCGACCGGATCATGGATGCGGGTGCGCTGGGTGCCGAGATCGTACTGAGCGGGAAGGTCACGGGTGCGCGCTCGCGCGTCGAGAAGTTCAACCGCGGCTACATCAAACACAACGGCGAACCGGCACAGGAAGTGGTCGACCACGGACAGGGCGTCGCCGTCATGAAGCTCGGGACGATCGGCGTCAACGTGAAGATTATCCCGCCGGGAGCGAAGCTTCCGGACGACTTCGACGTGATCGAGGACGCGGAGGTCCCCGAAGTCGAGCAGGCCGACGGGGCCGACGACGAGGGCGTCGAGGCGCTCTTAGAGGAGGAACCCGAGGAGGTTCCGGACGTCGGGGCTGACGACGACGTCGAGGTTCCTGACGAGGATCCCGCCGACCTCATCGACGAGGAAGTCGTCGAAGAGGTCGTCGAGGAAGCCGCCGAAACGGGTGGCGACGCGACTGATGCCCCCGCGGAGGAACCGATCGAGACCGGCGAGGTCGAGGACGAACCCGACGAGCTCGACGAGCTCGACGAGGAAATAGAGTCCGAAGCGGCCGACTTGGTCGCGGAGATGGAAGCTGCGGACGAAGAAACCGAGGAGGACGAGTAACATGGCGATCCTCTACACCGAAGAGATCCGTGACATGACCGCAGCCGAGCGGGAGGTCGAACTTGAGGAGCTCGAGACCGAGCTGCTCAACACGAAGGCACAGCAGGCGGCCGGCGGAATGCCGGAAAGCCCCGGCCGGATGAACGAGCTGAAGAAGACGATCGCGCGGATCAAGACGATCCAAGCGGAAGAAGGCGACTTCGACGACGAGTAACACGATGATCTCCCCCGAAACGCTCACACGGCACGAACTTGTCGGCCTCCCGGTTCGGGTGGCCGACGCCGCCAGCGATGCCCACGTCGGGATCGCGGGCCGCGTGCTGTTCGAGACGGTCAACACCCTCGTGGTGCGGACCGGGTCGGGGGACAAGCGGGTGCCCAAATCGGGCACGACGTTCGAGTTCGCGGTCGTCGAGTCGGCGACCGCACGCACAGATGAAGCCGCCGACGACGGCCAATCGTCGGGGTCTGCGTCCCAACTCGGGCCGGATACTACGGGGGTCCGCCCCCGTCAGTCCGGCCCGTCCGAGTCCACAACCGCCGTCGTCGGTGACGGCGCGGACTCGGCGAGCCGGCGAGGCGAGTGCAAAGACGTGGTCTACGTAACGGTGGATGGCACGCAGTTGCGGGATCGACCCGCCGAACGCACCGAACGAGGTGTCTCACAATGGCGATAGGAATCGACGTACCCATGCCTCCGGAACCAACCGATCCGGAGGATTACGACTACGAGAAGTGTCCGTTTTACGGGCAGCTTCCCGTCCGCGGCCAGCTCCGAGAGGGGACGGTCGTGTCGACGGATATGGCAAAGACCGTCATCGTCGAGCGAGAATACGACGTGTTCGTACCGAAATACGACCGGTACATGAAGCGTCGGTCGCGCATCCCGGCACACGTGCCGGGCGTGCTCGACTCGCTCGAAGAAGGTGACGAAGTGACGATCGCGGAGACGCGACCGCTCTCGAAGACGAAGTCCCACGTCGTCGTCGAGAACCGCTCGGGTGATCAGTGATGGAGGCGCTCAAGGCCGACGTCACACAGGGGCTCTCGAAGGGCTCGCTGATCACGTGTGCCGACAACACCGGCGCGCGTGAGCTGAAGGTGATCTCCGTGTCCGGCTACTCCGGCACGAAGAACCGACATCCGAAGGCGGGTATCGGCGACAAGGTGACCGTCTCGGTCACCAAAGGGACGCCGGAGATGCGGCGGCAGGTGCTGGAGGCGGTCGTCGTCCGCCAGCGCAAGCCGATCCGCCGTCCGGACGGCATGCGTGTGAAGTTCGAGGACAACGCGGCCGTGATCATCGACGACCTCGACGAGCCGCGAGGGACCGAGATCAAGGGTCCGATCGCACGCGAGGTCGCCGAGCGCTACGGGAGCATCGCGTCCACCGCGACGATGATCGTATAACCATGACGAAACAGCCACGCAAACAACGAAAACGGTCGGAGACCGCGTCGCTTCACGAGCGACAACAGCAGGTCCGATCCCCGCTCACCCCCGAGCTTCGCGAGGAGTACGGGCAGCGGAACGTCCGCGTTAACGCGGGCGACACCGTCGAAGTGCTTCGCGGCGACGCCGCGGGCACCGAAGGGGAGGTCCTTACGGTGGACCTCACCGACGAGCGGATCACCGTCGAGGACGTCACCGTTGAGCGGGCGGACGGGGAAGAGGCCCCGCGCCCGATCCCGGCGAGCAACGTCCGCGTGACGGATCTGGACCTCACTGACGAGCGTCGCGAGACGCGGCTCCAGGAGGACAACGAATGACGCGACATCAGAAACGACTGGCAGTACCGAACTCCTGGCCGGTCGAGCGAAAGACCGACACGTTCACCGTAAAGGCCGGCGCTGGCCCGCACGGTGAAGAGGGGGTTCCCCTCGTCGTCCTGCTGCGGGACGTGCTCGGCTACGTCGACTCGACGAAGGAGGCACGCTACGCCGTAAACACTGACTCGGTCCTCGTCAACGGGGACGCGGTCTCGGACGAGCAGCGTCCGATCGGGATGTTCGACATCCTGGCGTTCCCCGTTCGCGGGGAGTACTTCCGTGTGTTCCCCGACGAGGGTGGTCGGCTCGCGCTGACGCCCATCGACGAGGAGTCCGCGGGCAGCCGCCTCGGGAAGATCGTCAACAAGACGGTCGTTTCCGGCGGCGACGCACAGCTGACGCTCCACGACGGCACCAACGTCCGCGTGGACGTCGACACCGAGTACGACACCAAGGACTCGATCGTCATCGACAACGAGTCGAAGGAGGTCGTCGCCCACTTCGAGTACGAGGAGGGCGCACTGGTCACCGCCGTCGCCGGTCAGCACGCCGGCAGCATCGGCGAGATCGAGACGATCGATGTCACGCTCGGATCCGGGTCCAACACCGTCGTCGTCGGCGGTGAGGACGGATACGAGACCGTCGAGGAGTACGTCGTCGTCATCGACGAGAACTTCACCGACGACGAGGATGCCGCCGACGTGGCGGCCGACTCCGACGCCGAAGAGGCGGGTGAGAGCGATGAGTGACGCCGAGAGCGCGACCCACGAGATGCGCGAGCCGTCCCTCGAAAAAGTCGTCGTCCACATGGGCGTCGGGCAGGGCGGTGAGCCGCTCGCGGACGCAGAAGAGATCATCGAGGAGATCACCGAACAGCAGTCTGTTCGGACCACCTCGAAAAACACTATCGCCGAGTTCGGAATCCGCAAGGGCGACCCGATCGGCGTCAAGGTGACGCTGCGCGGCGAGGACGCACACGAGTTCCTCGAGACCGCACTCGAACTGGTGGACATTGCTGAGAGCCAGTTCGACGACACGGGTAACCTGAGCTTTGGGATCGAGGATCACACCGACTTCCCGAGCCAGGAGTACGATCCGAACATCGGGATCTACGGACTCGACGTGACGACGACGATCGTCCGACCGGGGTACCGCGTCGCCAAGCGCGACAAGGTCACCCGGTCGATCCCGTCGGCTCACCGAATGACAGCCGAGGACGCGGCTACGTTCCTCGAAACGAACTTCGACGTGGAGATAACGGAATGAGCGAAGCGAACAACGAGACGGGCGAGCACGCGGCGAAACGCACCAGCACTCGACACACGTGCCGGCGGTGCGACCGCGAGCAGGGGTTAGTCGGGAAGTACGACATCAACCTCTGTCGCCAGTGTTTCCGCGAGGTCGCCCGAGACATGGGATTCGAAAAGTACAGCTGATCATGACAGGAAACGATCCATTCGCCAACGCACTCGCCGGCGTGGACAACGCCGAGAGCGTTGGCCACCTGTCGTACACGGTAGAGCCCGCTTCGAACATCATCGGCTCCGTCCTCGAGGTCCTGTATGACCGCGGGTACGTCGACGGCTTCGAGTACGTCGACGACGGAAAGGCCGGGAAGTTCGAGGTCGAACTGAAAGGCGCGATCAACGAATGTGGCGCCGTCAAGCCCCGCTACTCGGCGGGTGCAGATGAGTTCGAGAAGTGGGAGAAGCGATACCTCCCCGCCCGTGACTACGGGACGCTCATCGTCACGACGAGCCACGGCGTCATGAGCCACTACGAGGCCCGGGAGGAGGGAATCGGTGGCCAAGTGATCGCATACGTCTACTAACAATGAACAGAGTCGAAATCGAGATTCCGGACGATGTCTCCGCCGAGACCGACCACCTCGAACTCACGGTCGAGGGTCCCAACGGAAGCGTTACGCGACGCCTCTGGTACCCCGACATCGACGTGTCGGTCGAGGACGGCGCGGTCGCCATCACCACGGAGAACGAGGACGCGAAGACGAACGCCACGGTCGGCACCTTCGAGAGCCACGTCTCCAACATGATCCACGGCGTGACCGAGGGATGGGAGTACACGATGGAAGTGTACTACGCCCACTTCCCGATGCAGGTCAGCGTGGAGGGGGAGGAAGTCGTTATCGAGAACTTCCTCGGCGAGAAGGCGGCGCGACGCGCCCCGATCCGCGGAGACACTGACGTACAGGTAGACGGCGAGACGGTGCGGCTCACGGGCTCTGACAAGGAGGCCGTCGGCCAGACCGCCGCCGACATCGAACAGCTGACGAAGGTGACCGACAAGGACACGCGCGTCTTTCAGGACGGCGTGTACATCGTCGAAAAGCCTACCGGAGGTGCCTAACACATGGCAGACGAACTCGAAGACATCAGCGGTGTCGGTCCCTCGAAGGCGGACGCCCTTCGTACGGCCGGCTACGAGACGGTCGAGGACGTGAAGGCCGCCTCCCAGTCGGAGCTCTCCGAGGTCGACGGCGTAGGTAACGCGCTCGCCGCGCGTATCAAAGCCGACGTCGGCGGACTGGAGGTTGACGAGGAGGCCGACGCGGAGATCGAAGACGAGACCGACGAGGAGGAGGCCGCCGACGAGGAGGCCGACGCCGCCGAGACGGTCGAGACGGAGCTTCGCCCCCGCGGTCACGCCGACAAGACGCCGGAACTGGACGACGAGACCGCTCGCGCGCTCGCACAGAAGCACCGCGAGGGGAAACCCCAGTTCAACCGGCAGGACTACCACAAGAAGAAGCGCATCCCCACCTCGTGGCGCAAGCCGCGCGGCGGGCTCTCGAAACAGCGCCGTCGCATGAAAGCGAAGGGTCCGGTCGTCGAGGCCGGGTTCCGCTCGCCGACGGCGTCGCGTGACCTCCACCCGAGCGGCTTCGAGGAGGTCCGTGTCCACAACACGGACGATCTCGAAGGCGTCGACGGCGACACGCAGGCGGTGCGGATCGCCTCGAAGGTCGGTGGACGGAAGCGCGAACTGATCGAGGACGAGGCGGAGGAACGCGAGATCCGCGTGCTCAACCCGACCTACGTCGAAGTGGAGGTCGACGATGAGTGACCTAAAAGCACAGAAGCGACTCGCGGCGGACGAACTGGACGTCGGCAAGGGCCGCGTTTGGCTCGACCCCGAGGCACAGGAGGAGATTGAGGACGCGATCACCCGCGAGGACGTTCGCGAACTCATCGATCAGGGAACGATCCGCGCGAAGGACGCGAAGACGAACTCCCGCGGTCGGGCCCGTGAGCGCGCCGAGAAGCGTTCGTACGGTCACAAGAGCGGTGCCGGGACCCGGAAGGGGAAAGCCGGCGCCCGACAGAACACCAAGGACGACTGGAAGGCACGGATCCGCGCACAGCGCGCCCGCCTGAAGGAACTCCGTGACGAGGAGAACGTGCTCGACGCCAGCGAATACCGCACGCTCTATAACAAAGCGAGCGGTGGCGAGTTCGAGGACGTCGCCCGACTGGAGGCGTACATCCGGACGCAGTTCGGTTACGAGGTGACGAACTAATGGCGACAGGACCACGATACAAGGTGCCGATGCGGCGCCGCCGAGAGGTCCGGACGGATTACCACCAGAGGTTGCGCCTGCTGAAATCGGGCAAGCCTCGCCTGGTCGCTCGGGTGAGCAACGCTCACGTCAGGGCGCAGCTGGTTACCCCCGGATCCGACGGCGACGAGACACACGCGACCGCCTCGAGTGAGGACCTCGCGGAGTACGGCTGGGACGCCCCCACGGGCAATCTCCCCAGCGCGTATCTCACGGGGTACCTCGCGGGTGCTCGCGCGGTCGATGCCGGCCTCGACGAGGCCGTGCTCGACATCGGTCTCAACACGGCGACGCCCGGCAACAAGACGTTCGCAGTACAGGAAGGAGCGATCGACGCGGGCCTCGAGATCCCCCACAACGACGACGTGCTGGCCGACTGGTCGCGCACGCGAGGCGAGCACATCGCCGCGTACGCCGAGCAGCTCGACGAGCCGTTGTACAGCGGGGAGTTCGACGCCAGCGAGTTACCCGAGCACTTCGACGACGTGCTCGAAGAGCTACAGGAGAACCATGAGTAGACACAACGACGGCTGGGAACCGCGGACGCGGCTCGGCCGCAAGGTACAGGACGGCGATATCACGTCCATGGAACAGGCCCTCGACTCCGGGCTCCCGCTGAAGGAGGCCGAGATCGTCGACCAGCTCCTTCCGGGGCTCGAAGACGAGGTACTGGACATCAACATGGTCCAGCGTATGACCGACTCCGGTCGCCGCGTGAAGTTCCGCTGTGTGGTCGCCGTGGGGAACCGCGACGGCTACCTCGGTTACGCGCAGGCGCGTGACGATCAGGTCGGCGGCGCGATCCAGAAGGCGATCGACGTCGCGAAGCTGAACGTCATCAGAGTCGATCGCGGCTCCGGATCTTGGGAGGACCAGCCCGGCGGCACGAACTCGCTGACGCGAACCGCCAACGGCAAGGCCGGCTCCGTCACGGTCGAAATCAAGCCCGCCCCGCAGGGGCTCGGGCTGGCGGCCGCCGAGACGGTCAAGAACATCCTCGAACTCGCCGGCGTGGAGGACGCGTGGACGAACTCCGACGGCAACACGCGCACGACGGTGAACCTCGCGAAAGCGACGTTCAACGCCTTAGAGAACGCGGCGCAGTCCCGCACGCCGGAGCACGCCCGTCAGGTCCACTACGACGAGGTGAGAGAGTGATGCAAGCGATAGTTCAACTCCGCGGTGAGGTCAACGTGAACGAGGGCGTCGTCGACACGCTCGATATGCTGAACATCGGGCGCGTCAACCACGCGACGTTCGTTCCCGAGACCGACTCCTACCGCGGCATGATCACGAAGGTGAACGACCTCGTCGCGTTCGGCGAACCGAGCGTCGAGGCCGTCGCGGCCACGATCGCACGGCGCGGCGAGCCCCTGGAGGGCGACGCCGACGTTGACGACGAGTGGATCGCGGACAACACCGATTACGAGAACGCCGAGGCGCTGGCAGCGGCAGTCGTCGAGGAGGAGACGACCCTGCGCGAGCAGGGGATCTCCCCGACGCTCCGTCTCCACGCCCCTCGCGGCGGACACGACGGCGTCAAGCACCCGGTCGTCGAGGGCGGCGAACTCGGCCGTCACACGACCGAGGAGATGGACGCACTCCTGGAGGCAATGCGATGAGCAAGAAACGTCGACAGCGCGGTTCCCGGACGCACGGCGGCGGCACGCACAAAAACCGGCGCGGTGCCGGTCATCGCGGCGGCCGCGGTGCCGCGGGACGCGCGAAACACGAGTTCCACAACTACGGACCGCTCGGCAAACACGGATTCAAGCGACCCCCGGACGCCCAAACGGACGTCCTGGAGGTCAAAGCCCAGAAGCTCGACGAGGACGCGGCGCTATACGTCGCGGAAGGCCTCGCCGAGGAGGACGGGGACGCGTACGTCGTCGACGCGCGCGACGTCGTCGATGACGGTCACGAGGCTGACGTGGTGAAGGTGCTCGGCGGCGGACAGGTCCGGAACGAACTCCGCGTTACGGCCGACGCGTTCACTGCCGGTGCCGTCGAAGGTATCGAGTCCGCCGGAGGCGAAGCGACGCTCTCCGAACGTGCCGAAGTCGCGGACGGCGAACCGGAAAACACTTCAGACGACGATAATAACGAGGCGTAAATATGAGCTGGAAGGAGGTCGCCGAGCCGGTACTCACGCGAATGCCCGTGGTGAATCGTCCCGCGGGTCACGTTCCGTTCAAGCGGAAGCTGGCGTGGACGGCCGGGATCCTGATCGTCTACTTCTTCTTGACCAACATCAACCCCTTCGGGCTCGTTGCCGGACAGGGGACCGACTTCTTCGGACAGTTTCGGTCGGTGTTGGCGGGAGAGCACGGCTCGCTGCTACAGGTCGGAATCGGTCCGATCGTCACGGCGTCGATCGTCCTCCAGCTTTTGGGCGGGGCGAACCTCCTCGGGCTCGACACGAACGACCCGCGCGACCAAGTGCTGTATCAGGGGCTCCAGAAGCTCCTCGTGATCATCGTTACGGCGCTGACGGCAGCGCCGATGGTGTTTACCGGCGAGTTCCTTCCCGCCAATCCGGACGTGGGAGCCGCCCTCGGCATCGGTACCTTCGGTGTCGAGCTACTGATATTCACGCAGGTGTTCATCGGTGGCGTCCTCATCCTGTTCATGGACGAGATCGTGAGCAAGTGGGGAGTTGGCTCCGGCGTCGGACTGTTCATTATCGCCGCCGTGAGCCAGCAGATCGTCGGTGGCTTCTTCAGCTTCTCGGCGCTCGGCACGTCCGGCTTCTTCGCCAGTTGGTACGGGATCATCATCGGGGACATTGCCCTCGGCTCGCCGTTCTCGGCCGAAGGGCTCCAGAACCTGCTGTTCGATCCGGGTAACGTCCTCGCGCTGTTCACGACGGTGTTCATTTTCGGGATCGTCGTGTACGCGGAGTCCGTCCGCGTCGAGATCCCGCTGTCACATGCCCGCGTGAAGGGTGCCCGTGGACGATTCCCGGTGAAACTCATCTATGCGTCCGTCCTTCCGATGATCCTCGTTCGTGCGCTACAGGCAAACATCCAGTTCCTCGGGCAGATACTTTCCTCGCAGTGGGCGGGGATGCCGGAGTCGCTCGGCGTGTACGGGGACCAAGGAGAGCCGATCTCCGGGTTGTTCTACTACTTGAACCCCATTCAGCGACGTGACGAGTGGATGTGGTTCCTCGGCGAGATTCCGGCGACCGTCGAGCCGTGGATGATCGCGACACGGATCATCATCGATCTAACCTTCATGATCATCGGCGGCGCGATATTCGCCATTTTCTGGGTCGAAACGACCGGAATGGGCCCGGAGGCGACGGCGAAACAGATCCAGAACTCCGGGATGCAGATCCCCGGGTTCCGACGGAACCCGCAGGTCGTCGAGAAGGTCATGGAACGTTACATCCCGCAGGTGACCGTTATCGGTGGAGCCCTCGTCGGACTCCTCGCCGTCATGGCGAACCTGCTCGGTACCATCGGTCAGGTCTCCGGGACCGGACTGCTGCTGGCAGTCTCCATCACGTACAAGCTGTACGAGGAGATCGCCGAAGAGCAGCTCATGGAGATGCATCCGATGATGCGCCAGATGTTCGGCAACGAGTGAGAGCAGTTCTAGAACGCAAACGGGCGTTCTAGCTGTTCTTACGCTGTTTTATTGAAAACACTCAGCCGCTAACGAGACTAATTGACGCTGAGCACCAGCGTCGGGTTTTCTCGACTCCTTGGCGTTTGATCGTACCCTACGCGTGTCTCCGAGGTCTTCGAGGCCAACAGTCGTACGCACGTTATCTCGCTCGGACATAGTTCCCTGTCGGGACCGCGTTACACTACCTCTATCTCGACGGAAAACGATCCTCTGAACGGGCCATTTCGAAACAGGCCAATCCGGAGCTGTTCGCTATCTCCGACCCGAACGCTCGGGATAATCCGGATCCGCCCTCTGGAGGGTTCCACACGTCCACGCAGGGGGAACGTCATCTCCTATTGGGGCCCAGCTCCTCCGGTCCGATCTGCCCAACGATCCCGGAGTCGGAGACGCGCTCGCGGAGCAGTCGGTAGTTCTCCTGACGTAGCGATTCCGGGGACGAGTCCGCAGTGAGAAGCCGCGAAAGCGTGTGTCCGAACTGCTCGCTCGCAAGGAAGTCGGTGACGTTCACGTAGGTCGCCCCGTCATCGACGAGTTCGACCGCGACCTCGGTGTCATCCGCACGGAGGATCACGTCAGCGTTGGTCGAAAGCGAGAGGATCTCCTCCGAAAGCGAACGGTCCGGGGCCGTCGAGACGATCAGCTCCGCCCGGTCGATCCCGAGGAGCGCTTGGACGTCGTCGTTCATCGCGTCGCCGAAGACACAAGTCTCGTGGAACTCCCGGGCGAGCTCGAACCGGTCGGGGTCGTTTTCGACGACGATGACCGGCTTGCCGAGTTCACGACAGACGGAAACGACGCTGCTGCCGAGCTTTCCGTAGCCGACGACGACTACGTGGTTATCGAGGGGTTCGTCGGGCAGCGAACTCCGTTCGCGCGTTAGCTGCCGTGTGGAGCCGAACAGACCGATCCGGTCGAGAACCCGGTAGAACGTGTTCTCGTAGGCGTACGTGATGGACGACGTGACCATCGTCGCCGCCGCCGCGAGGATGATAGCGTCGAACAACGTCTGTGGGATCGTGCCGGCCAACAGGCCACTGATCGCGAGGACGAGTGCGAACTCGCTGATCTGGTCGAGACTGAAGCTCGTCAACGCGGCCGTTCGCGGGTCGTATCCCTGATAGATCAGCGCCCAGATAGTTACGAGCGGCTTGACCACGACGATCCCGAGCATCAGTGCCCCAGCCATGCTGAGCACTTCGACCGAGGGGGCCACGACGAGACTGCCGAGCGTGACGAAGAAGATAGCCGTAAAGAAGTTCTCGATGGATTCGAGCGCCGAGAGCAGCGCGAGGTTGTGCTCGAACTCCTGTGTAATCGAGATCCCGGCCGCGAACGCGCCGACGACGATCGATAGATCGAGGATTTCGGCGATCGCGAGGAACCCGATCAGGAGACCGATCCCGGTCAACATGATCAGTTCATCCGAGTCACCGGAGAGCCGGACGAGAAGATCGAACACGTAGATCCGGATGAGGATCGCGGCGACGAACAGTAGCACGCCGTATCCGAGTTGGAGTGCGATCGCGTCGAGCGAGAACGTCGCCGCTCCGAGAACGAGGATGATCCCGACCGCGAACAAGTCCTGAACGAAGTGGATCGACTCGGTGAGCCGACCGTGGATCAAGTTCCGTCGGATCTCTCCTTCCGCGAGTTCCCGACCGACGAGCGAGGAGCTCAACGCGGCTGCGACCGCGAAGTATACCGCCGGGAGTGGATCGAGGCCGAACGACAGGCCCGCCACGAATCCAAGACTGCCGACGGCGAGAACCTGTACCGCCGCGACGTGCTCGCTGTCCCGGGCGACCGAGAGGAACCGGCTCGGCTCGGCGTTGACGCCGAAGGCGAAAACGAGGAACGCGATCCCTAGCTGGGCCAGCTCGAGCGTGGTCCCGGGATCGATGAGGCCACCGGCACCGATCCCGAGTCCCGCGAGGATGTACAGCGGAACCGCCGGAACGGGTGCTCGGGTTGCGATCAGCAACATGACCGCGGCGACGATGAAGACGAACGCCAGCGGCTCGATCAGCTCAGACATCCGTATCACCGTCCGGATCGAAGCGGTCTGCGTCCGGATCGAAGCGGTCCGCGTCCGGATCGAAGCGGTCCGCGTCCGGATCGAAGCGGTCCGCGTCCGGATCGAAGCGGTCCGCGCCCGGTTTGGACCGATCCGAACCCGGTTCGACCGACGACGGGCCGGCGGCCGCCGATCGGAGCCACCCGATGTCGTCGTCCACGAGCGTTCGGAACGCCGAACGGTCCCGTATGTAGCATGTGAGGTACTCGCGGATCCGGATACCGGCGAGGACCGTCGGAATGGTCACGTAGTGTGCGCCCGCTTCGTAGAGGTCGACGGCGTTGTCGACGCCGTCGGACTCGACGATGACCAACGCGTCGTCGTCGGCCTCGCGAATGGCAGTCTCGTTTATTTCCGACTGGACCGACGAGGACAACACGACCGACGCCCGGTCGAGTCCGGCTTCCTTGCGGAGCTCGCCGTGTTTGAAATCGCCGTATATGACGTCGTACGGCGTGTCGTCGAATCGGTCCGACGTCTCCGGGTTGCGGTCGACGATGACCACGTCACCCACCGTCTCGTGGAGGACCGGGAGCACCGGCTCCGTCACGTCGTCGACGCCGATGACGACCGCGTGGTCCCGGTACGTCTTCAGCTCCACGTCCCGCTTGTCGTCGCTCTCGAATCGGGCCCACAGCGGTCGAGTCAGGTCGTACAGCTGGTGGTTGTACTTGATGAGATACGTCGAGGCACTCATTGTCATGATCGCCATCAGACTCAGATAGCCCAGTATCGGTTCCTCGATGAACTCCTGTTGGACCGCGAGCGCGCCGACGACGAGCGAGAACTCGCTGACTTGGACCATGTTGATACTGCCGAGGAAGGAAGTCTCGGGGGTGAAGTCCTCGCGATTGATGAGATAGAACATGATGAGGAAGTTCCCGAGCATCAACGCGATCGAGGCGATCACCGCCTCCTGCCAGAACTCGAAGAGGTCGTCCGCCGCGATCCGGAGGCCGATACTCGAGAAGAACACCACCATGAACAGGTCCGTAAGGGGGCGGACCCGTTCGGTGAGCTCGGTCGTGTACTGGACCTGTGCGAGGCTCAAGCCGGCGAGGAACGCGCCGACCTCGATGGAGAGATCGAGGGCCATCGAGCCGTAAATGAACAGGAACGCCCACGCGATGCCGACGATGAAGAAGGCCTCCCGATCGCCGGCGACCATCCGGAACAGTCCCGGCAGCACGTGACGTGCGGCGAGATACGAGAACACGCCGATCCCAGCCATCAACACGAATATTTCGGCGATGTTGGCCGCGATGGTCGTCGGGTTCTCGAAGGAGTCCGCGCCGAGGATCGCGAGGAGGACGACCAGGTAGATGTCCTGAAGGATCAACACCCCCACGTCGATCTTCCCGGGGAGCGACGTGAGTTCGTCTTTGTCCGCGAGCACTTTGACGATGATCGGGGTCGCACCGAAGACGGTCGCGAGCGCGATGATCGTCGTCTGAACGAGGGTGAACCCGAGCGCATACGCGACGGCGAACGCCAGCGCGGTCTGTAACACCGTCTGCCAGAGGGCGATGTTGATGACCGGCCGGAGTATCTCCCTGATGTCGTCGATACGGAGCTTCAGTCCGAGGAGGAACAGCAGGAACCCCAACCCGAGCTCGGCCATGAGCTCGACGAGCTCGCCCTCGGTGATGACGTCGAGAAAGACGGGACCCAACACGATCCCAGTGACGAGGTACGCGACGATGGTCGGCTGGCCCGACAGCCGGAACAGATATCCCAACGCCACGGCTGTCAGGACGATCAGCGCGAAGTCGGTCGCGATCGTGACGCTTCCCGCGGCCATTACTGTACAAAAACCGTCATGTTACTGTCGTTCGGTTGCTCGTGGTAGCTCGTACATTGGGAGATTGCCCCAACGCGGGAGAGACTCTGGTGGTATATCGGTTCGGCGGTCGGTTCGTGGCCGAGAAGTCACGATGCGGACGGCTCACTCCGGACCGTGGAGGAGTTCGCCCAGCTCGCCGTGTGCGATCTGGTCGCCGATGACGACGAGCTGGTCGTCGACTTCCAGCGTGAACTCGTCCGGCGGATTCGCGGTCCGCTCGCCGCTCCGGACGACGGCGAGGATCGCGGCCCCGTTCAGGGACTCGATATCTATCTCGCCGATCGTTTGCCCAGCCGCCGGGGCGTCGACGCCGATCTGGTACCACTTGGTGTGTTCGTCGGTCGGCGTGACGTCGCCGACACGGGTCGGCACCGGCTGGTAGTAGGCGCCGACGAGCAACAACCCGAGGGCCCGCGCCTGTGAGTCCGAGAGCTCCGCGACACGTTCGTAGTCGCGAGAGGGGTCGGTTCGGTGATATAAGTCGCGTCTCCCGCTGTTGTGGATCACCGTCGCGATGCTCTCTTCCGCGGTGAGGTCGACCTCGTATCGAACGCCGACGCCGGGGAGTTCTCGCTCCCGTATTTCGAGTGGCATGGTATGGGCTCGGGTTGGACGGTCCTTTCTCGTCGGTTCACTTTAGTGTTACACCCGTTTTCAGCCCACCAACACGGAACGTCAAGGGTAGACGAGCCGCCGCCATAGCACCCGTATTCCATGGGATCCGATCCTTACAGTCCGAGAACGAAGGCGCTCCGGCCGGCAGTTCGGTAAACGGAACCGCAAAACTCCGCCGGACGTGTGATGGTCGCCTCCTCCGAGATCCGTCGTAGTGTGTGCTGAGCGACTTCGGGAGTAAATCTCCCAAATCGGTGACGACGAGATCGTATTTAAAAGAGACTTGAGCGGCAACGACTATTGCTTATAACTGAACGAGGCGGTGGCGCGCGCGTTTCTCGCGCGCGAGGGAGTCGGGGGGCCCCCCCCCCCCCCCCCCCCCGGGGGGGGGGGGGGGCCGGGGGGGGGTGGTGAGGGGTGGGGTGTGGGGGGGGGTGACAACGCTGCCGGCCCGGGGGCTGCGG